>CANFVU010000001.1 GCA_947450545.1 Actinomycetota bacterium
AAATCAACTGTAGTTTTATCTGCAGTTATAGTTTTGCTTGGTTTGTGTGGTTAACGAGATCATCCAAGCTTCCTCGGCCCGCTTCCTCTGTCCCAACAACTAAAGTCGAAACCGATCACCCCCAAGGTTGTTAACGATTGCTCGTTAGAAAAATGGGTGCTGAGTAAGCATTTATATAACGCATCTATATGTAGTTTTCATTCCTGCGAATCTTCCCAATTCTATCGGGTTTCATTATGCCGAGATTCACCTCGAGAGGTTTGCCGAGTCGGCCGCATATGCAGGCAACGACGTACACGGGGACCACGGGACCACGGGATAACGGGATAACGGGATAACGGGATAACGGGATAAGGATTAGGAATCTTTGCCGGTATTGCGGCGCGAGTAATTGCGCGCGATATCTCGATTGGCTTGCTTCTCAAGAAGAGTTTGACGCTTGTCATGCGCCTTCTTTCCTTTAGCAAGAGCAATCTCAACTTTTGCTCGTCCATCTACAAAATACAACGACAACGGAACAAGTGTGAGTCCACCTTGTTTGATAATTGAGTGAAGCTTGTCGATTTCGCGACGATGCATCAAGAGCTTTCGCTTACGTCGAGGAGTGTGGTTGGTCCAACTTCCCTCGTTGTATTCAGGAATGTGAATTCCTTCCAGCCACGCTTCACCATCATCGATCGTTGCAAAACCATCAATGAGAGAAGCCCGACCAGCACGAAGTGATTTCACCTCTGTGCCAGAAAGAACAAGCCCACATTCATAAACATCTTCAATGAAATAGTCATGACGAGCAGCCTTATTCTGCGCAATCATTTTCTTGCCCGTTTCTTTCACCATCTCGTCACCTCCATTCCCAATAAAAGGGAATTACTCCCCCATATATAGACACATTCTCCCGCAATTTGTTGCCCCTACCAACCAGATTAACGAATTGAGCGTAAACAGAGGTTGGATGCGGCAGGTGCAGCGGCTAGAGCAGAGAGACGTGTAATCGCGATGCGAAGCGGTAGGCACAACCGCAAGCAATTGCGATTATTAAGGCGAACTTCTCGCCGCGCGGCCCTCGGCGCGAGACGCGCACGTCAGTGCAGCGGCTAGAGCAGAGAGACGTGTAATCGCAATGTGAAGCGGTAGGCACAACCGCAAGCAATTGCGATTATTAAGGCGAACTTCTCGCCGCGCGGCCCTCCGCGCGAGACGCGCACGTCAGTGCAGCGGCTAGAGCAGAGAGACGTGTAATCGCAATGTGAAGCGGTGTCTTACGAGCTAAGCGTCAGACCTTGAGATATTTGCGAAGTGTGAGCAGCGATGCGATTGTGGAGATCACGAGTCCGGTGAGCAAGAGTTCGCTTGATGCAACCCAGACATCTCCCCATGTGAAGAATCGCGTGAAGCTCAAGAGTGGCGCAACCTTGGATGAGATCAACAACTTAAAGAGTGACAACAACCCCGTTGAAAAGAGCCAGCCAACCAACGCCGAGAAGACACCTTCAAGAAGGAATGGCAATTGAATCGAGAAAGATGTTGCACCAACGAGTTTCATAACGCCCGTTTCGCGGCGGCGGTTAAATGCAGCGATGCGCAGGGTGTTTGAAATCAAGAGCATTGCAGTCAAAATTGATGCAACGCCGATAGCAAGCGCGCCATCGCGAAGAACCCCGAGGAGCTTGAAGAACTTATCGAGGATTGCGCGTTGATCTTGAACGGTATCTACACCTGGACGACCAGAGAATGCAGATTGAATCACGTTGAATTTTGTTGGATCTTTCAATTTCACGCGGAAAGATTCTGGAAGTTGATCTGGCGTTACATTTTGAGCGATTGCAGAGTTCTTAAAGCGCTCTTGGAAATGTGTATATGCCTGAGCTTGTGACTCGTAATAAACAGTTTGAACAACAGGAAGAGCTTTCAAATCATCTTGAATTGCAAGGCGTTGTGCAGCGTTAATTGGACCACCTGCACATGAAGGAGATTCGGAGAGAGATCCGCAGAGGAAAACGGAAACTTCGATTTTGTCATACCAATAATCTTTCATCACGCGCACTTGTGAGTTAGCAAGTAAGCCGATGCCAAGAAGAGTCAGCGAGATTGCAACGGTGATCATCACCGCAAAAGTCATGGTGAGGTTACGGCGAATGCCAATCTTTACTTCACTGGCTACGAATGCTGCGCGCATCTTCTTTTTCCGTCCTTATCCCGTGTATCCATAAACGCCACGAACTTGATCTCGAACAACATGTCCGCCATCGAGCTCGATCACGCGCTTACGCATCTGATCAACAATTCCTGAATCGTGTGTCGCCATCACAACAGTGGTGCCTTCGCGGTTGATTCTGTCGAGAAGTTTCATGATTCCTACTGATGTTGCAGGATCAAGGTTTCCTGTTGGTTCATCGGCAATCAAAATCATCGGACGAGAAACATAAGCGCGGGCAATCGCAACGCGTTGTTGCTCACCGCCTGAAAGTTCAGATGGCTTGCGATCGGCTTTCTCTTCCAAACCAACAAGCTCCAATACCTCTGGAACTTCGCGGTCGATCTCTTTTTGCGAGTAGCCAAGTACGTGAAGGGTGAAAGCTACGTTTTCAGCAACCGTTTTATTTGGAAGCAAACGGAAATCTTGGAAAACTGTTCCTACTTGGCGACGAAGTTCTGGAATTTTGTGCGCTGCCAATTCGTTGAGGTCTTTACCCGCAACGATGATGGTGCCAGATGTTGGCATCTCTTCGCGAAGGCAGAGGCGCAAGAAAGTAGATTTACCCGAACCTGAAAGACCCACAAGGAAAACGAATTCGCCTTTTTCGATATCTAAACTCACCTTATCCAGGGCAGGTTTCTCCTGCTTTGGATATAACTTGGTGACGTTCTCAAAACGAATCACATCTACTCCTTCGACACATCAAACAGTTCAGACGTGAAAACTAAAAAGTGCCCGAAATGTGGACAGCTTGCAGCTCTCTCGATATAGCCCAAAGTTTAAGGAGCGAGGGCGCTTAGAGTCGGGAAATACGCGCTGAAATGGCTGTGAGAAAAAGAAAGTTACGCGTGAAATTGAGAAATTTGGTGGTTACGCGCTCTTGCGCCACTTAATCGCAGCTTCGATGAATCCGTCGATATCGCCATCCAGAACAGCAGATGGATTTCCAACTTCATAATCGGTACGAAGATCTTTCACCATTTGATACGGAGCAAGCACATACGAGCGCATTTGATTGCCCCACGATCCTGTTGAATCACCTTTGAGGGCATCAAGTCGTGCACGTTCTTCTTGGCGGCGGCGTTCTAGAAGTTTGGATTGCAACACAGCCATCGCAGTTGCTTTGTTCTGAATCTGCGAGCGTTCGTTCTGACAAGAAACCACAATGCCTGTAGCCATGTGAGTAATGCGCACAGCAGAGTCGGTTGTGTTCACGCCTTGACCTCCAGGGCCAGATGAGCGGTAAACATCGACGCGAATATCTTTTTCATCAATCTCAACGTGATCGCTCACCGCAACAACCGGAACAACTTCAACTCCGCAGAAAGATGTATGGCGACGAGATTGTGAATCGAATGGTGAAATACGAACTAAGCGATGGGTGCCTTGCTCCACCGAGAGGTTGCCATATGCATAAGGCGCACTCACGCGAAATGTTGATGATTTAATTCCTGCTTCTTCGGCATATGAGGTTTCAAGAACATCAACTTTGTAACCTTTGCGCTCGCAATAACGAAGATACATGCGCTGAACCATTTGCGCCCAGTCCGCTGCTTCAACTCCCCCGGCTTCAGAGCGAATCGTGACCAACGCATCGCGATCATCGTATTCACCGTTGAGGAGTGTCTGAACTTCTAGCTCGCGAATCGTTTTTGCAATCGTATCGAGCTCATTGCCAGCATCAGCAATCGCCGATGCATCCTTCTCTTCCATCGCTAACTCATAAAGAAGAGGAACCTCTTCAAGGTGGCGACGGATGGTCTTTGCACGATTGAGTGTGGATTGGACTCGTGAGAGCTTGCTCGTGATGACTTGAGCTTTCTCAGGATCGTCCCAAAGATTTGGCGCGCTCGCTTCAGCTTCAAGTTCGGCCGATTCCTTCTCGAGTTTCGGAAGGTTGAGGACAGCTTCGATACTTTTGAGAACGCCGTCGAGTTCCTCGACTTCTAATTCCCATTCACGCGCTGCCATGGGTGAAGAATAACTGACTCACCTCACTGAAGCCTATTTGTCGCTGCAATCTCGGCACTTATATCCACTGGACTTTGTGAGCCAATAATAGGGAGAACGAGCAATTGCTTGATTCGTGAAGTCAGCGTCACAGAGACTCTCCACCCATCACAATTCCATGCGCTTATCCATATAGGTTGATCGCGAAGTTGTGCGCGCAATATTGATTGAGAAAATTGAGAATAAGCAGTGTTGCAATCAATAGGTAGCGACGATTGTTGAGATTGATTCGTCATGCCATACATTTGACCAAAATATGCCGGTTGGTTGTAGTTCGAACCGCTGTACGCGCTACTTGACCCATTGAAATTAGAACCAATGGAACCATTGGAACCATTGGAACCATTGGAACCATTGGAACCATTGGAACCATTGGAACCATTGGAACCATTGGAACCATTGGATCCATTGGAACCATTGGAGTAATACGTTGCAGCATCAAGGTTTTGCACAGCTTTCGAAAGTAGCGCTTCACCCGTCTGAATGAGTTCGCGCTTTGCCAGAAATCCCGATGAAGTATTCATGATGACAAACGATGAGAGAACAAGCAGAAAGAAGAGTGAGGTCGACAAAATTGAGAGAGATCCTCGCTCGTCAACAATTTTCTCTCGCATCCTCATGTGTTGCGCCATTTATCAACCACTTGGGTGTCAGTTGCCGTCACCTGGTTCGAAGAGGTATTGAGAAAGCGAAGATAGCCCGAAAGTTGCGCGGAGTTTTCTTGAAGCGACACAGTTACTTGGACGCTTGCTCCAGGAGTAAGGCATGGAGAGGCTGAACATCGGATGGAGATATTTGGAATCGATGAAATTCCGTGTGGGCGGAGGACTCTCTGTTGGAAAGCTTGTGAGACAACGTCCACTCGAGGTGCTGTTAATTCTTCGCTTGGGCTTGAAATGTAAGCGCGGGCTATCTGTCTTGCAAGGTTATGTGCATCGAAAGAGATTTGAGATTGTGAATTGATAACGCTGAGATAGAGCGCAAACGGCACGAAGAGTGGGAGCGTAAGAACCACAAACTCGATGACAGCGCTTCCACGCTCTTCTCTCAATGCATGCGCGATTGGCAATCTATTCAGTAATCGCGAGCCCCGTAGCTTCATAGTTGTCACCGCCGGGAAGGAGCGGTGTGATGGATGGAATGTGAATCTGTTGGGTGCCGATTGTGAAAGAACCTCCACCCGGCAGTTCAATTACTTGATTTGTGGCATTACTTGGCTTGGAATTACCACCGCTTTGATTGTCTACATGTACTACATCGCTTCCATTAATTGCCGTACCTGCAACGCTTCCTTGTACAACATTCGTTGAAACTGTTCTCGACATTACGCCTGTTGATATTTGCAGGACGCTAAGAAAGGTGATGAGCAACGGAATCATCATCATGACGCTTTCAGTCACAGTGAGCTCCGATCAGCGGATGTTGTTCATAGAATCGAGAGATGTTCGCAGTATTGATTGAATACGTGGAGCTGCAAGCGTCCAAATTGCGGTAACAAGCCCCGTTGTCATGAGTACAACCAATACCCAACCTGGCACATCACCGCGTTCATCGACAACGTGCGAACGAAGACGGTGAAGACCATGACGGAAGTTAATGATCACAAAGCAGGCAATTCGTAGCGCCCATTGTTTCCATCCGGGATTGATGAGCTGCTTGAGTGTGAAAGATTTACGAATGTGTGCTTTCATCGATGCGATGAGGCGATCGTATTCAACTTGTTCCTCTGGACTGTAGTGACTTCTACGAAAACGCATTTCTTCCCTCTTTCTATTTATTTACTCGTTTGTGGTCCAAAAAAATATCTTCTTATCTAGTGAAAATTCATTCATTACTACGCCGGAATATCTGTTGCACTCCACGAATCTTTCCTCGGAAATCTCTCCACAGAACCACCCCTCAATGGTTCTGTGGATATCTGGCTATTCACAAAAGCGCGAAAAAGTTAGAAACCCATGTTCTGTCCTAACGCAAAGTAAGAAGGCCACAGGGCAAAGAGCACTGAGACCGGCAGAATCAAAAAGACGACGGGAATCATCAATGCAATCTCGGCTTTCCCTGCTCGCTCAAGCATCTGACTTCGCTGTGCTTGTCGCACCTCCTCCACTTGTCGCATCAGTACATCGGTCAACGGCGTACCTCGCTCCATTGCGATAAGAATCGAATCGTTGAATCGTCGAATGGAAGGTGACTTCACAACATCGTTGATCAGCTCGAGTGCAACAGATAATGGCGCGCCATGTCGCATTTCATGCACACACTCGTGGAGCAACCGCGCGAATTCGCCTGAGCTCACTTCACTAATTCTCAGTAGCGCCGCCGACGGACTTTGTCCTGCAGATACCAGAATCGCAAAAAGTTCCACGACGCTGGGGAATTCCAATTCCAATTGATGGAGTTCAGCTTTCTTGCGTCGTTTCAACTTCTCCCCTGAATAGATGGAGATGATTTCTTCTCGCAAATCATCGGCAAGCAACACAACACCGATCAGGAGTAACGGAAGGACGAAGAGAAGACTGAGTGCGAGAATCATCGCTTTCTAGCATCTCTAACGAAAATACGCGGAACTTCCTCAATTTTTCCGACGCGCCCCATCCAGAGAAATGCAGTGATGCTCATAATGGTGCCGAGCACGAGTACGAATATTCCCGTCCCGGTGGAAAATGCGCGGACTGTGCTCGGTTGCGCAGAAAGAATCAAAAGGAGAATCCAAGGTGCAAGCGTCGCAATAATTGCTGAATTCTTGATCCAGCCGTGCTTTGCACGGATTTCAGAACGAATAGCGATATCTCCACGGATGTGATCTCCCAGAGTTCTCAAAGTTGTTGTGATGTCTCTGCTTCCTGAAGCGCGAGCGAAATCAAGAACTTCACAAACTTGATCGGCAAGTGGATCACGGAAGCTCTCTTTGATGGTGTGAAAAACTTGCAAGAAATCTCCGTGGTTGCGAAGAATTTTCTCGCACTCGAGAAAGATATGGCGAGACTCTTCAGGACCACGGTGTCCAAAATGAATCAAGGTTTGAGCAAGCGATAAACCTGAACGAAGCCCACTGATGAGATGGTCGATAAGTTCTGGCCATAACAAAGCTAGCGCAGCTTTTTCTTTTTCAATCTTTCGCGCCGTGAAATAGAAAGGAAGATAAGAAGTAGCGCCTGCAAATGGCAGTGCCAATAACGAAGAGCCGATAATGGTTCTTGCAACAAAAAATCCAATACAGAAGAAAAAAGTTGCCTGCAATAAGTCTTTCTCGCGCAACTTCATGCTCATAGGCGCCGCCTTGCGAAAATTCTTTCGGGATCACCTAAGCCGGTTTCGTACCTACCCAGTTCAGATTTGTGTGACGCCTGTGCTTTCTGAGAGTTCTCATTAGATACGAGGCCACCGCTTCGAAAAGTGAAGAGAGGTTCGATTTCCGCTCGATTTCCCTCAACTCTTCCCGTTACAAAGCCAATTTCAGTGATCTTGCGAATTCCAGAATCTCGCAAAATAGTTGTGTGAACAATGAGATCGATGGCGTTAGCAACAATAGGGGCGATGAAATCGTGTGAGATATTTTCACCGGCAAGTAATGGAAGAGTTTGCAGTTTTGCGATTGCATCACGTGCCGAATTTGCATGAATGGTGGCCATGCCGGGAATGCCTGAGTTGAGGGCAATAAGCAGATCGAGTGACTCTGCCTCACGAATCTCGCCCACAACAATCTGCGTTGGTCGCATTCGTAGCGATTCTTTAATGAGACGACGCAGCGGAATTTCACCTTCGCCTTGCACATTTGCAGGTTTAGTTTGCAAAGCGACGCAATCAGGTAAACGGGGTTTCAATTCGAAAACTTCTTCAATCGTGATCACTCGGTTATGAAACGGCACTGCACTGACCAACGCATTGAGGAGAGTTGTTTTTCCTGCTTGTGTTGATCCGCTCACCATGATGTTGAGTCCTGCTTCAACTGCTCGCGTTAGGAAGGAAGCGATTTCCTGTGTCATTACCTCGAGCTGCGCAAGATCATCGAGCGATTTTCCACGGATGAGATGTTTACGAATATTTACTGCCCAGTGAACTGCGGTGACTTCAGGAATCGCCACATGCAATCGACTTCCGTCAGGCAATCTGGCATCAACGAATGGATGTGAAAGGTCGAGCCGTCGCCCTCCCCACATCAAGAGTCGCTCAACCAATTCATGGACTTCTGAGCTCGTCATCACAATATTTGTCAGTTCGCTGTTGCCAGATTTTGCGACAAAGATTCGATTAGGTGAGTTGAGCCAAATTTCCTCAATGTGCGGATTGCTCATTAAAGGAGCGAGTTGGCCGAACTCCCGGTGCTGATCTGTTGTCGCTGGTCTCACTAGGGCAGATAACCCTGTGTTTCATTTCGAAGGTGAAGAGGATCTTTGATTCTGTGCACTTCCCCTACGTGCATCACTTCAGTATGAAATTCCCATTACCGATTGCAGCATCAATCCACATGTCGAGCTATCGGGTTTTACCGGACCCTTTCTGAGTAGGCTCGCTCCATGGGATTAATCTCGAAGAAGCTAGGTTCACCTCGCCGCAGCGCACAAGGCTTGATGGTCGTCGCGGCTCTTCTACTGCTGAGCGGTTGTGGCCCACAAAACGGTACTCAACGCCCCGCGGATGATGTGTTGAAAAAGGGAATCGCTCAACTTACTCAAACATTTGAAGCGAAATATCCAAAGTTAGTAAATTGGAATAACGCTTCAGTCAAGCAACAAATTTCTGGAAAGTTGCCGATTGGAAACTCTACGGAAGCTGGCTGGCATCTTGCTTGGCCAAATGCCGCTAGCGATCAACTTGTCGAAGTCTATGTGCCGTGGGCGCTCATCGGTCAGATGCCCGAAACTTTCCCTGAAAGTACTTCCCGATATACCGGCGGACGTAATGTTCCAAGTTCAGTGATTCAAGATATTCGTCGCCAATTTCTCGCAAAAGCAAATGTCGGAGATTATTTTGCTGCAGTTGCACATGTGCGATATTCCACCGCAAATTCTAAATACATAATCTTTGAAAGCATCCCTTATCTTCCTGTAACCGATCCAGCTTACGGATGGGCCAGCGCAGAATCCGGTGCCTGGAAAGTAATTGACTACGGAACTGCAACTGTCGGATGCGGAATTGTTCCTGCGAACGTTCAGAGAGAATTTGGATTTAGCTGTCCCTAAGATTTTTGTTTAAGAAAGCTCTCTTTGCAGCCTTCCATACAGAAGTAATACATAACCCCATTCACCTCTGCCGTTGCAGGCGCATCATCTTTGCGAACTTGCATCCCACAAATGGGATCTTGGGCGAATTCGCTATCGTTGCTGGTGTCTCGAGATTTATAGAGCCAGAACACGACAGCAAAAATTGCTAGGAAAATAAGATTCAAGATAGTCGTGTAATTCCAACCAAAGTGATTCATGGACATCGCATGGTGCATTTGTGCCGGAACAAGACCAAACGCGCTGAAGATGCCTTCTGTTATCAGTCCACTGAGGCTCATAATCGCCCAAAACAGAAGGCTCATACGCAAGGCAACTTTATTGCCGTAATACTTTCGATAAATCATTACGAGCGGGAACGCGAGGAGATCGGCAAAAATAAATGCGATGACGCCGCCAAAAGTAATGCCGGCATGCCAGAGAGCTGCAGCGAGTGGAACGTTTCCGACGGAGCAAACAAAACTAATAAAGGCGAGAAATGGACCGATGACGGCGTTCTCAACTGCTGAAAGAAATCCTCGATCTGAAAGAAAGAGTGATTGCCAGAATGAGAATGGAACCACTGTCGCGGCAAGCCCGGCCACCACAAAACCGATCACGAGTTCTTTGCGCAACATAATGAAGTCGCCCATGGTGTATCCCGCTGCTGCGCTCCAACTTCGTTTCTCTTTCGGTGCTTCCGGAGACGTTTCACCTGCCATCGACAGTGAAACCATCCCACTTGGTGGCGCCATAAATGCTGGATTCTTTCCATCTTTAATGAGCTGATCGTTGCGAACTTTGTCCGACATTTTCTGCGAAATAATCTTAGGAAGCGTGAGCGCGAGCAAGAGAATCATTATCGCCCCGCCAATAAATTCTGCAACGGCAAATTGCCATCCAAGCATCAGCCATAAAACGATTCCAAGTTCGACAACAAGATTTGTACTTGCAAACATAAAAATCATAGATGTGGTGAAGTCAGCACCTTTGAGAAATATGGATCTACCTAAAGCCGAAGCTGCGTACGAACACGATGAAGAAACCATTCCAAAGAAAGAGGCTTTACCGATTGAACGAGCATCGTGTTTGCCGAGGGTTGATTCCATGGATTTGCGAGTGACAAAGGCTTGAACGATTCCAGAGAGAGTAAATCCTAAAACGAGAGCCCAAAAGGTATGGAAAAACATCCACCAACCTTCAGCTAATCCGCTCGTAATCTTCTGCATCACATCGTTAACAATACGCCTGCAACAAGAGAGTTAGTACGGTGAAAAGGGTATGAGTTGGCTTACGTCCTACCGCCACGCGCAAGCTTTTGCTTACTCGTTCACGATTTTTTCGCGAAGAGTCTCGCGAGCGTAATCCTTCTCTTTCTCATGAATCTTGCGAATCTGAAGTTCAATCGCTGCGACAGCTTTATCGAAAGCAGCAAGATCGTTGAAACCTTCGCCGTCGGCACGCAGGAATGGGCCGCTTCCATGGGTTGTGAGCACAACGGAGTGCGAGGACTTTCCGTGGTGAGGATTGGCTTCATGTTTTATTTCGACTTTAAATTCATCCAGTTTTATCCCGAACCGTAAAAGGCTTTCTAACTTTTCTTTTGCGATTCCGCGAAAATCTTCAGCGAGGTTTGCATGTCTAGAATGAAAAACGATCTGCATGAGAACTCCCATCTCGTTGCTTAAAAAGGTACTCCCCTGCCCAGTCCGGCGCAAGGGAGTACGCGGATTAAATCCGTGCTCTTTCTATTTCTGAACCTTAAGTTCTGAACCTTTAGTTCTGACCTTAGGCACGCAAACGTAAACGCATACGAGGCTTAGCAACCGAACGAGTTACCTTTCGCGCAACCTTCTTTGCAGTTGCAGCGCCCTTCTTAACGGATGCTTTGGTGCTTTTGACTTTAGCGGCTGTCGCACTTTTGACAGCTGCTTTCTTAGCGGCCACCTTTTTTACAGTTGCTGCTTTCTTTGTCGCGACTTTCTTTGCAACACCTGTTTTCTTAGCGGATGCTTTCTTCACAACTCTCGACTGAGTTGTACCAGCAGTTTTTGCCACCTTCGCAAGTGCTGTCTTTGTAACCGCACCTTTCGTTCTCGCATTAACGCGCGTCGCACGATTTCCAGAGCGCGTGGTACGGGTTTTCTTGGAAGCGGTTTTCTTAACTGCACTTTTCTTGCTCGCGTTCTTTACCGCCTTCACTGCGCTTTTATTGGCAGATGCACTCGATGCATCAACAGGAGGAGTGACCATGGCTGTTAATGGAGCAGTAGCAACTGTTGCTAAGTCCATTGGAGGCGTTGCATCAGCTGCGAGCGCTCCATCGATTGATGCGCTTCCTAGAGCGAGCGCAACAACTGTCAATGCGACAGATGTGCGACGCATCAAAATGGATGGTGCTGATGGAGATCTATCTGTCATGGGTTTGGAGATATTCATTTCTCTACTTTCTCTGTAGCTACAGTGATTGGGGTGGTTTTGTTGGGATGAACGGTGTAGCCACATGGCGCGAATACTCGCTACTTCTGACATTATTCACTCGACGAGAAGGCCAAACTGTGTAATTCACACGCATTGGTGGCAGACTTACGCCCCATGAGCACACAAGGATCGAACGCTTCCGCGGGGAGCAAAGGAAACGGTGGCCGCGATGGCTTCGTTCCTCGCATCCAAGTTTTCGAACCTCACCGTGCATCTCTCCCACCTGTTCGCGGATATATGCGCGAATTTTGGGCACGTAAACGATTTTCATTAGAGCTCGCACGATTTGCCGATAAAGCTGAATATCTCGATAGCAACCTCGGAAAAGTCTGGCTTGTCCTCAACCCTCTCCTTCTCGCTTTCGTCTACTTCCTCCTGGTCACAGTACTTCGCGGAGGATCCGATAAAGCAAGTGGATTCACAACTCTTGCTCACATCTTGATTGGGCTCTTTACTTTTTACTTCGCACAAAATGTCATCAGCGATGGCGCGCAATCCATCACTTCAGGCGGGCGTTTGATTCTTAACCAAGCATTCCCTCGCACTCTTCTTCCGCTTTCATCAGCAATCCGATCTTTTTGGCAGTACATCCCAACGATTCCCGTATACATCGTCGTTGTAGTACTCGGAAAACTCTTTATTCCTAAAGCCGATATTCATATCTTCAGTTGGGCACTTCTCTGGATTCCATATGTCACCGTTTGCTTGGCTCTCACAGCATTTGGCATGGCTCTCGTTTTTGCGACAATGAACGTTTATTTCCGCGATACATCAAAGCTTCTCTCCTACACCACTCGTATTTGGTTGTACGGCTCCCCTGTTTTGTGGTTGCCTGAAATGTTGCATGGCTGGCACCGCGCGATTTTGTATATCAACCCATTGGGTCCGGCTCTTTCAGCAACAGCTGAAATTTGGATTCGTGGACATGCCCCAACTCTTGCTCAGCTCATTGGCCTTCTCGTGTGGGCTGTATTAGCAATGGTTCTGGGCGGATACTTCTTTATTTCAAGGGAGCGTGATTTCGCTGTCCGCATCTAAATCCGCCCGCCGAGATAAGCGCATGCTCATCGATATGCCAGATGATTTGGCCGTTCGCATCGAGGATCTCTCTATTACGTACAAGATCAATGTAGATACAAAAAAGACTTTGAAGAACGCTGTGATGCGTGCAAGTAAAGGTGAAAAAGTTCGCATGCGCACTGTTGAAGCGGTGAAGCACATGAACTTAGAAATTCCTCACGGATCAGTACTTGGAATTGTGGGCGCAAATGGCGCCGGTAAATCAACGTTAATGCGTTCCATTGCAGGAATCTTGCCTCCGACTGAAGGCCGCATCACTGTTAATGGAAAAATTTCCACACTTCTTGCTCTCGGAGTTGGCTTCAATCCCGCGCTCTCGGGCCGCGACAACATCATTCTCGGTGGACTTGCATCGGGTCTTACGAAAGATGAGATTGCCGCAAAGACAGATGAGATTGCTCGCTTCGCAGATTTGCCAGATGGATTCATTGATATGCCCGTTCGAACATATTCATCGGGTATGTATGGGCGCGTAGCTTTTGCCGTGGCTGTGGCGATGACACCAGATATCTTGCTTCTTGATGAAGCTCTCTCCGCGGGCGATGCTGCATTCAAAGAGAAATCATTCTTGCGTATGCGCGAACTCGTTCAGGAAGCGCGCACCATTGTGATTGTTTCTCACGCTCTCCAAACTGTTAAGGATTTGTGTACTCACGCCATCTGGATGCACAAGGGTCAGATTTTGGCTAAGGGTGATGCTGGTGAAATCACAGAGAAATACCTTGAATTCCTCAACGTTGGCACTCTTCCTTCCAACCTCGAAGACTTCTAAAACACATCACGATTAGACTCAGATCGTGACTCTCAAGGTAGCTATCCTCACATCAGCAGATGATGTCGCTGATGCGCGCTTACATAGATTGAGTAATGCCCTCATCAAAGGTGGCTGCGAAGTGGAAGTTCGCGCACTTGGAGATGCTAAGAGCGCTCCTCAGGGAACCACTTTTTACAGAGCGCCGGGTAAACGAAATTTCCTTGGACGAATTCATCGCGACATTGTTCTGCCGCTGATGAGCAACGCAGATGTATGGATTGTTGTTGCACCTGACCTTCTTCTACCAGCCTGGCTCATTGCAAAAATTCGCGGGAAGAAGATCGTTGCAGATGTGCATGAAGATTATGTACAACTTCTCAAAGATCGCGCTTGGGCAAAAGGATGGATTGGTTTTGCTGCCAAAATCGTTGCCAGACTCGCTACATCTTTAGCAGCAGCCTCCGATCTCACTTCCGTTGCAGATACTCAAGTCCCGCCATTTAACGCAAAGAAGCGCTTGGTCGTCCGCAATCTTCCAGATTCATCACTCTTAACAATGAGCACTGAATTATCACCGACTCCCACTGCAATTTATATTGGCGATGTTCGTCGATCTCGCGGACTTTTCACCATCCTTGAAACTGCCGAGAAGACACCTGGTTGGAACTTTGAAATTATTGGAAATCTTTCTGCTGCACATAGTGAAGAAGTGAAAGCCTGGAAAGAAAAATCTCCTGCAGCAAATCGCGTGAATTTTCATGGTCGACTTGCACCTCGCGAAGCTTGGCGATTTGCAGAGAAGGCGTGGGTAGGATTGACACTTCTTGAATCAACTCCCGCATTTGTTGAAGCAGTACCAAGTAAGTTGTACGAATATATGAGTTGTGGACTTGCAACAATTTCAACTCCGCTTCCACGATGCATCGCTTTGATCAATCAAAGTCATGGCGGAAAGATTGCAGCTAATTCATCCGAGGTCGCAGATATTCTTCATCACTGGCAATCTCACCCTGATGAGATTCGCGTCATACGTAGCCAGGCCAAAGCGTGGGCCGACCATAATCTCGATAGCGAGCGCGAATATGGCGCCCTTGTCGAAGCAATCAAGTCGCTGTAATCGGCATCCCTCGCAAGATAGACTTCCCGCGTGAACGTACGAATCGCTCCTGGCGCGGATATTGATCCCAGCGCGTCCATTGGTGATGGCAGTTCCATTTGGCATCTTGCACAAGTTCGTGACAAAGCTGTGCTTGGAACCAATTGCATCATCGGACGCGGTGCTTATATTGGTAGCGGTGCAATCCTCGGCGATAATTGCAAAGTTCAAAATTATGCTCTGGTCTACGAACCCGCAAAGTTAGGTAACGGTGTTTTCATCGGACCTGCTGTTGTTTTAACAAATGATCACTTCCCTCGCGCTATTAATTCTGATGGATCCATCAAGAGCGCTTCGGATTGGGATGCTGTTGGAGTCACCATCGGAGATGGGGCTTCGATCGGAGCTCGCGCTGTGTGCGTTGCGCCGGTCACCATTGGTGCCTGGGCGTTGGTCGCTGCAGGCGCAGTTGTGACAAAAGATGTCCCTGAATACGCCCTTGTGGCAGGAGTCCCAGCAAAACGCATCCGTTGGGTGGGTCGCGCAGGCCTTCCATTGGAAGATATTGGAGATAATCGCTTTCGTTGTCCCGAGACAGGTGCAACGTATAAAGAAATAAGCCCTGAAAAGCTCGTTCAAGAATAGGACCGAAATGATTCCAGCAGCTAAGCCGATTATCGGAGATGAAGAGCGCGAAGCAGTTGACCGCGTATTGCGTTCGGGAATGTTGGCTCAGGGTCCTGAAGTAAAAGCTTTCGAAGAAGAATTCTCTGCAACAGTCGGTGGACGCCATTGCGTTGCCATGAACTCCGGAACGTCGGGTCTGCATCTTGGATTTATCGCTGCGGGAATCGAACGTGGCGATGAAGTAATTGTTCCTTCATTCTCATTTGCAGCAACTGCTAACTCCGTTGCGCTCGCTGGGGCTACACCTATTTTTGCTGATATCGATCCTAAGACTTTCAATATGGATCCTGATCATGTCGAAACTTTGATCACCAAGAAAACGAAAGCAATCATGCCTGTCCACCTTTATGGACACATTGCTGCAATGGATCGCTACCAAGAAATCTCAAGCAAATATGGCGTAAAGATTATTGAAGATGCAGCTCAAGGACACCTTGCTTCCCTCAACGGTCGCAACGCCGGTGAATTTGGTATTTGCGCAACATTCTCTTTCTACCCAACAAAGAATATGACCGCGGGCGAAGGTGGAATGGTTGTCACTGATGATGCAGAAGTTGCGCGTATGTTGCGCTTGCTTCGCAACCAAGGCCAAGAAATTCGCTACCAGAATGAAGTCGTCGGATTTAACACTCGTATGACAGATATTCACGCAGCTATTGGTCGCGTCCAACTTCGCAAACTTCCAGGTTGGACCAAGCAACGTCAAGACAATGCTGCTTACCTTGATTCCAATATCAAAGCCGGAAACGTTGTTGTTCCATTTGTGCAACCAGGTTCAACGCACTCGTATCACCAATACACAGTTCGCGTTACTGGTGGATCTGGTGAAAAGCGTGATGCCTTTATGAAGGGCCTTGCAGATCGCGGTGTTGGTTCAGGTGTGTACTACCCAACTCCTATTCATCGCCTCCAATCATTTAATCTCACTCTTGATCTGCCTCAAACAGAGTTGCTCGCGAAAGAGTGCGTCTCTCTTCCAGTTCATCCATCGCTGTCACACAGCGATCTTGAAACAATTGCTACTGCAGTGAATGAAGTGGCGGCTTCTCTCTAATGGCCCAACAACTTCGCGCAGGCCTTGTAGGTCTTGGCATGATGGGTCGCCATCACGCACGCGTGCTTGGTTCACTCGATGGCGTTGAACTTGTTGCAGTATGCGATCCCATGGGCGATGCTCATAATGTTGCTGGCGGACGTCCTGTTTTTACTCAGGTCAAAGATCTCATCGCAGCTGGTATTGATTATGCAATGGTTGCTGCTCCAACTGCCTTTCACGAAGAACTCGCACTCGAACTTGCAGAAGCAGGAATTCACGCTCTCATTGAGAAACCTCTCGCAGTTGATACTCCCGCAGCAAAGAGAATCCAAGAAGCATTCGCGGCGAAGAAGCTCGTTGGAGCTGTTGGACACATCGAGCGTTACAACCCCGCTCTCCAGCAACTTCGTGCACGTTTAGATAAGGGCGAACTTGGCGCGGTCTATCAGATTGCAACGCGTCGCCAGGGACCATTCCCTGCACGTATTGCAGACGTTGGAGTCATTAAGGATTTAGCAACGCACGATATTGATTCCACCGCATGGGTTGCTCGTTCAAAATTTATTTCTGTATCTGCTCAAACTGCACATAAATCAGGACGACCTCACGAAGACATGGTTGCCGCAGTCGGTAAGTTGGAGAATGGAATTATCACTAACCATCTCGTTAACTGGTTGACTCCATTTAAAGAGCGCCTCACAATCGTTACAGGTGAGCGCGGTGCACTCGTTGCAGATACCTTGACTGCAGATCTCACTTTCTATGCCAATGCTTCTGTCGATACCGAATGGGATTCTGTTGCAGCATTTCGCGGGGTAAGTGAAGGTGATGTCATTCGTTATGCATTCTCCAAGCCAGAGCCTCTTCGCACCGAGCATGAAGCATTCCGTGATGCGGTTCTTGGTCTTCCTGGTGCAGTAGAGCGCATCGTCACCATGGAGCAAGGACTCGCTACCGTTGCTGTTGCATCAGCGATGATTGAAAGTTCCTCAACAGGAAAAGTTATTACTCTTTAATTCACGTAATCCTCACAAAACTAACGGGCGGAAATAATGAAGATAGCGGTTGTAGCACTTGGCAAAATTGGCCTTCCTCTTGCTGTTCAATTTGCAAAGAAGGGTCATCACGTCATCGGTTGCGATGTGAATCCCAAGACTGTTGAGCTCGTTAACGCTGGAACAGAGCCATTCCCAGGCGAAGCCCATCTCGATACATATATGAAAGAAGTTGTTGCTTCAGGCCATCTCACTGCAACGACAGATACAACATCAGCTGTTGCTTCATCTGAAGCGGTTGTCATTGTTGTTCCTCTTTTCGTTGATAACGATGGAGTTCCTGATTTTGGTTGGATGGATGAAGCAACAGAGAAAATTGCTGCTGGGCTCAAGCCAGGCACTCTCGTTTCGTATGAAACCACTCTCCCGGTTGGTACAACTCGCAATCGTTTTGCTAAAGCTCTCGAAAAAGGCTCCGGGCTTGTTGCCGGCAAAGATTTCCACCTTGTTTTCTCACCTGAGCGCGTGCTTACCGGTCGCGTCTTTGCAGATCTTCGCAAATATCCAAAGCTCGTAGGCGGAATCAATGAAACTTCCACAGCTGCTGGTGTGAAGTTCTATGAAGCCGTTCTTGATTTTGATGATCGTCCAGACCTCACCCAGAAGAATGGCGTCTGGGATCTCGGCACATCTGAAGCTTCTGAAATGGCAAAGCTTGCAGAAACAACATATCGCGACGTCAACATTGCTTTGGCTAACCAATTTGCAATCTTTGCTGAAGGTGCCAATATCGATATCGCAAAAGTGATTGCTGCATCGAACTCTCAGCCATATAGCCATATCCACCAACCTGGAATTGCTGTTGGCGGACATTGCATTCCCATTTATCCACGTTTCTACTTGTGGAACGACCCACAAGCAACAGTTGTTCGTGCGGCTCGTGAAGCGAATGCAGCAATGCCAGCTCACGCAGTATCACTACTCTCCTCTGCACTAGGTTCCCTGCAAGGGAAGAAAGTTCTCGTGCTTGGAATCTCTTATCGCGGCGGCGTAAAAGAATCAGCATTCTCAGGCATCTTTGGCACAGTCACAGCACTTAAAGCGCAAGGGGCAGATGTTGTTGTGCACGATCCGATGTACACCGATGAAGAATCAACTCGTCTTGGTTTTGTGCCTTTCACTCTGGGAAGTGGCAACGTTGATGCTGTTATTTTGCAAGCCGATCATGCAGAGTACAAAGCGCTCACAGCGAAGGATTTCCCTGGAGTTCAAGCAATTGTCGATGGACGTCGCGCTTTCAACCCTTCAAACTTTGCTGGCGTAGATTTCCGCGTCATTGGCGCACCCGCCAATTAATTAATTCACACTGTCTCTATCGGCGGACAGGAAATCAAAAGTTGATGAAACTACTGCGTGATTTCGAAAGGGCGATGCTCGTGCGCTGTTGGTGAGGCGTGGGCGATGCGGTTGTAAATCGCGAGAAGATTCTCGGCTTGGCGTTCCCATGAACGTTCACTCAAAACTTCTGGTGTGTAAACCCCTACGTACGCGCTCTTATTCGAAAGAACTTTTTGGACCGCTGCGGCAAAATCTTTCGTATCTTGAGCGATAAACACTTCTCCATTACCCAAGCGCTTTACTTCCGCTGACATCGTTCGAACATCGCTTACAACAATTGGTAAACGGGCCTGCATATATTCACCGAATTTGGTGATGAGTGAAATTTCGTGATTGAGTTTGTGATGAATAGGAATCAAGCCAATATCTGCTGTTGAGAGATATGAAACGAGCTCCGCATTGGGTACGTAAGGAACAACGTGGAAGCGATCAGCTAGATCCGAATAAGTCTCAATATATTGAATCACTGTTGCATTTTTTGGATTAGCAATCAATGCAAGGTGAACATCGGCTAGCTCAGGTGAAGATCGAAGCGCATCAAGAACATCGCCCACTCCTCGTTGAGGAGCCACAGCCCCGCTATAAACGAGTAACGGGACGCTTTCAGAAATATTGCAATCACGACGAAGGTTGCGAGCTGAAGGAAGTTGGCCTTCGACTAAAGGATCGTTTGCAACTATTTCTGGTTGGGATGAAATTCCAAGGTGTGGAACAAGAAGTTCATTCATACCTTCACTCACTGAAAGAATCGCTTGGGAAAGGGCAGCGTATTTCTTCTCTTGAGTGGTGTAGAGCTTAGCTAATGGCTTATTGAGATGAGCAACACCTGGAACATACTCATGTGCGTCATAAACGAGCGCAGCTGTGTGCCCTTTAACTGCAAGTGCCTCAACCATCGCACCCGCAATAGGAAGAGCTGTGTAATCGTGGGCATGAATCACATCGGGTTTGAAATCTAAAGCTACGGGAGTTATCACCTTTACTGCACGACCATAATTTGGAATTCCAGGTTCACGAGCAGGAAGAAATCGAGCTTCAAATCGACGTTTGTAATAGCGAAGTCTGCGCAAAACTTTTGCTAATAGATCCTGTGTAACAACAGGTTTGAGGCCTAATCGTCGAATCGTTGCGTACCCAATTGAGATTTCGTCATCTTTAGGCGTTGAGGTAGCACCGATTACAAGTACATCCCAACCCGCATTGCCTAGCGACCAAGCGCATTTAAGAACGCGAGAATCTTCAACGACAGAGTTCAAAACAATATGAAGGGTGCGGGGCGCAGAGGAGCTGGAATTCTCAAATTGTGGCGCACTTCCCATAGGCGGAATCTACTAATAAAGCCCCGCGGGTGTAGCGTTAATGAACCATGAAGTTTCCTGAGATTCTTCCTTCACGACGAGATTACGCGGAGTTGGCGCGGAGTTGGCGAGTAGATCTCATTGCTGGAGTGACAGTTGGAATTGTTGCCCTCCCCTTAGCTCTTGCTTTTGGAATAACCACCGGAGCTGGCGCATCTGCCGGACTCATCACTGCAGTGCTTGCCGGATTAATTGCTGCCATATTTGGTGGATCCCATTTACAAGTAAGTGGTCCTACTGGTGCAATGACTGTCGTATTGGTTCCCATCGTTGCTCAACATGGCGTTGCAGTTTTACTTCCACTGGGCATTTTTGCCGGCATACTCGTGATTCTTTCTGGAATATTCGGAATAGGTACATTAATCAATCGAGTCCCATGGACAGTCATGGAAGGTTTCACGCTCGGAATTGCAATGGTCATTGGGCTTCAACAAATTCCCATGGCGCTCGGTGTTGCAAAAGCGCATGGAGAAAGAACAATTCCTGTGGCATGGAATACGGTGCGCCATGCGCTGCAAAGCGGGATTCACTGGAGTTCAGTCCTGATTGTGATCGCAAGTTTAGGAATTAAGTTTGCAACTCCACATCTGCTCAAGAAATTCAATATTTCAATCTTCATTCCAGGCAGTTTTCTTTCGATAGTAATCATGACTGCGCTTTTATGGGGAACTGACGTGGCAAAAGTCGGAGCAATCCCGAAGTCACTCATCAATACCCATGAATTATTCTCGTCCCATGCGTTGAGCGCACAAGGTATGACACTTTTTGCTTTCATGTATGCGGCGTTCTCGATTGCAGCTCTCTCGGGCATCGAGTCACTTCTCTCAGCGCGAGTTGCAGATCAAATGGCACACCATCATGGCTTAACGAAAACACTTCCTAACCGAGAACTCTTTGGACAAGGTTTAGCAACGGTTATAGCTTCGGCGTTGGGTGGAATCCCCGCAACCGGTGCAATCGCGCGCACCAGCGTCAATGTACGCTCGGGAGCACGCACTCGTTTTGCCGCTATCTCTCATGCGCTTTTCTTGATTCTCATCATCACTGTATTAAGCCCTGTTATAGCTCATGTTCCAACTGCCACATTAGCTGCAGTCCTAATTGGAACATCTATCCGAATTGCATCGCCTGCGCGAATGAGAGAACTGCTCCGCACAACGGGGCCAGATGAGATTGTTTTGCTGGTTACTGCATTTGCAGTGCTCTGCATTGACTTGATGTGGGGAATTGTAATCGGAATAGTCTTGCATCTACTTCTGACTCGATTGATGAAGAAGAGTATTAATTAATTAATTAATTAATTAATACAGTGACTAGCGTGATGACTGCGGTAAGCGCAGCTGCTTGAGCAAGAAGAACAAGAGCTGTCTTGCGATCAGCTGAACGTTGTTCAGGAGTTAAAACTTTTGTAATTGCCCCGACTTTGCCAAAGTTGAATGCGCCCATAAATCCAAATGCGAGACAGAACTTCTTGCGAGATTGAACGAAACCAATCGAGAATACAAATGCAGGAAGGATGATGCTTAAGCGATCCATCTTTGATGCGCTATTTTGTTGAAAACTCGCAATGGTGACAATCGAGAGCAAACAACCAAGCCACATAACAATTCTGCGGCGGCGAATTTCAGCTGGTCCAATGTTGCAGGTGCCAGGAATGTAGTTTGCTTCAGGAGTATTTGATTGAGACATAGTGGAATGAGACGCTAGAGAGCGTGCTCTTCATCCTCAAAAATTTCGTTGCTATCAAGCTCATTTTTATCGAGCCACTCAAAGAGGCTCTTGAGTGCACCAAAAATCATCGCAAGGAGCGCGAAAAGACCAAAGAGGCGGCGAATAGCTTTGAGCATGGCTTAATAATAGCCGAGGGCGCCGTCGATATCGGCCCAGATGTCTTCGACATCCTCAATCCCCACAGAGAGACGGATCAAATTCTCCGGGATTGATGGACTTTCTGCGCTCCAACGATGGCGTCGTTCCCATAGGGACTCCACGCCTCCCAGTGATGTAGCTTGAGAGATCAGCGTTGACGACGAACACACCGTGTCAGCATCAGCAGGAGTTCCGTGAATTTCAAAACTAATAACTGCTCCAAAGCCCTGCATGAATTTCTTTGCAGTGGCGTGATGCGGATCTGTTGGCAAGCCTGGGTAGCGAACTTTGGCAACTTTTGGATGGTTGCTCAGACGTGTTGCAAGTTCAAGAGCGCTCTTTTGAGATTGTGCCAAACGAATTGCAAGAGTGCGCAATCCGCGAAGTGCCAACCAACTTTCAAATGGACCTGGGATAGCTCCGCCGAGTTTGCGTTGATCTTCAAGTCGCGTGAAGAGCGCTTCATCATTGGTCGAAAGCGAACCCATCAAAACATCACTGTGACCAGCGAGGAACTTTGTTACGGAGTTCATGGAAATGTCAGCGCCCATCGCAATCGGCTTTTGATTCAACGCAGTTGCAAAAGTGTTATCCACTCCCACACCACAATTAAGAGATTTAGCTGCAGCGATAATTGTTGGGAGATCTGCAACTTCCATCGCGGGATTTGTTGGAGATTCCATCCAGAGCAAGACTGTGCCAGGAAGTGCGTCGAGTACTTCCTGAGTGTTTGCCACATCAACATAGCGAACTTCAATGCGCTCTTCTACAGAAAGTTTCTTCAACAATGACATCGTGCCGCTATACCCGTGCTTCGAAGCGGTGATAACTGCACCTCGAGGAAGAATATTGAAAACAGCAGAAATTGCAGCCATACCTGAACCAAATGTCAGTGTTCGTCCGCCTTCAAGGGCTGAAATAGCATCTTCGAGAGCGCTCCACGTTGGGTTGCCGTAGCGACCATAACCAATTTCATTTGGAGCATGAAAAGTAGAACTGAGAGAAATAGGCGGATTGATATCGCCATCAGCAGATACTGGAGGGCGACCAGCAGCAACGACTGCAGAAGCCGGGCGCAATGACTTTTTCTCGCTCACCAGATAATCCTACAGTGCAGAGGAATTAGCGAATGGCAGCAGCAATACGCTCGATTGCTTCAGTGAGAATCTCAGGACTTGTTCCAAAGTTGAGGCGAACAAATTGAGAATGTGTAGCGCTAAATGTGGCACCAGCATTGAGAGCAACTTTTGCACGTTCAAGCAAAGCTTGGGCTGGATTCTCTCCAAGATTCAACGAAGTCAGATCAAGCCAAGCGAGATAGCTCGTATCGGGTATGCGATATCCAACAGAAGGAAGTTTCTCGGCCAATAACGTTGCGAGGAATTTTCTATTGTGATCAAGAGTCTCTAAGCAAGCATCAAGCCATTCAACAGATTCATATGCTCTGGCAGCAGCAAAAGCGCCAAAGAGTGAAGAACGCCAATGCACTGCAGGCGGCATCGCTTTCGCCGTTTGAAGCCACTTTTCATTTTGCGTAATGATGGTCGCACATTTAAGTCCAGCGATATTCCACGACTTACTTGCAGCAGTAACTGTGATACCCACTTCGCGGGCAGTTTCACTGACGTTAAGAAATGGAACAAACTCATGTTCTTTAAAAGTTAGTGGGGCATGGATTTCATCACTGAAAACAGCAACGCCATACTTCTTTGCTAAATCAGCAAGTGCACTTAACTCTTCACGCGTATGAACTGTGCCCGTTGGGTTCTGTGGATTGCAAAGGTAATGTATTTTCGCACCGCTCTTGTAGGCCTCTTCAATCAATGGGAGGTTGAGGCGGTACTCAAGTCCATGTCGAATCATGGGAGCATCGACGATGTGACATTTAAGTTCGAGAATCCAGTTTGCAAAATTGTGATAGACCGGAGAATCGACAACGATGTGATCGCCTGGTTGAACAATCATGCGAGACATCTCAACCATGCCCACACCAACATCCGTTGCTGGGAAAACTTGTGCAACGTCAACATCCCAATTCCAGCGGCGTTTCATAAAAGCTGCGAGATTTGCACTTAATTCAGGGACTGATCCTAGGTAGCCGATATCTGAACGATTGAGCATCTCCATCAATTGGGTACGGATTGCTTCTGCTATTTCGAAATCCATCTCTGCAACAGGGAGCGGCAATACATCATGAGGAAAATCGCGCCACTTGGTCGAGAGTCGTTTTTGTAGATCGACGAGCGGTAAACCCTTAAGTGGTTGCATTTCGACAGTATTTCATGGCAACCGCACTTTCGCTAGGCAATCAGATTCGAGCCTGTACTTACGTGGGTTATTTGGCAGCGCGCTCAGCGCGTTTTGCTGCTGCAAGACTCACAACGGCTGTTGTACCGAGCACCACAAGAATGAATCCAAGACTTACTTGCAGAGATATTTCGGGAATTTCGATTCCAGCAACCTCATGATGTCCGCCTGATATTGCAGCTTCAAGAACGAGCTTCACGCCAATGAAAGCAAGAATGAGCGATAGTCCTTCAGTCAGGTAAACAAGCTTTGCCATCAACCCTCCGATGAGGAAGTACAGCTGACGCAGCCCCATCAAAGCAAAGACGTTGGCAGTCACAATAATGTAAGGATTTTTTGTGAGACCAAAAATCGCTGGGATGGAATCAAAAGCAAAGAGGACATTTGTTGTTGAGATGGCGATTAAAGCAAGCACAAAAGTTGAAGCACCTTTGGAGCGAACGAAGGATATGAGCTTGCCTTCTTCCCACTCTTCAGATTCGTTTTCTCTGTAGAGCTGAATTGCGGTGTATATCAAGAAGAAGCCGAAGAAGTAGAAAATCCATGAATATCTATTTACAAGAGCCGATCCCCCAGCGATAAATATTCCTCGCAAAAAGAGGGAGGAGACAATTCCGATGAGAAGAACCAATTCTTCTTTCTCTTTCGGAACTTGAAGCCTGGCAAGAATCAAAATAAAAACAAAGAGGTTGTCGAATGAGAGTGAGTACTCGGTTATCCACCCTGCAAAAAATTCACTTCGCGCACCTTCTGTTGCCCACGCAGCTAAGGAGAGCCCAAAAATAACTGCGAGGCCAACATAAAAAAGGGTCCAAAAAGTTGCGGCTTTGAGAGTCGTCTTCTTATTTCGATTGAAGAATGCGAGAGCGAAATCAAACCCCAGAACTAAAGTCAGACCAATCAGCGTGATGACCCAAATGTGAAGACTCATGGGAGTTGATGCGTTCATTGTCGCAACTCTAGCAAGCCTCAAGAACCATCACCGTCAGGTGGAGCCGCATGAGCGCCAAAAGGGTAAAGTCGTTGTGTGGCCCTGACAACCGAAGCGCAAATGTTGGCAATCGCCAAGAAGATTGTGAAAGCAGATCCAGCGTTCAAGCCAATTATTCTTCGTGCACCTCTCTGCACCATTGGACGCAAACGTCCTAAGCAAGGCCACTATGAGACTCTTGTTGACTCCATCATCTCCCAACAACTAGCGATTAAAGCGGCAGAAACCATCTTTAATCGGTTGAAAGATCTCGTAGACGGAGAAATTCTTCCGGAGAAAATCACGAAATTATCTGTCAATCAACTCCGCGCAGTGGGTGCCTCAGGAGCGAAAGCTAAATCTATTCTCGAATTAACCGATGCAACCCTTGCTGGTGATTTACATTTTGCGAAATATGGTCGTATGTCGAATGAAGACATCACCAACGACCTCATAAAGATTTGGGGTATTGGAAGGTGGACGACGGAAATGTTTCTCATGTTCCACCTGGGCCGCCTCGATGTATGGCCCGTTTTAGATTTAGGAGTTCGACGCGGCTGGGAGAAACTCCATAATCTCAAATCAGAGATTGAGCCAAAAAAGTTGGAACCACTCGGAGAAAAGTTCGATGGCTTTCAATCAGTGGCAGCGTGGTATTGCTGGCGTGCACTTGAGAAAGAGCCGTCTTAGAAAGTTACGTTTTAGAATCTGAAACGTTAAGCGAGTACAGGAAATGCAATTCCTGTTGAAGAATGACAATCGTAGCCATTTGGATTTTTCTCCAAATAACGTTGATGGTATTCCTCTGCTTCCCAATATGTATGTCCGTCTGCTTCTTGGATCTCGGTACAGATTTTATCCATTCCATTTTTTACAAGAGCGGTTTCGTAAATATCGCGAGTATTTACAGCTTCAATCATCTGTTCAGGAGTCGCTGTATAAATTGCGCTTCGATACTGCGTTCCAATATCTCCACCTTGCTTATTCAGTGATGTTGGATCGTGCATCGTCCAGAATTCCTGAAGCAAGCGGTTGTAGCTCACAACAGATGGATCGAAAATAACTTTCACCATTTCTGCATGACCAGTTTGACCCGTACATACTTCTTTATATGTCGGCTCAGATTTATTGCCGCCCATATATCCAACGGATGTTTCAACAACGCCATCCATCTGCCAGAACCGTCGCTCGGCTCCCCAAAAGCAACCTGTTGCGAAATATGCGGTCTCGGTGTGCAAGCTATCTGCGTTCATCATGGGGGTAATTCTTCCACTTTCCAATAGAGTTGCTTACTGGCGCGAAAAACGCCCTCGTAGCTCAGGGGATAGAGCACTGCCCTCCGGAGGCAGGTGCGCAGGTTCGATTCCTGCCGAGGGCACAAATCACACGATTTTCCTCAAATTGTTGGAATCTTTTCTGTTTCACCCTTGTTATGTAAGGAGTTACACGGGAGAATACGACGTGCACTTCTTTTAGGGGTGCGAGCAGTTTGCTTCATCAATGTTCGAAACCGCTGTACAGATGTTCCGCATTTAGTACCACCTGAGTTTCAACGCTGAAACGAATGAGCGACCTAGAGGATGACCTCGGGTTGAATCAATTTTTTACCCTGTTGTTCGATCCCCCGAGCGACAGTATGTGAGTTGTTAAGGAGATGCCATGGATTGGCGACATCAATCGGCTTGCCGAGATGAAGATCCCGAGCTCTTCTTTCCTATCGGAAATACCGGACCAGCAATCGCTCAAATCGAAGAAGCGAAAAAAGTGTGCAATCGCTGCATCGTCAAAGATGCTTGCTTGGCATGGGCCATTGAATCTGGACAAGATGCTGGTGTCTGGGGTGGACTTTCAGAAGATGAGCGTCGCGCTATGAAGCGTCGCGCTGCTCGTAACCGCGCTCGCATGATGGAGCAACAGCAACAATTCTAACGATTGTGAACTTTACTCAAGCTCTCCCAAGAGTTTGAACTGTCCATCATTAGCAATCTGACCTTGTCGCGTATACATCTCTAACTTCGCACGCGTATCTGCAATATCCAAATTTCGCATGGTGAGCTGACCAATGCGATCGGTTGGTCCAAAAGCTGCATCTTCGGTGCGCTCCATCGACAACTTATCTGGGTGATACGAAAGTGCTGGGCCAGTTGTATTGATAATGCTGTAATCATCACCACGGCGTAAACGAATCGTTACTTCTCCTGTCACAGCTGAAGCCACCCAACGTTGTAGCGACTCACGAAGCATTAGTGCTTGAGGATCAAACCAACGACCTTCGTATAACAAACGGCCAAGTCGACGCCCTTCAGCATGATAATTTGCGACAGTATCTTCATTGTGAATCGCAGAAATCAGACGTTCATACGCAATAAAGAAGAGCGCCATTCCTGGTGCTTCATAGATTCCGCGAGACTTTGCTTCAATGATGCGATTTTCAATTTGATCAGCCATTCCAAGGCCATGACGACCGCCAATTTTGTTCGCTTCATCCATCAGCTCAACAACGTTATCAAACGCCTTTCCGTTGATGGCAACTGGACGTCCCTGTGCAAATTCAATACGCACATCTTCGGAATCAATTTTGACTGAAGAATCCCAGAACTTCACACCCATGATTGGTTGAACAAGTTCAATTGAAGCATCTAAGTTTTCAAGATCTTTTGCTTCATGAGTTGCACCGAGAATATTTGCATCGGTTGAGTAAGCTTTTTCAACACTATCGCGGTACGGCAAATTGTTGGTGACAAGCCATTCAGACATCTCTTTACGTCCGCCGAGTTCGCGAACGAAATCTGCATCAAGCCATGGCTTGTAAATACGCAGTTTTGGATTCGCTAGTAAACCGTAGCGATAGAAACGTTCAATATCATTGCCTTTGTAGGTTGAACCGTCGCCCCAAATTGAAACATTGTCTTTCAACATCGCGCGCACGAGCAAAGTGCCTGTGACTGCGCGACCAAGTGGAGTTGTGTTGAAATATTGCTTTCCACCCGAACGAATGTGGAATGCTCCACAAGCAATCGCAACGAGACCTTCTTCAACGAGAGGCTCACGGCAATCAACAAGACGGGCACCTTCTGCGCCATACGCTTTTGCGCGATCTGGAACCGATGCGATATCTGGCTCGTCATATTGGCCAAGGTCAGCGGTGTATGTAAAAGGAATTGCTCCTTTAGCGCGCATCCATGCAACAGCGACAGATGTATCAAGGCCACCAGAGAATGCGATTCCCACACGCTCTCCAACAGGTAGAGATGCGAGAACTTTCGAATTCGATGCGTTGGATGCAGAAGTCATGGGCTAAGCCTAATGCGTCCGAATGGTGAAATGCGCCAGATCCACTGCGTGAAGCCAATGCTCGAACGTGCTCCACCGGGAGCTTTCAATGACTGCGATCTTCCATAACTCTTGCGCGACGAGCGGAGCTGACTTAATTCTGGCTGCAAGTATTTCTCCGGCTTGGGTTTCACCGCGAAACGCAATCCAAAATCCTTCCTCAGAAATTCTGCAGAAAAATTCTTCCCCGCGGATTTCTCTTTCGATACTTCGAGCGAGCGCAACTATCTGCCCCTCACCCACCTGTGAATCATGTGCAGCAGAGTTGAGCGAGAGAATTGAGAGAGCTCGACCATCGCGGCGAGATCCAAAATATTCCGACTGTGCGCGTTCCAGAAAAATTGCAGGTGCGGGCGCACCAGTGAGTGAGTCGGTCACGCCATTATTGCCAAATTCAATCTCGTTCATCGTGAGATGAAAATAATCGCTATCCTGATGCCGTGGAAGAGAACCAACACTCAAGCGAGAGCAAATCGCAATTTCCACCATTAATGGAATTTGCTCGTCGATCGGCACACCACCTGTTGCGCATTGAATCAGCTCTCTTAATTCTGCTTGCTCTTTATCTTGCAATCTCTGCCGTAACAAAAGGCGTTACAGCACCTGGAGCTTTCGCCGGCGAGATTATCTTCTCTCTCACTGCAGCAATCGGCCTCTACTTCTGCTCTCAAGGATTTAAGAAGCGAGCAGCTTTTGGTCGGGCTCCGGCGCTTCTGGCAAACCTCATAGCTTTAGGGGTTGCCTATTTCATGATCTCCGGAAAACTCATCTGGGTCGGGGTTCTGTTGGGACTCTTGGCATTCGCCACCGCGCTCTCAGCTTTGCTCGGCTATACCGAATAAGACCCACCTCGGGGAAGCGACCCTTCTCACATTTCTCGCATAATGGGCCGATGTGAACCTACGCTCAATTCACCATAGACTCCGGCTTGAACGAAAAGGAGTACATGCCAGTGTCGGCAATCGATCCAGCTGCAGGCGACAAGAGCCCTGCGAATCACTTTGGTGGCTCATTTGGTCCCAATGAGTGGTTAGTCGATGAGATGTACCAGCGTTTTCTCGCAGATCCCAATTCGGTTGATCCTGCGTGGCATGAATTTTTTGCAGATTATGTAACACCTTCGCGCGCAGCGTCTAGTGCACCACTTGCTTCCGCTCCACGTGGAGGAACTCCCCCGCTTCCAAAAGCTGCAGCCAAAGCCGAATCAAAAGTAGAACAAAAGGCAGAAGTGAAACCGGCACAAGTGGCGCAACCTATTTCTCCTGTTGCTCCTATTGCTCCTGTTACTCCTGCTCCACAACCACAAGAAACGGTGGCACCTCACGTGACAACTCCACATCAAACTCCTGCGGATCCAGTTGTGAAACCAATTCCAACTCTCGTCACTCCAGGAGCTTCATCTGCAGAGCCAATCCGTGGAGTCGCTGCGCGCGTAGTGCAAAGCATGGAAGCTTCGCTCACAGTTCCAACAGCAACATCTGTTCGCGCTGTTCCTGCAAAACTTATGATCGACAACAGAACCGTGATCAACAATCACCTTCGTCGTTCTCGCGGCGGCAAAGTTTCATTTACTCACATCATCGGCTACGCAATGATCAAAGCAATGCGTCAAATGCCAGAGATGAACGCATTCTTCACCGAAGTTGATGGCAAGCCAGCTCTGGGAAAACCAGAACATATTAATTTGGGTATTGCTATCGATATGGCAAAACCGAATGGTGAGCGCCAACTACTCGTTCCTTCTATTAAAGGTTGTGAAAGTTTAGATTTCGGCCAATTCTGGGCTTCGTATGAAGACACCGTTCGCAAAGCACGTAATGGCCAGCTGACAGTTGAAGATTTTGCTGGAACCACAGTTTCACTTACCAACCCAGGAACAATCGGAACAGTTCACTCTGTGCCTCGTCTTGTCCAAGGACAAGGCCTCATTCTTGGCGTCGGAGCTATGGATTACCCTGCAGAATTCCAAGGTGCATCAGAAGAGACGCTCACAAACCTTGCTGTAAGCAAAGTTGTCACGCTGACAAGCACATACGATCACCGCATCATTCAAGGTGCAACATCAGGTGATTTCTTACGCCGCATTCATGCAATTTTGCTCGGTGAAGATAACTTCTATGACGAGATTTTTGCAGCACTTCGCGTGCCTTACGTTCCCATTCGTTGGACTCAAGATATTCAATTCTCCAAAGATGACCAGATCTCCAAAGAGACTCGTGTGCAGGAATTGATTCGTGCATATCGAACCAACGGCCACCTCATGGCAGATATCGATCCGCTCACCTACGAGCAGCGCTACCACGCAGATCTCGACGTTTTAAATCATGGCTTAACTTTGTGGGATCTTGACCGTGAATTCCCAACCGGCGGATTTGGTGGAAAACCATTTCTTCCGCTTCGCAAAATTCTTGGACGTTTACGTGATTCGTATTGCCGCACCATCGGCGTTGAATACATGTATATGGAAAATCCTGAAGAACGTGCATGGATTCAGGAACATGTTGAGTCTGGGGCAACCCAAACTCCTCGCGAGGAGCAACTTCGTATTTTGCGCAAACTCAATAGCGCTGAAGCGTTCGAAGCGTTCCTTCACACAAAATATGTTGGCCAAAAGCGTTTCTCACTCGAAGGCGGAGAATCTGTTATCCCGCTTCTCGATGCAATTATCGCCGATGCTGCCGATCAGAAACTGGATGAAGTATGTATTGGAATGTCCCACCGTGGGCGTCTCAATGTTTTAGCAAATATTGCTGGAAAGAATATTGGCCAAATCTTCCAAGAATTTGAAGGCCACTATCACGACAACCAAGTTCAAGGTTCGGGAGACGTTAAATATCACCTTGGAACACAAGGAACATTTACATCACCTTCTGGCGCGCAGACTAAGGTCTATCTCGCTGCCAATCCATCTCACTTGGAAGCTGTAAATCCAGTACTTGAAGGCATTGTTCGCGCAAAGCAAGATCGACTCAACATCAAAGAGGCGTACACAGTTATGCCGATTTTGGTGCACGGCGACGCTGCATTTGCGGGCCAAGGCATTGTCTCCGAAACTTTGAGCCTCTCACTTCTTAAGGGTTATCGCGTTGGCGGAACAATTCACGTGGTGATCAATAACCAAGTTGGATTTACAACCTCACCAGAATTCTCTCGCTCTTCACGTTACTCAACAGATATCGCCAAGATGATTCAGGCGCCTGTCTTCCACGTGAACGGTGATGATCCTGAATCTGTAGTTCGCGTTGCACGACTTGCTTTTGCATATCGCCAAGCATTTAAGAAAGATGTTGTCATTGATCTTGTTTGCTACCGCTTACGTGGACACAACGAGGGTGATGAGCCAAGCTTCACTCAGCCACAGATGTACAAACTCATCGAAGCTAAACGCAGCACTCGCAAGCTTTATACAGAAGCGCTTATCGGTCGCGGTGATATCACCGTTGAAGAAGCAGAAGAAGTTCTTCGCGATTACCAAGCTCAACTTGATGGCGCTTTTGGCGCTGCTCACAATGTTCATCCTGAAACGGATCCAAACTTCGTTGAGCCAATGCCACCAGAAGCTAATGAGATTAATACCGCTGTCGATGAAGCAACACTTCGTAAGATTGCTGCAACGCAAATTGCAACGCCTGAAGGATTTGCAATTCATCCAAAGCTTGCTCCACAGCTCGCAAAGCGCAACGAGATGCTCAATGATGGAACAGTAGATTGGTCAACGGGAGAAATGTTCGCATTTGGTTCGTTGCTTCTCGAAGGACATCCAATTCGTATGGCTGGACAAGATGTGCGCCGCGGAACATTCTCAAATCGTCACGCAGTCATCATTGACCAGAACAATGGATCTACATGGACTCCACTTCAAGGTCTGATCGATAACAGCAATCAATTCTTTATCTTTGACTCACTTCTCTCAGAATATGCAGCTCTAGGCTTTGAATATGGCTATTCCGTAGAGCGTCCAGAAGCTCTCACGATCTGGGAAGCACAATTTGGTGACTTCGCTAATGGTGCGCAGACCATCATCGATGAATTCATTTCATCCTCACTTCAAAAGTGGGGTGAGCGCTCAGGCGTTGTAATGCTTCTGCCTCATGGTTATGAAGGTCAAGGTCCAGATCACTCATCAGCGCGTATTGAACGCTTCCTCACTCTTGCTGCTGAACAGAACATGACTATCGCTCAGCCTTCAACCCCCGCTCAATATTTCCATTTGCTTCGTTGGCACATGAAGAACAGCGCACGTCGCCCACTCATTGTCTTTGAACCAAAGTCAATGCTCCGTCTCAAAGCTGCAGCATCTGGATTGAACGATTTCACAAGCGGACATTTCCGCCCTGTCATGTCAGATCCAACTGTTAACAATGCAACTCGCGTTATTTTCTGCTCAGGTAAGGTCTATTACGATCTTGTCGCTGAACGTGAAAAACTCGGTGAACACACAACTGCGATTGTTCGTGTTGAATTGCTCTATCCGCTTCCCGTTGACGAAATTCTTGAAGAAGCTAATAAGCATCCTCAAGCGAATTTGTTGTGGGTACAAGATGAACCTGCAAACCAAGGTCCTTATCCTTACATTGCAGCTCGCACACTTGCATCTCTCAATGGTCGAACACTTCGCAGAATTTCACGTCGTGCGACAGCAAGCCCAGCAACAGGAAGTCATCACCTCCACGAAGAAGAGCAACGCGCTCTTATTGTGGAAGCATTTACGCGCTAATAACTTTCGCGTTTATTATTTCCTGAAAGCAACTGCAACGATTTCGTGCGCTTGCAAAAATCCCCATGTGCGCGAGTCGGTCGATGCTTCAAGGTTGTCACCTTCGACCCAGATTCCTTCATCGCTCACTCGTGTAACTCGCTTAATAAAGAAGATTCCGGGATAACTGTCGCGTACAACTAAAACAATCTTTCCCACCAATGTATGTGGGTCTGAGCCTGCTTTTGGGGCTCCTTGAAAGAGCAGAATCCGCCCATCTTTGAATTTTGGAAGCATCGAATTTCCAGAAATCTTTACCCGACGAAGCGGCAATCTGATTGGCGAGAGGCTCATTTGTGGCTCCATTCTGAGCAAATTCGAATTCCATTCGACTTTGGCCTGGGGGAAGTAAGCGTAGTACCCTCACATCTGTAGGGCATCTTTAGGACGTCTACCCGTTTTGTTCTATCCAATATCTAAAGGAGAGATCCATGAAGTTTTTTGAGAAGACAGTCGTAGCTCTTGCACACTGCGACCTTCCATGTGGCGTTTATGATCCAGCTCAAGCAAAGCTTGAAGCTCAATCTGTTAAAGCAGCGATGGAGAAGTATGCAGCATCAACCGATGCTGATTTCAAATCTCGCGCAGTTGCAGTGAAGGAAGAGCGTTCAGAGATGGTCAAGCATCACCTCTGGGTTTTGTGGACTGATTACTTCAAGCCAAACCATTTTGAGGCATACCCACAGCTTCACGTTCTCTTCAATGAGGCAACAAAGCTTGCTGGTGCTGGTGGCACAAAGGGAACAAACGATGTTGCTGTTGCTGAAAAGCTTCTTGCAAAGATCGAAGAAATCTCAGAGATCTTCTGGGCTACAAAGAAGGCTTAATTCAGAAAACTATTCTGAAGTAATTCTCTCGGCCGCGATGCGCGCCATATAAGAGACACGATCTACCAATCGCCGCTGCACTTCTGCAGTGGCGATTGTTTTATTGAAATGCGTCACTTCTGCTTCAAAAGTAAAAATATCTTCTTCAATGTTGATACATCGCGCATTGGCGCGCAACTCCTCGCCAACTGTCACCGTAGTTTCGATATTGAGAGTGAAAGTCGCAGTCTGAGTCGTCTCTCCTAATTCCAAGAGATCGATAATTGCTGAACTACAGGCACTTTCAATGACATTCAGAACGGCCGTCGAGGAGACCACAGAAAGGTCATTGATTCCCATCGCAACCGAGGTGTCGCCGGGACGGACAGACATAGAGGCCATACCCACGCATCCAAGCGCTGCCTCGAAGTCCATGTAGGAAACTTACTCTTCTTCCACCTCAAAATGGTGCGTGATTTCGGTAGTTTCGATATCAATACGAGTCTCGATGCCATCTACTGTGAATTCTGTTCGACTAAATTGCGTAACCACCTAAGTCGCAAATGGTGATGGCATACCGAAAAATTGGGCTTGCATTTGCTGGGCCAAGTGCGTTGTTTGATTGAGAATCTTCTCGTGCAGTGAATCAGGCGCTTCTTCTGCGCAAGATTCAGAGAGGAGTGATCGCAACTTTTCAAGCACGAGCTGCTCGTGAGTGAGCTCTTGCTGGCATGGTGGACACTCTTGGAAATGAACTTCTATTTGATGTACTTGGTTCTGATCTTCAATCTCATGATCAATAAAGAGAACGAGAGAGTGAAGAACTTCATTGCATGGAAGTTCATGTGGGTTGCCGCAACTCATCGTTCGCCCCCTTTCACAAATCCGCGATCTTTTGCGTAATCGGCAAGAGATTCACGAAGCAACTTACGTCCTCTATGCAGACGAGACATCACAGTTCCAGTAGGAGCCCCGACAATGTCAGCTATGTCTTTATACGAAAACCCTTCAACGTCAGCCAGATACACGGCCATGCGAAATTCTTCAGGCATATCTGCAAGCGCTTGCTTGATATCTACATCAGCGATATTTTCTAAAACTTCATCTTCAGCGCTCTTACCCTGATCGCTTGTATGTGATGCAGCATCGTAAAGCTGCCAATCTTCAACTTCTCCCCCACCAGATTGGAGTGGGCGACGTTGGTCTTTACGGTAATTATTGATAAAAGTAGTTGTGAGAATTCGATAGAGCCATGCTTTGAGATTTGTTCCCTCTTCAAATTGATGAAAAGAAACAAAGGCTTTTGCATACGTATCCTGGACGAGATCTTCAGCATCGCTCGGATTCTTTGTGTAGCGCATTGCAGCGGCATACAGTTGATTTGTATATTGAAAAGCATCGCGTTCAAAACGTTCTTTGCGCTGCACAACAGATTCATGGCCAGCAGCAATCGCAACGCTACTCTTGCTCGCGGTCGCGATCTCGTTGGACGGAACTTTCTTCATCGTCATTAAGGCTACAGCCATACTCTGAGAACCAGCCAAACGCCCCCTTTATTCCTGAAACTCCCGCAGTCTGGCCGGTTGATCGACTAAAAGAGCGTCTCAGGCTCTCCGAGTTCGATTGGCGCAGTCAACTGAGCCCCGTTATTTCGCACCACATTAACTTCGCGCCCCACAGGATGCGCCTCTAAGCCTTGGGCTGGCGAATCAACCTCCATCAAAGAGCGAATCTCTTTTACATCGGTGAGCTCTCTATTCATCCACACATCCCACCGATCGCGAGGCAAAAACACTGGCATGCGATGATGAATTTCGGCTAATGGTGAGACGGCTTCGCGTGTAATGATTGCGGCGCTCTCCCGAATTTCTCCCGTTGGAGAAACCCAGCGATCCCAAATACCTGCAAACGCGAGAGTTTTTTTATCGCTACGAGAAATGTAGAACGGTTGTTTTGCTGGTGCACCTAATTCAGTTGCCCATTCGTAATACCCGTCTGCAGGAATAAGACATCGACGAGATCTAAATGCGTTTCGAAAAGTAGGTTTCTCATCAATGGATTCACTTCGCGCATTAATCGCAATCGATTGTGATTTCACTGCATCGTTTTCGTTCTTACTCCACGGTGCAATGAGCCCCCAAGAGACTGTCGTGAGTTCACGATTCTGCTCACTGTTGTGGCGCACGAGATATATTTCTTTTGTCGGAGCTATATTCCAATCGGCAGGAAGAATGGATTGACGCAAGGATTCACCAGTGTGGATTTCAAACTCTTCAATCAGTTCAGCGGGGAGCTTGCTCAAGGCATATCGTCCGCACATGCAGCAAGATTAACAAGGCTGAGCAGGTTATTGAGGTTCTCGAGAGCATGCACGTCTGCGTTAGGATTAGCCATATGACACTTTCGTCGGAATTATGGAGCGCTCCTTATCGTGGGCTTGAGCCGGTGCGCTCTCGCATCACGATTCCTGGTTCCAAATCCGTAACGAATCGAGCGTTGATTCTCGCTGCTCTTGCCGATACGCCTTCTCTACTCCGCAAGCCACTTCACTCACGCGATTCCGCCTTGATGATTGGCGGACTTAAAGCTCTTGGTATTGGAATTATTCAAGCGCCTAATGGGGATTTGCTCGTTCATCCCGCTCCTATGTTTGGGCCAGCCCATATTGATGTTGGAAACGCTGGAACAGTAATGCGCTTTCTCCCGCCACTTGCTGCGATGGCTAAGGGGCTCATTCATTTCGATGGAGATCCTCGCTCTCACGAACGGCCACTTGGTCCGGTCATTGCTGCGATGGAATCACTCGGTATTTCTATCGAACATGGCAATCGATATTCACTTCCTATGACGATCAATGCAAACGGACAACTTGCTGGTGGTCGCGTAGATGTTGATGCAACGTCGTCGAGCCAATTCGTTTCTGCTCTGTTGTTAGTTGCCCCGGCAATGAAAGAAGGCCTCGTACTTCGCCATATCGGCTCATCTCTTCCATCAATGCCACATATCGAAATGACAATTCAGATGCTTCGCGAAGTGGGCGTCAGCGTCAAAGTTGTTGAAGTGGATGGGCACAAGGAGTGGCATGTGTCGCCCACAACGATGCGCGGCCGCGAGATAACGATTGAGCCAGATCTATCTAACGCAGCACCGTTTATGGGCGCTGCAATGATCTGCGGTGGTTCAGTCACTATTACGGATTGGCCAGAATCAACCACGCAACCTGGCGATCAACTTCGCACGATTCTCTCCGATATGGGAGCGCGCGTTGAATTTGAAAAGAGTTCTTCCGGAAGCAATCTCACAATCTCTGGCGATGGATCGATTCACGGAATTGATGTGGACCTTCACGATGTCGGGGAACTCACTCCATCTATTGCTGCACTCGCAGTTCTAGCCGATTCCCCTTCCTCGTTACGTGGAATCGGGCATTTACGACTGCACGAAACAGACCGCCTTGCTGCACTTGCCCGTGAAGTAAACGCACTTGGTGGAAAAGTTGTTGAAGAAGCGACAGCTCTTCACATCACTCCTGCGCCCCTCCATGCAGGTGTTTTTCACACATATGAAGACCATCGCCTTGCGACTGCTGGCGCAATGATTGGGTTACGTGTGCAAGGAATTGAAGTAGAAAATATTGCAACCACACAAAAGACGCTGCCTGATTTTCCGGGTGCCTGGGACCATATTTTGCAAGGCAAGCAGTGACGGCTCGGTCATATGATGAATCGGATGTTCGCATCCGTCCTTCTCGTAGAACTCGACCTCGTACAAAAGATCGTCCCGACCATGCCGATGCAGTTGAAGGTCGCGTTATTGCTGTAGATCGCGGCCGCACTACATGCTTAGTACTTGAACACAACAAACCTGTTACTGCGATGAAAGCTCGCGAGCTTGGACAGAAATCTGTTGTCGTGGGTGATTTAGTTTCACTCGTCGGCGATATTTCCGGAACTGAAGGTTCGCTCTGCAGAATTGTTTCCGTTTCTGCGCGATCCAATGTTTTGACGCGGACCGTGGATGATGCGGCCCAATTTGAACGAATGATTGTCTCTAACGTCGATCAAATTGCCATTGTCATCGCAGCTGCAGATCCTGAACCTCGACACGGTTTTGTGGATCGCGCTCTTGTTGTTGCATTTGATCAAGGAATTGCGCCGCTCATCATTGTCACCAAGTGCGATTTAGCTAATCCTTCAGAATTCCTCGCTCCATACGCCACCCTCAATGTTCCCTCAATTCAAATTCAACGGGGTGCTGATTTAACCGCACTGAAGAAATTGCTTGAAGGAAAGAGAACTGTTCTGCTTGGGCACTCTGGCGTTGGTAAATCCACTCTCGTGAACGCTCTCGTTGGAGATGATGTTCGAGCAACTGGAGATGTGAATACAACCACGGGACGAGGTCGCCACACCTCATCAAGCGCCGTTGCACTGTCTCTTGATTCTCACCCTCATGACCAAGGCACATGGATTATTGATACGCCGGGCGTCCGATCATTTGGTCTCGCACACGTTGAACGCGACCGAGTTATTCGCGCATTCTCTGAATTTACTGAGGCAATCGAACATTGCCCTCGCAATTGCTCGCATGATGAAGCCGATTGCGCGCTCAATCATTGGGATTTCACTGATGAATCTAAAGCCCGCCTTGTGAATCTGCGCGGACTTCTCGGTGAACGGTAACCTTCACCCGTGACTTCACAATCCCGCGATTATTCTGCAGATTTAGCGCTGGCGCATGCACTTGCTGATGCAGCAGATGCCATTACTTTGGCCCGCTTCCAAGCTCATGATTTAGTGATTGAAACGAAACCTGATGCAACTCCGGTAACGGATGCTGATAAAGCAACGGAGAAAGCAATTCGTGAGATTCTTTCTTCTCAACGTCCCGATGATCTCGTGGTCGGCGAAGAGTTCGGTGCACCAACACCTGAAGCTATTGCCGGTAAGTACTACTGGGTGATTGATCCCATCGATGGAACAAAGAATTTTTTGCGTGGAATTCCAGTATGGGCAACTCTGATTGGACTTGTTGCACCTGATAACACTGTCGTTGCAGGAGTTGTCTCATCCCCTGCTCTTGGACGTCGCTGGAGCGCAGCTCAAGGATTCGGATCTCATGTTCGCACCTTGGGTCAACCTGAAAAATCAATCCATGTATCTGCAGTCTCGCGCCTAGAAGATGCACAACTTTCATATAGCGATCTGATTGGTTGGGGTGAACGTAAAACCTCAATGCTCAATCTCCAAGAAAAAGTTTGGCGTACTCGAGGCATCGGCGATTTCTGGTCACATATGTTGGTTGCCGAAGGCGCTGCAGATATTGCCGCTGAACCAGTTTTAGCTTTGTGGGATATGGCTGCTCTCGACATTATTGTTCGCGAAGCCGGTGGAATATTCACAAATATCAACGGAGTCGATGGCCCTCACGGTGGAAGTGGAATCTCGAGTAACGGCACGTTACACAAAGAATTCCTGAACGCACTCAATTCTTCTTTGTCGAAGTAACGGAGAGATTTTCCATGGGTCTATTTTCAAAGCTATTTAAGCGCAAAAATTCTCCCGCTCGCAGCAAAGTTGATGCACCTGCACTGGCTGAACATTTCACAATTACTGACCTCGTCGTCGTCCCTGCTCCGCTCGGCAATGTACGTGGCACAACACTGGATGAAGCCGTTATCCGTTCTTGCATTGCAGCTGTCCTTAAGAACAACCCCACCAAAGTAAATAACGTCATTATTGATCAAATGAAAGCAACCTACGACTTTCTCTCAACTGGCTACAGCCACAATACCGAACGCGGATATGCCGCTGTCGTGAGAGACAACTCTGGTGATCATAAAGAATTGCCTATTGATCGACGAGTATTGATTGGTAGCGCTGGATATGTCCGGCGTGCCACAACAGATTTACATGCAGATATTTCAGCTCTTGTGAGCCGTGAATTGCCAGTCGATTCCACTCTGCATCTAGCCGCTATCGATGGAATTGCTTATGCAGCAATCATCATGAAGCGCGAGATGAAGTAAATCTCTTAGAGATCAATCCAATGCCCGCCGACAAGTTCATCGGCGTTATCTGGACCCCATGATCCAACAAAGTACGGATGTACTGGTGCTTCACCGTTTAAGATTCCTTGAACAATACGCCAGGTTTCAAGAACAGAATCAATACGAGTAAAGCGCATGTGATCACCGAGCATCGCTGCGCGAATTAAACGTTCATATGCTTCTTGGCGCTCCCCAAGAGCAGCGCTAAATTCAACATTGAGCTGCACTGGAATAGTCGAAAGATGATCGCCCGGCGCTTTCGCCATGAGCTCGATATCTACGCCATCTTTCTTACCTAAGCGGAATCGCAAAATATTTGGTGAAGCTTCTTGGGTTTCAGCAAAGAGCATGCGTGGAGGTTGCTTGAATTCAACAATTACTTCCAGCGTCGTTTCAGCAAGAGCTTTACCTGTACGGATGATGAACGGTACGCCAGCCCAACGCCATGAATCCACGTGAACTTTTGCTGCAACGAATGTTTCGGTGTGAGAGTTTGGAGCAACTCCTGGTTCATCGAGATAACCAACATATTGTCCACGTACAACTTCATCCGGAGTCAGCGCTGAAATAGCGCGGAAAACTTTGAGTTTCTCCATCTCCATGGATTCTGCAGACATATCGGCAGGTGGCTCCATCGCAATCAACGCAAGAACTTGGAGCAAGTGGTTTTGGAGAACGTCTCGAACTGCGCCGACACCGTCGTAGAAAGCGCCTCGGCCCTCAATGCCAAAATCTTCGGCCATCGTAATTTGAATGCTATTGATGTAGCGACGGTTCCAGAGTGGTTCCCAAATTGAGTTTGCGAATCGGAAAATCAAAATATCTTCAACTGATTCCTTACCGAGATAGTGATCGATTCGATAGATGCGCTTTTCTGGAAGTACAGCTTCCAATACATCCTGAAGATGGATTGCGGATTCAAGATCGCGACCAAATGGTTTTTCAACAACAAGGCGGCAGCGTCCCGTTAGGCCCACGCGAGCCAAGCCCTGTGTGACATTTTCAAATGCGGCAGGTGGAATAGCGAGGTAAATAACCGGCTTCTCTTTATCTTTGAGTACTTCAGCTAAACGTTCGTACAGTTCAGGAGACTCGTAATTTCCAACAATAAGTTCTAAGTGAGAATCGAGTTTCTCCAAAACTTCGGAGTCAGGATTCTTTACAGCAGCGAGAATTCCATCTATTGCATGTTGAGCAAATTGCGAATGATCCCATTTCGAGGAAGCAACTCCATAGACGGGCACGTTGAGGAAACCGCTCTTTGCCATGTTGTACAACGCAGGGAAAAGCTTCTTCTTCGCTAAGTCACCAGTAGCACCGAACATCACCAAGACATCTGCTTGGCGCTTTTGAATAATTCTCGGGTTCATCAATTATTTGTTCTTCTTGACTTCAACGTGACCGCCAAATTTCTTTCGCATAGCTGAAAGCACTTTATTTCCATAAAGGCCATTGCCGCGAGATGAGAAGCGATCCATAAGTGAAGCACTGAGAACATTTGCAGGCGTTCCTGCATCGATTGCAGTCTGAACAGTCCAACGTCCTTCACCTGAATCAGAGACTGAACCTTCATAAGAAGCGAGTTCTGGATCTTCTTCATATGCAATTGCAGTGAGATCCAAGAGCCACGATGCAACGACAGATCCGCGGCGCCATACTTCAGTAATTTCAGTGAGGTTGAGATCGTAACGAGTCTCGTTATGTGCTCCGACAGATGTTGGGTGCTTGATTCCATCGCCAGCTGCATGAAGAAGGTTTAGTCCTTCTGCATATGCTGCCATTGCACCGTATTCGATTCCGTTGTGAACCATCTTTACGAAGTGGCCTGCGCCAACAGGTCCGCAATGATAGAAACCGTATTCAGCTTGAGATGGGGTTCCATCTTTACCGATTGTCCGCTCAGCTGCTTCAATTCCAGGAGCGAGTGCTTTGAAAATTGGGTTGAGGCGTTCGACAACAGCCTTATCTCCACCAATCATCAAGCTGTAGCCACGAGCAAGGCCGTACACGCCGCCTGAAGTTCCAACGTCAACAAAGTTAATCTTCTTCTCAGCAAGCCAATCAGCATTTGCAATATCGTCACGATAGAAAGTATTTCCACCATCAATAATGATTGATCCTGGAGCTAAATGCTCTGCAACTTTTGCAATGGTTTCCTTTGTTACTTCTGCAGGAACCATCACCCAAACTATTTGTGGGTTTGAATCGTTGTTGTATTGAGCTAAATCTGCGAGTGAAGAAAGACCTGTGAATCCCTCTTTCGCAAGAGTCGCAACAGTTTCCGCGCTGACATCGTAAACAGAGATGTTGACTGGAGTTGAGGGGTCAATGTGCTTTTGGATTCGGCGTGCAATGTTGGCGCCCATGCGTCCGAGTCCAACCATTGTGAATTGAAGTTGTGTGCTCATATCTCCGCTTCGCTCTTCTCTCGTATTAATTCTTTAAATCTGTAGCTATCAACATCTGTCCAAAGCTTCCCGCTTCTTTGAGGAGCGCAACTGGACCAACATTCTTCGACGTAAATTCTGTTAGAGCCTCGCGCTTACCTTCGCCAAGAGCGAAGATATAAACCGCCGAGGAGTTCGCAAGCCGATCAACGCTGATGCTAACCCGCTCTGCGGGAGGCTTGGGAGAATTATCTACTGACACGGCCGATTTTGTTGAATGCCCCGTCGTACTTAATCCAGGAAAGAGCGAAGCAACGTGACCATCTTCACCCATACTCAGAAGTACCGCATCAAAGCGGCGTTCCTCTAAAGAACCATCAAGTTCAACTGAATACTTATCGGCAGCTTCCTGGAGAGTCATCTCATCCGGTGAAGCGACACGATGGAAAACAAGAGTGAGATCTTTTGCTTGACTACATTTCTCGAATGCAGAAATCAATTTGGTGTCTGTGCGTTCTGGATCTTCGAGTGATGTAAAACGTTCATCGCTAAACCAAATGTGCAAGGTAAGTGATTCACCTTCAAGCAAAATTGTTGGTGATAAAAATGGTTGTGAATTGATGAGTCTAAAAATCTCTGTATCGAGAGTTTGTGCAATCTGGAATCCAGTGCGGCCACCTGTCAGAACAATGTGAGCAGCGCGATGCTGTTGCCAGTTGTGTGAGATTGACGCGACTGTCTTATCAACAACCGTCGAGACCAGAACCCCAGTTGAGGGGTCGACGACGGTCGTGATGTTCATAGTAGCGGGGACAGGATTTGAACCTATGACCTCTGGGTTATGAGCCCAGCGAGCTACCGAGCTGCTCCACCCCGCGTCGGTAGTGGAATCTTACTTTGATTCCACTACTTACTGCAAAACGAGAGAAAGCAGCGAATAAACCGCTTACTTACCCGCAGATTGAGCCTTAATTGCATCGCTGATTGCAGATTTCAATCGATCCTGTGCTTTTCCATACGCAGCAAAATCGCCATTCTTTAACGCAGTTTGCGAATCTTTCATCGCGCTCTGCGCAGCTGCAAGGGCGCTCTTCACAGTCGAACTCATCGATGATGAAGATGTATTAGAAGTTCCAGTGGATGCAGAAATAGTTGTGCCAGTGTTATTCAACGTCGTTCCGGAGTTACCACCGAATACTTGATCAAGTGCTGATTTCAAATTATTGTCGAAACCAATCTGATCTCCGAATGAGACGAGAACTTTCTGCAGCAATGGATATGCCGCTGAGTTCGATGTTGCTTTAACGTATACAGGCTGGACATACAGCAAACCACTTCCGACTGGAAGTGTAAGCAAATTACCGAGAACTACATCAGATCCACCTTGACGCAGCAATGAGAGCGCTTGCGCTACTTCAGGACGCGCTTCAAAGTTCGATGCCACTTGTGATGGACCAGGAATATTTGTAGAGCGAGGCAATTGCAAGACGGTCATCTTGCCGTAATTTGGGCCCGCATCAGAATTTACAACTGCGAGTGCTGTGAGGTTCTGACGACCGCCGCGAGGAACGAACGCTGTTGAAAGTGAGAAGTCTTGGCTCTTGCTTCCAGGCAATTTCATTGTTTGATAGAGCGGAGGTTGCGCGCCAGCATTGGCACCAAGAGATGATGGATCACTTGGAATTCTCCAGAAATCCTGTCCGCCGTAAAACGCACCAGCAGTGGTGACGTGATATGTGCTTAGTACATCGCGTTGAACATCAAAGATATCTGCTGGATAACGAATGTGTTGAAGAAGCGAGCTTGAAATCGCGCTCTTAGGCTTCACTGTTCCAGGGAAAGCTTTGCTCCATGTTTTGAGCACAGGATCAGTGGTATCCCATTGATACAGGGTGACAGTTCCATCAAATGCATCAACAGTTGCTTTCACAGAGTTGCGAATGTAATTCACATTCTTATCTGCGAGTGGTGCTACCGACGTAGCAGCTGCTGTTACTGAGTTGCTCGTCGCTGTTGCAAGGTTAGTGAACTTTGAATATGGATAGCCAGCGCTGGTGGTGTAGCCATCGATAATCCACGTAACTTTTCCATTCACAATGGCTGGATAAGGGTTTCCATCCAATGTGAGCCATGGTGCAACTTTTTGAACGCGAAGGCTTGGGTCGCGATTGAAAAGAATCTTCGAATCTTTATTGATGAGGTTAGAGAGAACAATGCGCTGTTCCTTATATTTCACAGCAAAGAGCAGGCGTGTGAGCATCGAGCCCATTGGAACGCCACCTTTACCTGTGTAGGTGTAATTCTTCTGACCATTAGATGAGGTGTCATCAGGATAATCAAGCTCAGTAGCAGAAGAGTTTTTCGCTCCACCAATGATTGAGTAATCAGGAACGTTCTCACCGAAATAGATGCGCGGTTCGAATTTTCCAAGACCATTCGTTGGAGGAATATTTCCAACAGAGAAGTTTGGCTTTCCGTCTGCATCAACGGTATTTGCATATGCTCCAACAAAACCGAATCCGTGGGTGTAAACCAGGTGGTCGTTAATCCAATTTCGGACTGGATTGCCAGCAATATTTAATTCACGTACTGCCACAACAGTGTCACGACTCTTGCCATTTACTGTGTAACGATCAACGTCGAGAGAATCTGGGAATGTGTAATACGGCTTGATTTGCTGGAGTTGGCGGAAAGTTGCTGAGACCACATTTGGATCAATCAAACGAATGTTGGAGATCGTTGATGCATCATTAGCAAGCTGACCAGCTGCTGTTGAACTTACAGCTTGGTAATCCTGGACTGTTACTCCACTTAAGCCATATGCAGCGCGGGTTGCATCAATATTGCGCTGGATGAATGGTGCTTCCTTCGATGATTCACTTGGCTTCACAGTGAACTGTTGAATAAAAGCTGGATAAATTCCCGCAATAAGAAGTGATGAGACAACAAGGAGCGCTGTACCTGCTGCAGGCAATACCCACGAGCGACGAACAATGTTTGCAAAGAAGAGAAGTGCACAAATCACGGCAATGCCCGCCAAAATTGCTTTGGCAGGAAGAGTCGCATTGACATCTGAGTATGTAAGTCCCGTGATCAGCTTGCCTTGCTTAAGAGCTAAGTTGTAGCGATCGAGCCAATATGCAGCAGCTTTGAGAAGAACGATTGCACCGAGCAAAATTGATAGCTGAACGCGAGCTGCAACAGTCGTGCGATCTTCGCGAACTTGAGGGCGAATTCCTCCATAGAGATAGTGAACTCCTGCTGAAACAAGCAGAGTCAATATGGCAATAGAGATTGCCCATGAAAGAAGTGATTGATACATAGGAAGCTTGAAAGCGTAAAAGGAGATATCTTTCCCAAATTGGGGATCTTTCACTCCAAAAAGAGTGGCATTCTTATATTGAAGCCAGGTCTCCCACAGTCGGCTTCCAGAGCTTCCTGCAAAATAAAATAGCCCGATTGCAATTGCAACTATGACGCTCTTGCGAATGGGTTCAATCTGTCCGCGATATCGCTCGAGATTATCAATCTCTACCGGCGCATAAACAGGGCGGGTGCGATAAGCAACGATGACAAATGTTGTGATGAATAGAGAGCTCACTATTCCAAAAGCAATAAAGAGTTCAATTTTGGTGAAGAGAGTTGTTCTCCAGACTTCAGTGAAATCTACTGAACGAAACCAAAGGAGGTCCGCGTAGAAAGAACTGAGAGATAGGAATATCGCAACCAAGATTGCAAAAGCGATAGCTGTGTAACCTGCTGGCCCAATCTTCTTGCGACCGCCCTTAAAGCCAGAGCCAGGATTTTGTGTGAATGGATTGCCAGGGAATTGAAATGAACTCATGGGACTACTTTAGGTCTGTTTTATCATCTCTAAAACTCGCCTGAAAGGCGCTGAACTTCCCCACCGAGCGGTGAGTTTCATTTTCATATCCCTGCTGAAATTTTGAAACCCAAATCACATATCCAATTGCGCCTAAGACGGCGAGTATCGGCACTATCCACCACGCTAAGGCGGCGATCGCCGAGGAGCTGGCGTGTATCGCGCCATGAAAGGCGAGCGTGTGGAGGCCTGAAGCCGGTAGGAACATGGGTGGAGTCTATCCCTCCTCTCACACTCCACTCACTAAGCCCGGGAATGAATCCCCTTTCTCAGATTGTTAACCTGAGAACAGAGCTAGTCGGTTTTAGATGCAGGCAATTATTGGGAGGATACGGCATGAGCAATTTTGGATTTGTTCCTGGTGAATTCTTTAACGCTGCCAATGGCGTGAACAAAGGCATCAACAACGAGCTCATCACTCTTGAAGCTCTCCGAGAAAGTGCGCGCACATTTTTAGCGCCTCATGAAATTCTTCCTGTGGGATCTGCAGACCAGAGCGCAGCAAAAGAAGCTCTCGATTTAGCTGAATTATGGCTCAACGATGCAACTGTTTTTCCTGCAACAACAACGAATTCCGATGTGGCGTGGTCCCGTCGTGAATGGCTTGATTCTTCAATCACTGGTTGGCAGAAAATGGTAGAGCCACTTGCCGAAGGTATGGCAACTGCACTTTCAACAGTTCTGACAGAAATGACTCGTGAACTGGGTGGATCTCAACCTGAAGGAATGGATGAGGATACATCGAACGAAGTTCGTGATGCCATCGCAGAAAACTTAGGACTCCCACAAGGATTTCCGATGGGTGGATTTAGCGTTGAAGCAATCAACCCCATCATGCGCACATTTATGGGATCGCTCGTTGCAACTCAACTTGGCTTATCTGTTGGTGGTTTAGCGCTCAAACTCACTGGTTCTCACGATGTCTCACTTCCTCTTTTCTCAAAGCCAGGCTCGCACTTAATTCCGCAGAACATCAAGGAATGGTCGAAAGATTTAGAGATTGATGAACGCGAAATCATGTACTTCCTTGCACTGCGCGAAGCTGCTGCAGCACGATTGTTCGCACATACTCCGTGGCTTGCACCATATATTCAAAATTGCATGACTCAATATGGAAAAGGAATTCGCATCGATGTTGAGAGCATTCAACGTCAAGCAGAAGATGCAATGGCGTCGGGCGAACTCGATATCAATAATCCAGCGTCAATTAATGTGGCAATCAATCAAGGAATGTTCATGCCAGAACAAACTCCTCAACAAGCTGCTGCACTTGAAAAATTAGAAATGGCACTCGCTCTCATCGAAGGATGGATTGATCACGTTGTTACGATGGCTGGTAAAGATCGCTTGCCATCCTTTATTTCTCTACAGGAAATGCAACGTCGCAACCGTGCAACCAACTCCCCTGCGCAACAACTCTTTGCTTCACTTCTCGGGTTGGAAGTTTCACCACGTAAATCACGTGAATGCTCGATTTTCTGGGGAGAGCTGCTCTCGCTCGGTTTAGAGAATGGAATCGAAGTACGTGATCATCGCTGGGAAGACTCAGCGCTTCTACCAACGCTTAAAGATTTGAGTGATCCGGAAGGCTTTATTCGAAGCACTACTGTGCCGGATGATTTATCTGGTTTGCTCTAAAAAATATCTAGAGTTAAAAAAGCGAAGTCCCCGGGCGCACGATTCTTTATTTGCCTTCCCCTTGCAAATAATGAACGGTTATCCGAGGACTTCGTGTGCTGAACATACGAGAAGTGCGAAGCAGAATCAAATATGAATCTCATTATTTTCAATAGATCCACTATTTAGGTGGCTGGTGAGAAGCTCCTAGAAAAATTATCGTGTTGAAATCTGCAATGTCTTTGCAATAGTTGGAGGAGAGACTTACCGTTCTCTTTAGGTCTTAGACCTGCTGCAATCTAGCCTGTTGATAAACTTGTGGAGAAGACGGGGATAACTCACTGTGTCGGTGGATAACGTAGTAAATAACGCCTCCATCAACAGGGACCCGGATAAGTACATTCAAGAATTGATTTTCGGCGATATCTTCGAGGATGTGGCCCAGAAAGTTGAAAGTCAGAGAAAATCTAAGAGAAGATCTCCTTCCGCCAGCTCGCTTTCATCGTTACCTGCTCTTCCACCCAACCTTCCTGAGTTTCGAGTCATCCGCAGCGCTCGTCGCAAGCGCGGAATCAGCGCGATACGCCAAAACGGACTCATTGAGATTCATATTCCCGACAAAATGACCCGCAGACAAGAGCGTGAAGTGATTCCCGAGATGATTGCGCTCCTGCTTCGCCGCGAAGCGAAAGCAAAGCGAGGTAATGACGTCTTGGAATCCCTCGCTCTTGAGCTACTGGAGCGCTACCTTCCTGATTTTCATGAACGCCCAGCCAGTGTCAGCTGGCGCTCGATGCGTGAGCGATGGGGTTCATGTACGACTGTGGATCGAACGATTCGGATCTCTGACCGCCTCAACGGGGCGCCGGACTTTGTCCTATCGTGCGTCCTCTTCCATGAGCTCGTTCACCTACGGGTTGCCGACCACAGCGAGGATTTTTACGCCATCTTGGCCCGATATCCCGATTTAGAGAGGGCCGAGGCCTGGCTAGAGGGCTTTGAGGCTGGAATCGCCCTACTGCCGGACTCACCGCTCCTTTCCTAGGCTCAAAAGGAGCTGCGACTCGCTCCAATATTCTGCACAAATGTGCGTGAATATCCCTCGTTCGAGCGTGGCCAGCCTGTAACCTCTATGCATACGCACGCTCAGGTCGGGAGGCTCCCGACTATTGCTGGACTCTAAATGGATACTCCACACGGATATTCAAATAGAAACAGCGTCTTACACGACACGAGCGTCGCGGTGATTGGAGGAGCAAAATGGCTGAAGAATATAAGGGTGAGGCTTACTGCGTTAAGTGCAAAGAGAAGCGTTCCTTTGAAGGACACGTCAAGGTCTCAGATTCCGGTCGCCGTATGGCACAGGGCATCTGTCCAGTATGCGGCACAAAAGTAAATCGCATCTTGGGTAAGGCTTAATCACCATACTCTCGCACGAACGCTTTTCCTAAAAGCTTTCAACTGTAAAACCGCAACCTCTTCAGGTACATACCTAGGTGAGGTTGCGGTTTTTTTATTGCCGCCTGCCAACGAGGTGCTGTGAATTCCCCAGATTCGAAATTTGAATATGCACGCAGATGCTCAATCCTTCACACTCGCCCCGTGCAATTTCCCCGCCTCAAACCAGGTTTACTCCTGATCTCGCTTCATGCCGATGAGTTTTATATCGGTGAGAGTTCCGAAGGCGTCTACATTCCATCTGATCCTTATCTGGCAATAGCGCGGGCATGCGATGGGGTGAATTCAACACAAATGATTGCCCAACACTCAAACCTGCCGCATGGCTTAGTGCTCCAGTTTCTCGACGAGCTACGTTCACACAACTTCATTGAACTTCGCTGCGAACCAATCGCATCTGCAACTCTTGATGAGCTAGCAAATCATTATCGCGAGCGCGTGACGCCTGAACACCAACTCTTCACGTGGCGTACAGATACAAGCGATGGCGGGGAGAGCGAAGTTGCGCTTCGAAAAGAGTTCGGCATTTTCATTTTTGGGCAGAACAGGCTTGCCCGCTCGCTACTCGCACATCTGCAAGCGAGTGGATTCAGTCAGACAAAAATTATTTCGCCCGTTAGTCGAGGCGCCAAGAGAATCGTGGCTCGTGATATTTGTGGGATCACGGTACGCCAGAGCGATTTAGGAGTGAAAGAGAGTGATTGCCATAGAGAGATCATTGCTCAATCTCAACTGATTCATGGATCAAACGTTGATAGACCCATCCATGAATCCGTAGCTTTAGCGATTTCAACATCAGCTGCTACCTCAGATTACGTTCAACAATGGATTAGCGAGGGCATCCCCCACCTTCAAATATCGCAGCCCACGACCCATTCACTGGAAATCGGACCATTAGTTCTGCCTGGCCTAGAAGCGTGCCTCAATTGCGTGCAACTTCATCGCCGTGACTATCTTCCGCCCTTTATCGGTGCGGTCGCTCTCGATAACCTCATGCACAAGCATGGGCGAGAGCTCACTGCAGCTTCAACCTCTTTTGCTGCAGGCGTTATTACTCCATACATATGTGAATTTGCAGCTCGAGGAAGCTCCTCGCTTATAAGCCGCTCTCTCACTATCGACTTGCTTGAACCACTCCACGGAATTACGCATCACCATTGGAATGTGCATCCTGAATGTGGTTGTGGTTCAAGCAACCCTTTCACCGATCAAGTCAGTATCGATTAACTCATCTTCACGAATGGCACGTGGGCGTCCAACTCCACGCTTTTGAGCAACAATGCGACCGTTATCGAAGAGTTGACCGCCCCATACGCCACACGGCTCGTTACGAGAGAGTGCGCCTTCAAGGCATGCTGCCTTCATTGGACAGGCTGCGCATGCGCTCTTTGCGCGAGCAATCGTTGCCATATCTTCTGAGAAGAAGATTTCTGGATCTGCAGTGTGGCATGGAAGATCGAAAGCTCCCTCTTCACCTTGCAAACTCGTCACTTCACGCAAACCGATCATCGGTTCACTACTTATTTCGCTATCAGCCCACCCTGGGACTAATAGCTCACTCAGGAGTACTCCCATTTTCTTTACTTCCTTTCATTTCTCTCTTTGTTTATATATTTTTTCTTCTTTGTATTTCTCAGATTAAGAATCTGAATAAAAAAAGGACCGCCATCCGGTTGGATGAGCGGTCCTGGTTGGGACTTGTATCGGGTTATCCGATAATCCGCCAGGTTCCGCCCTGTCCATACTTGTTGGCTGTAAAGGCATAATTGCGAGCCTTGGCAGCAAACGCGTAAGCAGAGGCGTTTGTATGTGTTGTGGAATGCCAAAGTGACGCAGTGGTTGCTGCGCCTGAAAGTGAAGATTTAACAACTGTTGTGTTCAACATCTGTTAATCCTTTCTTTCTTAGCTTTCTTAGCTTTTATCCTTATTTGGACTTCCAGCTATGACTAACTGGTGGAATTGCAAAGGGTACGCGAACCCTCAATCGGCGCGCAACTGAATTAAATTGCTGCGAGGAATGGGCTGGGCTTGCCCACGTAACTCAGGTGTACCTGCTTCTTTGCGCGTGTGAGGCCAACATAAAAGAGGCGTCGCTCCTCCTCCACCTCAGCAGCGCCTCGAATGGTCGAAAGCGGAAGGGTTCCATCGTTAATTCCCACTAAAAAGACGTGATCCCACTCAAGACCTTTAGCTGCGTGGAGCGTGGAGAGGACGATGCCCGGAAGAGTCGGTGGGTTATTTTGCTCAGCTCGATCTTCTAATTCACGCAAGAACTGGCGAAGCGTTGTCGTGCCCGACTCCTGGAGATCGCGAGCGAGCGTGAGAAAAGCTTGCACGTAATCGGCTCTACCAAAGGGAGTCAGCACAGATTCCAAATCTCGATACCAATCATCGGACGGCAAGACTGAGGCTTGGCGAATAACTTTCATCGCATCGCGCACATCGACGCGATCAAAGAATCGGTCAGAATTCTTTACTTGAGAAGGGATTCCTCGTTTTGCAAGTTCGCTTTCAAATGCATCGAGTTGGGAATTTGTGCGAGCCAATATTGCAATCTCCAGTTTTGAATCGGCCCGATACAACTCTTCAATTCTCAATCCAACATCTTTTGCTTCATCCAGCGAGGCGTTAAAAGGCGTCAATGTAAATTGTTCGCCCGACTCGTTCATCGAAACAAGTTCGTGGTGTTGTGGATCTTGATGAGCAACTGCTTGGCGCAGAACTTTATTTGCTGCGCGAATAATCTCAGGAGTAGAGCGATATCCACGACTCAAACGCACAACTTTTGCTTGAGGGAAACGATGGGTAAATGAGAGCAAGAATGTTGAGGATGCTCCCGCAAATGAGTAAATGGTCTGTGCTGAATCTCCTACGACGCAGATCTCTTCACGATTACCAAGCCACAAATTCAAGAGCCGTTGTTGGAGTGGAGAAACGTCTTGATACTCATCCACAGTGAAGTATCGGTATTGATCACGAACGCGCTCTCGAACAGCGCGATCTTCTTCCATCATCCCGACAGTAAGGAGAAGAACATCTTCAAAATCAATGACCCGCTCCTGCTTCTTCGTGGCTTCGTATTGTTCATAGACTTTTGCGATCTCTAAGAGATTCTCTTTATTGCTCTTGCCATTAGGCATCATCAAAGTACGTGACGCTGCTTCTGCTTCCTCAACATAGAAATGGGGTGCAATCTCCATCGACTTAGCCCACTCGATTTCAGAAGAGATATCTCGAAGGGTCTGCGCTCCTTGGGTGAGATATGTATCGGTTGCATTGATCGACGCTGCCAAAAGCGGTGCTTTTGTCGTTAACAGGCGTGGAAATTGGCCGCCGAGTGAATGAGGCCAGAAAAACATGAGTTGGCGAAGTGCTGCTGAGTGAAAAGTTCGAGCTGATGCGTTGGGAACACCTAACTGGCGCAATCGCGCGCGCATCTCACCTGCTGCTCGCGCAGTGAAAGTAAGTGCAAGGGTTTTGGATGGATCGGCAACACCCGATGCGACAGCGTAAGCAATGCGATGTGTAATGACTCGAGTCTTACCTGTACCAGCGCCTGCTATGACACAAACAGGGCCGCGAATAGCGGTGACAGCTTCACGCTGTTCAGCATCAAGCCCTTCGAGAATCTGATCGGGATTGAGAGCCACTCGTTAACGCCAACTTTCGGGACTATCTAGACGTGGGCGATCAACTCCATCAGCTTTATACCAAGCATCAATCATTGCGCGCGCAACAGACATCGGTGGTGGCAGCAAAAGTGTTTCAGATTTAAGTTCAGCAATAATCGAATCTCTATCGAGCCATTTAATATCAACAATCTCTTCACCATCAGGAGCAGCGCTTGCTGGATCTTCAATAATTGCGCTAAACGCAATCATCAACGATGCTGGAAACGGCCACGGTTGGGAGCCCACATATTGAATCGAGTGAACAGAAACATTTGCTTCTTCTTTCACTTCTCGAATTACTGCAGCTTCAAAAGATTCTCCAGGCTCAACAAATCCTGCAAAAGTTGAGAAGCGATGTTCTGGCCAGACTTGTTGGCGACCGAGCAAAATACGATCGTCGCTATCTCGCGTTAAAACAATGATTGCTGGATCAGTGCGAGGGTAATGATCTGTTTCGCACGAAGCGCACTTGCGCACTGAACCACCAAGAGTTGGAAACGTATCTGAACCACATGTCGAACATTTAGGGTGGCGTTTGTGCCAGAGCGATAGCGATTGGCTATGAACAGCTAAACCAATATGAAGTTCATTAAATTGAGCTTCGCGCAGTGAGCGATACTCCTCTTCACTCCCCAACAACTCATCAGAGCGCAGAACAAAGTAAGGCGTCGAATCGCTGTCGATTCCGAGGAAGTAACGCTCACCCCCTTCAATCTTTTCAGGAGCAAGAAAACGCAGTCCCGTTGCATCGGTAAGGAATTTCTCTCCGTTGAAATGGAGAATCTTGGCTCTCAGCCAGAGAGCATCGAGCTCTGCTTGATCGAGGCGAAGATGGGCAGCTCGATCAACACCGCTCTTTGCCAAGGGCAAGTTAAGCGGGAAATTGAGAGCAGCGACCATGGGGCGACCTTACTAGGCTCCACTCTCCCCCTACTACTCTCGCCTTATGGGTATCAGAATATGAAAATTGCTACATGGAATCTGCTCCATGGCATGGCAATTCCCCCTGCATCCGATTCGGCTGAACCCAATTCCGAGCAGGCGTACAACGATGCCTTTGCGAGACTTGAAAGTGCAGTTACAACGCTAGGCGTTGATGTGCTTGGTATTCAAGAAATTGATCTCAATCAGCCGCGTTCGTCTATGGCTCATCATGTGCAAGAGATTGCAGAATCTATGAAGACAGCACATTGGGCTTTCGCACCGGGAATTATTGGAACCCCTGGCGAACAGTGGCGCAAAATTGAAAGTGAATCTGAAAAAATAATTACGGCATCCAATAATTCACTTACCGAAAGAGCGTATGGAATCGGACTCATTTCACGAATTCCTGTCGTTCAATGGCATCGTCTTGAATTAGGAAGATCTCGAGTTGGATTGCCTCTTGCAGTTCCTCGCAAACGAGGCTTAGGGCTGGCTTACGTGCAGGATGAACCACGAGTTGCACTTGCTGCCCAATTGGAGAATGGATTCACAGTTGCAGTCACACATCTTTCATTTGTTCCATTTGTTAATTATTTCCAACTGAAGAAAATTCAGAAATGGATGGAGAAAATTCCAGGTACTCCCATAATTATGGGAGATCTCAATTTGCCGTGGAATATTCCGACGAAGACAGGTTGGAAATCTCTCATTGAAAAACGGAGCTATCCGTCATGGGATCCAAAAATTCAATTCGATTACTTACTTATGCAACAGGGAGACAGTACGGATTCCTCAGTAAACGAACTTCACTTCCCACCTCTCGGTGTGAGTGATCATCTTCCTGTAGGCGTTGAGCTAGAAATTAAGCCAGCTCAATCCCAGCGATAAGGTCGGCAATCTGCGCTTCAGTAAGAAGATCGGCTGGGCGAATGGTTGTATTCGCCGGAATGTAATGGAACGCGGCGCTGATATTTTCAAGAGGGATATCGTGAAGTTTGGAGTAAGCCAAGCGATACATCGCTAATTGAATTGCAGCGCTGGCAAGATCTTCTGCATCTTTCACTTTCCCAGTCTTCCAATCCACAACTTCATAGCGATCAGCGTCTATGCGGTAAATGGCATCAATTCGGCCTCGTAGAAGTACTCCTTCAATGACTGTTTCAAAACCTTCTTCAACAGAGATCGGTTGGCGATTACCCCACTCACTTTCCAACCACGCATCTTGAAGTTTCTTGAGGTTTGCTGAAGTGCGCTCTGCTGGGATATCGGATGCATCTTCGTGAAGTTCTCCATCAAATATGTCATCATCGAAGAGAACGCTCGATTCAAAATGTCTCTCAATCCACGTATGGAACTCAGTGCCTTGACGTGCAACGCGAGCAGTATGCGAAGGCATTGGACGGCGAATATTGAGCGCCAAATTCGCTGGATCTGATTGAAGTGAAATTAAAGTGGAGACGGATAAGCGCGAAGGTAAATAGACGTTGGTGACATGAGAATAACGACGTCGTTCCTCAATCAACGCTGCAGCATCTTTGAGAAGCGCTTTCTCTTCATCCGTTGATGCAAGAATTTCTGCATAGGGCATAGATTTTGCAGCCTCAACGATCTTTGCTGATTGTTGAATGGCAGCTACGCGCTTTGGAATGAGCGGCCACGTTGCGCTCTTCTTGTTAATGAGGTTGGGGTTCTCTCCCCCATCATCAATCGCATCTGAAAGTAGATTATTTGGCGTGCGAGCAAGTGTGAACTCTTTGAGCCAGGTAAAGATCTCACTTTCTGCATTGGCAGTCTTGCCATCGCCATAAATCGCACTTGTTCCAAAGAGGTGTGATTTAGCGCGAGTGAATGCAACATATGCAAGCCTCAGTTCCTCTTCACGCTTCTTACGCTTCCAACGGCTCTCAAATTCTTTGAGCTCTTTACCTGTTGCGGCGAAAGTCGGATCGCTTGGCAATCGAAAATCTTCCACATCCATCGTATCTTTTCGCAATTCAAGGTGAATTGATCCTGAACTCTTGAGCCAACTATCAGAACCTCGACCAGAGTTTGGAAAATTCTTTTCATTCAATCCCGGAACTACAAGAGCGTCCCATTCGGCACCTTTGGAGGTATGGATTGTGAGGATCTGGATGGCTTCGTTATTGACAGTAACTGTCGCTGGTTTTAAGCCACCTTCCTGGGTTTCAGCAATCTCAAGCCAACGCAGGAAGGATGAGAGCGTTCCGCCGTTGCGCTGAAAAGAGGCAGCTTCATCAAGAAATGCGTCGATATGGCGACGACCTGTCTGCCAGCCATCACGGACAAGGAGCTCCGTATCAAGGCGTAAGAAACGTTCGACTTCCGTAATGATGTCGGTGAGAGAACCTGACAATGAACGGCGAAGAGCGGCTAGCTCGAGTGAGAACTCCTTAAGTCTCTTCAATCCTTCTGCGGTGAAGTAGGAAGTATGAGCTTCTGAAATATCATCGAGAGCTTCAATGATAGAACCGATGGGAAGATCATCTGCTTCCAGTACATCAGTATCGCCGTTCTCAAGAGCTAATTCCAGTGCTTTACTTCGTGACTCATCTCCACTCTTTGCGCGGTCGCGTGCAAAACGACCAAGACCTGCAAGGTCTCGAGGACCCAGTGCGATGCGTGGACCGACAAGCAATCGCGCAAGTGCGGTGCCTTTGTCAGGAAAAGTGATTGAGCGCAGCACTGCAATGATGTCTGCGATTTCAGGAACATGTATCAATCCGCCGAGCCCCACAACTTCTGTCGGTAAACCTCTATCGCGAAGTGCATTCTCAATCTCAGATATGTAGCTCTTCGTGCGAACAAGTACAGCGCATGTGGGGCGATCCTCGACCGATCGAGGTTTACCCGTTTCATCCATCCATAACTTCTCAAAGAAATCTGCAATTGCGTCAGCTTCATCTTGGCGGGTGAGATAACGTCCAGCAAGAACTTCACCACTTCCAGCACCTGGGCGCAAAGACAGTTTCTTTACTGAAGTACGTGCACTGCCACGAGATGAGTTAATCGCTTCAGCGTGATGGTCGATGATGAGATTGGCAAAATCTAAGATTTCTAAATCGTTGCGCCATGTGGTGAGCAGATTAAACTCCACACAGCTGGTGCCACTCTTTGCAAATCGCTTCTCGAAATCCTCAAGCGTTTGAGCTGCTGCTCCTCTCCAGCCATAAATGGATTGGTGCGGATCTCCCACGGCTGTTACGGAATGGCCCTTATTGCCGAATAAATTAGAGAGAAAGCGGACTTGGCTGAAGGATGTATCTTGGTATTCATCCAAGAGGACAACTTTATAACGGGCGGATTCACGAAGAGCCATATCAGGAACCTCTTCAGAGAGCTTTGCAGCAAGGGCCATGTGATCATCAAAAGTTAAAGAACCATTGCTCTTGCGATACTCATTAGACTCACGGACCATTCGCAAAATGGTGATGCGTTCTTTCAACACAGTGATGGCATCACGAACTTCCTTATTTGATTTACCGGTAATTGCTTCAAAATCAGCGAGCTTTGCGCGGTCGAGAGCTTCGACATCATCAGGAGTGAGATTATGTTCAGCGATGGCTGATGAGAGTGACATGACATTCTCGACAATAGTTTTTGGCGAGTGAGTGATGGGGAATTCGATATCACCTTCGCGCGTCACGATCTGGTGTGTGAGTTGCCATGCTGCGGCTTCACCAATCGGTTCAACCGATGAATCAATTCCGAGCAAGATTCCATATTCATTGAGAGCGCGACCAGCATAGGAATGGTAGGTCGAAACCTCGACAGCGATATCAGGAGATAGCCCGCTGTGTGGATCATCAGGAAGCAGTCCTGCTTTGCGAAGTTGGCGGAGGCGTTTGCGAATGCGTTGTGAAAGTTCACCAGCTGCTTTTCGGGTGAACGTCAATCCCAGAATCTCGTTCGGCGAAACAACTCCATTTGCAACTAACCAGAGAACGCGTTGGCTCATCGTCTCCGTTTTACCGGAACCGGCTCCTGCAATGATGACAGCAGGTCCCCAATGTTTGGATTCGATGATTGCTCGTTGCTCATCGGTGGGAAGAATCAGTTTGCCACTCGACGTAGCGAGAGCTTGAGCGATTTCAACGGATGAAATCTCTTTCTTCAGTTCAATGGTGCCATTCACAATTCTGGCATTAGCAGTACTCATTCGATCACGCTCCTTCCATTGGCTTGCAATGGACAGATCAGCTTGACCGAGCAGGTGCGGCAATTCTTATTGATTGTCGCTGTAAATTCACGTGCGCTCATACCTTCGGCAGCGGCTTCAACTTCTTGAGCAATAGCGTCTCGATCCACAACAGGTTGGGTGCGAACTGCAGCATCGACGCGATCTCCCCCGACAAAGAGAAGCTCCGCTCCGCCTGAAGTGGTGACTTCAGTGACACGAGCAAATCCGCCTTCCATGACTGCAAGTTGGTAGGCAGCAAGTTGTTTGTGTTCGATTCCTTCTTTTACAGATGATGCTGTGGCGCCAGTCTTAAGATCCACAACGTGCAGCGCACCATCATGAAGCTCAAGTCGATCGACGCTTCCGCTCACAATTGCTCGACCGATTTCAATCTTGAATTTCTCTTCAACAGCAACTATCTGACGTTTATTTTCTCGGTGCCAATCGAAGAATCGCTCCAACATTGCGCGCGCTTCACCAAGCTGAGCTTCTTTAAACCAACCGACATTTTGATCGACAATCGACCATGACTTAGTCAGCTTTTCAATTGCTCCATCTAATGTGAGGTTGGGATCTTGGGCAGCCATTCGCGCCAAAGCATGGATTGCAGTTCCAAGAAGTTGGGCTGTGGAATCTCCATCACGAGCACCGTTCTTTTCCAAGAACCATTTCACGCCACAATCTTCGAAACTTTGAAGACCGCTAGGAGATACAAATACTGATTCGTTCGGATCAACGACAGGACCATCGCTGCTTAAAGGTGCAGCTCCTAACCAATTCTTGGGATGAGCAGCAGAAAAACCTTCGTCAGAAAGAACCTTTAATAAAGTGGAAGCAAAAGTTGTATCGCTGTGCGCACCAGATTCCAAAGAGCGCCGAAGTTCTGCAATGAGCGCCTGAGACGTGAGTGAACGTTCGGGTGTTGTGTGATCACCTTCGTCAGCAGAAATTCCGTAAATCTCTTCATAAATTTCATCGAAGAAGCGCGATGGCTGGAGATCTTCAGCTTGTACTGCCACGCTTAAAAGATGCGATTGTGCACGCGTGCGGGCTACATGCAACAAGCGGCGTTCATCTTTCATGAGACCAAAAGAAGCACTTGCAGATATCTCGTGAGGCGAGCGAAGTCCCGTGCGTTGAGCTTCAACTAATCGCTCACTGCCAAGAAGTGAGCCACGCTCTTTCAGGTTTGGCCACGCACCTTCTTGGAGCCCGGCAAGCGCAACAAATTTCCATTCCAAACCTTTAGCTGCATGCACAGTGAGAAGCGAAACAACGTTCTCTTTCTGGGCTTTATAGAAAATTGCATCGCTCAAGATTCGTTCATCGAAGAGTTGATCAATGAATGTTGTGGCTCGAGCTCCGGGTGCGCGTTCGCTAAATCGACGCGCTGCTTCAAAAAGCTGAATGACTGAATCGATATCTCTATCTGCAAGTGCGCCTTTATGTCCACCGTTCAACGCACGCTCACGCCAAAGGTTCGAAATCTTCACCCCGGTGTAATCCATTGATCCATCCCAGATAGCCCACAAGAGATCACTGACATCTGATTGCGGAGCGCGAAGAGCTGCGCGTGCGGCCGCTAAGAGATCTCGCAAACGCACAAAAGATCGAAACTCTGAATCTTCGGTGAGAGTGGGATCGCTCAAAAGAGCGATTGCCATCTCTGTTGTGGTGGAGAGATCTCCTTCGGTACGTTCTTTCCCAAGAGCCATGCGGATCTGACGTAGCTCAATTGCATCTGCGCCACAGAATTCAGAGAGAAGAACGGATTCAATTCGTTCCCAATTGGATGGCGCAAGAAGATGAGGTCTGAGTGCAAAATTCGCGATATCCAAAATCGGACGAACAGCAGGATTATCTGCAAGAGCTACAGCACCAGCATCAACGTTGAGGGGAATTCCATTCTGTGCGAATGCTCGCTGCAAGGCTGTAACTTGTAATCCTGGGTTACGTACCAACACTGCCATCTCTGACCATGGGACAGAGCCATGTAAATACGCTCGTTTAAAGGCATGTGCGATGTATTGAGCAGCTTCGGCGTGACTGGAGAGTTTGGCAGCTTCTTCACGTCGATCTGGGTCTATGCGATATTGGGTTTCAAGCACAATCTGGGTTGAGCTCGTATCGCGCACGTATCGTTCAACGCTATCGGGATCAGCGCCGCGAAAGCGACCGACTGCAGATTCGCCATCGACAAAGAGAACAGTATCGGCGGGAGCAATGAGCGCCAATAAATCTCGCTGACTTTGATCGCTCTCTTGAAATTCATCAACAAGGATTGTGGTGAAGAGAGAACGATAATGAGCAAGAAGTTCTGGAGAAGATTTCAAACGCGCGATAGCTTCAACAATAATTGCAGAGGGATCGATGCGAATAACGCTCTCCCCCACACTCGCACTTCGCAAATTCATCACTTCGGAATATGACTTCCAAAATTCTGCAGCGCCGTTCCAATATGGCTCATTCATTTCATGAGCGAGAGCGATGAGATCGTCAGGAAATAGCCCAAGTTCGGTTCCGCGAAGAATGAGATCGCGAACTTCACGGACAAAACCTTGAGTCGTTTTAGCTAACGTTAAATCAGGATGCCACGTGGATGTATCAAAACCGCTCGAGAGCATCTCACTGATGAAAGCATCTTGCTCTGCACCAGAAACCAAAATATAAATCGGATCTTCGGGAGTTAATTTCTCATTCAAAATAGAGAAAGCAAGTGAGTGGAAAGTGCGTGCAAGTGGATTGGTTGCAGTGCTCTTTGCGCCTAAGGCAATTTCATCGCGAATGATGGATGCGCTCTCGCGGCCATAAGTAATTATCAAAAGTGAATTCGGATCTTGTCCAGCATCGAGTCGCGAAAGAGCGGAACGAATAAGGGTGCGAGTCTTTCCGGTGCCAGGCTTTCCAAATACTCCAAGAGATCCTCGAAAAGCGATGACTTCATCTTGCGCAGAGTCGGCCTCAAAAGTCAGCGTAGAAATCGCTCGACGAACGAGTTTGAGTTGCGCAGCCATGGGTCTATCTAACCCAATGCGACTGACAAAGCAGGGTAAGTAGGATGCCTAGTTCATATCCGGTCGAAAGCCCCGATTACACGCTGAATCACGTCTCATCGCGTTACCAGGCGCTACGCGTGGAAGTGTCCACGCGCCGACAAATTCATCTTAGTAATCGGGCCTTCCGCCCGTCTGTGAACGTGTCGTGCGTGCAACTTACTGATCTGCGTTGAGGTTTGCTTTCTTCGCACGTGCAGTCGCGCGTGCTCGCTCATTACCATCAAGGGTCACCTTGCGGATACGAACAACAGCTGGCGTTACTTCTACGCACTCATCTTCGCGACAGAATTCAAGAGCAGCTTCCATGTTGAGTTTCTTTGGCGGAATCAAACGTTCTGATTCATCAGTTCCTGATGCACGCATGTTGGTGAGTTTCTTTTCGCGAACACAGTTCACATCCATATCTTCTGAACGTGAGTTCTCGCCAATAACCATACCTTCATACACTTCATCGCCTGGCTCAACGAAAATGCTTCCGCGATCTTGTGTTCCATACAGTGCATACGATGTAACTGTTCCCATGCGATCTGAAACAAGTGATCCAGTTCCGCGAGTACGGATATCTCCGTGCCATGCTTCGTAACCATCAAAGACGTGGTGCAACAAACCAGTTCCGCGAGTTTCTGTCAGGAACTCGGTACGGAAACCAATCAAACCACGTGCTGGAACTCGGTAATCCAAACGGATCCATCCAGTGCCATGGTTAACCATCTGTTCCATGCGACCCTTACGAAGTGCCATGAGCTGTGTGAGAACTCCAAGGAATTCTTCTGGTGCATCAATAGATAGGCGCTCCATTGGTTCGTGGACTTTTCCATCGATCTTCTTCAAAACAACTTGAGGCTTTCCAACAGTAAGTTCGAATCCTTCACGCTTCATGATTTCGACAAGAACAGCGAGCTGTAGCTCTCCACGGCCTTGTACTTCCCATGTATCTGGGCGCTCTGTGTTGAGAACGCGTAATGAAACGTTACCGACAAGCTCTGCATCCAGACGGCCCTTTACTTGGCGAGCAGTCAGCTTGGTGCCGCTCTTACCTGCAAGAGGAGAGGTGTTGATACCAATTGTCATCGAAATAGAAGGCTCGTCCACTGTAATAAGTGGCAGCGCATAAGGGTTTTCTGTATCTGCAAGAGTCTCGCCCAATGTAATGGTTTCGATACCGGCAACAGCGATGATGTCTCCAGGATGCGCTTCGAGTGCAGGAACGCGCTCGAGTGCTTCGGTCATCAAGAGTTCAGAGATTTTCACGCGCTCTGTTGTGCCATCGGTCTTCATCCATGTGACTTGTTGGCCCTTTTTGATAACGCCTTCGCGTACGCGGCAGAGTGCAAGACGACCAAGGAATGGAGATGAATCCAAGTTTGTAACGTGTGCTTGAAGTGGAGCACCTTCGTGATATTCAGGTGCTGGAATTGCAGAGAAGATTGTGTCGAATAGAACATCGAGGTTCTCTTCTTCTGGCATTCCACCGTCAGCAGGACGAGTCAATGATGCGCGACCTGCTTTTGCAGATGCGTAAATGACTGGGAATTCAATTTGTTCTTCATTCGCATCAAGATCCAAGAACAATTCGTACGCTTCATCAACAACTTCTGCGATTCGAGAATCGGGACGGTCTACTTTGTTGATCAAGAGAATGACAGGAAGATTCTTTTGAAGCGCTTTGCGAAGAACGAAACGTGTTTGTGGAAGTGGTCCTTCAGAAGCATCAACGAGAAGAATTACGCCATCGACCATTTCAAGTCCGCGCTCTACTTCGCCGCCGAAATCTGCGTGGCCTGGTGTATCAATAATATTGACGATTGTGTTGCCGCGCTTGACCGCAGTGTTCTTAGCAAGGATGGTGATTCCCTTTTCGCGCTCTAGATCCATTGAATCCATCATGCGATCTTGGCCTTCATCTTGCTTCTTGTGTGCAGCAAATGCGCCGGATTGCCACAACATCGCATCGACGAGAGTGGTCTTTCCATGGTCAACGTGGGCAATGATCGCAACGTTACGAAGATCTTCGCGCTTCTTTACAGGCAGGTCTTTTAGATGTGGTTGCTTTTTCATTTTCGTCCCTCGTTATCGGTTATAGCTAGAAATTAGACGTTGAAACGGAATTCAACGACATCGCCATCTTGCATTACATAATCTTTACCTTCCATACGCACTTTTCCATGCGCACGTGCTTCAGTCATCGACCCTGCAGCGATTAAATCGTTGAAGGAGACAACTTCTGCCTTGATAAATCCTTTTTGGAAATCTGTATGGATGACACCTGCAGCCATCGGCGCGGTATCTCCCTTATGGATTGTCCATGCGCGAGCTTCTTTCGGCCCTGCAGTGAGATAGGTCTGAAGACCCAAAGTATCGAATCCAACTCGAGCGAGTGTTGTGAGACCAGGTTCAGTTAACCCAATCGCTTCAAGCAGCTCCATCGCATCCGCATCATCGAGTTCTGAAAGTTCTGCTTCCGTCTTTGCATCCAAGAAAATTGCTTCAGATGGCGCAACGAGCGCTTGCAATGTGGTGCGAAGTTCTTGATCGCCAAGTTCTTGTGCATCGACATTGAAAACATAAAGGAATGGCTTGGTCGTCATTAATTGAAGTTCGGCGATTAACGCGAGATCAATCTTTGAACCGTAGAGAAGTTTGCCTTCGTTCAGAATGAGTTGAGCTTTCTTCACTTCTTCAAGAACTGCGCTCTTCTCTTTTTGAATGCGAGCCTCTTTTTCTAATCGAGGAATCGCTTTTTCAATAGTTTGAAGGTCAGCGAGCGCAAGCTCAGTGTTAATAACTTCGATATCCGATGCTGGATCAACGAATGCAGCTGTTCGTTCGCCTTCGCGAGTGACGTTCTCATCAGTGAAAACACGAATAACTTGGCAGATTGCATCTGTTTCACGAATATTTGCGAGGAACTTATTTCCCAGGCCAGCGCCTTCGGAAGCGCCTTTAACGATTCCAGCGATATCCACGAAAGAGACCACAGCAGGAAGGAGCTTTTCAGAGCCGAAAATTGTTGCCAGCGCAGCCAAGCGAGGATCCGGAACGCCTACGACGCCGACATTGGGCTCGATAGTGGCGAAGGGGTAGTTGGCAGCCAGAACGTTGTTCTTGGTGAGGGCGTTAAATAGGGTCGACTTACCCACGTTTGGCAGTCCGACGATTCCGATTGAGAGGCTCACAGGGGGTTAAGGATACGGGGCTTTGTCGGTGCTTCCTGCCACGATACGTCTATGAGCAACCTCTCTCTCCTGATTTCAGCCCTTATTGGCCTCGCCCTAGGCGTGCTTATCGGCCTTCTCTACGCACGCGGCCGCTCTAGCAATCTCTCTGGTGATCTCGCTGCGGAGGTGGCAAAGAGCAAAGTACTGACCGAACAGCTTGAATCACTGCGAAAAGAAGAGAGTGAAAAGGTTCGACTCGATCAATCTCTCCAAGCTGTCACCCAAACCATCACCCAACTCTCCAAGCAATCTCAAGATGCTGAAATGAAGCGCGTTGAGGCTGAATCTGTGATGCGTACTCAAATCGAAAATATGCGCACAGGTAACGAAACTTTGCTTCGTGAGACCACGCGCCTTGCTGGCGCGCTCTCTAACTCCCAAACGCGCGGAAAATTTGGTGAGACCCAACTAGAGATGATTCTTGAAAACTCAGGACTCATTGAAGGTGTTCACTTCTTCAAACAAGATTATCGCTCGAAAGATGCAGAAATTTCCAAACCAGATATTCGTATTGCTATTCCTGGCGGCTCTGAAATCTTTATCGATTCGAAGTTTCCTTTCGATCGATTTCTCGAAGCAATTGGCGAAAGTGATCCTTCAGCCCGTCGATCATTGATGGAGCTTCACGCCAAAGATTTAATGGGCCATGTCAATGCACTTGCTAAACGTGGATACCAAGAAGGCTCCAACTCCCCTGATTATGTTGTTCTCTTCGCACCTTTTGAATCCATTCTCTCTGAAGCTCTTGAAGTTGATCCACAAATTCTGCACAAGTCTTTTGAAAAGGGCGTCACGATTGCCACTCCTACAACGATGATGGCTCTGCTTCGCACTGTTGCTTATGTATTTAATCAATCTGAAATGGCCCAAAATGCAACAGCTATCACTGACCTTGCTGGGCTATTGCTCAAGCGCATCGGCGTCGTTCATAACAAGATTGCAGCTCTAGGCAAATCCATTAAGACCTCTGAGCGCGCTTTCAATGATCTGGTTCAAAGCGCTGAAGAAAATATGCTTCGCCCAGCTCGAAAGATGCTCTCACTCGGTGTTCCTGCATCGAATAAACTCAAATCAAATGAAGCGATTGACGATGAGCTTCGTGAGATTAAACCGAAGCTTGCAATAGTGAATGGCGAGCTCTTTGATGAGCTCGACGAGGATGAAGAGAACGAGGAGTTAGAATGAGCACCATGGCAAGTAAACTTGAAGGCAAGATCAACAACCCCATTAAGGGTCCAGGGTTAAAAGCTCCTGGAGTTGTTCTGCTTCAATTTCTACTCATTCTCTTCTTTGAGACTTTTGAATATTCAATCACTAAAGTCGGTTTCTTCACTGGAATCGCGATTGTCGTTGCATTTGCTGGAGGCTTGATTCTTGGCCGTGCCGGAACATCTTTTGCTGCAGTTGTGACTCCACCGCTCGCCTTTCTCGTTGCAACCCTCTTCCTCATCGCAACAATTGGCGGGGGCGGATTCAGCATCTCTCACTTAGGTTTAGATCTTGTTTCAACGCTCGGCGCAGTTGCACCATTTATGGTCACTGCTGCAATTGTTTCGTGGGGATATTACTTTCTTGCAGGCCGCAAGAAATAAGGCTCTCTTTTAGATCTGCCCCGCCACTTTAAGATCTTTACGAAGTTCCTGTGGCATTGCAAATGTGAGGCTCTCTTCCATCGCTGTCACAGTTTGAACATCGTCAAAGCCACGTGCTGCAAGCCATTCAAGTAAGTCGTTGACGAGGTTTTCAGGAACTGACGCGCCACTCGTCACGCCAACAGTTTCAACACCTTCAAGCCACTTCTCATCAACTTCATGAGCAAAATCCACAAGGTAGGCAGCTTTAGCGCCGTACTCCTTCGAGACTTCGACAAGACGCACAGAGTTAGAGGAGTTTGTGGAACCCACCACAAGTACGAGATCAGCTTCTGGGGCAATCTGCTTAATCGCTTGTTGGCGATTCTGAGTCGCATAACAGATGTCATCGCTAGGAGGATCTTGAAGCAGAGGGAACTTCTGCTTTAGCGAAGCAACCGTTGCAAGAGTTTCATCCACGCTTAATGTTGTTTGGGATAACCAAATAACTTTCTTCTCGTCGCGAACTTTCGCGTTCTGGATATCTTCAATTCCATCAATGAGCTGGACATGGTCTGGGGCTTCCCCAGCCGTGCCTTCAACTTCTTCATGGCCTTCGTGACCAATGAGAAGGATGTCGTAATCTTCTTTGGCAAAGCGTCGCGCTTCGTGGTGAACTTTTGTTACGAGCGGACATGTTGCATCGATGGTCTTGAGATTTCGCTTCGCTGCGCCTTCATGAACTGCAGGAGAAACTCCGTGAGCAGAGAAGACTACGGTCGCACCTTCTGGGACATCATCGACTTCTTCGACAAAGATTGCGCCTTTTGCTTCAAGCGTTGAGACAACATGTTTGTTGTGGACAATCTGCTTGCGAACATAGACCGGAGCTCCATAGAGATCGAGCGCTTTTTGGACAGTGATAACGGCTCTATCGACCCCCGCGCAATATCCGCGTGGTGCAGCGAGAAGGACGCGTTTTTTAGAGCTAGCCATGCTCGAATACTAATAGAGTTGGCGAGTGCTCGAGACATCAGCGGAGAAGCCCCTACCGGTCCGCGTCATTTCAGAAGCTATTGGCGATTACATCAGCAAATTAGGCGCGGTCTGGATTGAAGGCGAGCTATCGGAAGTAACGGTACGCCCTGGCGCTCCAATGGTCTTCATGCGCCTTCGAGATACCAGCGCAGATATGTCACTTTCCATCATGTGTCATAAATCTGTGCTTGAGTCGGTTCAACCGCTTCCACAAAATGCCCGTGTTGTGATGCACTCTAAAGTTTCTTGGTATGCCAAGAATGGATCGCTATCGATGTCTGTCAAGGAAATTCGACAAGTAGGAGTAGGCGAACTTCTCGCCCGATTAGAACTTCTCAAATCCACTCTTGCTGATGAAGGGCTCTTTACCGCAGATCGAAAAAAGCCACTGCCCTTCCTCCCTAAAAAAGTAGGACTTATTTGTGGTCGCAACAGCGACGCTGAAAAAGATGTTGTTGAAAATGCCAAACGACGTTGGCCATCTGTTGTGTTTGAAATTCGTGAAGTCGCAGTTCAAGGAGCTGCAGCTGTTGTGGAGGTTTCAGCAGCTCTTCGAGAGCTTGATGCAGATCCCGATGTGGATGTCATCATTATTACCCGCGGCGGTGGCTCCTTTGAAGATCTCCTTCCTTTCAGCGATGAGAGTTTGGTTCGCTTAGCTTCAGAAGCTTCGACGCCAATCGTGAGCGCAATTGGCCACGAAAAAGATTCCCCACTCCTCGATCTCGTTGCGGATTACCGAGCATCAACTCCTACCGATGCTGGCAAGCGTGTTGTGCCCGATGTTCTAGAGGAACTCACCAAAATAAGTAACCTCCAAGATCGAGCAAAGCGACATCTCGTTAACTTCATCGATTTTGAATTACATCGATTGGAAAATATTCGATCGAGGCCAATATTTAAGGACCCGACCACCATTGTCTCTGTGCGCAAAGATGCTCTTGATTCGATGAGAGCCCGCTCGCTGCGAAGTACAGAATCGCGAGTTGCTCTTGCTCAAGAAGAATTAGCGACTCTTCGGACTCAAGTACGAACCCTTTCACCACAAGCGACTCTTGATCGTGGTTATGCCGTTGTCCTGACCCAATCTGGATCCATCGTCCGCAAAGCCTCCGCTCTCACCAAAGGCGAGAAAATCGCTATTCGCGTCGCACAAGGTGTGGTTGCCGCCACAACCGATGGCGTTGCAGAACAGGAGTAGATTTAAGAAATGGCCGAGAAGAAGATTTCCTATGAAGCAGCTCGCGATGAACTCGCAGAGGTAGTCACACAATTAGAAAGTGGCCAAGCCTCCCTAGAGGATTCACTCGCTCTATGGGAGCGCGGAGAAGATCTCGCAAAGATCTGCCAAGAATGGCTCGATGGAGCAAAAGCAAAACTCGATGCGGTGAAAAAAGATGCCTGAGTTTCATTACAGCGACTTACTCCCCCTGGGTGACGATAAGACGGAATATCGTTTACTCTCAACAGAGGGCGTCTCAACTTTTTCTGCCGATGGAATTGAATTTCTCAAAGTTGCACCAGAAGCTCTCGAGCGATTAACTGCGGAAGCTATCCACGACATCAACCATTACCTTCGCCCAGATCATCTCCAACAGCTCACCAACATTATCAACGATCCTGAAGCATCGCCGAACGATCGCTTTGTTGCCACCGATCTCTTGAAGAATGCCAATATTTCTGCAGGCGGAATTTTGCCAATGTGCCAAGACACTGGAACAGCGCTCGTCATGGGCAAGAAAGGTCAACATGTTTTGACCTACGAGAAAGATGAGAAATCAATATCTCGTGGTGTTTACGATGCCTACACAACTCTCAATCTTCGCTACTCCCAAATGGCACCTGTCACTACATGGGAAGAGAAGAACACCGGCAATAACCTGCCTGCCCAAGTGGAGATTTATTCAGACACTGAACATGCATCGGAATACAACTTCCTCTTCATCGCAAAAGGCGGCGGAAGCGCCAATAAATCATTTTTATACCAAGAGACAAAAGCAGTTCTCAATCCCAAATCATTTATGAATTGGTTGGATGAGAAGCTTCGCTCATTAGGCACAGCTGCTTGCCCTCCCTATCACCTGGCCTTTGTCATCGGCGGCACGAGCGCTGAACACACTGTGAAAACAGCGAAATTAGCTTCTACCCATTACTTGGATGGCTTGCCAACAAAGGGTGATGCTGTAACGGGTCATGGATTCCGCGATACAGAACTTGAAAAGGAAGTTCTCGCGCTGACTCGCACTCTCGGAATTGGTGCGCAATTTGGTGGAAAGTATTTCTGTCACGACGTTCGCGTTGTCAGACTTCCTCGCCACGGGGCATCCCTGCCGATCGCAATTGCAGTCTCCTGTTCAGCCGATCGCCAAGCTAAAGGAAAGATAACCAAAGATGGCATCTTCCTTGAGAAGCTTGAGCACGACCCTGCTCGATTCTTGCCTGAGACAACCGATGAGCACCTCGATGAGAACGTCGTTACCATCGACCTGAATCAGCCAATGGCTGATGTCCTCGAGGAGCTCAGCAAACACCCTATTAAAACCCGCTTATCCCTCAACGGCACCCTCGTTGTTGCCAGGGATATTGCCCATGCCAAGTTGAAGGAACTTCTCGATTCCGGCAAAGACCTTCCTGATTACATCAAGAACCATGCCGTTTATTACGCAGGTCCAGCAAAAACCCCTGAAGGTTTTGCTTCTGGTTCATTCGGTCCAACAACTGCAGGCCGCATGGATTCCTATGTCGACCAATTTCAATCTGCAGGTGGATCGATGATCATGTTGGCAAAAGGAAATCGCTCGAAAGCTGTTACGGATGCTTGTAAGAAAAACGGCGGTTTCTATCTCGGTTCCATTGGTGGACCAGCAGCGCGGTTGGCTCAAGATTGCATTCGTAAAGTGGAAGTCTTGGATTACTCAGAACTGGGTATGGAAGCAGTCTGGAAAATTGAGGTAGAGAACTTCCCTGCATTTATCGTCGTGGACGATAAGGGAAATGATTTCTTTGCTGAAACGTCCAAACCAATTCAGATTGGCGTCAAGCCAGCTTAATTAGTAGCCGTGGCTCCGGTGTTGCTTGCGAAGAGCTGCGCATGGAGTCCCATAACGCGCTTTGATGTATTTCAGTCCCCAACGAATCTGGGTCACCGGGTTTGTGCGCCAATCCAGAGCAACTGCTTCCATCTTCACGGCTGGCAGAGCTTGAGGAATTCCATGAGCGCCGCTTCGATAGTTGTGAGCTTTAAAGTTCCAATGGCTCTCGTTATTCCAGAGTTGGTCCAAGCAACTAATTTGGCTTGAATTCCAATCGGTGTAATTGGCAGCAACGAGATCGGCCGCAACCAAACGAGCCCCTTCTGGAGATTTCGCAGCTTCCACTTGTTTCGCCTGAAGTGAGACGAGCGCCATAACGTGGGCATCAACGGATGCAACCTGGCCCAAGTCCAAAAGTCCTGGCTCCAAAAGCGTGGAGGTGGGAATCGTTTGAGTTGGAAGATCGGGAAGAGTCACTTCACGAGAGAGTGCCGATTGAGCAAAAGAGGTATCGACGGTCGCCAAGATTGCGATCGTGAAGGCAGCCGCTACGGCATAGCCTGGCTTACGAAACTTGTGAAGCATCCTTTGCGACTCCTTTCCCTCTGCTCTTAACTATCACTTATCCATCTGGTAGTTATCAGTTCGTTATAAACCCCGAACTGCATGGCAAAGGTTTCCAACTATGGCAAGGCAGGGCAAATTTAAACCCGCGTGGGGCGGAAAAAAGTTTTATGTCACAGTTTTGTGGGTCAACAAAAGTGCAGGTCAGACGGGGTACTGTCCGAATTATCCCTTTTGTCTTGCAGAGCTCTCCGAGGCTGCAGAATCGGGATACCAGCCACTGAAGTTCAAAGGCTCTTCCAACATCTCGGTGACGAGAGCTGCGATGGCAGATCGCTCAGATCGGGTGAGGGTGACATGGGCGAAGAGCGGGTGACCTTTGAGAGACTCGACGACAGCCACAACGCCATCATGGCGACCGACTCGGATGTTGTCTCGTTGGGCAACATCGTGAGTCAGGACGACTCTGGAGTTCTGGCCCATTCTGGAGAGGACGGTGAGCAGAACGCCTCGCTCCAAGGACTGAGCTTCGTCAACAATGACAAAGGAGTCGTGAAGTGAGCGGCCACGGATATGGGTCAACGGCAAAACTTCGATGAGTCCACGTTCAATGATCTCGTCGATGACTTGCTGGCTGACGAGTGCCCCCAAAGTATCGAAAACTGCTTGGGCCCAAGGCGACATCTTTTCGCCCTCAGATCCTGGAAGGTAGCCGAGCTCTTGGCCGCCAACGGCATAGAGAGGTCTGAAGATGACAACCTTCTTATGTTGGCGACGTTCCAAAACTGCCTCAAGTCCGGCGCAGAGAGCGAGCGCAGATTTACCGGTTCCGGCGCGACCTCCCAAAGAGATAATTCCAATTTCATTATCCAAGAGGAGATCGAGGGCGATCCTCTGTTCAGCAGAGCGGCCGTGCAATCCAAAAGCCGAGCGATCCCCGCGAACTAATTGGAGGCGCTTATCGTTGGTGACTTTTGCCAGAGCACTTCCCTTTTCAGAGTGAAGCACAACTCCGGTGTGGACCGGATTTGTTTCTGCTAATTCATGTTTGATTTTCTCGCCCTCGTAGAGAGAATCGATCATCGCATGACCCACATTGGCTTCAACGATTCCGGTCCATCCAGAAGTCGGTGCCAATTCGGCGCGATATTCATCTGCTTCAACACCCACTGAAGAGGCTTTGACTCGAAGCGGCAAATCTTTTGTTACGAGGACAACGTCAGCGCCTTCTGCCATGAAGTTGCGAGCCACTGCAAGGATTCGAGAATCGTTAGAACTATCGCGAAGAAAGCCTGCAGGAAGTGATGATGGATCTGTGTGATTGAGTTCTACTTTGAGAGTTCCGCCCTCATCATTGATGGAAATCTCTTCATCAAGACGACCATGTTTAACGCGAAGATCATCGAGAGAACGCAGTGCTAGACGTGCAAAATAGCCTAATTCAGGGTGTTCGCGCTTTGTTTCAAGTTCACCGATAACAACAATCGGAATGATGACTTGGTGTTCTGCGAATCTGGAAATTGCTCCGGGGTCTGCCAAAAGTACGCTGGTGTCGATGACATATGTCTTGCGACCATCTTTTGGAGTTCTAGCCAAGGTGGACCCGCATTCTTCGTTATAAGCGCCTCTCCGGGGGAATCGGACTTATACGTCATAAGGTAAATCTCGGACAGGTGCTTACCCTTTCGACACGCGAGAGCGCGTGTTAAATATTAGGTAACGGTTTCGTGTCAGTTAAACACCGAAACGGCGATGGCGTTGGCTATAGGCACGGAGGGCTCGGAGGAAATCAACGCGACGAAAGTCGGGCCAATATGCCTCGCAAAAGTAGAATTCTGAATGAGCCGATTGCCAGAGTAAGAATCCAGAAAGACGTTGCTCTCCTGATGTTCTAATCACAAGGTCGGGATCGGGAAGGCCGGCTGTATAGAGGTGCTTTCCAATTTCATCACTGCTGATTAAATCGGCAATCTCATCAGCTGATTTTCCTGCGGTAACTCCGGTACGAATGTAGTTGCGGACAGCATCAACAATTTCTCTTCGGCCGCCATATCCAATCGCGACATTGACGACGATGGGAGTGACTCCCTTAGAGACCACTTCAGCGTTCTTCAACTTCTCATGAAGCCAATCAGGTAAAAGATCGAGAGCGCCAAGAGGTCTGATCTCCCACATCTTCAATTCAACGAGTCGATCAACGGCTGCGCCAATAATTCGAAGGAGTGGATCGAGCTCTTCTGCCGGGCGATTGAGATTATCGGTTGAGAGGAGCCAGAGCGTGATGATGTTGACGTTTGCTTCTTCACACCACTTAAGGACTTCAACGATTTTTTCTGCGCCTTTTTGATGGCCGCGTTCAGGGCTTGCTGCCAAAGTGCTTTTGGCCCAACGACGATTTCCATCAAGGATGATTCCCACGTGATGGGGAGTCTCGTCGTAATTGAGGCGAGCAAGAAGACGCCGTTCATAAATCGGAAAGAGCAGAGCCTTAATTGTTCTTTTAATAAAGGCTTTCATTTCGTGCAATCTTTATTCGGGAAGGCTTTGGCCACCGGTAAGTGCTGCATATTCGGCACGTGCCCGACGATCTGCGATAAATGATGCGACTGGCAGAGTTCCAGCTGCGAGGTAACCCAGCATGCTGAAGAAAGGTTTGCGGACTGAGAGCGAATAATTAAAGGCGGTCAGGACATAAATCATGTACATAAAACCGTGCACAACTGCGATGAGGCGAATCGGAGTCGCCACGTTGTCGTTGACTGCCGTGAGCTTGATTGGGAGATAGACCAACCAGAGAAGCAGTGAAAGAACACCAGCCACGTTAGCCATAACACGGAATCGGGCAAGTGCACCTGCGCGGTTAAATTTAAAGAAATTCATCCTTGAACCTTAGTGGTTCGAATCCTGTTATAGAAAGGAAAGGAGAGAATTAATAGGCCCATAAACCACCAGGTAATCACGTAGGCGATGTGCTGCCAATAGAAAGCGCCACCTTGTGAGAGCAATTGAGGTGCCGCAATTTCTCCACCTGTTTGAATGACATATCCATCGAATAAGTTAAAACCAGTATCTCCTGTGACGAGAGCGGGATCGAGGCGAGAGAGTTTTCCGACTCCCCCTTCGCTCTGATCAACATTCTGTCGTGGATAGAGGCGTCCATAAATGCGAGTTTTGATATCGCCCCACCAAGCCGTTCCAGTGGAAAGACCGCGAACCACAAGTACGGCGCGGTTATCAGTGAGACGGGCAAGGGAAACGTAAAGATCCTTGCGGGCTTTACGTCCATCAGTAAAAGTCACTAGTTGATTCGGGGCAACATAGCTTTTCTCAAAAGTTGCTTCGAAGGTGACCAAGCGATTGAAAGCGGTATTACGCAAATTTGATCCAGCGCTTGCTGCTTTTGCTAATTCAACAACAGGGCGTTCTGGCTGGGGCTTTTGAAGTTTGTGCATTCCTTGCGCACGATGCCATTGCCAGAGGCCAAGTTCAAAGCAGGTTCCCACACCAATCACAATGATGAGAGTGAAAGAGAAAAGTTTGAGGTACTTGCGCATCAATAATTTATTGTTGGTCGAGATCTTTTTTATCTGCAGCGCGCTTATAGCGACGGTAGAAACTGACCATCAGAAGAGTTACAGCAGTCACCAAAAGAACCATCGTGATTGAGCCGGCTACTCCGACATTGACTGTTGCTGGTGCGTCATCCATGCAGTAATTAAACACCTTTCCAGCTTCGGCAATGACACTAGACTTACGCCATGAGCACGCCGAACGACCCAGAAGTGACCGCCTTTTTGAAAGAGCGCTATGGCGTGAAATCTAAAAAGAGCTGGGCTTCAGGATGGAAACTGCCTGCGTTATTGATTGCCGTTATTGGAGGGGCATGGCTGATCTGGAGCGGGACTCATGCATCACATCCAGAGATTCGCTCCACTCTTATTTCGTTTAAATCCACTTCCCCTGCTTCGATCGCCATCCGGTACACAGTGACGCTTGCTCATCCCATTGGAAACCACCAATGCACTCTGATTGCGAGAGATAGCGATAAGAATGTCGTTGGTGAAGTCATCGACCAATTGCCACTTGGGCAGGCCAACCTCACGCGTGAAGTCGTTATTCCTACCCGCCTTCAAGCGGTCAATGCGGCAGTCCGTTCCTGCACAAGCCTGTAAACTTCGACTCCTATGACTGATACTCCAAAGACTTGGCTCACTCAGGCTGCTGCTGATCGTCTCAATGCAGAGCTTGCCGAACTTGAAGGTCCTCGCCGTGCCGATATCGTGAAGAAAATCGAAGCTGCGCGCGCCGAAGGTGACCTCAAAGAGAATGGCGGCTACCACGCTGCTAAAGATGAGCAAGGAAAAATTGAAGCGCGAATTCGCCAACTCAAACATATGCTTGAAAATGCCCATATAGGTGAACCACCTGCAAGCGCCGACGGAATCGTTGGACATGGCATGCGCGTCATCGTCGACATCATGGGCGATGAAATGCACTTCCTTCTTGGATCACGCGAAATTGATATTGAAGGCCTCGACGTTTACAGCGAAAAGTCGCCACTGGGTTCAGCAGTCATGGGTCAAAAGATTGGCGAGACTGTTACATATACAGCGCCTAATGGCCGCGAAATTAAAGTCACCATCAAGGATGCGAAGTTCCACTAAATTTCAAAAAATAGATGCATACATAAGGAGCACCATGTCAGCCAAAGCTAGCGATGGACAACTAAGCCATAAAGAAATTATGGCTGTACTCAGCGGATTGATGATGGGCATGCTTCTTGCAGCGCTCGATCAGACAATCGTCTCGACTGCGCTCAAGCGCATCGTCGAAGATTTCAATGGACTCTCCCATTACACATGGGTTGTCACCGCATATTTACTTACCTCAACAGCATCGACACCGTTGTACGGAAAGATCTCCGATCTTTACGGCCGCCGCCCTGTATTTCAATTTGCAATCGTCACGTTCTTGATTGGTTCATTTGCAGCCGGCGCTGCTCAAACGATGAACCAACTCATTATTTTCCGTGCTCTTCAGGGACTCGGAGCAGGTGGCCTTATGGCTCTTACTTTCGTGATTATTGGAGATATCGTCTCTCCACGCGATCGCGGTAAGTACCAGGGTTACTTTGGCGGCGTATGGGGGCTCTCCTCAGTCGCTGGCCCTCTTCTTGGTGGTTTCTTCTCAGATCACGCCCATATCCTCGGAATTGTTGGATGGCGTTGGATTTTCTACATCAACCTTCCAATTGGATTAGCTGCCCTTGTCATTACATCAGCAAGCTTGCATATCCCGAAGGTAAAGCGCGAACACAAAATTGATTACCTCGGAGCTCTCATTATGGTCTCTGGAGTATCGGCTCTTCTTCTCGCTGTATCTGTATTCGGACCAGAAAATGGCTGGACAGCTCCAAAGACGTTGACAGCATTTGGAATTTTTGCAGTTCTCTTCGTTCTCTTCCTACTTCAGGAGATGCGCGCTAAGGAACCAATTCTTCCACTTGGTTTATTTAAGAACCATACTTTCAGCGTCACATCGATTATGGCTTTCATCATCGGTGCAGGAATGTTTGGCGCCATCATCATGGTTCCTCTCTACCTACAAATCGTTCAAGGTAATTCAGCAACCGCCGCTGGTCTGAAGTTGATTCCATTCATGATTGGTATCGTCTCGATGTCGATCTACAGCGGAAAGACAATCTCAAAGCACGGTCATTACAAGCGCTTCCCAATCATTGGCCTGATTTTGATGGCTATCGGAATTGGCCTGATGACAACGCTTGCTGTCCATACTCCTTACTGGAAGCTCGCAATCTACGCTTGCTTAATTGGAATGGGCCTTGGATTCTCGATGCAGACAATCGTTATTGCACTTCAAAATGCGGTTGATTTCAAAGATATGGGTGTCTCAACATCCGCTAACACCTTCTTCCGCTCAGTCGGCGGAACGATAGGTGTAACAATCTTCGGAACTGTGTATGCAAATAAGCTTGCGAGTGAGCTACCTAAGGCAATTGCGAGCGTTGCGACATCTAATCCAGCTGCTATGGCTGGAGCAACTCCTGAGAAGTTCGCTCAACTCAAGAACAACACATCGGTCTTGAAGAGCTTCACCCCTCAACTCCAAGAGAGCATCATGGGTGCCTTCGTAAAGGGCTTCCATTCAGTATTTATTACTGCTCTTCCTGTGGTCCTTATTGGCTTGGTTTTCGCATTTCTTTTGCGCGAAACACCTCTTCGTACAGGCGCTGATCATGCAGCAGCCCGTGATGAAGCTGCAGGAGAATCTGTGGGTTAATCAGAAGATTAAAAAAGCCCCGCCGATATCTTGGCGGGGCTTTTTTTTAATTTCTTGGTATAGAGATTAACGATCGCGCAAAATGGAGAGCAAGCGAACGATCTCAAGATAGAGCCACACAACGGTGACCATCAAACCGAAGCCTGCACGCCATGATTCCTCGTGAGGCGCCCCAGCACTGATCATCTTTTGAATCTGATCAAAATCAACAATCAAAAAGAATGATGCAAGGCCTACGCCAGCAACACAGAGAAGAAGTCCTGTTCCACCTGTGTAAAGACCATAACCTTTGCCAACTCCGAACGCGCCAGCAATCATTGATACAAGTCCAAGGACCATATATCCAATCAAAGCGCCCATCATCGCGCGTTGGAATTGAGGTGTGACTCGAACACGTCCACTGCGATACAAGAACAAGACGCCAACAAATGCAGCAACCGTTCCAATAATCGCTTGCGAAATAATTCCAGGATACGCAGATTCATATACATGGCTAATTACGCCAAGCGCCAAACCTTCGAGTGCTGCATAAGCAATCGCAAGAGCTGGACGAACTTTTTGACTGAACGTATTGATCATGCCCACGACAAATGCGCCGAGGAAACCGATCATTGCAACGCCGCCGCCGAGGTTAGAAGCCCAGGCGAATCCGCCGACAGTTACCAAGACAGCGAAAAGAATTGATGTGCGAATGACAACATCTTCCATCGTCATGCGCCCAGTCTGAAGTGATGATGCAGCAGGTGCTGCATATGTCTCTTCAAGTGTTTGAGGTTCTACATACTCTGGTCGCGCTACACCTTTACTTCCAGGCATTGCTGCGTATCCACGTGTGAGTACTGGGTTCGAACTTTGCATCTACTCTCCTATTGCAGGTCGGGAAAATCAGGCTTAGGCCTGATAGGAAGATTAACGCCGATTCCTGAGAATTTATGCCCCTCGGGCGATTTCTGCCACTCCCGCGATAAGGCGCTCAACGTCTTCGAAAGTTGTGTACGGCGCTAACCCAGCGCGCACCGCTCCAAAATCCTCAAGCCCTAATTGGCGAGAAGCTTCCAAAGCATAGAAATTGCTTCCAGGTGCATTTACTTTCTTTGCTGCCAACTTCTTGTACACCTCTGCTGCTTCGATTGACCCTACAGAGAAGAAGATTGTCGGGGTTCGATCTTTCGCATCTCCATAAGTTTTAACACCAGAAATCGCTTGTAACCCTGCTTCCATACGAGCGAACAGTTGGTGCTCGTACTCTTCAAGAGAGCTCATCGATTGGATGATGCGTTCGCGCCTCGAGGACTGAGGATTGGAGTCAAGATCTGCCGTGTAATTAATTGCAGCGGTGGCTCCCGCCATAATTTCATAAGGCAAAGTTCCAAATTCAAATCTCTCCGGCACAACCATGGTGGATGGCAAGAGCTTGTCATTGTTGAGAGTTTCTAGGAAAGCGGGATCAGCAACCATTGCACCGCAATGTGGTCCCATCATTTTGTAAGACGAGAACCCAAAGAGATCAGCTCCAATATCTTTCACATCAATAACTGCGTGTGGAGTGAGATGTACGCCGTCCACACCAAAGAGTGCTCCGGCTGAATGAACCGCTTTACCAATGGCTTTCAAATCAAGTTTAGTGCCCAAAAGATTTGAGGCACCAGTGACAGAAACAAATTTAGTTTTCGATGTCAGAAGTTTTTCGATGGTCGCGACAGGAAGTTCACCCGTTTCAGTATCGAACTTTGCCCAGACCACATTGACGCCTCGAGCTTGAGCAGCTTGAATCCATGGGCGGACATTTGAATCATGATCAAGAGTGGTGACGATGATTTCATCACCAGCGTTCCATGTCTTAGCAATAGTGCGTGAAAAATCGTAGACAAGTTGTGTCCATGATCGTCCATAAACAACTCCGCCAGCCTTCCCACCGGTTAAATCAGCGACAGCAGATCGAAACTCACCAACAATTGCATCTGCATTTTTCTCAGATTCTGTGGTGACGCCGCGGTTGGAGAGTGGAGCAGTAATAGCAGCAGAAATTGCATCGCCTACTTGATGAGGGGTTTGCGTTCCACCAGGACCATCGAAGAAAGCCAGACCGGAATTTAGCGAAGGAAAGTCTTTGCGAACGCGCTCAACGTTGTATGCCATTTCGTTAGCATAATGGTGCCCCCGGTCGGACTCGAACCGACACTGGAAGGATTTTAAGTCCTCTGTCTCTGCCATTGGACTACGGGGGCGCATGGCAATTTGGGAAGTCTACTAGGTGATTTCTGTAGTTCTTTCTAACAGTATTTCACGCAGGTTTTAACTACTTGATCGAGCATTTTCTCGGTGAGTTTGCCGGTGAAAGTATTTTGCTGGCTTGGATGATAGCTCCCGACAACTAATCGCTTTACACCATCTTTGCCAACAAACGTAAAAGTACTTCCGTGTCCAAATTTGGGTCGTGGTTGAGGCAGAACCTCTCCCATCTCAACTAACGTTGCATAAATTTGTGTCCATGCAAGGCTTCCAAGAGCAAGAAAAGTTTTAGCTGTTGGCATGAGGAGTTCAATTTCATTTTTGAAAAATGGAGCACATGTCGCTTTTTCGTCAGTCGTTGGTTTATTGTCCGGCGGCGCACATCGAACTGCACACAAGATTCGAGTGTTAATGAGTTCTTGTCCATCGTTGCGAGAGGTGCTGGTTGGAATTTTTGCGAGCTTTGCTTTATGAAGTGCGCGATAAAGCCAATCCCCTGATGAATCTCCAGTAAATACTCGCCCCGTTCTATTTGCACCATGCGCACCCGGTGCTAGCCCAAGAATAATTATTTCTGCATCTGCAGGTCCAAATCCTGGAACAGGTTTGCCCCAATATTTCTCACTTTCGTATGCTTTTCGTTTTGTGATTGCTACATCTTCACGCCAATCGACAAGACGCGGGCAGAGAGTGCAACGGGTGATTGCCTTGTCGAGCAAAGGCAGAGATTTAGAGCGCAAGGCCCCAAGCAATTCCATCGAGAATGTCTGACTCTGAAGCTACAAATTCACTCGCACCTGTAAGAGTCATAACTCGGGATAAGACAAGTGCGCCAGAGGTAATGACATCCACCCGCCCAGGATGCATATATCCAAGTGCTGCAATCTGATCGCGTGACATGGATTGGAACATCGCGGAAACCTCATGCACTTTTTCGGCGCTTATACGTGAGAGATGAATGGAATAACGATCGTAAGCAGGCAGATTCAGCGCTGCCGCGGCCACTGTTGTGGCTGTTCCAGCAACGGCGACAAGAGTTCGGGACTGTGTGAAATCCACTGCTGTGCCAGCATCCTTGATAGCAGCATCAATATCTGCAGTTGCTTCAGCGATTTGTTGGGAAGTTGGTGGTTGAGAAGTCAGATGACGCTCGGACATACGTACACAACCAATATTGACGCTTTTTGCGGCGCCGACTTTCTCAGTACCCAAAACAAACTCTGTTGAGCCCCCGCCGATATCGACAACAAGGAAAGGGCCATCTGCAGGAAGAAGTTCTTTTGTTGCACCCATAAAGGAAAGCGCCGCTTCTTCAGTTCCGGGAATAACTTCTGGTTCTACGCCAAGAATGTCGCGAACTCCATCAATAAAAATCTGGCGGTTAGTTGCATCACGGGTTGCACTAGTCGCGCAAAAACGAATCTTCTCAACACCTTTTTGGCGAATAACATCTGCATATTTTTGAGTGGCAGATAAAGTTCGCCCGATTGCTTCGGGATCAAACTTTCCCGTTTTATCAACACCTTGCCCTAATCGGACAATTTCCATATTGCGAGCCACTTCACGGAAGTTCTCACCTGAAACATCTGCAATCAATAGGCGAATCGAATTAGTACCGCAATCAATAGCCGCTACTCGCATGGAGAATCCATCCACCATTGAGGAAGTGCGGCAAGTGCTTCATCGCCAAAAGGATTGACACCTTCACCTGCACCCAAAGAATGAGCCACAAGTGAATGAAGGCACTTCACACGCGAAGGCATGCCTCCTGCGCTAATTCCATCTACTTCCGGAACTTCAATTCCAACTTCTTTGGCGACAGCGGTACGTGCTGCGATGAAATCATCATGGGCCGATGCATATTTACCAGCGATGTCAGGGTCGGTAGTGAGCCGCCCTTCCATCTCTCGCATCATGCCCGTGGTTTCTAGCGTAGAAATTGCAGCAGTGAGACGAGGACAAGTTGCGTAGTAAAAAGTTGGAAATGGTGTTCCATCTGACAGGCGAGGTGGGGTTTCAACAACTGCAGGTTTTCCGCATGGGCAACGATATGCAATGGCATGCACATTTCGTGGAGTGCGGCCTAATTGAATCTGAATTGCATCGAGATCAGCTTGAGTTGGCTTTTCACTCATGGCTGTTGAACCTGGTTGGTACTTGTTATCGATGAAACTATTTTTGCGTACCAAGGAATACCAGTCGGGATATTTTCGGAGACAGGCGCAGCTGGGCCATTGGGATCTTTCGTCAACGAATCAGGTGCTCCGAGAACTATGTATTGACGCTCACCGGGATAGACGTAGTGCAAACGGGAACGAGCTTGTGCTGCGACGAATGCTGGATCATTCCATTGAGCAAGCTCCTGAGCAGCTTTCTTCAAAGTCTTATCGCTGTCGTGAAGCTGTGCGCTGAGTGCGCTGATTTGTGCGCGTTGTGTGAAATAACGCTGAAGAGGTGGAGCAAGTGTTACGCCAAGCAGCAGGAGAACAGTCGCAACTGCGAGCGTTCTCCCACTCTTGTTCATGAATTTAGATTATCCGTTAAATCGAGGGAAAGCTGTGCGACCGGCATAGAAGGCAGAATCAGCAAGCTCTTCTTCGATACGAAGAAGTTGGTTGTACTTTGCAACGCGCTCTGAGCGAGCAGGTGCACCGGTCTTAATCTGTCCGCACTCAAGTGCAACAGCAAGATCTGCAATTGTTGTGTCTTCTGTTTCGCCAGAACGGTGAGACATCATCGAGCGATATCCCGCGCGGTGCGCCATAGATACAGCGTCAATAGTCTCTGTGAGAGTTCCGATTTGGTTTACTTTCACAAGAAGAGCATTGGCTGTATTCGCTTCAATTCCACGTGCAAGACGCTTTGGATTTGTGACGAATAGGTCATCTCCAACAATCTGAATCTTGTTACCAAGTTCCGCAGTCATCTTTGCCCAACCTTCCCAGTCATCTTCGCTGAGTGGGTCTTCGATAGAAACGATTGGGTATGACTTCACGAGATCTGCGTAATACGCAATCATTTCGTCAGAAGAAGACTTGTGGCCTTCGAATTCGTACTTACCCTTATCGTGAAATTCTGTTGCAGCAACGTCCATCGCAAGAGCGATGTCCTTGCCTGGCTTGAAACCAGCTGCAGTGATTGCTTCGAGAATCAAATCAAGTGCTGCGCGGTTGCTCTCAAGATTTGGAGCGAATCCACCTTCATCACCGATTGATGTTGCAAGTCCACGCTTCTTCAAAACAGCCTTGAGGCTGTGGTAAATCTCAGCACCCCAACGAAGTGATTCCTTAAATGAATCTGCACCGATTGGAGCAACCATAAATTCTTGAACATCAACGTTGGTATCAGCATGTGCTCCACCGTTGAGAATATTCATCATTGGGACTGGAAGAGTGTGCGCTGTTGGGCCACCGATGTAGCGGAAGAATGAAAGGTCTGCGCTTTCTGCAGCTGCGCGAGCAACAGCAAGTGAGACACCTAGGATTGCATTCGCGCCGAGCTTGCTCTTATTTTCTGTTCCATCGAGATCGAGCATCTCTTGATCAACAAGGCGCTGATCTTGTGCATCAAAACCAACAACAGTTGGAGCGATTTTGTCGTTAACAAATTCAACAGCCTTCTCAACGCCTTTACCGAGGTAGCGCTTGCCGCCATCACGAAGTTCAACAGCTTCGAAAGCACCAGTTGATGCGCCGCTTGGAACTGCAGCGCGAGCGCTATTTCCATCTTCGAGCACAACTTCTACTTCAACGGTTGGGTTTCCGCGTGAATCAAGAATTTCGCGGGCATGGACGGCATCGATTAGGGCCACAAGGCACTCCTTCTATTATGTAACGAGCTTCTGTAAGCACACCAACGCTGGTGCTGATTCCTTAAAATCTATGTGCGAATCTTATCGTGTCGAAGAGCCCTCTTCGTGAGCGTGGATCTTGGCGATGTACGCCTTAGTAGCTGCCCGAAGTGCTGCTTCAGGGTCGATACCGCGCCCTTGAATAGCCTGAATTAAACCAAGGAGAAGTTCTCCCGCTTCATCGGAAGCAAGGCCTTCCTTGAGTTCGATGGGGTTTTCAACTGGAATTTCATATCCATATTTTTCTGCACGATACAAAACTTTGGATGCAAGTGGAAGAGCCGGTTGACCCATCGGCACGCCATCGGTTGCTGATGTTCGCCCTTTCTCTTCCTTCTTAATTGTTTCCCAGTTCTCCAAAACATCTTCGCTGCTGTTCACTACAACATCACCAAAAACATGTGGATGGCGGCGAATTAACTTATCTGCAACGCCTTGCGCTACTTCTTCGATTCCAAATGGCTCTTCGCCGTCTTCTTCAGCCATACGTGCGTGGAAGAAAACTTGAAGGAGAACATCGCCAAGCTCTTCGCGCATTTCTACACGATCGCCTTTTTCTACAGCATCGATAAATTCATAGGACTCTTCGAGAAGATACTTGAGAAGAGACTCGTGGGTTTGTTCTGCATCCCATGGACAACCGCCAGGCGAACGCAACCTATCCATGGTTGCGCGCAAGCGCTCCAACTGAGATTCAGACATTGAGACTATTTTTTAACTGAACCAGCAGCTAGTGGTGCTGCTGTAATTGTTGCTGCAGATGCATCCCAACTTCCATAACGTGGATTGATGGAAACTTTTAGCTTCTTTGCTTCATCAGCAACGAGTTTCTGAACAGCTGCGTTCACATTATCTTTTGTAAAACCTGCAGAGAGAAGAGCTCGGCTGATTTTTGCTGAATAAAGATATGAGCGGAAATACTCGCGAAGATTTTGTGGTGCAATTCCAGCGTTCACCATTGCAGCAGGAAGACTTGCCTCCCCACCAACTTGCTCAGTTACAGCCTTAATTTGATCTGTAATTTCTTGCTCTGTCACGGAAATCTTATTTGTTTTACCGATTTGGAAGAGAAGCTCAGAAATAACAAAGAAAGTGACTTGGCTGCGGTTGAGAGTTTCACCCGTTTCGAGTGAAGCGCTTGGATTAGAAATCTTTGAGCGCTCAGAAAGAATCTCTGAAACTGTGCTCTGGAGCTTGTTGATAGAAACAGAAGTCTTGCCGACTGTTGCAGCTGCGTTACCCGGGTTACTGCATGCGCTAAGAATGAAGAGTGCCGCAATCGCACCGATTGCAGTCACATAATTGCGCTTAGTCATAACCTTCTTCACGTCAAACTCCATTTCATTTATTAAAAACGGTCTTGAGTACATCTCGCGCCCAGGACAGGGTTGAAGTATCTCCTACTTCCCCCGTTCCTTGCGAGTTGAGCTGGAGATTGAGAGGCGTGCCTTTCGCCACCATGACCGACTTTGTTGCCGCCTTAATGAGGGAACCTGGGAAAACGCGCATGGTGCGAAGCTGTGACGATTCAGGCAGAACAACTGGGGCAAGCTTCAGGAATTTGCCCTGCAAAACCACTTCTGTCAGACCCAAACTCTTTGCAAATGATCGTAATCGTGCAACCTCTATCAGATTTTTTGCGGGCTCTGGAAGTTCACCAAATCTATCTATCAATTCTTCAACGATTGAATCAAGATCTTTTTCGGTATGAGCATCTGCCATGCGGCGATAAATATCTAGACGCAATCTTTCTGATGGGATGTACTCCACTGGTAAATGAGCGGTTACAGGTAGCTCCACTTTACAATCTCGAACTCTTTCTTCGGTATCCACAATTCCAGTCTTGAAATCTTCTACGGCTTCACCCACCATACGCATGTAAAGGTCAAAACCAACTTCAGCAATATGACCTGATTGTTCACCACCCAATAGATTTCCTGCTCCACGAATTTCCAGATCTTTGAGCGCAACCTGCATTCCAGAACCCAGATCAGTGTTTGTCGCAATTGTTTTCAATCGATCATGGGCAACTTCTGAGAGTGGTTTATCTGCTGAATACAAGAAATATGCATATGCGCGCTCTCGACCACGCCCGACTCGACCGCGAAGCTGGTGCAATTGAGAAAGACCAAATGCGTCAGCGCGATCAACAATCAAAGTGTTTGCATTGGGAATATCGATTCCACTTTCAATAATTGTTGTGCAGACAAGTACGTCATATTCCCGCTCCCAGAAAGCCAAAATGACATCCTCTAGCTCTCGCTCCCCCATTTGACCATGAGCGATACCGATTCGAGCTTCAGGTACTAATTTATGAAGATGCTCTGCGATCGCATCAATGGAATCCACTCGGTTGTGAACAAAGAAAATCTGTCCATCTCGAAGGAGCTCGCGGTGAATAGCTGCGGTTACTTGCTTATCGTCATAGAAACCAACGTAAGTAAGCACGGGGTGCCGCTCTTCAGGTGGGGTCGTGATGTTCGACATTTCACGGATACCGGTAATTGCCATCTCGAGAGTTCGTGGAATGGGTGTCGCTGACATCGATAAAACATCGACATTCGTGCGGGTTTTCTTCAATTCCTCTTTATGTTCTACGCCAAAGCGTTGTTCCTCATCAACAATTACTAATCCCAAATCCTTGAACTGGATATCTTTTGAGAGCAAGCGATGTGTACCGATAGCGATGTCGATAGAGCCATCCGATAAGCCTGCAACAATTTCTTTGCTCTCTTTCGCAGTATTAAATCTCGACAACCCAGCGACGCGCACGGGGAATCCCACATATCGATTCATGAAAGTGGTGAGGTGCTGCTGTACCAACAACGTTGTAGGGACTAATACTGCAACTTGTTTACCGTCCTGCACTGCTTTAAACGCGGCACGAATTGCAATTTCGGTCTTTCCATATCCAACATCTCCACAGACCACTCGATCCATGGGATGTCGTGCTTCCATATCTTTCTTCACTTCATCGATAGTGGAGAGCTGATCAATTGTTTCAACGTATGGGAACGCTTCTTCAAGATCGCGCTGCCACGGAGTGTCAGGTGAAAATGCAAAGCCCGGAGCTGCCATTCGAGCTGCATACAGTTGAATTAATTCGGCAGCGATTTGTTTGACTGCTTTTCGAGCTTTTCTCTTTGCATTTTGCCAATCAGCACCGCCAATGCGATGTACCGCTGGAGCTTCGCCGCCAACGTACCGCGTCACTTGTTCTAAGGTATCCGTGGGAACAAAGAGTCGATCCGCAGGTTGACCTCGCTTGGATGCGGCATATTCGATCACCAAATATTCACGTGATATTCCGCCAGCAGTTCGTTGAATCAATTCAATATATCGGCCGACTCCATGTTGCTCATGTACAACAAAGTCACCTGTGCGAAGCTCAAGGGGGTCGATCGCTTTCTTACGCCGCGATGGCATTCGTGCCTGGTCCTTATTGGATGTTCGCTGACCAGATATATCTTTTTCAGTGATGAGAATTATTTTTGATGAAGCTGCAATGAATCCATGCTCGATTGGAGTCATGGTCAAATAGAGAGCATCGCGAGTGAGTGGACTATCGATTGTAGAAACTATGCGAGTCGGAATTTCAGCTTCGATAAATATCTGATTGAAGCGATCGATGGTTCCGGGACCAGTTCCGCTAAATATGACGAGATTTCCAGAAGAAAGCCACTCCTTCATTTCAGCTACGGCAATTTCAATTTTCCCTGCATAAATCGGGATAGCTTCAAACTCATCGAGGCTGCTCTCATCGCTGCCCTCGCTTCGATAGGGATTGATCGAGCTCCAGGACATTCCGCGCGAGGAAGTAAATTTCTCCAGCTCCGAAATGGAGTAATAGCCCCCTAGTTCCAACGCAGATGAGATATCAATCGGAGCTGCGGCACCGAGCGCTGCATTCGACCAGGATGCATCGAGGAATTCCTTATTGGTTTCAATTAAATCCAGAGCTCGTGATGTTATTCGTGGTGCATCAATAACCATTACTTCATATTCACGTGGAAGAAATTCAATGAGGTTGTGCAAATCATCAGTAAGTGCCGCTGTTAAAGATTCCATTCCATCAACAGTGATGCCTTCTGAAAGCTTGTGACACATCTCTGAAAGTTGGGGAAATTCAGCAGCGAGATATGCTGCGCGCTTTTTAATCTCATCTGTAAGTAGGAGTTCGCGACATGGATAAATGATGAGCTCACCCACAACAGGTGAAAGGGTTCTCTGATCTGCGACGGTGAAGTGTGCAAGTTCTTCAATTGTGTCGCCGAAGAAATCCACGCGAATGGGATGCTCGTGATCGGCTGGGAAGAAATCGACAATACCTCCACGGACTGCAAAATCTCCGCGCTTCTCGACTAAATCGTTTCGCACAAATCCAAAGAAAGAGAGTTTCTGAATGAGATTCTCCATAGAGAGTTCAGAGCCAATTTCCAAGCGAATGAGTTCCGTTTTTAGCAGCGCTCCGTTGATGGGTTGAATCAGTCCTCGTACTGAAGTGACAACGACTTTAATTTTCGCGTCACCTTGAATGGAGTGAAGAGCTTTATAGCGCGCAGCAACAGTGTCGCTCTTTGGACTTAAGCGTTCGTGGGGAAGAGTTTCCCACGGAGGAAAATTGATGACGTGTGAGCTACCAATGTAGGTTTGAATTTCAGCAGTTAACTCATCGGCTCGGCGCGACGATGACGTCACAATTAAAACTGGATGATCCTGTGATCTTTTCGCGATCACCAATCCTTGTGCGGCCGTGATAGAGGAAATTACTGAATCACCGGGCGAAACAGGGAGAGCTATATCGTTGAGCGCGCGCAATAAGGCCATAACTCCCCCTCTCTCCATAGATAAACGCCTAAAACCCCCACTTCTAAAAGAAGGGGGGTGATGCGTACATGACCAGTGTAATCAATCCCCGACCCTCTTCTCACTATATGAATCTGGTCATCAGACACAAAGTGGGAATGGAATGATTACCCCATGACGCTACAAGAGGATGGAGCAGCACTCCGCAGTGATGTGCGCCGCCTTGGCGACCTCTTGGGCCAAAGCTTGGTTCGCCAAGAAGGAAATGACCTTCTTGATTTAGTCGAAAGTGTCCGTCGAGCTATTCGCGAAGGTGGCGGAGAAAAAATCCTCGACAACCTCACATCTGATCAAAGCATCCAATTGGTTCGAGCTTTCAGCACATACTTTCACTTAGCGAATGTTGCTGAACAAGTTCACCGAGCTCGAGTTTTATCTGAAGAGAGAATTGCCGGTGGCTCATGGCTCACTCGCGCAGTAGATCGCATCATTGAAGCACAAGAAACTCATCACGAGTTTTCACGTGAAGATATTCAAGAATGGGTCGATAATTTTTCGGTTCGCCCTGTATTCACCGCGCACCCAACTGAAGCTGCACGACGTTCTGTCTTGAGCAAAATGGGAACGATTGCAGACTTGCTAGATGATCCAGATACATCAACTCGTAATCGTCGTCTTGCAGAAGCAGTGGATCTCTTGTGGCAAACAGATGAACTTCGCCTAGGACGTCCAGAGCCTCTCGACGAAGCAACGAATGCGTTGTATTACCTCGATGATCTTTTCACTATGACAATGCCAGAAGTTTTGGATGACTTCTCAACAGAGCTCAAGCGCCTTGGCGTGGAAGTTTCTCCGACAGCACGTCCATTCAGTTTTGGTACTTGGATTGGTGGAGACCGCGATGGAAACCCTCACATCACTCCGGAAGTAACAAAAGCTGCAATTACTCTCCAAACAGGGCATTTCATTCGTTCGATGTTGAAAGCAATTGATGAACTACGCCAAGCGCTCTCTATTTCGACCCGAATTGTGGGTGTATCACAAGCACTTCTGGACTCAGTAAAAAGTGACCTCAACCGACTCCCTGAAATTGAAGATCGTTATCGCCGCCTCAATGTCGAAGAGCCATATCGCTTGAAAGCTACCGCTATTCGCCACCGCTTGATTTTGACTCAACGCCGTCACGCAGCAGGTACTGCGCACGAAGTTGGACGGGACTACAACAGCACGGAAGAGCTTTTAAGTGATCTTGGGCTAATGCGAAGCTCATTGATGGCGCATAACGGCGAACTTATTGCCACGGGCTTACTCGAACGAATCATTCGCACCGTTTCGTCATTTGGAATTACTCATGCAACCTTAGATGTGCGCGAACATTCCGACGCTCACCATCATGCTCTGGCTCAAATTCTGGGTGAGAAATATTCCAAGCGCACCGAAACCCTTATCGCCGAACTCAAGAGCCCATCTTCAGCAGATTTTTCTCACCTCGATGCTGATGGGTTAAAGACACTCAATACTTTTGTTGCTATTCGAGATCTCATCGTTAAATTCGGTCCTGAAGTTATCGAGACCTACATCATTTCGATGACTAAGAGCCACGAAGATGTGCTTGCCCCAGTCGTGCTTGCACAGATCGCTGGATTAATTTCGCTGCACGATTCTGAAAAGTTTGCCATGGTTGGGTTTGCACCTCTCCTAGAGACTGTTGCTGAACTGCGAGCAGCTGATGAAATTCTCGACGCTCTCCTTTCCAATCCTGATTACCGTTCATTGGTAAAACTTCGCGGTGACATCCAAGAAGTCATGTTGGGTTATTCAGATTCCAATAAAGATGCTGGTATTGCGACCTCACAATGGGAGATTCACAAAGCCCAGAGAAAACTTCGTGACGTTGCCAAAAAGCATGGCGTGAAACTTCGCCTCTTCCACGGTCGAGGTGGATCTGTCGGTCGCGGTGGCGGTCCTACATATGACGCGCTAATCGCTCTTCCTTGGGGAACACTTGATGGACAAATCAAGATGACCGAGCAAGGCGAAGTTATTAGCGATAAATATGCGCTTCCTGCTCTAGCACGTGAAAACGTTGAACTTACTCTTGCTGCAGCTCTAGAAGCTACAGTTCTTAATCGCTCAGCACGTCAAAGTGCTGAAGACCTCGCAAAGTGGAATTCCTGCATGGACATCGTCAGCGATAGTTCATTTGCTTCGTACCGCAAACTCATTGATCATCCTGATTTGCCTGCATATTTCTACGCCTCAACTCCTGTCGAGCAATTGGGCGATCTCTTCTTAGGTTCGCGCCCATCGCGTCGCCCTGATGCATCTGGTGGATTAGCAAGTTTGCGCGCTATTCCATGGGTATTTGGATGGACCCAGTCACGTCAGATTATTCCTGGTTGGTTCGGTGTCGGCTCGGGGTTGAAAGCAGCTCGTGAAGCAGGCCAGACCGATACTTTGAAACATATGTTGAAAGAATGGCACTTCTTCCGCACATTCATCTCCAATGTAGAGATGACAATGGCGAAGACAGATCTTGCTATGTCCCGCAAGTATGTGGAGAAGCTCGTTGATCCTTCACTTCATCATTTCCTCGCTGAGATCGAAACCGAGTTTGCACTCGCTCGTCAAGAAATTTTGCTCCTCACCGACAAGCAGGAGCTTTTGGGCGATCAAGAGATATTGGCTCGCACGCTTCAAGTTCGCGATATTTATCTAGCTCCGCTTCATTTATTACAGATATCGCTCCTCCAGCACGTACGTGATGGTGGAGATACAGATCCAGTTCTTCACCGCGCACTTCTTCTCACCATTAACGGTGTTGCTGCGGGTCTGCGTAATACTGGCTGATTTATTTATTGAACTCTTGTTGAGCTACTTCTAATCCTTTTTCAATCAAGCGCTCGACTGCCAAAGCACCACGTGCGATGAAATCATCCAGCTCTTTCTTCTCGGTGGACGAGAACGGTTTTAATACAAAGTCAGCTGGATCTTGAGGAGCAGGTGGGCGGCCGACGCCGATTCGGACTCGGTAATAGTCGGGCCCTGAGAAATGCTTCGTAATATCTTTGAGACCGTTGTGGCCGTTATCCCCGCCACCTAGCTTCATGCGAATGGTGTTGAAAGGAATATCTATTTCGTCATGAACAACGATGATGTTTTTAGCTTCGACTTTATAGAAATCGGCGAGTGCTTTGAGAGGCGCACCAGACTCATTCATATAGAGCTTTGATTTAGCGACCGTGACTGCGACCCCTGCAACTCGAATATCTGCAATGTCGCAACGAGATTTATGCGAGGAAAGTTTTATGCCACTGGCCAGATAGTTTGTCACCATCTGGCCAGCGTTGTGTCGTGTGGATGCGTATTGATCGCCTGGATTGCCTAGGCCGAAAACAATCCAGCGATCTGACATCGTTACTCCACTAATTACTTGTTATTACTTTGATTCTGCTGCAGGAGCTGCTGGGGCCGCTGCTGCATCAGCTGCTGGAGCTGCTGGTGTCTCTTCAACTGCTGTTGACTTCTCAGACAAGTGAACAACAACCATGTGTGGGTCAGAAACAAGCTTCATGCCTGCAGGAAGAGCAACATCTGAAGCGTACTTAGAAGTGTTTGCTTCCATACCTTCGATATTCAATTCAATAAATTGTGGAATTGAGGTTGCTTCAACTTCAACTTCGATTGAGTTGTTAACGTGCTCAAGGATTCCATCACGAGCATGCGCTCCAACTGTGTGAACTGGTACATCCACAGTCACCTTTTCGCCGCGACGAACAACGAGTAGATCGACGTGCTCGAGAATTCCTGTCAAAGGATTCTTTGTCACTGACTTTGGAAGTGTGAGTTCAACTTTGCCATCAAAATTGATGTCGAGAAGAACGTTTGAGGTCTTGAGTGCTGTGCCCATCTCCTTTGCAGGAAGGGAAACGTGTTGTGGCTCTGCGCCGTGTCCATAAATTACTGCCGGGACAAGTCCAGCTTTACGATCGCGACGTGATGCGCCTTTACCAAAATTGGTGCGCTTTGTTCCGTTGATTGAAATCTCGGCCATGAGTTGCTGCTTTCTCTAATTATCCGTTCGGGGACCTGTGCGTTTACTACAGCACGGTTAGAGAGCAACCCGTCGATTACGGATACTGTAATTCAGACCAGTTATCCCTCGCCGTGACGTGGCATAAGAATAGCCGCGGGCTTCAGATTGAGCAAAACGGGCTATTCAGGCTTGAAAAATATTAGCTGTGGCCATCAAAGAGGCTTGTCACTGACCCATCTTCGAAAACTTCGCGAATTGCGCGCGCAAGGAGCGGAGCAATTGAAAGAACGGCAAGTTTGTCGAATTTGCGATCATCGGGAATCGGCAAAGTATTTGTTACGACAACTTCAGCTGCACCGCTATTTTTCAAACGATCAGATGCAGGACCTGAGAGCACTGCGTGAGTTGCAGCAACGATAACTTCTGATGCGCCAGCTTCAAGACAAGCATCGACTGCTTTGACGATAGTTCCAGCGGTATCAATCATGTCATCAATAACAACGGCAGTGCGTCCTTTTACATCGCCGACAATGCGACCAACAGTTGCTTCATTAGGAATGCGAGGATCACGAGTCTTGTGAATAAAAGCGATTGGGCATCCACCCATGAGATCTGACCAACGCTCAGCAACACGTACTCGTCCTGAATCCGGAGAGACGATGGTGAGGTTGTTGCGATCGACTTTGCTGCCAACATAATTTGTGAGCAGTGGAAGTGCAAAGAGATGGTCTACAGGACCATCAAAAAATCCTTGGATCTGTGAAGTGTGAAGGTCTACAACCATCATTCGATCTGCGCCAGCAGTCTTAAAGAGATCTGCCATGAGGCGAGCTGAAATTGGCTCACGTCCGCGATGCTTCTTATCTTGACGTGCATATCCGTAGAAAGGAGCGACGACAGTAATGCGTTTTGCAGATGCGCGCTTAAGAGCATCGACCATGATCAACTGTTCCATGATCTGCTTGTTGACTGGGGCCGCGTGGCTTTGAATCACGAATGCATCGCTTCCGCGAACGCTCTCTTCGAAACGAACAAAAATTTCGCCGTTGGCAAAATCGTAGGCCGATGTTGGAGTGACTGCGATTCCTAAATCAGCTGCCACTTCCTCAGCTAATTCTGGATAACCTCGTCCGGAAAATACGCGCAGGCGCTTTTCAGATGAGAGTCGTAGTTCGCTCATTGATACTCCCCTTACTCCAGTTGTTCGGTCTACTCCTGAAATCCTAATTCGTTGGCTCCCGCATCTCGTGCGACTTCTGCAGATTTCGTTCCCGATCTGCGACGAAGGACCCAACCCAAAACATTTCGCTGTTTTCCACGGGCAACACCGATTGCACCCGCAGGAACATCCTCAGTAATAACCGACCCTGCTGCCGTGTAGGCGCCATCGCCGATAGTTACTGGTGCGACGAGCATAGTGTCACTGCCCACGCGGACATGGCTTCCCACAGTTGTGTGGTGTTTCTCAACGCCGTCGTAATTCACAAAAATCGTAGCTGCCCCAATATTGGTGCCTTCGCCAATCGTGGCATCTCCTACATAGGAAAGGTGAGGGACTTTTGATCCTTCTCCAATAGAAGCATTTTTAGTCTCAACAAAAGCGCCGACTTTAGCTTTCGCAGCTAAGCGAGTTCCTGGGCGAATGAATGCGAATGGACCAACAGCTGCATCTGCTCCAATATGGGAATCAGTGACACGAGATTCAATAATCGAAGCTCCTGCTTCAACTTCAACGTTGACAAGTGTTGAGCGAGGTCCGATGACAGCCCCTGATTCAATTCGAGTCGAGCCGTGAATCGCACTACCAGGATAGATCGTGACATCAGGAGAGATCGATACTCCTGAATCAATCCATGTTGTCATGGGATCAATAATGGTTACACCTGCGCGCATATATTCATCATTAATGCGATCACGCATAATGGCAGCGCATTCAGCGAGCTGAGAGCGATCGTTAATTCCAAGAGTCTCAGTAAAGTCATTGGACTGAATAGCTACAGCAACTTGCGCTGAATTCTTAATCAGTGAAATCACGTCAGTCAGATACAGCTCGCCTTGTGAATTATCCGCCGTAAGTTTTTGTGATGCAGAACGAAGAGCAGCGATATCAAAGAGATATACGCCCGTGTTGATCTCATCAATCTGCTTTTGATCATCATCAGCATCGCGCTCTTCCACAATACTGACGATTGCTCCGAGGTCATCGCGAACAATTCGACCATAGCCAAATGGATCAGGCAGCACTGCAGTCAATACTGAGGCAACGCTTTCAAGCTCGACATGTGCTTCGATAAATTCGTTAAGGGTAGATGTGCGAAGAAGAGGTGTATCTCCCGCAACAATAAGGACAACGCCTTCAGCTTTTGTGTCAGCAAGCGCAAGTTGCACCGCATGGCCAGTGCCCTTTCGCTCAGCTTGAAAAGTTTTAGATGCTGATGGAGCGATTGATGAGAGATGGCTTTCAACTTCTTCGCGATGAGCGCCGACAACAACGTTGAGAGATTGCGCAACGGGGGCAACTGCATCGATCACGTGATGGATGACTGACTTGCCGGCGATGGGATGAAGTACTTTTGCGAGGGAGGATTTCATTCGCGTGCCTTCGCCCGCGGCGAGCACTATCGCAAGGTCTACTGCCTTACCCAAAGTGCCCTCCTAGCTGTGTTCGTCTAGCTGGTGTAGCAAGTCTAGAAAGTCTATCGGTGGCTCCGCCACCAGGTATCGATCCTGGACCCTGGGCTTCAAAGGCCCATGTGCTAGCCACTACACAATGGCGGAACCTGAATTCTCCCTTAAAAAGCCTCTTCCTGCAAAAGCGCGCAATTGCGCAGGAGGTTGCTAGAGAGTTTCGATGACTCGCGCTCCATGAACAGGCCCAGATGCCCTCATAACGCCTCCAACAACGCCACTGGCGCTGAGTGCAACAGTCAGATCAAGCGCTTTCTCCTCATCTTCGACGAGAAAAACAACAGTTGGACCAGATCCAGATACCAAACCACCAAGTGCGCCATATTCCTCGCCGACATCAAGAACGAGTCGCAGAGTTGGGCGCAGTGAGCAAGCTGCAGGTTGTAAATCATTTGTCATCGCTTCACCAACACCACGAGCATCAGCTGCTCGAAGAGATTGAAGCAATAAATCACTTGTCTGCGGACGGGCTATATCTAACCCTTCGCGAAGGCGATCACATTCTTTGTAAACAGCTGGAGTGGAGAGTCCACTTCCAGACATCGCCACAACCCAGTGATACGTACCTCGGGAAAGTGCAGGAGTGAGTTGATCGCCGTGACCACGTCCAACTGCAATTCCGCCAGCGATTGCAAAGGGAACATCGCTTCCAAGTTCAGCAGCAATTCCTTCCATATCATCGCGAGATAAATTCAGTGCAAAGAGCGCATCCATTGCAACAATCACTCCAGCAGCATCGGCGCTACCACCAGCCATGCCGCCAGCAACAGGAATCTCTTTCTTTAAATGAATTGTTAAATCTTTACTTGTTCCATAACGAAGAGCCATTATCTCTGCTGCTTTATATGCAAGGTTTGATGAATCTGTGGGAACGCCATGAGATGTTGGACCCGAAACAGAAAGGGTTATTCCGTTGCCCTCGGGAGCATGACGCAATGAAACTTCATCAAAAATGGAAATCGCTTGGAAGACACTGACAACTTCGTGGTATCCATCGCTCCCTAAAGGCCCAACAGAAAGTTGCAAGTTCACCTTTGCGGGAACTCGAACAACAACGCCTCTAGTAATCACATCTATAGCGTATTGCTTTTATTGTGCTTGAGCGATTCTGATGTAGTCCGAAAGCGCGAGTGCTTCGCCTCGAATTGTTGGGTCTACCCCAGCCCGTTCAATAATCGCGCTTGCTTCGCTGCCCAAGAGCCCTGAGAGAGCGCTACGAAGCATCTTTCTGCGTTGAGCGAATGCTCCATCAATCAAAGCAAATGTCTTTAAGCGCAGGGTTTCATCTCCTGGGACATCACGGCGATCAAATCTGACAAGCGAGGAATCCACATTTGGTACTGGCCAAAAGATACTTCGACCAACGTTTCCAGCAGATGTGAGTTCTCCCCACCACGTGGCTTTCACTGAAGGCGATCCATACGCTTTGCTTCCTGGTTTTGCTACGAGGCGATCGGCAACTTCACTTTGAACCATCACAACGCCTGTACGCAAAGTTGGAAGTTTCTCAAAAGCACGTAGAAGGACTGGAACAGAGACGTTATATGGAAGATTCGCAACGAGAACTGTTGGAGATGGCGTGAGCGCTTCGAGGTTCATCGCATCTTCATTGATTACTGTTAAAAGTTGTGGATCAAATCCATGACGTTCGACAGTCATTGGAAGTTCTTCCGCTAGTCGAGTGTCGATTTCAATCACGATAACTTCAGAAGCAGCTTCCATAAGAGCAAGAGTGAGTGAGCCCAGCCCCGGACCAATTTCAAGTGCAACATCGCTTTTCGCTACATCTGCACTTTTAACAATTCGCCGACATGTGTTTGCATCAACAACGAAATTTTGTCCAAGTTTCTTTGTGGGATTTACTCCGATACGAGCTGCGATCTCGCGAATTTCAGCTGCGCCAAGAAGACCTGTCATCGTGCGAACTCGCCATAGACGCGGGTTGTATTTTCAACAATCGCTCTGCACAACTCGTCGATATCCATCTGGCGAACTTCTGCCATCAGTCGAAGTGTGTGAGGAATTTGGGCAGGAGTATTTAAAAGTCCGCGATTAGGGGTCGGAGTAAGGAATGGTGAATCAGTTTCGACAAGGATGCGCTCAAGAGGTGTCACAGCAAGTGCGTCGCGCAGGTGCGGCGCATTCTTGAATGTAACTGTTCCCGCAAAAGAGAGGTAATAACCATGCGTGGCACATTCGCGGGCCATCTCGGCATCCCCCGAATAGCAGTGAAAAACAACTCTCTCAGGCGCGCCAACTTCGAGCAAAGTATCGAGAACTGCGCGATGTGCATCTCGATCATGAATCATAAGAGCTTTATTTACATCTTTTGCGATTTGGATATGACGCTTAAAAGAATAAATCTGTTTCTCTTGTCCTTCAGGAGCAGTGCGAAAGAAATCGAGCCCAGTCTCTCCAATGGCACACACGCGAGGATGTTTCGCAAGGTCTGCAATCTTCTCCAAATCACCTTCTAAATCTTTTGTTACAGGCGCATCATTTGGATGAAGTGCAACCGCTGCAAGCACTCGCCCAGGAAAAGCTTCAGCACATCGAACTCCCCAAGCAGATTGTTCAGCGGAATATCCCACTTGGATAACTCGATCGATGCCAACGCTTTGTGCTTCATCCAGCACAGCGGCAATCAAAGGTGAATCAGGTTCTGATTCGGTGATGAGTTCGAGGTGGGCATGATTATCAATGCATACTGAAGTGAGGGGCGCAGGAAGCGGTGCAACTTCGCGTTCTTTGTCGAGCGAGAAGCGATCGGACATTCTGAGTTATTGCTTCTCTTCAAGTCGAGGGAAAAGTACTGCTCCCTTTGTGACGATTGAACCAGGCTTTAACTGACCCCAGGTTGCAACGTCAGAGATTTTTTGTGAAGCAAGATCGGATTGAACTCCAAGGCTTTCCCATAAAATCTGCGTGGTAGCAGGCATGACGGGATGAAGAAGAATCGCTAACGCACGAATGGATTCGGCAGTGTTGTACAGAATTGCATCCAACTCTTCTTTGCGGCTCTCATCTTTTGCAACGGCCCATGGCTCTTTTTCGGTCACATAACCATTGACGCGCTTACAGAAATCCATCACCGCATTGATTCCGCCTTGGAAATCTAAAGCACACATAGCTTTATCTGCTTTTGCCACAGTTTCGGCAAGGGCGCTCTCAAGTATTGGCTCGTGAGCAACTGCAGGAATAGCGCCACCACAGTACTTTTCAATCATGGCAATCAAACGTGAAGCCAAATTACCAAAATCATTGGCTAATTCACTCGTGTATCGCGCATTCATATCTTCCCAAGAGAATGATCCATCCTGGCCAAAAGGAATAGCGCGCAAGAAGTAATAACGAAAAGCGTCAACGCCAAAGTGATCGGTGATATCTGCAGGAGCAATGCCGGTGAGCTTGCTCTTGCTCATTTTTTCTCCGCCAACAAGGAGCCAACCATGGGCAAAAACTTTGCGAGGAACAGGCAACCCGGCTGCCATCAACATTGCTGGCCAAATCACTGCATGGAAACGCAAAATATCTTTACCGACTAAGTGCACATCACAAGGCCAAGTTTGGGCGAACTTCTTTCCGCCTTCGCTTTGAGCCTCGTCTCCCACGCCAACTGCTGTTGCGTAATTAAGAAGGGCGTCGAACCAGACATAAACAACTTGCTTGGTATCCCATGGGACTGGAATTCCCCAATCAAAAGTTGAGCGAGAAATCGAGAGGTCTTGTACGCCACCCTCTAAGAATGCAAGGACTTCATTGCGAGCGCTTGCAGGTTCACATGCTTCAGGGTTCTTCGTGTAATGCTCAATCAGTGCTGGAACAAAGTGGCTGAGCTTGAAGAACCAATTCTCTTCGCTGACATTCTCGACAGGAGTCGAGTGGATAGGACACTTACCTTCGATGAGATCGCCAGGTAATTTAAATTCTTCACACCCAATGCAATAAGGGCCTTCATATTTTCCGGAATAGATAAAACCTTTATCTTTAAGATCAGAGAGGAATCGCTGTACGCGATCCATGTGGCGTGGCTCGGTGGTACGAATAAAATCATCATTCGCGATATTGAGACTTTTCCAAACAGGCTTCCATGCATCTTCAACTAAACGATCACACCAATCTTGCGGGGATACGTTGTTCTTTGTTGCAGTATTCAAGACTTTTTGACCGTGCTCGTCGGTGCCAGTCAAGAACCAAACCGATTCACCTTTTTGACGATGCCAGCGAGTGAGGACATCCCCAGCTACCGTCGTATATGCATGGCCAATGTGTGGCGCATCGTTGACGTAGTAGATAGGTGTCGTTAAGTAGAACGACTTATCGGCTGAACTCATCCGCGAATCTTATCCTTATTTACCAAGGCCTTTGTGCTGCACCATCGCGTCAAAAACAGTGCGCTTAGCGATACCAGTCTGCTTTGCAACGGCGGCAATAGCCTCTTTGCGAGACTCTCCTGCACTTTCTCGAGCTAATACCTGTTCAATTAATTCACTTTCACTGAACTCGCGAAGTTCAGGATTGAATCCTTCAATCACAATTGTTATTTCGCCCAATATTTCTTTTGAAGCTGCCCATTCGACAATTTCTGAAACAGTTCCTCGTGCAACTTCTTCATATGTCTTAGTCATTTCGCGGCACACTGCAATCTGGCGATCGTTTCCGAAGGCGAGAGAAATGTCGTTGAGAGATTCAATGAGGCGGTGCGGCGCTTCGAAAATAATGATTGTGCGCTCTTCAGTCGCACGTGCTTCAAACCAAGCGAGTCGAGCACCTGATGTTCGCGGTGGAAACCCATCGAAACAAAATGAATCTGTTGGAAGACCCGAAAGAAGCAGCGCCGTTGTCACTGCACTTGGACCCGGAAGCACAGAGATTTGAATATTTCGTGCTACAGCTTCACGCGCAAGTCGATATCCAGGATCACTGATGCCCGGCATTCCTGCATCTGTAACAACGAGCAAATCATGGCCCTCTTCTAATATTTGTAAAAGAGGTTCGAGACGTTCATTCTCATTTCCTTCAAAGAAAGAAATCACTTTCGCTTCGTGGCGAATTCCAAGATCCTGACAGAGGCGTCCAAAGCGCCTGGAATCTTCTGCAGCAACAAACTTTGCCTGCTCAATACTCTCTTTGAGGCGCGCTGATGCATCACCTGGGTTACCCAGTGGAATAGCGGCCAGAATTAACACAGCCATATTCTCGCAGGCTCTAGGCTGTAGGCATGACCGGAACTCTCCTCAAAGGTTCGGAACGAGCCCGCGATAGCGCTACAGCTGTGGGGTTTGTACTTATCGCTTTAGTTATGCGGATATGGCATCTCTCGAGACCAAAAGGCTTTATTTTTGATGAAGTTTATTATGCAAAGAATGCCCACTCACTTGTCCAGCATGGGGTGGAGCTTCAAGCAAATGGAAACGCTGAATTCATCGTACATCCACCGGTTGGAAAGTGGTTGATTGGGCTTGGTATCAAAGCCTTTGGATTCAATGAATTTGGGTGGAGGTTTTCTTCAGCACTTATCGGAGCGATATCAGTTGGATTAATTTTTCTCCTAGCAAGGAAACTTTTTGATAGCTACTACCTTGCTTGCACAGCATCTCTCCTCTCGTTGGTCGATGGATTGCACTTGGTGCACTCTCGTACAGCCCTACTCGATATCTTCCTAATGTTTTTCCTCCTCCTCTCTGTATATTTCATCGCAATTAGTAAGCCGTGGTTTGCATCTATATCTCTTGGTCTAGCTCTTGGAACTAAGTGGAGCGGGATTTATTACATGGTAGCTCTTGGCGCTTTCATGCTTTACGTAGATTTCCGAAATCAAAAAGCGCTTGAGACCGAATTCCCGATTCGCGAAGTCGTCAAAAAGAATCTCTTGAAGCGAATGTTGCAATTTGGAATTATTCCGATTGCAACATATATAGCTTCTTGGTCTGGTTGGTTTTTAACACGAGGTGGGTGGGATCGAACCTGGTCCAAATCTCCAATCTCCTCGTTCATTCACTATCACTCTGAGATGTGGAACTTTCATACAAACCTCACAGAGGCGCATTCGTATTCAGCTAACCCATGGAGTTGGCTCATTATGGGTCGGCCAACTTCCTTCTTCTATGCATCGCCTAAAAGTTGTGGAACATCTGCATGCTCGCAAGAAATTCTTGCTTTGGGGACTCCCCTGTTGTGGTGGAGCGCTGTCGTGGCAATTGTTGTAACTATTGGATATTGGTTGGCAAGGCGTGAATGGCAGAGCGGCTTTCTATTGCTCGCTGTTGCTGCTGGATATGCGCCATGGTTCTTGATGCAGAAGAGAACGATGTTTACTTTTTATGCGATTGCATTTGAGCCTTTTCTTATACTGGTCATTGTGTATGCGCTCTCCAAGTTCCTCGAGAGAGATCAAAATGGGCTGATTCCACGACATCGCCTTTACGCGACATACGTGTGGTTAACGCTCGTTGTAGTGAATTTTTGGTACTTCTTGCCTCTATATACAGCAGATGTGATCACGTACACGGCATGGTTCAACCGCATGTGGCTTCCTTCGTGGATTTAGCCCTGCTTATTCGTTAACGACGCGACCGTTCTCGCTCGCTGCTTCTTCTGCAAGTTCTTGATCAAAGAGATCAGTGCGAGAAGGTAAAGACATTGCTTGAAGCATTTCTTGCTCCGCGCTCCATGTTCCTGGAACTGTTAAATCAATAACGCGCTTTGGTGTAATCGCTTTTGCTGCAGTGACATATGTTGGTTTGGGAACATTTACCGGCTGCCAACCGCTGCGATCTTTAGGAATGACGACAACGCCAGAAAGCTCATTGCGATCTGAGAGTGGAATCCAGTGATCGGTTGCTGCTTGCGCATCAAGAGAAATCAACGGAGATACGCGAACTGGAGCAGTTGTGACTTTTTCGAGAGCTTGAAGACGTCGTGCTTTGAGTTGAGCAGCGACAACTTGACGACGAACATTCACAAAATAAATTGCAAAACCTGAGACCGGAATCAAAAGCATCGACCATGCAATAAATCCAAGTGCTGCGATGACAAATGATCCGACGAAGAGAGCGGTGAGTCCGGCAAAAATAGTTCTGCGTTGGGCAATGCGTTTACGCTTTTTCGCGGGATCTTCAAATTCAGGCAACATCGATGAAGGAGATGATCCAACGACTTTCATTGCGCTTCTGAATTTTTCACTGCTGCGACCAGAAGAATCTTCGTGAGTACTGATCCAGCGAGGTAAGAAGTAGGCGACCCACATACCAATGATGATGAGGTAGATGAGTCCGGACGCCATGGGTAAAAAATAACTTGCTATGACCCGAAAAATGGGGATTTAGACCGCTATGTCCGTTTTAAATTCCCGGATTTTCTCTGACAAAAGTACTGTGATCTCGCCAGTCTCCGTCGATATGTAAGTACCGAGGGCGAAGTCCTTCATAGATATAGCCAGCTTTTTCAGCGACTTTTCGCGAAGCTTCATTCTCGGGACGCAAATTAATTTCAATTCTATGAAGCTGCAATTGAGAGAACGCGAATTCTGTAACTGCAACGACGGCCCGAGTCGTAAACCCTCGTCCCGCAAAGCGTTGATCAATCCAATAACCAATGTATCCGCCTCGATATGCCCCCATCACAATTCCCCCGAGAGTGACTTGGCCGATAAATCGTTCATTTCCTTGATCAGAAATCCAGAGCCCAAAGGAATATGAGCGGCCGGCCTTCATCTCTTGATTTTGAAAAGCAACCATTCCGAAATAACTTGGCAACGGACCATCGCTGTCGAGGTCTGGGCGGGTAGCTTCCCAGGGAGTGAGCCAATCTCGGTTAACGCGTCGGACCTGCATCCAAATATCTCGATCGCGAAAACGAAGGGGGCGAAGAGTTAATTCACGGTCGCGAAGGATGGGACCGCGGGCAAACATTAGAGAGCCCGCTCTAGAACCATTACATCCACTATTTCACCTTTAAGAGCGCCAGGTGAATCTGAAGCAATAGCAATAAGTCCTTGAGCATCAGAAAGTGTTGCAAGCGTTTCTTGTTCAGCAAGCGGCGTAACCGTTAAGGAGTCTCCTTGAGCCAGAGATGCGCGGATCAACGAAGTTACTCCAACAGGTGACTCGATGTTCTGGGTCACTTTTGCTTTGAGGACGGTGCGGTGAACGTTCACTGCTCCAAGCATTGTTCGAATCATCGGGCGAACAAATAGTTCGGCAGAGAGATACGCAGCAATGGGATCGCCAGGAAGAGTAATGACTGGAGTCTTATCTGGGCCAATCGTTCCAAAATTATGGCGGCCACTATTTTCAATATTAGGCAGTACGGTCGTAATCTCGCCTAATTCGCTCAGCACAGCTGTGATGAGATCGAAAGATTCATCATGACTTTCACCGCTTATAACAACGAGATCAGCACGAACGAGTTGATCTTCAACAACAGTTTTGAGTTGCTCGTGATTTTCAGGAATAGAGTGAACGCGATAACCCATCGCCCCCGCCTCTTTTACTGCAGTGGTGAGCATCCAGGAATTAGATTCAAATTCATCTTCGGAGCTCTGAAGTCTATTTCCAGGTTCTACCAAATCATCTCCTGCTGAAATCACCACAACGCGAGGATGCGGCCGAGTTGGAAGATGATCTAAACCAATGGAAGCTGCCAAACCAATTTGAGTAGAACGAATTCGCGAACCCTTTTTCAGAACATGGCGGTCGCCTGCGAAAATATCTTCAGCAAGGGTGGCTCCATGAGCATCCAGTAGTGGCATATCGAATGATTCGAGAGGCGCAGAGATAGCGAGCAGCTGCGTTAAGAGTTCGCTGACTCCTACCTTCTTTTCCATGCTCACACCCTACCGAGTGGAGTGGCGCTTTCCAGTGAAGTAACTGCTTTTGTCGCGCACTGCTTTAAAGTAAACCTGTGAAATCGGATAAAGCAGCCCTTCGCAAAGAGATGCGCTGGCAGAGATCCGAACATTTCATTGAATCAAGTTGGCTTCATATTCTGAGTTGTGCCGAATTAAAAGACGTGACCCACGTCGCAACTTATATTTCATATGGAGTAGAGCCGCAGACTCTTGATATTAATTCTGTTCTGCGAGACAGTGGAAAAGTTGTTCTCGTTCCACGACTTCTCCCAGATAAGGATCTTGAATGGGTCGTATGGAATGGTGAAAGTGAAGCAATGGGTGAAGCTTTCACTGATTTAGGAAAAATCGGAGTGGTCATTGTTCCCGCACTCCGCATTGATCGGGAAGGTAATCGACTCGGACAAGGTGGCGGATCGTATGATCGCGCTCTTCCTCGCTTAAATGCATGGAAAATCGCGCTGGTACATCATGGAGAGCTCACGAGCGAACCAGTTCCACATGAAGGACATGACCAAAAAGTGGATGCAGCTGCTACGCCAGACCTTGTAGTTCGTTTTTCTTAAAGGTCACCGAAGTGGCGAGCCATAACAATTCTCTGAACTTGATTGGTTCCCTCATAAATTTGAGTTAATTTTGCATCTCTCATCATTCGCTCAACAGGGTAATCGCTCACGTAGCCGTATCCCCCAAGCACTTGAACTGCATCCGTTGTTACTTTCATCGCAGTATCACTAGCAAAACATTTTGACGCTGCTGAATAGAAAGTGAGGTCCTTCTCTCCTCGCTCACTTTTCACGGCAGCTGCATACGTTAATTCACGAGCTGCAGCGATATTCATAGCCATATCTGCCAACATAAATTGAACGCCTTGAAAATCAAAGATAGGTTTCTTAAATTGCACCCGCTCATGTGAATACTTTTCAGCTGCATCAAATGCACCTTGAGCAATTCCTAAAGCTTGAGCAGCAATTGTAATTCGCGTGTGATCAAGTGTTTTCATCGCAATCGAGAACCCAGCCCCAACATCACCGAGTCGACGATCGTCACCAACGACTACCTCATCAAAATAAACTTCACGAGTAGGTGAACCTCTAAAGCCCATCTTCTTCTCGTGTGCTCCGAATGAAACTCCCGCATCGCTTTTTTCTACGATAAATGCAGTAATTCCTTTTGCACCAGCCGCTGGATCTGTGGAGGCAAGCACGGTGTAGAAATCTGATTCACCGGCGTTGGAAATCCATTTCTTACTTCCCGAGATAACCCAACTTCCATCTTTATTTACTGCTCTCGTCTTCATCGCTGCAGCATCTGATCCAGCTTCTGATTCTGAAAGACAATAAGAAAAACCTTTACCTTTAACGAGCTTCGGCAAATATTTCTTCTTCTGTTCTTCGCTTCCCGCCAATATAAGCGGTACTGAACCCAATTTATTTACTGCAGGAATAAGTGATGATGCACCACACACTCGCGCAATCTCTTCGATGATTATGACTGTGGCAAGAGCATCAGCTCCTTGTCCGCCGTATTTGCTATCCACATGTGCGGCAAAGAGATCTGCTGCGATGAGTGCATCCCACGCTTCTTGGGGGAAACGAGCAGCCTCGTCAACATCGTGAGCAAAAGGTGCAATCTTCTTTTCAGCAAGTGCCCGTACGCTTTCGCGCAGCTCTCGATACTCGTCTGGGATAAGTGGTTCCATTCTTTAAGTATAAAGATGAATGACATCTCCGGAATAGATGTGGCGAGCCCCATCTAGGACTAACTCTCCAAATAATCCAATGGATTCTGCAATTCCAGACTCGACTACCTCGCCAACGCCTCGGACTTCCACCTTCTTGCCCAGCGTTGAGGAGTGTGCCGAATAATCGTTGACAAGATCTGCTCCTTCTTCCCACTCAGCAAGAAGTGAGGCAAATTGAACAAGGAACCGTGAAAGGTAATAGTTGCGATCGCGTTGAGCAATATTCACAAGTGCAAGTGACGTTGCCGTCGGAACTGGCAGTTCGGACTCTGTCATCGCAACATTTAACCCAATGCCAACAATCACTCCGGTAGATGTAGCTTCGGCGAGAATGCCTGCAACTTTTCCATCTCGTTCAGAACCTACAACCAAAATGTCGTTTGGCCACTTTGTATAAAAAACTTCTTTCTCGCTATTTAAAATTCTTTCGAGTGCGATGCCAGCAATGAGGGAAATCCATCCCCACTCATCGCGATTTCGTTGTGGTTCAATATAAAAAGAAAAAAGTAATGAACAAGATCTTTCTGCTTCAAATGTGCGATCTAAGCGGCCACGCCCTGCGCTTTGAAATTCTGCAGCGATCACTTCTCCGTGGAATGGTTTTTTGGATGCGAGATAGGTTTGTGTTGAATCAATTTCTTGTACGACAGATACCTGCCAGTAGCCATCTACTAGGAGGTAAGCGAGCTTCTTCACATCAAGTGGTGAAATATCTACGCCTGTCATTACATTTCCTATTTCTAATAGGGGAGCTTCCCTAGTACCTTAGACCCGTGACTGATGATATTCGCACAACTAAAGGCAAGCTCAGCGATTTGCGTCGACGCGTCGAAGCATCTCAAAACGTAGCAACCGATGCAGCACTCGAAAAACGACGCGCTGCTGGAAAGCTCACTGCTCGCGAACGACTTGCTCTCTTGCTCGATCAAGGTTCCTTTGTTGAGTTCGATGCATTCTCAACTCATCATGCCGATCGATTTGGAATGGACAAGAGCCATCCTCTCGGCGACGGAGTTGTGACAGGTTACGGAACCATCGACGGACGAACCGTTGCAGTCTATTCACAAGATTTTCTGGTTCTGGGCGGAAGCCTGGGCGAGGTTATGGGTAAGAAAATCACCAAAGTCATGGACTTTGCTCTTAAGAGTGGCATCCCAATGATTGGCCTCAACGATTCAGGCGGCGCACGTATTCAAGAAGGTGTTGCATCACTGAGCCAGTACGGTGAGATTTTTAAGCGCAACGTCCGCTCATCCGGCGTGATCCCTCAAATTTCAGTCATTCTCGGACCATGTGCAGGTGGAGCTGTTTACTCTCCTGCAATCACAGACTTCACCATCATGGTGGATGAAAAGTCGCATATGTTTATCACTGGTCCTGACGTCATTAAAGCTGTTACCGGTGAGGAAGTCACCATGGAGGACCTCGGTGGTGCACGCGCTCACAATACGAAGACTGGAAATTCACATTACCTAGCGGAGAATGAAGAAGAAGCGCTCGAGTATGTCAAAGCAATTCTCTCGTATCTTCCTAGCAACAATTTAGATGACTCACCAATATTGCCTGCGACTGAATCAATGGATAGCGCTCCCACAGATCGCGCGCTTGATTCCATCATTCCTGATGATGCAAATAAGCCTTACGACATTCGTACCGTTGTAGAAGCAATCGTTGATGAGGCAGATTTCCTCGAAGTCCACAGCCTCTTTGCTCCTAACATTCTTGTTGGATTTGGACGCGTGGAAGGCCACTCTGTTGGAATTATTGCAAACCAACCATCTCAATTTGCTGGAACGCTAGATATTGATGCCTCTGAAAAAGCTGCGCGCTTCGTTCGTACCTGTGATGCTTTCGGTATTCCTGTAGTAACAATCGTTGATACACCTGGATTCTTGCCTGGTACTGAACAAGAATGGAATGGAATCATTCGCCGCGGAGCAAAACTGCTTTATGCATACGCTGAAGCATCAGTTCCTCTTGTAACTGTCATTACTCGCAAAGCATATGGCGGGGCATACATTGTGATGGGATCCAAGCATCTTGGTTCAGATATCAATCTTGCTTGGCCTACCTCACAAATTGCAGTGATGGGAGCGCAAGGCGCTATCAATATTCTCTATCGTAAAGAGATTGCCGCTGAACCTGCGAAATCAAAAGAACTTCTCGACACCTATGAAGAAGAACTTCTCAATCCTTATATCGCTGCGGATCGTGGATTTATTGATGCTGTCATCGAGCCACATCAAACTCGCCAAGAGATTACAAAAGCTTTGAGAGCGCTCCGTAATAAGAGAGTGGATCTCCCAACTCGTAAGCACGGAAACATCCCTCTTTAATGGCAATTATTCGTCGCCGGAGAAAGTTCCGAAAATTTACAGTTCTATCTGGCACTGCCACCGGACCTGAGATGAGCGCGCTTCAAATCGCTCTCGAAGAGATTGAGCGAAATCAAAATCCGAATAAGGCATATGGCGGTTCATGGAGTCGTTTAAAAGTTCAGAAGTCTTTGCCGAGAGAATGGGGCACCACAGCCTCATGACCCGTCGAATTATTTTGGCTTCAGCATCTCCATCGCGTAAACGTCTTCTTGAGTCCGTACAGATCAATTTTGATGTTCTCGTCAGCGGAGTTGATGAAGAGAACCCTGAAATTACCAAGCTCTCCCCTTCGGAAATGGTTCTCGCTCTAGCAATTATGAAAGCTCATACTGTTAAGAGCAACCACGACTGCGGTTCAAACGCTCTCATCATCGGGTGTGACTCGACATTTGAATTTGAAGGTCAATCACTTGGCAAGCCAGGCACCCGCGAGAATGCGATTGCGCGAGCACACAAACTCAGCGGAAAATCTGGACTTCTTCATACAGGGCACTGCGTTATTGATACTGCTCAAGAGATTGAGGTCTCTGATATTTCTACTGCTCGTGTCCATTTTGCAAAGATGACTGATGAAGAGATTGAAAATTATGTTGACTCCGGTGAGCCGCTCAACGTTGCTGGTGGATTCACGCTTGATGGCCTCAGCGCACCATTCATTACTCACATCGAGGGCGATCCAAGCGGAATTATCGGACTCTCGCTCCCTACCCTTCGCAAAGCGATTCTCAATCTTGGTTTATCGTGGTCAGATGTAAGTTCAGCAGGAAGTAAAGAACAGGTGCTTGCATGAGTAAGAAGATTTCTGCTGTTCTTATCGCAAACCGTGGTGAAATTGCAGTTCGCGTCGCTCGCGCTTGCCGTGATCATGGAATTAAATCCATCGCTATCTACTCTGACGAAGATCGCAATTCACTTCACGTAGCACTCGCAACTGATGCATATGCACTACATGGACTTTCTGCAGCAGAAACATATTTGGACCAAGATAAAATTCTTGCAATCGCAAAGGAATCTGGCGCTGATGCAGTGCACCCTGGCTACGGTTTCCTATCCGAGAATGCTGATTTCGCTGACCGCGTTATCGCTGCTGGTTTGGTCTGGATTGGACCCCCACCTGCAGCCATTCGTTCGTTGGGAGATAAAGTCTCTGCACGAAAGATTGCTGCTGATGTAGGCGCACCGTTGGTCGCAGGAACTATCGATCCCGTCGATACTGCAGAGGAAATTATTGCGTTCGCAAAAGAACATGGACTTCCCGTTGCAATTAAAGCTGCACATGGCGGTGGCGGTCGTGGTCTCAAAGTTGCATATAGGGAAGAAGATATTCCCGAACTCTTTGCTTCTGCTGTTCGCGAAGCTATCACCGGTTTTGGCCGCGGTGAATGTTTCGTAGAACGCTACCTCGATAAACCTCGCCACGTTGAAACTCAAGTATTGGTTGATTCACATGGCAACGCTGTCGTTGTAAGTACGCGCGACTGTTCTCTCCAACGTCGCCACCAAAAGCTTGTAGAAGAAGCTCCTGCTCCATTTTTGACGCCAGCGCAAGAAGAACAGCTCTACACATCATCCAAAGCAATTATGAAAGCAGCGGGTTATGTTGGCGCGGGCACATGTGAGTTCCTCATCGGTTCAGATGGGACCATCTCATTCCTTGAAGTGAACACTCGTTTACAGGTGGAGCACCCAGTCAGTGAAGAAGTAACTGGTATTGATTTAGTACGTATGCAATTTCGCATTGCTTCTGGTGAAGCAATTAGCCCAATCGACCCAGTCGTGCGTGGCCACAGTATTGAATTTCGTATCAACGGTGAGGATCCAGGTAATGGATTCCTTCCATCCCTAGGAACAATCACCACTTGGGAAGTCCCTGATGGTCCAGGTGTTCGCATCGATGCAGGTTTCGATCATGGTCATACAGTTGGGTCCCACTTCGATTCACTTCTCGCAAAGCTCATCGTCACTGCAGCTACGCGTGAAGAAGCAATCGAACGCGCACGTCGCGCGCTCAAGGAATTTGAAATTGGTGGCTTAGCGACTGCTCTTCCTTTCCACCGCGCCATCGTGAACGATCCTAATTTCACAGAAGAGTTCAAGGTTTATACAAGTTACATCGAAAAGGAATTCAAAAATACAATTCCTGCATTTAATTACAAACAAGGTGTTGCAGAATCTAAATCTGCTGAGCAGAAAGTTGTGGCTGAAATCAACGGCCATCGCTTTGAAGTCGTTCTTCACACTCAAGAGCAAACCCAAAAGCGCCGCAAAATTAAGAGCAACATCCTTGGAAAAGCATCAGGTAATAGCGTTGATAGCCCTATGCAAGGAACCGTTGTTAAAATCATGAAAGCAAATGGGGATCGAGTCGTTCCTGGAGACTTGATTGTTGTGCTTGAAGCGATGAAGATGGAACAACCGCTCATCGCTCACAAAGAAGGAATCATTGCAAAGCTCAGCGTTGGAGTAGGCCAAACTGTCGCGAGCGGACAAAATCTTTGCGTTATTGAAGACACTCCTTAAATCCTTCAATCTGCAGTAAATTGCTCGCATGAGCGATCTCTACACCGACCCAATAAGCACCGCAGAAGCAGCAGCTAAGAAATTAGCCACTCTCACCGGTAAACCACAACATCATGTCGCACTCGTAATGGGTTCTGGGTGGATTGATGCTGCCGATAGCCTCGGAACAGCAACTCATGAATTTGAAACAACTGAGCTTCCAGGTTTTCTCACCCCAACTGTTGTCGGACATGGCGGAAAAATTCGTTCCTATGATTTACAAGGTCCTCACGGAGTAATAAGTGCGCTGGTTTTCTTAGGACGTACTCATTTATATGAAGGAAAAGGGATAGAGCCCGTCGTTCACGGTGTACGAACAGCTGTTAAAGCTGGGTGCAAAGTTGTTGTGCTTACTAATGCATGCGGTGGTATCAATCGCGAATTCTCAGTCGGACAACCAGTTCTGATTCGCGATCATATTTCACTCACTGGCGTAAGCCCACTTATTGGTGGAAACTTTGTGGATCTCACAGATTGCTACAGCAAAAGGCTACGCGCTCTTGTGAAAAATGAAGATCCAACACTTGTTGAAGGTGTGTATGCCCATTGGCGCGGCCCTTCATACGAAACACCGGCCGAAATCAACATGATTCGAACAATGGGCGCTGACCTTGTTGGAATGTCGACCGTACCTGAAGCAGTAGCAGCTCACGCGCTCGGCGCAGAAATTCTAGGAATTTCTCTCGTTACAAACGCTGCAGCTGGAATCACTGGTGAAAAATTAAGCCATGAAGAAGTTATGGAAGCTGGAAAAGCTTCTGCTGGAAGAATCGGTGGACTGCTTGCGAAAGTGCTTCCACAACTATGAATCAGAATTTAATTGAAGAAGTTAAGCGCTGGATTGAGTTAGATCCAGATCCTGTAACAGCACAACAACTTCAAAGCTGGCTTGATTCGGGAAATGAGGTAAAACTTAAAGAATCATTCTCTGGCTTTCTACAATTTGGCACAGCTGGGTTACGCGGACCGATCGGGCCTGGCCCTTCCTGCATGAACCGTGCTGTTGTTCAGCGAGCATCTGCAGGTATTGCTGCATATATGAAAAAACGCGGTCTCACGAGCGTCGTAATTGGACGTGATGCTCGATATGGATCTGAAGATTTCACAGAAGAATCTGCACAAATTTTTTCTGGTGCAGGCATGAAAGTCTGGGTACTTCCACGTCCACTTCCTACACCTGTGTTGGCCTATGCAGTTAATTCTCTCAATGCAGATGTTGGCATTATGGTGACTGCTAGCCACAATCCACCACAAGATAACGGCTACAAGGTATATCTCGGTGGCAGTGTCGACGGGGTTCGATACGCAGGATCGCAAATCGTTCCTCCTGCCGATTTAGAAATTGCAGCGGAAATTGATGCAATTAACACGGCTCAACCCAAAGGTACTCATTGGGACATCTTGGATGACACTGTCTTCAATGAATATGTCGCTGCTACTGCCACATTGGCTCGCACACGTGCTGATGTCAAAGTTGTCTATAGCGCAATGCATGGGGTCGGAACTGAAACTCTCGTAGCAACTTTCAAAGCAGCAGGATTTAGCGCACCTATCCTCGTAAAAGAACAAGCTGAACCAGATCCAGATTTTCCCACTGTTCAATTCCCAAACCCTGAAGAACCTGGCGCAATCGATCTCTCGCTCAAACTTGCTGCAGAAGTTGGCGCAGATATTGTTATTGCGAACGATCCAGATGCAGATCGTTGCGCTGGAGCAATCAATGATCCTGCTGTGGGATGGCGAATGCTTCGCGGAGATGAAGTGGGAGCGATTCTTGGCCACTACATCGCTACCACAATGAAGGAAAGTTGCTTTGGAAAATCATTTGGTAACTCAATCGTTTCCTCATCAATTCTAGGAAAAATCGCTCGTGCGCATGGAATTGAGTTCCACGAAACTCTCACAGGCTTCAAATGGTTAGCAAAGATTCCTAATCTGCGCTTTGGATACGAAGAAGCGCTTGGCTATGCTGTTGATGCGGTATCAGTCAACGATAAAGATGGAATCTCCGCTGCTTTAATGCTCGCCCAATGCGCAGCAGAACTTAAAGTGACAGGCCACACAATCGCTGGTTATCTCCAAAATATCTGGGAAACATATGGGTTTCATGGCACAGAACAGATCTCAATTCGCGTAAAAAATATTGCGGACGTCGATTCAGTTCTCACAAAATTGCGCACATCTCATCCCCGTCAATTAGGCGGAACAACTCTTACGAGCTTTATTGATTTAGCTCAACCAACGAATGGACTTCCAGCAACAAATGGAGTGACGATGTGGTTTGGAGAGAGTATCCGAATCATCGTGCGACCAAGTGGTACGGAGGCGAAAATGAAGTGTTACATCGAAGTTGCAGCAAGCGGTGGCTCAGCCCAAGAAATCCAAGCGGTACAAGGGAAAATCGCTGAATTAAAGTCAGAACTCCTACAAATTCTTAAAGTTTAACTTTCCCCGACTTAATTAAGCTCTCAGCTTTAAGAACTGCAGGAATATATCTGCTGCCCAACGTTGGAACGAGGAAATCTAACCCGCCATCCTTGAAAGAATATTCTCGACCAAAAATACTATTTGAAGAATCTAAGACATCAGAAAAGGATTGTTGGGCCACACCATAAGAGATCAAGTCGTATGTCGCGATATCTACGCGCTTTTGAATAGCACCGAGTAGCACGCTCTTCGCTTTATTGTTCTTTAAGAAAAACTGATCTGGAAGTACGCCGATATAACGAAGTGGTTTCTTTGCTGTACTTGTCGCCACAACCGCATCAATTACATCGGAGCTCTGATTCCATGTAGAGTAAAAAACATCGGCGCCTCGTTTAGCCATCTCTTTGGCATCGGAAGCAGGGCTCATCCCCCAATTTTGTGCAAGTACCATAATCTTGGGTTTAACACTTTGTGCGCCTGCTAAAAAGGCTTTGTTAAGGTCACGTAGGTTGGTGCGATCAACATCCAGTAAGAGAGCAATCTTTCCAGTTTTGGATGCTGAGGCTGCCAGCACGCCGGCCAGGTAGCTTGATTGCGCTTCATTGAAAACCATACATTCAACGTTGAGTTGCCCAACATTTGAGTTATCAACAATTCCAAATTGAGTGCCAGGGAATTCGCTCATCGCCACTGCAAGCGATGACTGAAAACCATAACCAATCAAAAGAATTGGGTCGTATCCAGCATTTGCGAGGAAACGAATTTTGAGAAGGCGATCTAGATCTGTGCCATCGGTTGCAATTTCACGTAACGCCAACGGGTTCAAATTAAATTTCTTACGGGCTTTATCTACTCCAATAGCTGCTGCATCGTTAATACCACCATCCCCGCGACCACCAATGTCATAGATGACAGCCATTTTTGTTGTGGAGGCATGGGCTGCTGAAAGCGCAGGAGCCATCACTGCAACCAACGCCACAAGTACAAATGTGGCGCGGGTTTTAAGCACGAGGGATCAACCCCATAGCGTCATAAACCTTTTTCAACGTATCTTCAGCGACTGTATTTGCCTTATCCGCGCCTACTTTAAGGATTTTCGTTAGCTCAGCAGGATCTTTGAGCAACTCCATTGTGCGCTCTCTAACGGGGCGGAAATATTCAACGACTACTTCAGCAACAGCGCCTTTCAAATCTCCATAGCCCTTACCTGCAAATTCACTCTCAAGATCAGCAATGCTCTTGCCAGATAGCGCACTATGGATCGTGAGGAGATTTGATACACCAGGCTTTTCAGCTGAATCAAATTTAATCTCTCGACCTGTATCAGTAACCGCGCTCTTAATCTTCTTCGCATTAACTTCAGGAGCATCCAAAATATCCACAACGCCTGCTGGCGATGAATTGGTTTTACTCATCTTGGCGCTTGGATCTTGAAGATCATTAATTTTCGCAGCTGCTTTGGTGATATATGCCTCTGGAATTGTGAAAATATCTTTGTAGGTGCTGTTAAAGCGTTGTCCAAGATCGCGAGTCAATTCAATGTGTTGACGTTGATCTTCTCCCACAGGAACATACTTTGCTTGATACAACAGAATATCTGCAGCTTGCAAAATTGGGTAAGTAAATAGACCTACAACAGTTCTATCTGCACCGCTCTTCTGACTCTTATCTTTAAATTGAGTCATGCGTCCAGCTTCGCCAAATCCAGTGAGACATTCCATGACCCAGCCAAGCTGATTGTGCGCTGGCACATGCGACTGCATGAAAAGAGAACATTTCGCTGGATCTAGTCCGAGCGCAAGAAGTTGGGCAGTTGATGTCAACGAACGTTCACGCAATATTTTTGGATCCACTTGTACTGTGATGGCATGTAGATCAACTACACAATAAAAAGCATCATGGCTTTCTTGTAAATCTACCCACTGTTTGAGCGCACCGAGATAATTGCCAAGGTGAAATGATCCACCTGTTGGCTGGATTCCAGAGAGGATGCGTTCTTTACTCATGGGAGGTATCTTTCCATTCATCGCGGGAGATCAATAACTGCCCTGCACGTTTACCCTCAACTGAGAGCACTGTTATTCGAAGATTTTCATGGCGAAGAACATCATGGATCTCAGGAAGGCGGCCAAGAGAGTGCATGACATATCCGCCAGCCGTCTCGTAGGGTCCTTCTGGAAGCGCAATTCCCGTCTGGTCGAAGAGATCTTCTAGGGAGATAAGGGCATCTACTTCAAAATCACCAGTGCGACTTTGAGGGGTTACTTCATTATCAACTTCATCATATTCATCGTGAATATCTCCAATGAAGCACTCAACAAGGTCTTCTAAAGTCACAATTCCATCGGTTCCGCCATACTCATCAAGAACGATTGCAAGGTGTTGTCTCTTCGCCCTAAGTTCTGTGAGAGCAGGGAGAACTCCTTTTGTTCCAGGAAGAAAAGTGACGGGACGAATGATGTCTAAGAGAGTTGCTGTTGGGCGGCTTACATGAATATTGAGCAAGTCGCGCACATGCAGGAATCCAATAACTTCATCGCTGTTGCCTCGAGTTACCGGATAACGTGAGTGGGCACTCTCAACCGCAATCTTCATTGCGTCATCAATGGAGGTTCCAACATCAAGGAACTCAACTTCTGTGCGAGGCACCATGATTTCGTGAAGAGATAAATCACCAGAGTTAAATACTTCTTCTACGATGTCGCGTTCTTCATCAGTAAGCGCCGTATGGCCAGTAACAAGATCTACTAATTCAGCTTCAGACATCTCGCTTCGAGATTCTTCAGCTTTCAATCCAAATAGCTTTACAACAGCATCGGTAGATTTTGAAAGTAACCAAATTGTTGGGCGAAAGAATTTTGCGAGTTGATCGATAATTCCAGCAGAAGCGAGCGCAATAGATTCGGTGCGATAAATCGCAAGTCTCTTCGGCACAAGTTCACCAAAAACAAGAGAGATATATGCAATAACAATTGTGACTGAAACGAGTGAGAGCGTTGTGGCTAACCCATGCGACAGCCCCCATTTTTCAAAAGCGGGAATAACAAAGGATGAGCCGAGCCTTTCCGATCCCAGCGCGGCCGACAGGAAGCCGCAGAAAGTTACGCCGATTTGCGCAGCAGCGAGGAAACGATTGGGATTTTGGGTGAGGTGAGCAACACGGGCGCCTCGCTTACCTTGCCCTTGCAGCTGGCGGACTTGGGAGTCGCGAAGGGAGAGGAGGGCAATTTCAGCGGCCACAAAAAGGGCAGCCAAAGCGATAAAGAAAAGAACCAAGCCGATGTCGAGGAAGAGCTGGTTGGTAGACCCAAAAGCCAGATCCTCAGACTTAACGTGGCGCATGACCCTAGGGTATCGTGAGCCCACTCGCGTCAGCGCTGACTTGAGAATTAGTTCCCTCCAACGGATCGTCGGGCACGTACCTGCCCGGAGAAGGAGCCTTGAAATGGCATCAGTCGTATTCGACTCAGCTTCACGTATTTACCCAGGCACGACCAAGCCTGCAGTCGACAAACTCAATCTCACTATCGCAGATGGTGAATTCCTTGTGCTTGTTGGCCCATCTGGTTGCGGAAAATCAACATCACTTCGCATGCTTGCGGGTCTTGAAGAGATCGATGCAGGAGCAATTCGCATCGGTGATCGCGACGTTACACACGTTGCACCAAAAGATCGCGACATCGCAATGGTCTTCCAGTCGTACGCTCTCTACCCACATATGTCAGTTGCGGAAAACATGGGATTCGCACTGAAGATCGCAGGTATCGATAAAGAAGAGCGCGACCGTCGAGTTCTCGAAGCTGCAAAGCTTCTTGATCTAGAGCCATATCTTGATCGCAAACCAAAGGCACTTTCTGGTGGACAACGCCAACGTGTAGCAATGGGACGTGCGATTGTTCGCGAACCACAAGTTTTCTTAATGGATGAACCACTATCTAACCTCGACGCAAAGCTTCGTGTTGCAACTCGTACTCAGATTGCAGCGCTACAACGTCGTCTTGGAATCACAACTGTTTACGTAACTCACGACCAAGTTGAAGCTATGACAATGGGTGACCGCGTTGCAGTGATGAAGGATGGCTTGCTCCAGCAAGTCGATACTCCTCGCAATCTTTACGATCGCCCAGCTAACTCATTCGTTGCTGGATTCATCGGATCACCTGCAATGAACCTTCTCATCGCTCCAGTAAGCGGTGGAAAAGGAAAGCTTGGCGATTACACATTTGATGTCCCTTCAAGCGTTGGTTCATCAGTGATCGTCGGTATCCGTCCAGAAGGTTTCACACCAGCTTCAGAAGGCTTCCACGTTCACGTTGAAGTTGTTGAAGAGCTCGGTGCAGATGCATTCGTATACGGTAACCCTGGCGATGCAGATGTGAAGTTCGCAAACTCTGCTGATGAAGGCGCTCAAATCATCGTTCGTTGGGATCCAAAGAACCCACCTAAGGATGGCGATCGCATTACTGTTTCAGCAAAGCAAGATGCAATCCATCTCTTTGATGTGAACACTGGTCTTCGCATCAACTAGTAATCTCAACAAAAAAAGCCCGGCCATTCGATTGGCCGGGCTTTTTTCTTTAATACTGAGTACTACGCCATTGCCTTCTTAAGGTTCTCGTCGATCGAGTTCAAGAATTCTTGGGTGGTTTGATACGGTGCATCTTTTGAGATGAGAAGAGCAAGATCTTTTGTCATCTTGCCTTCTTCAACAGTCTCAATACATACGCGCTCAAGTGTCTTAGTGAACTTTGCAAGCTCTTCATTATTATCGAGTTTTGCTCGGTGCGCTAAGCCTTGAGTCCATGCAAAGATTGATGCGATTGGATTTGTTGACGTCGCTTTTCCAGCTTGGTGATCGCGATAGTGACGTGTCACAGTTCCGTGAGCAGCTTCTGATTCGCAAACTTTTCCATCTGGAGTCATCAAAACAGAGGTCATCAAACCAAGTGATCCATAACCTTGTGCAACGGTATCGGATTGAACATCTCCGTCGTAATTCTTACAAGCCCAGACATAGCCACCATCCATGCGAAGTGACATGGCAACCATGTCATCGATGAGGCGGTGTTCATACCAAATACCCGCTGCTTCAAATTGTGCTTTGAATTCAGCCTGGTAGATCTCTTCAAAAATATCTTTGAAGCGTCCGTCGTATGCTTTCAAAATCGTATTCTTGGTGGAGAGATACACAGGGAACTTGCGGAGTAATCCGTAGTTCATCGATGCGCGAGCAAAGTCACGAATCGAATCATCCTTGTTGTACATCGCAAGAGCAACGCCTGAGGAATCAAAATCGTAGACTTCATGGGTTTGTGGAGCTGATCCATCATTAGGAACAAATGAGATTGTGAGCTTTCCAGGACCATCTACGCGAAAATCTGTCGCTTTATATTGATCACCGAAAGCGTGACGACCGATAACGATTGGCTTCGTCCAATGTGGAACGAGGCGAGGAACGTTGCTGATGATGATTGGCTCACGGAAAATTACTCCGCCAAGGATGTTGCGGATTGTTCCGTTAGGAGACTTCCACATTTTCTTCAAGCCAAATTCCTTCACACGCGCTTCATCCGGTGTGATCGTCGCACATTTGATTCCAACGCCATGCTTCTGAATTGCGTGAGCAGAATCGATAGTTACTTGATCATCTGTGGCATCACGGTTTTCCATGCCCAAGTCGTAATACTCAAGATTGACATCCAAATAAGGAAGAATGAGCGAATCCTTAATGAATTGCCACATAATGCGAGTCATTTCATCGCCATCGAGTTCAACAACTGTTCCGGTAACTTTAATCTTGCTCATGTTCTCTGCTTTCTTAATTGATATGTTCTTAGAGATCTTTAACGTCAGCTTGCTTGGTGCGGACTGCTTCTGCTGCAGCTTTGAGCGCTTCAACTTCAGAGGGAGTCAACGAACCTTCAACAACTTTACGAATGCCTTCTTTGCCGATTGTTGCTTCAACACCTAGGTAGACGCCGCTGATTCCATATTCGCCATCGACCCATGCGCAGACAGGCATTACATCGCCTGAATCTTCGATAACGGCTTTAGCCATTCGAGCTGCTGCAGCAGATGGTGCGTAATACGCAGAACCTGTCTTCAAAAGTGCAACAACTTCAGCGCCACCGTTACGTGTGCGATCAACGAGTTCTGCAATTTCCGTCTCGCTGAGCAAGGTAGAGAGAGGCTTACCATCGACTGTGCAACGGCTTGGAACTGGAACCATGGTGTCACCATGCGAACCAAGGGTGAGTGTCTTTACTGAACCTACTGATACGCCGAGTTTCTCAGCGACAAAATTGGTAAAGCGAGCGGTATCAAGCATTCCAGCTTGACCCATGACTTTGTTCTTAGCGAACCCAGTTGCGATTTGTGCAAGAGCTGTCATTTCATCAAGTGGATTTGAAACTACAATGATGACTGCGTTTGGAGAATGCTTTGCAATGTTCTCAGCAACGCCACGAACAATTCCTGCATTCACTCCGATGAGGTCCATGCGAGACATGCCTGGTTTGCGTGGAAGACCTGCAGTAATTACGACGACATCGGAATTAGCTGTTGCTTCATATCCGGCGCCTTCGGCAGTTGTGGTTGCTCCAACAACTTTTGTTTCAAATCCCTCGATAGAGCGAGATTGATTCATATCGAGCGCCAAACCTTCTGGCTTACCTTCGACGATATCTGTAAGAACTACTGTTTCAAAAATATTGTATTCCGCTAAACGCAGAGCAGTTGTTGATCCATAAAAACCTGCTCCGACGACGGTGACTTTGCCTTTAAGTGCCATTTCTTTGATGACCTTCCTACAGGATCGTGAGGTTATTGAAATACCGGTTGAATGTTACCCCGCGTGCGGGAGGGTTAAAGACACGATGAAAAGGGTTCCCGCTATGAGGAGTGGTAGAAATAACTCAATTCGGCGCTTCATCCCAAGAATGAGATATCGGGCGTATGAATATGCGCCCATTCCTATCGCAAGTACAAGGCTACCTGAGCGAACTTTTCCAAATAATGCAATAACAATCCCTAAAACGATGAGTGCTAGCCCAGCGTCGCGAAGCTTCTGTAAATTGAGAACGCGCTTCATTATTAAATACGGGATCCTTCTACAACGTTTGCAAGCAGCATTGCGCGAGTCATTGGCCCAACTCCACCTGGCATCGGAGCGATATATGACGCCACTTCTGCAACACCAGGATGAATATCTCCGAGCAATCCTTTATCCGTGCGAGTGATGCCAACATCCAAAACAACGACACCTTCTTTCACCATATCTGGAGTTAAAAGATGCGCACTGCCAACAGCTGCAACAACTATATCTGCGCGAAGAGTATGGGCTTTTACATCGCGAGTTCCGGTGTGTGTGATTGTGACTGTTGCGTCATCCCCGCGACGAGTCATCATTAATCCAAGAGGACGTCCGACGGTAATTCCGCGACCCATGACAACTACCTCGGCACCTTTTGTTGAGATGTTGTAACGATGTAGAAGTTCAAGAATTCCGCGAGGTGTGCAAGGAAGAGGAGCTGGCTCCCCCAAAACTAATTTGCCTAAATTCAATGGATGAAGTCCATCAGCATCTTTTGCTGGATCGATCGCTTCAAGCACCTTATTTGCAGAAATCCCTTTTGGAAGTGGTAACTGAACAATATATCCGGTGCACTCTTGTGCGTTGTTGAGATCCTTGATTGCAGCAAGCACATCCTGCTCGGATGCAGACGCTGGAAGATCTACGCGAATTGATTGAATGCCAACTTCGGCGCAGTCGCGGTGTTTTCCACCAACGTAGGAGTGTGACCCTGGATCATCCCCCACAAGGACAGTCCCTAAACCTGGCTTAACGCTCATCTTCTCAACGAGCGCTTTGAGTTCACTCTTGATGATTGAGGCAGTTAATTTGCCATCCAGTATTTGTGCGCTCACTCGTGAATCCTATCTACTCTCTTAAGCGTGAGAGAAATGGCGGGTGCCCGTGAAAAACATCGCTATCCCTGCAGCCTTAGCAGCAGCGATAACTTCCTCATCGCGGACAGATCCTCCAGGTTGAACGACTGCAGTGACACCTGCATCGATCAAGATTTGAAGCCCGTCAGCGAAAGGAAAGAATGCATCGCTCGATGCAACACTGCCTTGCGCACGATTGCCTGCGCGGTTGACTGCAAGTCGCGCAGAATCGACGCGATTGACTTGGCCCATTCCTACGCCGACTGAAGCGCCTTCGTGTGCCAACAAAATTGCATTGCTTTTCACTGCACGGACCGCGCGCCAAGCAAATTCAAGATCTTTAAGCACTGCAGCTGAAACTGTGCTGCCACTCACTTGCTTCCAACTCGTTGCATAATCTCCATCGGCATCTACGAGATCGCTCTCTTGTGCCAACACGCCACCTGAAATTGGGCGAAGTTCAAGTGTAGGAATTTGGAAACCTTCAACAGTTAAAATTCGAATCGATGGTTTCTTCATCAGAATAGCAAGCGCTTCTTTTTCAAATGCTGGAGCGACCACAACTTCTGTGAAAATTTCCGATAGTTTCTGTGCCATCGCCAGATCCACAGTGCGATTGGCTGCAACCACACCACCGAAAGCTGAAACAGGATCACACTCGTGTGCGCGTGCATGTGCTGTGGCAATATCCTGGGCAATCGCAATTCCGCATGGGTTGGCATGTTTAATAATTGCAACACATGGTTCGCTGTGATCGAACGCTGCGCGCAGAGCCGCATCCGCATCGGTGTAATTGTTGAATGACATCTCTTTGCCGTGGAGCTGTACTGCACTTGCAATTCCGGATTTCTTTAAACCGGCATCGCGATAGACCGATGCACTTTGGTGGGGATTTTCGCCGTAACGAAGTCCAGCAATGCGCTCCCAGACTTTGGCACGCCAATCATCAGCGGTATGTGTGCGCTCTCCAAGCCAGGTTGCAATCGCAACGTCGTATTCAGCTGTGCGGCGGAAAGTCTCCATCGCCAAAATAGTTCGCTCTTCAAGAGTAAAACCACCTTGTGAAAGAGCTTCGTAGAGTCGTCCATATTGGGAAGGATCAGAAACAACAGCGACAGAACCGTGGTTTTTCGCAGCGCCTCTGAGCATGCTTGGGCCACCAATATCAATTTGTTCAATACATTCTGCAAAATCCTGCGTTGAAGCAATTGTTTGAGCAAATGGATAGAGATTGATAACAATCAGATCAAATGGAGCGATATCTGCTTGTGCAATTGCAGCAAGATGCTCGGGATTATTTTGGTCCGCCAAAATTCCACCATGAATGCGTGGGTGCAAAGTTTTTACGCGTCCACCCATCATCTCTGGGAAGCCCGTGTACTTCTCGACGGTAATAACTGGAATACCAGCATCAGCTAAAGTTTTTGCAGTGGAGCCGGTAGAGAGAATCTCAACGCCTTGCGCATGAAGAGCAGTTCCTAATTCAACTAGTCCACTTTTGTCATACACACTAATGAGTACTCTGCGGATTTTTTTACGTGAGCTCATGGCTACCTACTTTTCGAGACCGGATTGGGCAAGCGTTTTGAGCGTCTCGACAATGAGGATGCGCTCCTGAATCTTAATGCGTTCGTGGAGTGACTCCTCAGTATCCCCTGGAATCACTGCCACTTTTACTTGAGAAATCACTTTTCCCGTATCTACGCCGGCATCAACCCAATGCACTGTTGTTCCAGTTTCGGTGGCGCCGCTGGCCAAGGCATCTCGCACCGCATGCGCACCTGGGAAAAGTGGGAGAAGCGCTGGATGTGTATTGATGATGGGAAATCGGTCCACAAAATGTGAGGAGAGAATTCTCATGAAACCGACGCTGACAACAAGATCAGGAGAATAGCTTTCAACAACTTTCTCTAACTCTTCACTCCACGTCTCTCGATCTGAGTAATCCGAAAAATTAACGAGCGCAGATGGGCAACCCTTACGTTGAGCTAGTTCGAGAACGGGTGCTGGTCGATCGGAAATAACGGCCACAATCTGGCAATCGAGTTCTTTGCTAATAACAGCATCAATCACTGATTCTGCGAGAGTTCCTCCACCAGATGCGAGCAGAAGAATTTTCTTAGCCACGTTTAATATATTTCTTCACAAGTGTAGGGATGTAAAAGAAGGCAAGAGCTATCACGAGGGCGCTCAGTGCGGCAATGCTCGTCGTACGTTCAGGAAGAATTCCCGTGCGACGCATCGCCGGAGTAAGAAGCTCTCCCGAAGCGAAGTACGAAAGTTCCCAAACAAAGAAAGTTGCCATAATAAAAGTTCTAAGCAAATCTTTATTGCGAGCGCTCCAATATCCATGGACGCGAATAATTACTTGATAGGAAGCGAGGAAGAGAAGCGGCCAGAAAATAATTCCAATTGTTAGGAATGGATGCGTTCCAGTCGGAAGACCACCGAAGATAGGAATTGCAGGGATTTGATGCAAGTTAAAAGTTGTTGGAGTGATCATTGTGTGAGCCCCAAGACTTAAACCTGATCCCGTGAAATATCCCAGCGAGGCGAGTGCAACATTGGGAAGGTAGAGAATTTGAAGAGCAGTAAAGAGCAATCCCCCGATTATTCCCGGAGACACAACAATCGCTAGATCATTCAATATGCTCCAGTGTGCCAAGAATGAGACCGCGAGCAGAATCGATGCTATCCCCCATGCAATTGCGAATATATAAATGAGAATGGCGAGAGCTGGCCTTGGATTGAAGGTAAATGTTGATACAAGTGCAGTGATTCCTGCGCACAATCCTGCGTAGTACCACATGGGAGAAACGCTTGAAGTACTGGTAACCACTGCGAGAGCAACTGCAATGATGGTGTAAAAGAAAACATAAAAGATTCGCGCTGCACGAAGTTTGGGTGCTGCTTCAACTACGCGAGTGAATGTGCGACGCACTGCCCACATAGGAAGGATGATTGCGCCAAGGGGCAGTACTGAGAGAAATCCACTTCCTTGCGCTGCTGTTCCCGATAGCTCAAAGGGAGAGAGGTGAGCGCCGAGCCAAAGCCACACAGCCCCACGAATGGGATCTGTTGTATTTCCGCTCGTACTTCCTGCAGTTGCCCAAGCAAGCAAAGCAATAAATGCTGCTGGAAATAGAGTGAGCGCCACACCCTTTGCTGCTTGAATCAGCGAGATCGAAAGGACGCGGCGCAGCACGGTTATTTAACCTTTGAGAATTGCACGCATAAGTTCAGCAGTTTCACTTGGCGTCTTGCCAACTTTCACTCCTGCAGCTTCGAGAGCTTCTTTCTTTGCTTGTGCTGTTCCTGATGAACCAGAGACGATTGCACCAGCGTGACCCATGGTCTTACCTTCGGGCGCAGTAAATCCTGCAACATAACCGACAACAGGCTTGGTGACATATTCAGCGATGAATGCCGCAGCACGCTCTTCAGCGTCACCCCCGATTTCACCAATCATGACAATTGCATCAGTCTCGGGATCGTCTTGGAATGCACGCAAGCAATCGATATGTGTAGTTCCGATAATAGGATCTCCACCAATTCCTACTGCAGTGCTGAAACCGAAATCACGAAGTTCATACATCATTTGATATGTAAGAGTTCCAGATTTAGAAACCAATCCGATACGGCCAGGACCAGTGATATCAGCTGGAATGATTCCCAGATTGGATTGTGAAGGGCTGATGAGGCCTGGGCAGTTAGGACCGATGATTCGTGTCTTGCCCGTGCTCTGGCTGTGCGCAAAGAATGCAGCAGTATCGTGTACTGGAATTCCTTCAGTGATAACAACAACGAGAGGAATCTCAGCGTTGATTGCATCCATCACGGCCGCCTTCGCAAACTTGGGAGGCACGAATACAACAGAAGCATTTGCACCTGTCGCTGCCATTGCTTCTGCAACAGTGTTGAAAACTGGAAGGGTTTTGCCACCGATCTCTACGCTTTGACCACCTTTGCCGGGAGTGACGCCCCCAACGACGTTCGTTCCGGATGCGATCATGCGACCAGTGTGTTTCGTTCCTTCAGAGCCAGTCATGCCCTGAACAATTAAACGAGTCTCTTTATTAATGAAGATAGCCATTATTTAGCCGCCAATTCCGCAGCTTTTGCAGCCGCTCCATCCATGGTGTCGAGCTGCTGCACAAGTGGATGCGCTGCTTCATTCAAAATTCGACGACCTTCGAGAACGTTATTGCCATCTAGGCGCACAACGATTGGCTTAGTTGCCTTATCTCCCAAGATATTGAGCGCTTGAACGATTCCGTTTGCAACAGCGTCGCACGCTGTGATGCCTCCGAAAACGTTAACGAAAACGCTACGCACATCAGAGTCGCCCAAAATAATTGAAAGACCGTTAGCCATCACTTCTGCTGAAGCGCCACCACCGATATCCAAGAAATTTGCAGGCTTGACGTTGTACTTCTCGCCAGCATAAGCAACGACATCGAGTGTGCTCATGACAAGACCAGCACCATTTCCGATGATGCCAACTTCGCCATCAAGTTTTACGTAGTTGAGATCGAGCGCTTTAGCTTTTGCTTCCAATGGATTCGCTGCAGCATGGTCAACAAGATCTGCATGGTTAGCATGACGAAATTCTGCGCTGTCATCCAGAGTCACTTTGCCGTCGAGGGCAACAATTCGACCATCTTCAGTTTTAACAAGTGGGTTGATTTCCATCAACGTTGCATCTTCGGCAACAAAAGCTGCCCAGAGCTTCACAAGAACATCAGCAACTTGATCTTGAACTTCTGCTGGGAACTGTCCAAGGCGAGCAATCTCTTTTGCTTTATCGAGAGTTACGCCAACGTTTGGATCAATTCCGACGCGAGCTAATTTTTCAGGTTGAGATTTTGCGACTTCTTCAATTTCCATTCCACCAGCAACTGATGCCATGACAAGGAAATTGCGATTTGCACGGTCTAACAGAATAGATGCGTAATACTCTTCAACGATTGGAGCTGCTTGTGCAATCATCACTTTATGAACGGTGTGGCCTTTGATATCCATACCGAGAATTGCTTTAGCTTTTTCGCGCGCATCTGCTGCGTCTTGAGCAAGTTTTACGCCGCCAGCTTTACCGCGTCCACCAATTTTTACCTGAGCTTTTACGACAACTCGTCCACCCATAGCTGATGCTGCCTTTTCGGCTTCATCCGCAGTCGTAGCAACTGCGCCAGCGAGAACTGGAATGTTATGAGATTCGAAGAGATCTCGAGCTTGATACTCAAAGAGATCCACTAAATTCCCCGATCATCTAATAGTTACAAAGAATGGCTAATACACAAGAATCCTACTAGTTGCGGACTAGAGCTTCTCCACGGGGGCATATCGAAGCAAGAGGCGCTTCTCGCCAAGGGAGCCAAAATTGATGGTCGCTTCAGCTCGATCGCCTTCACCACTGACGCTAACGACTGTGCCAAGGCCAAATGTGTCATGAGCCACACGGTCGCCAGTATTTAAGATGACAGCAGCAGTTGGAGCAACTCGCTTGCCTGTCGCTTTTGGTGGTGGGCCAAATGATTTTTTAATCCGAGGAGTACGAACTTCACTTTCCCAGTTATTCCATGACATAACTTCGCTTGGAATTTCAGAGAGAAAACGTGAAGGCTCATTGCTCTTCCAATTTCCAAAGGCCATACGAGAAAGCGCGCGTGAAAGATAGAGCCGTTCACGGGCTCGAGTTAATCCAACGTATGCAAGTCGACGCTCTTCTTCGAGATCGGTGACATCATCGGCTTCAGATTCAAGTGCGCGGAAATGAGGAAAGATGGACTCTTCCATGCCGGTGAGAAATACAGTTGGAAATTCCAAACCTTTCGCAGTGTGGAGAGTCATGAGCGTGACAACGCCTCCATGGTCTTCGCCTTCGGGAATTTGATCAGAATCTGCAACAAGTGAAACGCCTTCTAAGAATCCGGCGAGCGTTGCTTCTTCGCTCTCTTCAAGTTCAGATTCTTCATACTCCCGTACAACGCTGACAAGTTCATAAAGGTTTTCAAGGCGGCTCTCATCTTGAGGATCCGTACTTTTCTTTAATTCACTCTCCATCGTGCTCTGTTCGAGTACAGCTTTTGCTATCTCTGATGGTTTTGTTTTCGCTTCCACTAAAGTCCGCAAGGTATACATCAGTTGGAGAAAATCGCGGATTGCTTGCAGAGACCGCGCCGGAAGTTCGGATTCAATTTGATTCATCGCTTCCCACAATGTAATCCCGTGCTTTTTAGCGAATTCGTCCACTAACTCAATGGCTCGGTCGCCAATTCCTCGCTTGGGGGTATTCACAATTCTGCGCAGGGATATCTCATCGGAAGGATTCACGAGTACTTTCAAATAGCCCAAAATATCTTTTACTTCAGCGCGCTCAAAGAAGCGAAGGCCGCCGACGACTTTGTAAGGAATACCTGAACGAGCCAGTGTTGCTTCAATCGATCGAGATTGCGCATTCGTTCTGTAAAAAATTGCTGTATCTCCCGGGTTAGAGATTCCCTCATCTTTCAAGCGACGAATTTCAGAAGTGATGAACTCAGCTTCTTCATGATCTGTGTCAGCAACAAACCCTGCGATGTGCGCGCCAGCGCCAGAATCTGACCAGAGGTTCTTATCTTTACGTCCCTTATTATTTGAAATAACAGAGTTTGCGGCAGTTAAAATATTTTGAGTCGAACGATAATTCTGCTCCAACATAATCGTTTGGGCATGAGGATAATCTGCTTCAAATTGGAGAATATTTCGAATATTCGCACCGCGAAATGCGTAGATGGATTGATCGGCATCACCCACAACGCATAACTCGGCCATCGGCAGACCTTCATTTTCGGTTCCGACAAGTTCGCGAACAAGCATGTATTGGGCATGGTTGGTATCTTGATATTCATCAACCAAGATATGTTTAAAGCGAGAGCGGTAGCGAGCGCGTACTTCTGGAAACTTCTGCAGAACTTCGACAGTTTTCATAATCAAATCATCGAAATCCATGGCATTAGATGCTTCAAGGCGTCGTTGGTAGACCGGATAAATTTCAGCAGCCATCTTGTCGACGAAATCAAACTCTGCTCGAACGAATTGGCTAGGCGTCTGTAGCTCATTCTTTGCATTTGAAATACGCGCTTGAATCGCTCCAGGCTTGATCTCCGTTCCATCAAGCCCAAGTTCTTTCATGATGCGCTTAATCAAACTAGAACTATCTGCCGAATCGTATATTGCGAAAGAAGTTGTAAAACCTAACTTTGTAGCTTCATTACGAAGGATTCTCACACATGCAGAGTGGAATGTTGAGACCCACATTGATTTGGCACGATCTCCTACAAGATCTGCCACGCGCTCCTTCATTTCAGCTGCAGCTTTATTGGTGAAAGTAATAGCGAGTACTTCGTAGGGGGCTACGCCGCGATTGCCGAGAAGGTAGGCAATTCTGCGGGTAAGAACCCGAGTTTTACCTGAACCAGCGCCAGCTACAACGAGGAGCGCAGCGCCCTCATGCACAACAGCATCTCTTTGCTGTGGGTTGAGGTCTTCAAGTAATGACACGGGTGGAGTGTAGCCTTCGCACTATGCCTCCAATTGATGACAGCCAGATTGAACGTATTCTCTTTGTAACAGCCCACCCAGATGACTTGGATTTCGGAGCTGCCGGAACTATTGCCCAATGGACCGATAAGGGAATCTCTGTTTCATATTGCGTCTCAACAAATGGAGACCAAGGCGGGGTGGATCCATCTGTATCTCGCAGTGAAATGCCACGAATTCGCCAACAAGAACAACGCGATGCCGGCGCAGTAGTCGGCGTTAGCGATATTCATTTTCTTAATTATGTCGATGGGCATCTCCAACCAACCATTGAACTACGCAAAGATATTGTTCGAGTTATTCGCAAAGTGCGCCCCCAACGTATGGTCATCCAGAACCCTGAAAGAAATTGGGAGCGAATCTTCTCGAGCCACCCAGACCATATGGCTGCAGGTGAAGCTGCAATGCAAGCTGTCTATCCAGATGCAGGTAATCCTTTTGCATTTGAAGATTTATTGAAATCTGAAGGTCTAGAACCGTGGACAGTGCAGGAAGTGTGGGTGATGTCCCCTAATGAAGTGAACCATTATGTAGATATCACCTCGACAATTGACCGCAAACTTGCAGCAATTAAGTCTCACGTCAGCCAAACCGCTCATTCAGAAGAACTCGATGGTCGTATTCGTGAGTGGGGCACTCGTAATGCAGAAGCTCAAGGCTTGCCTGCTGGATCGTATGCGGAAACTTTTAGAGTTGTAGCAACAGCGTAATTATTTAACGCTTACTCTTTCAATTCCTACAGTCTGTTTAGGCGTTCCATCTGTACCGCCACCTGCAACACCTTGAGCTGCAATGGCTTTGAGAATATCTAGCCCCTTAACAATCTTTCCCCAACGCGTGTAGCTCGCGCCAAGAGTAGTGTCGGCATAAACCAAGAAGAATTGGCTGCCATTAGTGCCATGACCGGTTTGAGTTAAACCAGAGTTCGCCATCGCAACAGTGCCTTCAGGATAATTATTCTGAACTGCTTCAGGAAGATTCTCATTGTCATAACTAAAGAGTGGTCCACCAGAGCCGGTAGCTGTTGGGTCTCCACATTGAAGAACATAGAGTCCGCTTGTTGTGAGACGGTGGCAGAGAGTCTGATTGAAATATCCGCCCTTAGCGAGAGTCGACATCACAAGAACAGTAAGCGGTGCGTGCGTACCATCGGCTTCAATAACTATTTGGCCGCAATTTGTTTCAAAAGTAAATGTGCGATTCTTTACCGGAAGCTTCACAGCAGGAGGTTGGATCTGTGGCTCTTTGTGAGCAGATGCAGAAGTTGAGGCGCAGAGTGCTTTAGGGGCAGCGCCTTTCTTCTTTGAATCTGATTTAGAAATTGAAGAGATTTTAGAATCCTTGGCAAAAGAGGTGGATGAAAGAGCCGCCGATGCAAAAAGTGAAAGCGCAACGAGTGCGATTACCTTCTTCTGCTTCATCATTCTTATTCCCATTCAATAGTTCCAGGAGGTTTGCTTGTTATGTCGAGAACTACTCGATTTACTTCGCGAACTTCATTGGTAATACGCGTTGAAATCTTCTCCAATACATCGTATGGAAGTCGACTCCAATCCGCTGTCATTGCATCTTCACTTGAAACCGGGCGAAGAACAATGGGATGCCCATATGTTCGTCCATCCCCTTGAACTCCAACGCTTCGAACATCTGCGAGAAGTACAACAGGGCACTGCCAAATTTCGCGATCCAACATCGCTAACTTTAATTCATGACGAGCGATGGAATCGGCTTTTCTCAAAATTGTAAGCCTATTCTCAGTAACTTCACCGACAATACGAATAGCCAAGCCTGGACCTGGGAATGGTTGGCGCCAGACAATCTCACCCGGCAACCCTAATTGCAGGCCTACTTCGCGTACTTCATCCTTGAAGAGAGCGCGCAGAGGCTCAATCAATTTAAATTGAAGGTCATCGGGCAATCCACCAACATTGTGGTGCGATTTAATATTTGCTGCGCCTTCTCCCCCACCAGATTCCACAACATCTGGATAGAGAGTTCCTTGTACAAGAAAATCAATTGATTCATTAGCTGATAAAACGCGCGCTGCTTCTTCAAAGGAACGAATAAATTCCGCGCCAATAATCTTTCGTTTGGCTTCTGGGTCCGTTACTCCCGCAAGAGAGTTGAGGAACTTCTCGCGAGCATCGACAACCATTAGCTCAACTCCAGTTGCGGCGACAAAATCCTTTTCTACTTGCTCTGCTTCACCTTCACGAAGGAGTCCATGATCGACAAAAACGCAGGTAAGTTGAGATCCGATTGCTTCTTGAACGATTGCAGCTGCTACAGCTGAGTCCACTCCGCCCGAGAGACCACAAATGACACGGCTCTTTCCGACAGCAGCGCGAATTTTTTCTACTTCTTGCACAACGATATTTTCACTCGTCCATACCGGTTTGCATCCAACAATGTCGATGAGCCAACGACGCAGAATTTCTTGGCCATTTTCTGAGTGCAAAACTTCAGGGTGGAATTGAACTCCGGCAAGAGTTCCATCACCATTTTCATAAGCAACAATTGGAGTATCGGCAGTCTTGGCTGTCCCGGTAAAACCTGATGGAACTTCAGTCACGCTATCGCCGTGGCTCATCCACACATTGAATTCAAATGGAAGATCTTTCAACAGCTTTGAATCGGATCGATGTTGCATTGCAGTGCGACCGAATTCAGATTTACCAGTTTGAGTAACAGTGCCACCTAGCGCTGCCGCCATTGCTTGAAAACCGTAACAAATTCCAAAAACAGGAATCTTGTGGCTAAAAATTGCTGGATCAAGCGTTGGAGCTCCTGCTTCGTAAACGCTTGAAGGGCCACCCGAAAGAATGATGGCTTTGGGTTTCTTTGCCAACATATCTGCAACAGACATTGAGGATGGAACAATTTCAGAATAGACCTGAGCTTGTCGTACGCGACGAGCGATGAGTTGGGCGTATTGAGCCCCAAAATCAACGACGAGAACGAGCTCTTGTTCAGCCACGGCTAATAACAACCTCTACCTTTTGGAATTCCTTCAAATCTGAGTATCCGGTTGTGGCCATTGCGCGACGTAGTGCGCCAAATAGATTCATCGACCCATCTGCAGTGTGCGATGGACCAGTAAGAATTTCTTCAAGCGATCCCACTGTTCCGACATGAACGCGATTGCCGCGAGGAAGTTCTGCATGCGCAGCTTCTTGACCCCAGTGCCAACCCATTCCTGGAGCTTCTGTTGCTTTTGCAAGCGGTGAACCCATCATGACTGCATCTGCACCACATGCGATTGCTTTCGCAATATCGCCACTCTTGCCGACAGAACCATCTGCAATAACGTGAACATAACGTCCGCCAGATTCATCCATGTAATCGCGACGTGCGGAAGCCACATCTGCAACTGCAGATGCCATGGGCACTTCAATTCCCAAAACATTTCGTGTTGTGTGAGCAGATCCGCCACCAAAACCAACGAGAACACCAGCTGCACCTGCGCGCATCAAGTGTTGTGCACTATTTCCGGTTGCTACTCCACCAACAATGACAGGTACATCAAGATCATAAATAAATTTCTTCAAATTCAACGGCGCTGTTTCTGAGGCAACATGTTCAGCCGAAACAGTTGTTCCGCGAATAACAAAGAGATCAACGCCAGCATCAATTACAACTTTGTGGAATTCTGCTGTACGCGCTGGTGAAAGCGCTCCAGCTACAGTGACTCCAGCTGCGCGAATTTCAGCGATACGAGATTTAATGAGCTCAGGTTGAATTGGCGCTGCATAGAGCGCTTGCATACGAAGAATTGCTTGCTCCTGAGGGAGTGAAGAAATTTCTCCTAAAGCAATACGTGGGTTCTCGTGACGAGTCCACAAACCTTCGAGGTTCAGTACGCCAACACCACCAAGCTTTCCAATTGCAATCGCTGTTTCAGGTGAAACAACTGAATCCATCGGCGCTGCGAGCATTGGTAAATCAAATTTGTACGCATCAATCTGCCATTGAATAGAGACTTCTTTAGGATCGCGTGTACGGCGGCTTGGAACAATGGCTATGTCATCGAAAGAGAATGCTTGACGCGCTCTTTTACTAGGGCCGATTTCAATTTCCATAGTGATAACCGTTCTTACTTTCGATTGTAATTAGGGGCGGCTTGTACATCTAAAACATCGTGTGGATGGCTCTCTTGCAAGCCAGCTGCAGTGATTTGAATGAGGCGACCATTCTTTTGAAGATCTGCAATGGTTGGCGCCCCTGCATAACCCATACCTGAGCGAAGTCCGCCAACAAGTTGGTGCACAACACTAGAGACAGGGCCGCGAGCAATTACTTTGCCTTCGATTCCTTCTGGAACGAGCTTGTCTTCAGCAAGAACATCGTCCTGCATGTAGCGGTCCTTGGAATATGACTTTTGCTCACCGCGAGATTGCATCGCGCCGAGTGAACCCATTCCGCGATAACCCTTATATTTCAAACCGTTAATCTCAATCACTTCACCTGGAGATTCATCAGTACCTGCAAGAAGTGAACCAAGCATCACGGTATCTGCGCCAGAAACGATTGCTTTCACAATGTCACCAGAAAATTGAAGTCCGCCATCTGCAATGAGCGGAATGCCTGCTTTAACGCATGCTTTATGAGCTTCCATAATTGCAGTTACTTGTGGAACGCCAACGCCTGCAACAACGCGAGTGGTACAAATTGATCCTGGACCAACGCCGACTTTAACTGCATCGACACCGGCATTGATAAGCGCTTGCGCACCTGCGCGAGTCGCAATATTGCCGCCGATGATATTGATCGAAGGAAATGCTTTGCGAATGCGAGCAACAGATTCCAATACCGCGCGATGGTGACCATGTGCTGTATCTACAACAACTACGTCTACTCCAGCTTCGATGATTGCTGAGGCACGAGCGAAACCATCATCCCCAACGCCAACTGCTGCGCCTGCGAGGCCAGATTTCTTCGCTTCAATAACATTCTTTACTTGATCTTCAATGGAGAGATTGCGATGGATGATTCCAATTCCACCAGCTTTCGCCATAGCAACCGCCATACGGGCTTCAGTAACCGTATCCATCGCCGATGAAATAACCGGTACATCGATATCGATGTTACGAGTGAGGCGGGTACGGGTATTTACTTCAGAAGGGACGACATCTGATTCATCGGGCAAAAGGAGGACATCGTCGTATGTGAGCCCAAGCAGAACAACCTTTTCATTGGCGCTGTCATGGGATCCGAGCATTTGGCAATACTAGTGGGAACTCGTGAGTATGAAAAAAGGGCCCCATTCTTTAATAGAACGGAGCCCTTTTAATTCACTTATTAGTGGCTATGCCCACCAGGTCCATGGCTGTGGCCATGTCCTGAATCTGCCTGCTCGTGCTTATCTTCTGGAGTCTCAAATACAAGAGCTTCAGTTGTAATAAACATTGCTGCGATTGATGCAGCATTTGCAAGAGCTGAACGAGTCACCTTTACTGGATCGATAACGCCTTGCTTCACAAGGTCGCCGTATGTGTCATCAGCAGCGTTAAAGCCTTCATTTGGCTTCATTGCGCGAACTTTTGAAACAACAACATAACCTTCTTGGCCAGCATTTTCTGCAATCCAACGTAGAGGCTCATCACATGCCTTGCGAACAAGACGTACACCAACAGCGCGATCGCCTTCGAAGCCGAGATCATTCTCGAGAGAAGTTGCAGCATGTACGAGAGCTGCTCCTCCGCCAACAACGATTCCTTCTTCAACAGCTGCGCGAGTTGCTGAAATAGCATCCTCAAGACGGTGCTTCTTCTCTTTCAATTCAACTTCAGTGTGTGCGCCAACTTTGATGACACAAACGCCGCCAGCGAGTTTTGCAACGCGCTCTTGAAGCTTCTCTTTATCCCAATCGGAATCGGTTGTGGCAATCTCGTTGCGAATTTCAGAGACGCGAGCTGCAACAGCTGCTTTATCTCCAGAACCATCCACGATTGTTGTGTTGTCCTTTGTGATGACAACGCGACGAGCGCGGCCGAGAAGTGAGATATCAACTTGATCAAGCTTGAGACCAACTTCAGGAGTGATGACTTGACCACCTGTAAGGATCGCAATGTCTTGCAACATTGCCTTACGGCGATCGCCGAATCCTGGAGCTTTAACAGCAGCAGAAGCGAATGTTCCACGCATACGGTTAACGACGAGAGTAGAAAGCGCTTCGCCTTCTACATCTTCAGCGATAATCAAAAGTGGCTTGCTTTGTGCCGCAACCTTTTCGAGAACAGGAAGTACTTCATTGAGGTTAGAAATCTTGGTTCCAGAGATGAGGATGAAGGCATCTTCAAGCACTGTTTCCATGCGATCTGAATCAGTTACGAAATAAGGAGAGATGTAACCCTTATCGAACTGCATTCCCTCGGTGAATTCGAGTTCAAGACCTGTGGTTGATGACTCTTCAACGGTGATAACGCCATCTTTGCCGACCTTATCCATTGCTTCTGCAATGAGATCGCCGATTGCCTTATCTTGAGCTGAGATTGTTGCAACATCTGCAATCTGAGATTTTCCAGATACAGCTGTTGAGTTCTTCTTCAACTCTTCAGAGAGAGCAGATACTGCTTGCTCGATACCGTACTTAAGTTCCATTGGTTGTGCGCCTGCAGCAAGATTGCGAAGACCTTCGCGAACCATTGCTTGTGCAAGGACAGTTGCGGTTGTGGTTCCATCACCAGCAACATCATTTGTCTTTTCAGCAACCTGCTTTACGAGCTGTGCGCCCATGTTTTCAGCTGGGTCAGAGAGTTCGATTTCCTTCGCGATAGTTACGCCATCGTTTGTGATGAGCGGAGCACCGTAGGACTTTGAAATAACAACGTTACGACCCTTAGGTCCAAGTGTTACTTTGACTGTGTCGGCAAGAATGTTGACGCCACGTTCCATGCCGCGACGAGCAACCTCGTCGAAATGAAGACTTTTACCCATTGAGTGAATATCCCTTAAATTACTTTTCGATGATCGCGAGGATGTCGCGAGCAGATAGAACTAAATATTCTTCGCCTGAAGCTTTAACTTCAGTTCCGCCGTACTTGCTGTAAAGAACAACATCGCCAACTTTGATATCCATTGGGACGCGAACGCCATCGTCGAAGCGACCTGGGCCTACAGCAACAACTGTTCCCTCTTGTGGCTTCTCTTGAGCAGTATCTGGAATTACAAGACCTGATGCGGTCTTTTGCTCAGCTTCGTTTGTCTTTACGACAACACGGTCTTCTAGTGGCTTGATGGAAATTGCCATGGTATTTCTCCTTCGATTACCAGTTAATAGCCTGTGGTTAGCAGAGTCACTCCGAGAGTGCTAAAGCGGACTCTACTAGCGCCAGATAACTTGCTCCAAACCGGTGCTCGATTGGGCTTCCAAGCCTAAGGAGGAGGCTGGCAGGCCGCGTGAAACGGCTAGAGAGGTGAGGGCAGCGACCATTGCGCCGTTATCCGTACATAAAGCGGCAGGCGGGGTCCGCAGGTGGATCTTGGCAGCCTGGCAACGTTCGGCAGCGACCTGGCGAAGACGCGAGTTGGCAGCGACGCCCCCGGCCATGATCAAAGCTTCCATGCCATTGGCTTTAGCGGCAGCAATCGCTTTGCCCAGAAGCACATCGACCACTGCTTCTTGAAACGATGCAGCAACGTCGGCAACTTTAGCGTCAGGAACTTTCTGGAGATATCTCGATACTGCAGTCTTTAGCCCAGAGAATGAAAAATCATAAAGATGATCAGAGTCGTTTGTTAAGCCACGTGGAAAATCAATAGCGCTGGCATCTCCCTCTTTCGCAACTCGGTCGATTGCAGGACCTCCAGGAAATTCCAATTTCAATATTCTGGCAATCTTGTCGAAAGCTTCTCCTGCTGCGTCATCAATCGTTGATCCAAGAACTGCGACGTCGGATGCAAAATCTGAAACTTTAAGAATCGAACTATGCCCTCCGCTCACCAACAAACCGATTGCTGGCGAGAGCTGGTGATCTGAATTTAGAGCATCCACTGCTAAGTGAGCAGAGAGGTGGTTTACTCCATACAACGGTTTATTCAGCGCAAGTGAGAGTCCCGACGCAGAACTAACGCCAACCAAAAGTGCACCAATTAATCCTGGTCCAGCAGTCACACCGAAGGCATCAATATCGTTGAGGGAAACATCCGCATCTGCGAGTGCTCGATTGAGTACAGAATGAATTGCTTCTAAATGTGCGCGGCTTGCAATCTCTGGTACTACCCCGCCGAAACGCGCATGTTCCTCAACGCTGGATGAAATCACATTTGCTAAAAGAGTTCTGCCTCGTACGATTCCAATTGCAGTTTCATCGCACGATGTTTCGATTCCTAATACGAGTGGCTCAGTCATCGCAAATCCTTACGCATCACTCGTGCATCAAGCCCGGGGCCGTAATAATCTTTGCGAATATTGAGAGGGTAAAAACCGTTGGATGTATAGAGTGGCAAAGCTGCATCATTGCCGACTCGTACCTCCAGCATCAACGCTTCAACTTTCTTTGTGCGTGCCCAATCGATCAAGCGCTTAAGAAATTCGCGGCCAATTCCATGCCTGCGCAGGCGAGGATCGACCGTTATGGTCAAAATATCGGCAACGTCACCAGCCATCATGACTCCGCAGTACCCAATAACGACGCCCTCTTTTTCAGCCACGAGGTAATAACGGTCTTTAGCTGCAATCTCTTCCTTGAATTGTTCAATGCTCCAGGGATCTTCTCCCGCATAAATACTTTTCTCTAATGACGAGACAGTGACGAGGTCCATCGAATTCATCGCGCGGAAAGTCACGCCTGCAGGTGCGGGATAAGCATCGGGGCGACGAATATAAATTGGCTCTCGAATATCAGCGTTGCTTCGAAGCAGATGTGCTGCAGAGGGATAAATATCAGTTTCACGATAAATCGGAACAGTGAAAGATTCGACAACTTTGGTGAGAGCAACTTGTGGTTCGGTAATGCGAACTCCATCTTTGTACTCTGCCCAGAAAAGTTCTTTTCGCCGTGCATCGATTGCGACAATGAATTGGCTCTCCATTATTTGAGCAGCCATTGAATCTAACGAACAGGTTCCGCGCCAGGGAATATTGCGTGCATAAGCAAATGATTGACCGAAAACTATTCCTACGCGAAGGCCTGTAAATGGACCAGGTCCCATTCCGATGACAACTTCATCGATTGAGTTATTGGTCTGTAATAGTTCCGAGACAAGTCGTGGCAAAACTTCGCCATGCGCGATGGGATCATCGTGATGGAGCGCTGCAAGAATTTCTCCATCCTGCACTAAGGCGACAGTGGTGCGAGAAGTTGAGGTATCAATTGCTAGCGAGATTGTCATAGTGAAAATCCTTGCCACCGTGGGCCGTGAGCAACAAGGGTCAACTCGCGCTGGTCATCACTGTCGCCAAACGAGAGCTGAATTTCTAGGAACTCATCTGCGATACGCTCCACAAAACCATCGCCCCATTCAATGACAGTTATTGAATCTGCAATCTGACTTTCTAAATCCAAATCATCAAAGAGTGCCCATGGCTCACCTACAAGTCGATATGCATCAACATGAATAAGTGGGATGGTCCCCGGATGAATTCGCGAGATGACGAATGTAGGCGATGTGACTCCGTGAACTCCGAGAGCTTCTCCAATGCCTTGTACAAGGCTCGTTTTACCTGCGCCAAGCGTTCCGTTCAATAAGAGAATATCGCCACGCTGAAGCCGTCCACCGAGAGCCCGCCCAAGAGCGTGCATTTCATCAAGTGAATTAACCATTATGGACACAGGGTAAGGCTACCGGTTCCATGAAAAAGGGCCCCAGTCGCTTTGAAGCGACTAGAGCCCAATCTCAGTACTGATTTACATCAGTTTAAATCAGCCCTACATGTTGTCCAAGTAGAACTTTGGAAGTGCTGGTTCGAACTTCGCATCCACGATTGATCCGCCCATTTTGCGAACCTTTGTTGCGATTGTTTGTGGAGTTGGAAGTGCGCCATCTGTTGCTGCTTGAGCAAGGAGATCGGCTACACCTTCATACTGCTTAGCAGTGAAGTTGCAGTGCGTTGTTCCATTTGCAGGAGCACCTGTTGTATCAGGAGAGCCCGCTGCATCGAACTTGGTGTAATGCGCAGGAGTTACTCCCCAGATTGAAACAAGAGCGCTCTTTGGACGCTTTGTCTTCGACTTGAGAGCAGCTGCCTTTGCAGATGCATATTGTTCTGCATACTTGTTAGCGAGCCATTGAGCTCCACCTGCAGGTGTAATTGGATCAGCTACACCTGTCATTGTGATTGTTGGAACATTGATCTTGCCTTGGTATGAAGCAAGTGCGCGCATCTTTGCAACCGAAGTTGGGTTAGCGCTAACACGTGGAGCTGCCTTCAGGTATCCGAGCATTCCTGCTGTTGCAGTTGCACCTGAAAGACCTGCAGAGAAGACTGCTCTTTCACTTTCGACGCGAGCAGAATAATCAGTCTTTGTATTATCAAAGATTGTTCCGCCAGCTTGAAGTTCAACGTCTGCTGTTGCAAGAACGCCGAGAACTGCTGCATTTGCACCATTCTCAAGAATTGCTAGAGCTGGTGATCCAGCAAGAGCAAAGCTTGTGTATGCAGATGAGTTAGGTGATCCAGGACCAGTGCTTCCATCGAAGTGAGCACTTTGTGTTGGGATACCGGCCATGAGACCGACCAAGAGAAGTGCTGAACGAGGAGGGATTGATCCAAGCATTGTCTTTACAGGCGCTGGCGTTGTTGCTGGCCATTCACCCGTGACAATCGATGTCTTAAGCGCTCCCAGGAGAGTAAGGACGCGACCGAGATCCACAAGTGAATCTGTTGCGCTGGTGTAGTTGCCGCCCTTGATAGCAGGATCAAAGAATGTCTTGAGACCCCAGAGGAAATCTCCAGCCATGGTGAGCTCTGCTTCTACTGTGCTTGTTGCAACGCACAGCGGTGCTGCTGCTGAGATAAGTTCTGGATGCTTTTCAGCGAGAACTTGAGTCATAAATCCACCAAGAGATTCACCCCATGCAACAACGTGAGTTGTCTTTGGGAATTGAGTCTTAAATGCTGAAATCAATTCAACATCTGTTGCAACACCTGCATCGGCATTCCAACCTTGACGAGAGAAACCTGAACCGAATACAGCGTATCCCTTACTAAGCAAATACTTGATTACGGTTGTATCGGCACCAATGACTGGACCAGGTTGTGGTGTGTTGAGAACCTTTGGGTAGCCAAGTGATGGAATCTCAACGTTGTAGCGATATCCATGAGAATAAATAAATGCAGTTCCATTGAAGTTGCCTGGTACTTGCATTACATATGGAGCGCCATCTGATGTTGCACCAACGCATTGTGTAACAGGTCCAACCTGACAAGCAGGTGCAGCCTGAGCAGCTGTTGGTGCGAGATTAATTGCGAATGATGCAAGAGCAATTGCTCCAACACCTGCAATCTTCTTAATGAGTGAAGTTTTCATTAGTTAGTTGGCAATCCCTTCGCTGGCATCGCCGGACGAGCAATCGTTGCTTTCGCGACTGCGCCCGAAGATGAATCGGTTGTGTACAAGACGTACTTTCCAGCTCCATCAAGTGGAGTTTGAGATCCGTCTGCGCCTAACTTTCCAAACCAATAACCGTTGTAACCAACGTGGCTTGTCTTAGACCAACCAAGAGGAGCAAAGCCTGCGCTGGCAAACTTTGAACCTTGGCTTTCAATTGCTGCCATGAGCTTTGCGCGTGTGAGGTTTGTGCCTGCTGCGCGAAGTGCCTGAACAGTGAGCATGCCCGCATTCATTCCAACGAGTACGTTGTTATCAAGAGTTGCACCCTTGTTGTACTTTGCATTGATTTCTGCGAATTGCTTTACATATTCATCGTTTGCATCAGAGGCTGATGGCAAGAATGAAGCAGCGATTGCGCCATTCAAAAGTGGAAGAGCTGTAGGAGCTAGAGTCTTGATAGTCGTTGGGTCTGCACCGACTGAACCAAGGATCCATTGGATCTTTCCAGCAAGACCAGCTTTGTATGCGCCACCGAGCGCTGCTGCAGTTGCAGTAGATACGCCGAAGACAACAACTGTGTCAGCGCCTGAAGCAACGATGCTTGTGATCCACTTACCAATAACGGTTGGGTCAACTTGTGATCCAGATGCATAAGGAATCTTCGCTACGAATGATGTGCCAGCTTGGCCGAAACCTGCGAGCGCATCGAGACCAAAGTCGTCATCCTGGTAAAGGAGAGCAACTTTATGTCCTGCATATTTTTCAGCGAGGAAACTTCCCATAACTTTTGCTTCCATATAGTAGGAAGGGAAGAGTGCATATGTCGATGGGTACTTCTTCGCATTTGCGAATCCGCTATATCCGGTGTTAACGAATAGACGTGGAACGCCTTTATCGTTGACAAATTTTGTGGTTGCTTCGTTGTTCGCTGTTCCAAGCGTTCCAACTAGAGCAAAAACTTTATCTTTGAGAATCAAGTCGTTGGTCACTGACTTTGCAAGGATTGGGCTATATGCATCATCTTTAATGACGAGGGAAATCTTGCGGCCATTAACGCCACCATTGTCATTGACGTAATCGAAATACGCCTTCATTGCATAAGGAACCTTGTTGTAGCCAGGAGCTGCTGATCCAGTGAGTGGAACAGTGATTCCTAGTTTGATTGTGTTAGCTGTTACTCCAATTTCAGAGTGCGGAGTAAATGCTTGCGCAGGTAGTGCGCTTACAGCGAGAGCTGCGACTGCAGCAATAGTTGCTGCAAACACTCCACGCTTCGTGCTGCGATGAACGAGCATGTTTTTCCTTCCAGTTATGGAATTGAGGGTTGTGTGATGATCTTCTATTTAATTGTGTTCGAACTTTCCTTCTTGCTAGCTCTCATACGTTTATGTAATTGAGGACCATTCGGTGCAAATATCACCGTCAGAATCAACAACACACTTGTAATCAAGCCCGGTAGGTTTGCTGTGATTTTTTGAGAACCCCCCAGATGCGTAGCTACTGCATCTGTAAGTTCTGGGATCACAACCAACACCAACGCTCCGACAATGCTACCCGCGAGGTTAGTAACCCCCGCAAGCACCGCACCAGTCACAATGGTGAAAGAGAGTGTGAGCGTAAAGGCCATTGGGGCAACAAGACCCAATAGCATCGCTAATAACGCACCCGCTAAGCCCGCAAGAGCCGAACTCACTGTGAATGCTAAAACTTTTGAACGACCAACGTTGATACCGCTCAGGGCTGCTGCGCTCGGATTTCCACGTACTGCTTTCCATGTGCGGCCATATCTACTTTGTAACAAATTCTTTATAAACCACATTGTTACCAAGGTGCAGAGAACGGTAATCCAGAAGAACCATTTATATTGAGTGAACTCCCCAACTGTCTTATCTGCAATCCACTTTGGTGCTTCACCAATATCAAAAGATAAACCTTGCTCTCCACCAAGAATATGGAATTGATTAGCAAGTGATGGAAGTCCAACTGCAAGTGCAAGAGTTGTTCCAGCTAAATATGGTCCTGATAAACGTGCTGCAGCCATTCCGAGAATAAAACCTGCAAGTGCAGAAGAAAGTGCGCCCACTGTGAATGCAAGGAGCACAGGAAGGTGCCAATATGTAAATGAAAGGACGGCGGAGTATCCACCGATTGCCATGAGCGCACCATGGCCGAGTGAAATTTGTCCAGAGTAACCAGTGAGCAAAATAATGGAAGAGATTGCGATGATGTACACACCGATTTGTGCACCTTGATAAACGCGCAACTCATCGACAAAATTGCTCAGACCTAGCAGAGCTAAACCAAGTGCGAGAAAAGTAAGTGCGCTCAGAGCTTTAGATTTACGCATCGCGGCGACCTACTTTAGATCCAAGAATTCCACGAGGACGTACAAAGAGAACGACAATCAAAATAATAAAGGCGGCAGAGAAAGTCACTGACGTTCCGATGTATTGCAGAATGAATGCGAATCCCACTCCAAGAATGAGGCCGCCCAGTACGGCGCCAATCAAGCTATCGAGGCCTCCAATAACAGCAGCAACAAATCCTGAAACCAGAAGAAGGTCCAAACTATTGGGAGATAGATAGGACGTTGGGGTAACAAGCGCTCCAGCAACTGCTCCAGCAGAGCCCGCGAATGCCCAACCAATTGTGCGGATTCGATCGACGCGAATACCTGCCAGACGTGAAATTTCTGGTTGGAATGATGCAGCGCGAAGAGCAAGTCCAAGGTTGGTAAATTTAAAGATAACTGCAAAAACTCCCATTACGAGAAGTGCTCCCACAACAATCACTGTGTTTTGAGGCGAGAAAGGAATGGTGTGCCCGCCAATTAAATAGCCTTTACCTGACACAGGTGATGTGTATTGAAGATATTCATTTCCCCAAATGGCGCCGGTCAAACTTCGAATGAGCCCCAGCATTCCAAGCGTTGCAATAACGGGAGCAATTTCAGCGACTGATCCTTTGTGTGAACGTTTAGCGAGAGCACGCATAATGACTGCATCGATAAAAGCAGCGATTGCTCCACCAGCGATAATTGCAAATGGAATGGAGATCCAATAGCTATGGGTTCGATTCATAACTTCGTAGCCAATATATGTGGAGAGAATTGCTTGCCCGGCTTGTGCAAAATTAACGACTCGAGTCGAACGCCAAACAAGAACGAGAGCGAGCGCCATAAGCGCATATATTGCTCCGCTGCTTAACCCAATTAAGAGAGTATCGAGTATCAACATTAGTACCCCAAATATGCTGCTCGCAGATTTGCATCTGCCAGTAGCTCTTTCGAAGGGCCAGAAGTAACGAGTGATCCAACGTTGATGATGATGCCGATATCCGCAATCTTCAGAGCGCTCATTGCATTCTGCTCGACAAGAACGACAGTGAGACCAAGGCGATGGCGTAATTGATTGATCGCAGTAAAAATTTGATCAATGATGAGTGGAGCAAGTCCTAGAGATGGTTCATCTAGGAGCAAGAGTTCAGGACGAGCGATAAGCGCACGGCCAATTGCCAACATCTGGCGCTCGCCGCCTGACAGAGTATCTGCTGATTGTTCAATGCGTTCACGAAGTCTTGGGAAGAGTTCGAATACTTCTTCCGTTGCTGCTGCTACATCTTTCTTATCTTTACGCCAGATTCCTCCGAGTGCGAGATTCTCTTTAACATTGAGTTCTGGAATGACAGATTTGCCTTCTGATACATGAACGATTCCCGCGCGCACTAAATCTTCAGCTTTGCGACCAAGAAGGGTTTGGCCTTTCCATGTTGCGCCACCTCCAGCTACTGGAATGAGACCAGAAAGAGCACGTAGAAGAGTTGTTTTGCCTGCGCCATTGGAGCCAATAATTGCTGCTAGCTGACCTTGGTCAACAGAGAATGAAAGGTTCTTGACTGCCGAAATAGCTCCGTGGCTAATGGAGAGATCGCTGACGATGAGGCCACTCATTGCGTCGCCTCCGCTCCAAGATAAGCAGCGATAACCGCAGGGTTCTCTCGAACTTCTTGTGGTGTTCCTTCAGCAATAAGTTCGCCAAAATTCAGGACATAAATTCGGTCACAGACATTCATCACAACATCCATATGGTGCTCAACCAAAAGAATTGAGGTATCGGTTTTGAGGTTATGAATAAGCCCATTCATCCAATCAATATCTTGTGAACCCAAACCACCAGCCGGTTCATCAAGAAGCAGGAGTTTTGGATCACTCATCAAAGCGCGAGCAATCGCCACACGCTTAGTTACTGGGTATGGAAGTGAATCTGCTCGTGAATCTCCCAACGATGATGCATAAACTTTTTCCAGTGCAACCGCGGCTTTCTCTCTCAAATATTTTTCATTAGAGCCATCGAGTCCAAGCGCCGCTTTCAAAACACTTCCTTTGGCGTACTTCTGTCCACCAACCATGACATTTTCTAGAACAGTCAGATCTGGAAATAACCCAACGCCTTGCAAAGTGCGAGAGATTCCTAAATCAACGAGTTGGTGACTCTTCGGCCAGGCTTGCTCTTTATCATTGAGAACGAGTGTGCCTTCAGCAACTGGTGCGAATCCAGTCAGCGCGTTGAAGAGAGTGGTCTTGCCTGCTCCGTTGGGACCAATGAGCCCGACAACTTCGCCCGGGTGAACATCAATATGAACTTTGGAGAGAGCAGTTAATCCGCCGAATTTAACGGTGAGGTTAGAGATCGATAAAAGGCGCGACCCCACAATAATCCCCCATCAACTTTGATTAGGAAATTAGTTTACGTAGATTCGGTGCACTCGGGAAGCAATTCGGGTAACTATCTCGTAATTTATTGTGGATGCCGCAGCAGCCCATTCATCAATTGAATATCCCTCATTGCCAAAGACAGTGACATAATCGCCAGATTCTGCTGTCGATTGGCCCCCTAGGTCCACAACGAATTGATCCATGGAGACACGTCCAACTAATGGCGCTTTTGCACCATCAATCCAGATGCCTGCTGCATCGGAAGTATTGCGTGGAATTCCATCTGAATACCCAAGAACCACAACTCCAAGTTTTGTATCGCTCTTGAGTATTGCTGTTCCGCCATACCCCACTGCGGATCCTGCAGGAGCGTGCTTTACTAAACTCAATTTTGCTTTCAAAGTCATCGCTGGCTTAAGAGAATACTTAGAAGCAGCTCCTATAGTTTTTACATCAGGCGATAATCCGTACATCGCAATTCCCAAACGCACCATCGAGCGATGTGCGTAGGAAGCAGTTAGGGTTGCTGCGGAGTTTGAGAGATGAATAATCTCAGGATGAATACCTGCATCCCCTAAATCTTTAAGATAACTTTCAAAAACTTTTACTTGTTCAGAGGTTGTGCTCTCTTCTGGTTCATCAGCTCGGGCGAAGTGAGTCCACAATCCAACAACGCGCACCTCATCTTGGTGCTTCACAAGCTCGACGAGAAATTCTTTCCACTCGTCGAGGAAACCACCGCGGCGCATGCCGGTATCTACTTCGATATGGATGCGAGGTTTCATTCCCGTGCTCTTGCCTGCGCTCAAGATTTCGTGAAGGAGTTTCAAAGAGGAGACTGATAAATCCACATCATGTTTTAAAGCGCTGACAAAGTCGTCACCAGGAGGAGTGAGCCACGCGATGGTGCGATCGTTTATTCCAGCTTTGCGGATGGCAATCGCCTCTTCCAAGAGGGCGACTCCAAGCCATGAAGCTCCGGATGCCAAAGCAGTCTGTGCAACTGGGATTAAGCCGTGCCCATACGCATCTGCTTTTACAACAGCAAGAATGTTTGCGCTCGTCGATGCTTTGATCGCTGCAACGTTGGATGCAATCGCTCCGAGATCGATTTCTGCGTATGCTCTATATGACATTAAGCGCGCTCCACAATCACCATAGCTGATGCGATTCCAGCATCGTGCGAGAGAGTTAAGTGAACTGTTGCGCCATCGATGCGCTCAGCAACTGAGCCTGTGAAAATAAAAGCAGGTCGGCCGCTCTCTTCATTGACGACTTCGCAATCATGCCAAGCAAAGACGTAGCGAGCATTAAGTGCTTTTGCCAAAGCTTCTTTCGCAGCAAAACGGGCAGCAAGAGATGAGACAGGGAGAACAGCTTCTCGTGAAGTAAAGAGTTTCTCGCGAAGCGCTGGAGTTCGATCCAACGATTCTTGGAAACGGGAAATATCGACAACGTCGATTCCGATACCTTCAATCATCGTCCTAGCCTAATCACGAAGGTTGTTTCACAGAAGGAATAGCTCGGTCTACTGCAATAACGAAGACGAGAAGTGACCCTCCGAGGAGCGTTCCCCCGAGTAAATCAGAGAACCAGTGGGTGTCACGCATGAGAGAAACAATGCACACCGCGAGAGTGATGGCTCCTACCGGCTTATCAAGTTTCATTCCAACAAATGGTTCTTTATGTGTGTAACGGAAGATGAGATACGCAAGAAGTCCCCAGGTTAAAAGTGCATTTGCTGCGTGACCACTTGGATATGAAAGTCCTGTCGTGTGTAGAAGATCATTTGCAAGACGAGGCTTCACGCGGTGAAATGAAATTTTTGCCAAACCCACTACGCCATTGAGTAAAAGCAGCGATAGAACGGAGAGATTAAATGGACGCCATGATCGAAAGCGCCAGCCGATAAGCGCAGCAGATATAAGAAGAACTGCTGCAGTGAAACCGCGGAGCCCGAGATCATCAATTGCGAGCAGTAAATGGCTTGAGTTGCCTTTAAACGTATGATGTTTGAGAGATTTAATCCAATGATCAAATTGGTAAAGAAAACCTTTTGCTAAAACTTGTTGCGTCACTATGAGGAATCCCAAGAAAAGCCAGATGGATCCGCGAATAGCTTTCCACATCTCAGCTTTACGCTCTAAAGGAAGTTGGGAGAAGAGCGACATTTATTCCACCGTGACTGATTTAGCGAGATTCCGTGGCTGATCGACATCATTGCCACGTGCAATCGCCATTTCATAAGCAATAACTTGAAGTGGAACAACCGCTAAAACTGGTTGAAGGAATTCATGGGTATGCGGAATGCGAATGTTGTGGGTCGCAGAAGCAAGATCTTCGTCGCCGATTGCAATCACAATTGCTCCACGAGCTTTCACTTCTTGCACGTTGCTCGCCATTTTTTCATTCAACAGTGAGTTTGCCGTTGGCATCACTGCAATCACTGGGGTGCCTTGATCGATGAGCGCTATCGGGCCGTGCTTCAATTCGCCGCCAGCAAATCCTTCGGCGTGCATGTAAGCAAGTTCCTTCAGTTTGAGTGCGCCTTCAAGAGCCGCTGGATACCCAACATGTCGACCGAGGAAGAGCATTGATGTGGCATCTTTGAATTGGCGAGTGAGCGCTCGCAGAGGCTCAACAGTTTCAAGAACTTGTTCAATTTTTCCAGGAAGATCAGCAATTTCCTGCGCAATTTCTGCGCTGAGTTCTGCCGACAACGTTCCACGAACACGTCCCATATGAAGCGCTACAAGATACATCGCAACAAGTTGGGTGAGAAAAGCTTTCGTTGAAGCGACTGCAATTTCAGGGCCAGCATGCGTATACAGAACTGCATCTGATTCGCGAGGGATGGTCGAGCCATTTGTATTACATACAGAGAAGATTTGAGCACCATGCGTTTTTGCGTAGCGAAGAGCCATCAAAGTATCCATCGTCTCACCAGATTGCGAAATCGGAATAACGAGAGTGTTCTTATCAATGCTTGGCTCGCGATAACGATATTCAGATGCAAGCTCTACATCGACTGAAACATCAGCCCAACGTTCAATCGCATACTTGCCCACCATGCCAGCGTGATAAGCGGTACCGCACGCGATGATGACAACTTTGGTGATCGCTTTCAAATCTATAGCTGCTGTGATCTCTTCAGATAACCCTTGTGTGCGCCCAATTAAAGTGTCAGCAACTGCTTTTGGTTGTTCATAAATTTCTTTGAGCATGAAGTGAGGGAATCCCCCTCGCTCGGCAGCCGATGCATCCCACGAGATTTCATATTCACGAGGAGGAAGCTCTTTTCCATCAAGATCAGTAATGGTGATTGAGGATGGAGTGATATCTACAACTTCATCTTGGCCTAGCTCAAGCGCTCGCTTTGTATTAGAGATAAAAGCAGCAACATCAGATGCGAGGAAGTTTTCGCCATCTCCAACTCCAACAACGAGCGGTGAATTTCGACGAGCACCTACGATGCGATCTGGATCATCAGAATGAATAGCAAGAAGTGTGAACGAGCCGCGCAGCTCTTTGCAGACTTGGCGCATAGCAGCAGCAAGATCACCATTGTGAGCTTTGCGAGCATCGCTCAATAAATGCACAACCGATTCTGTATCTGTTTCAGATGTAAATTTATGTCCACGTTTTTCTAGCATCGCGCGTAGCTCTACATAATTTTCAATAATTCCATTGTGAATGAGTGCGAGCTTCCCGTCGTTATCGACGTGTGGGTGCGCATTAGTATCGGTTGGTCCACCATGTGTCGCCCAACGGGTATGCCCAATTCCACTATGAGATTTTGGAACGCTGCCGTCGAGGATGCCTTCGAGATTTCCAAGTTTGCCTGCGCGCTTTTCAATCCACAGAGGAGCACCTGCAGCAGCTGGCATTGCGATTCCCGCAGAGTCATAGCCGCGATATTCCAAACGACGTAGACCTTCAAGGACTGGAGAGAGTGCCTCGGACTTACCGGTGTAACCGACAATCCCGCACATATCTACCCTCTAACTTTTAGCGAATGAACCTGTTATTTCAGTTCTGATCGTACTAGAGATGCAATCTCACCAGCGATTTTTTCAGCTTGGTCGTTGCTCTCTGCTTCAACCATAACGCGAACAAGAGCTTCGGTCCCGGAAGGGCGAACCAAAATTCGTCCGCTATTTCCTAGTGACTGCTCATACTTCGAGATTTCCTGGGTAATTTTCTCAGAGGAGGCAAGCTTCTCTTTCTTCACATCTTTAACATTGATAAGTGATTGAGGAAAGCGCTTCATTACTGCAGAAAGCAAGTTGAGGCTCTTTCCTGAGGAGACCACAACTTGCATGAGTTGAAGGGCAGTAAGGATGCCATCTCCAGTGTTAGCAAAATTGCGCATAATCACATGGCCAGATTGTTCACCGCCAAGCACATAATCTTCAGCGATCATCTTTTCAAGAACGTATCGGTCACCTACAGCAGTCGTTGGGACGTTAATACCGTTTGATTCCATAGCTTTCATAAATCCAAGGTTGCTCATCACAGTTCCAACAACTGTGTCTTTTGCAAGAGTGCCATTTGCTTTCCACGCTGTCGCGAGAATCGCCATGATGAAATCGCCATCGATGAGATTTCCTTCGTGGTCTACAGCAAGACAACGATCTGCATCGCCATCATGCGCGATACCAAGATCGGCTCCCACTTCCTTAACTTTCTCAATGAGGCTCTCCATATGTGTGGAGCCACAATTCTCATTGATATTTAAACCTGATGGCGTTGAGTGAATTGCAGTGACATGGGCACCAGCACGGATATATGTCTTCGGTGCAACACGAGATGAAGCGCCATTGGCACAATCGACAACAATCTTCAAACCTTTGAGTGAAACAGAGAGAGAAGAAAGTAGATGGTAGATGTAACGCTCTTGTGCACTCTCATCGAGAACAACGCGACCTACATCTCCACCGATTGGACGTTCCCATGGTTCTTTGAGGCGAGATTCAATGGCTGCTTCGAGAGCATCGTCGAGTTTGCCTCCGCCTTTTGCGAAGAATTTAATTCCGTTATCTGGCATTGCATTGTGTGAAGCACTGAGCATTACGCCAAGATCTGCTCCACTTTCAGCAACGAGGTGCGCAATTGCAGGAGTTGGGAGTACGCCAACGCGATAGACATCGACACCGGCACTCGCTAAACCTGCGACAACAGCAGCTTCGAGAAATTCACCAGATGCACGTGAGTCTTGGCCGACAACAGCCTTAGGGCGGTGACCAGCAAATGCGCCCTTTTCACTTAATACGTGAGCAGCAGCGACAGCGAGATCGAGAGCTAATTCAGCAGTGAGATCGCGATTAGCAAGCCCTCTTACACCGTCAGTGCCAAAGAGGGCCATATAAATAACTTCGGAAGAAGCGAATTAACGCTTGCTGTATTGAGAACGCTTACGAGCCTTCTTCAGACCGTACTTCT
>CANFVU010000002.1 GCA_947450545.1 Actinomycetota bacterium
ATTACTGGTCGGGGCGGCGAGATTCGAACTCGCGATCTCCTGCTCCCAAAGCAGGCGCGCTAGCCACTACGCTACGCCCCGGCGGCGTAAGGCAGGAGTCTAAGGTATGAAATTACCTTCTCCTAACCAGAACGGGTACCTTATGCCATTGGAGCAGGAACCCCCTTGGGGTCCCCGCCTCAACGCTTAAATGCGGGTGTTGCATAATGGTAGTGCCTCAGCCTTCCAAGCTGATTGTGCCAGTTCGATTCTGGTCACCCGCTCCACTTTCTAGCCATATCGGCTCAATTACATCGTCACCACTTTCCTAAATATTACGGATCCTTTGAAATCCAAACTGTTGCCGGAAGCGGTACCTAGGGCATCGAACAGATTGATTCTCAATTTCGCAGAAGTGCCGGTTGCAGTGAAAACTCCTTGTATCGAAAATGATATTCGATACTCGTAAACCAACGGTGAAATTGAAACTGTAAAACTGTTCTGCGATGAAATACCAGTACTGGTCAATTGCGTGCAGGATTGAATGCACACGGCAACTGCCCCAATTCCTGCATCTGTTGGTTGTGCAGCGGCAAAGATTCCGTAGAGAAGAAGTGAAAATTCGTACTTAGTGCCGGTTGCAAAAGTCCCGGAGACGTCTGTGTTCGAGGAAGTTGCAGACATGCTGAACGGGGATATTTCAACGTATTGAATTTCTACAGTTGAAGTGTCTCCTTTCGGTCCAGTTAATCCTGTATCGCCTTTAACGCCTTGAGAACCGGTGTCACCTTTTGCACCTGTTGCACCTGTTGCACCTGTTGCACCTGTTGCACCTGTTGCACCTGTTGCACCTTGCAATCCCTGAATGCCTTGAATGCCTTGTGCACCTGCGGGTCCTGCGGGACCTGCAGCACCGACTGCACCAGCTGCTCCTGCAATTCCTTGTGCACCAGCGGGACCAGCGGGACCTGTTGCACCTGCGGGTCCAACACCGCCGCTACTTCCTGCATCACCTGTTGCACCTTTAGCTCCCGTTGCACCGGTTGCACCCGTATCTCCTTTCAATCCAGAAAGAGAAGATCCGGATTTTCCGTCGATACCTGATGGACCCATGGGACCTGCGGGTCCTTTAAGACTGAATGGAGTTGGCCACTTGTTACTTACTTTTGGGCCATAAAAATTCATTGAGGAGATATCGATATAGAAATCACCGTTAACTCCTAGCGAAGCAGAGGGGGCACCTTTTCCACTCAAAATGGTGTTGGTCGTATCTGTGACTCGCCCTGCTTGTTTTAGTGCTGTTGTCTGAATTGTTACTTTTTTCTGTGTGGCCGCGGCGTTCGCGCTTTGAGTTACTGCAAATGGCGTGACCATGACAAAGGGAAGAACTATCAAAATAGAACGATAAGTCCTGCCCCTATAGGTTCTCATTGGACCTCTTAGGGATAATGGATTTCTTGGGGAAATCGTGGAATTCATATAATCCTCGTAGTTACCGAGCGTAGAAAGTGGGCCACCACTCACAACTCTAAGCGCGCTCACAGGTTAAATGGCTGGAGTTTTGAGGGACAGAGAGTTATCTACAGACATCGGATATGAGGGTATTCGGTGGGATGTACTACTAACGAAGGAGTCACATGAAGAAGACGAAGACAATTGCAATGATTGCAATTGCAACAACAGTATCTGTTGCTGCAATTGGATCAGCAGAAGCTGCTTCAAAGAAGACCGTGGTTAAGACTGCTGTTGCAACTACAACTCGACCATCGATCAATGGTGCGAACGCAATGGGCGGAGTTAATCCACTCGCTTCTGTTCTCGCAGGACTCGTCACTAAGGGAACCATTACTCAAGCACAAGCAGATGCGATTACTGCAGCACTGAATGCAGCTCGCCCAGCTTTGCCTGCTGGTGGAATGGGTAAGGGACCACTTGATGTTGATAAGCAAGCAGTTGTCCTTTCAACTCTTGGAATCGACGCAGCAACTCTTCAAGCAGGACGTGCAGCAGGTAAGTCACTTGCAACCATTGCTGGAGCAAAGACTGATGCTTTGATCGCAGCTCTTGTTGCTGCAGAAACAAAGGCAATCGATGCTGCTGTAACAGCAGGAAAAATGACTGCAGCACAAGCAACAACAGCTAAGGCTGGACTCACTGCTCATATCACCGCTGAAGTGAACGAAGTTCGCCCAGCAGGCATGGGAATGGGTAAAGGAATGGGACACGGACGTGGACATGGTGGAGATCAACTCCCTGGAACTCCAGCACCAACCACAAATAACTAATCTCTAGTTAGTTAGGCAAGACCCGCACATTCTCCGTGCGGGTCTTGTTTTTTATATCGAAATCTTTTGAGAGGATGGCGCCATGAACATCCACATCGGCAGTGACCACGCGGGGCTTGAATTTAAGAATCGCATCGTCGATCACCTTAAAGCTCAAGGTCACAACGTTGTCGATCATGGTCCACATACCTATGACCCTCTCGATGACTACCCCGTTTTCTGCATTCCTGCAGCAGAAGGTGTTGTGAAAGATCCGGGATCACTTGGAATTGTTTTAGGTGGCTCTGGCAATGGGGAACAAATCGCAGCAAATAAAGTAAAGGGTATCCGCGCTGCACTTGTGTGGAGCCACGAAACGGCAACTCTTGCTCGCGAACATAACAACGCAAATGTCATTGCAATTGGTGGGCGTATGCACACCGAAGAATTCGCTCTAGAACTTGTTGATCTCTTTATTAAAACGCCATTTCCTGGAGATGAGCGCCATGTGCGCCGGATCAATCTTGTCGGTCAGTATGAGACCGAAGGAAAGATTTAGTTCTTAAAGAATCTGAAATCGGTCACTGTGTGACCTTTACGAAGTCCCTGACCTTCAAACTTTGAAATAGGTCTGAACTCAGGGCGATCAATTACTCCCCCATCAAAGAGCGGTGAGTTCTTTACAACCTCAGAAATCCATTCTGCATACTCCACCCAATCGGTTGCGATATGAATGTAGCCACCAGCTTTGATCTTTGGTGCAATGAGCTGAAGGAATGGTTCTTGAACAATTCTGCGCTTCTTATGTTTTGTCTTTGGCCAAGGATCTGGAAAGAAAAGATGTATCGCATCAAATGAATTGTCCAGAATCCAGTGCTGCAGAACGAGGTGGGCATCTTCTTCGATGATTCGAAGATTTGTTGAACCGCTCTTATTTGCCATATTCATCAAAGCGCCAACACCAGGCTTGTGAACTTCGATTGCAAGATATCCAGTATCTGGATCTGCTCTCACAATTTCAGCAGTCGCTTCACCCATGCCAGTTCCAATTTCAAGAATCACTCTCTTGGACGTTGGAAAGAATTCGCTCAAATTGATTGGGCCAGTGGGATTAATTCCATACTTCTCCCATAAAGCGGCATATGCAGCTTCTTGAGCAGGCGTAGCACGTGCTCCACGTAACTTGTAACTACGATTGTCCGGGCGTTCCATCTCAGATAGCCTAAACCAAAACCTTGAAGACCCACGAATGCTTAACTAAGGAGCCGTTGTGCCCGGAGTAAATATCTCTCGATCTGAAGCTGCTGAACGCGCTCAACACCTTGCTGTTGAAAGTTATGACATTTCACTGGACCTCACAGTTGGAAGTGAAATCTTTCTTTCGACGTCGAGAATAGTTTTCTCCTGCAACACTCCTGGATATAACACGTTTATCGATGCTGTTGGAAAGAGCATCACATCGGCCACTCTCAACGGAGCTCCTGTTGATACGTCACGCTTTGATGGAGAGACTCTTCTCATCGAAGGACTTGCTGCTCACAATGAATTGATTATCGTGATGGAAGGCCTTTACTCGAATACCGGAGAAGGCTTGCAACGCTCTATCGATCCTGTCGATAACGAAGTCTATTTGTACTCACAAGGTGAAACTGCCTATATCCGAAAGATGTATGCATGCTTTGATCAACCGAGCTTGAAAGCAGAATTCACTTTTCATGTGACTGCGCCATCGCATTGGGAAGTCATTGCAAACAATCCTGTATCTACCAAAGTTGAATCTGATGGCAAGACTCATTGGTCATTCACGAAGACGCCTCGCATCTCTACATATGTCACCGCAATTGTGGCGGGGCCTTACTCGCACGTTCACGATACATATGTTGGAAAAAAGACTGTCCCTCTAGGAATTTACCTTCGCAAATCTCTGCTCGAACATCTTGATGCAGAAGAGATTTTCACAATCACGAAGCAAGGTTTCGCCTACTTCGAAAATGTATTTGGCCTGAATTATCCCTTTGATAAATACGATCAAATTGCTGTGGTCGACTTCAACTGGGGCGCCATGGAAAACGTCGGCGCTGTTACATTCAAGGAGAACTTATTTGTTTTCCGCAGCAAAGTGACTGACCGCATGTACCTCAATCGTGCCAACACAATCCTTCACGAGATGGCTCATATGTGGTTTGGAAATATGGTCACCATGTCCTGGTGGGATGACTTGTGGCTGAATGAATCTTTCGCAGAATGGTCCTCATACCTTGCAATGTTTGAGGCAACTCGCTTTAAATCATCCTGGAGCGCATTTAGCAGTGAGAGAAAGAATTGGGCGTATCGCCAAGACCAATTAGTTTCTACCCACCCAATCGTCACAGATATGGTCGATATCGATGCGGTCAATGCAAACTTTGATGGAATCTCTTATGCAAAGGGTGCATCGGTCCTTCATCAACTAGCTGCTTATGTTGGCCGCGAAAACTTTATTGCTGGGTTGCAAAAGTACTTTGCAAAACATGCTTTTAAGAACACCACTCTTGAAGATCTATTGGTTGAACTTGAAAGCCAAAGTGGACGTGATCTCAAACCTTGGGTTGCAACCTGGTTGCAAACAGCGGGAGTAAATACTCTTCGCCCCAAGAGCACAGTTGAAGATGGAAAATATACGAGCGTTTCCGTTCACCAGGAATTCCCGCTCCTTCCATCAGGTTCGAAGGAACTTCGCATTCACCGCCTTGCTATCGGTCTCTACGATCTCAAGGGTGACGAGCTGGCACTTCGTAAGAGTGTGAAATTTGATTTAGAGGGAAGCTCAACAACGGTTGATGCTTTATCTGGCGAACCAGTTGCAGATTTATTGCTCGTCAATGATCAAGATCTTTCGTATGCCAAAGTTCGCTTAGATGATCGCTCAATCGAAACTCTCAAGTCTCATCTCGGCAAAATTCGTGATGGTTTAACGCGTACCGTTTGCTGGAGCGCGGTCTGGGATATGTTGCGAGATGCTGAGCTTTCAGCAAGTGACTTCCTTGATATCGCTATGGCGTGGTTGCCCGGTGAAGATGACATCACAAGCGTGACAACTCTTGGCAATCAAATTGCAGGAGCTATTGAGAACTACGCGCATCCATCAAAGCGCGAAGCAAAGCGTGAAGTATTTACAGATTTCATGGGTAAAGCCCTTGATGCTGCAAAGCCAGGAAGTGATTTCCAACTTCAATATGCTCGAATCTTTACCACCCTTGCAAGCACACCTTCCCAAATAGCCAGAGTTCGTGAACTGCTTGATGGAAAACTGCCAGGGCTGAGCGTTGATGTTGATTTACGTTGGACATTTGTCCGTTCGCTCGTTGAACATAGCGCCTTTACAAAGGCAGAGATTGACTCAGAACTCGCTCGCGACAATACCTTTAGCGGCAAATTGAGTTACGAGACATGTTTGGCAGAAATCTACGACGCTGTTTCAAAGCGAGCTGTGTGGAACTCCATCATTCATGACGATCTCCCAACTGAAATCCGCCGTGCAAAAATCAGTGGATTTGCTTCGTATCACCAACGCGAAATCTTGGACGAGTTCGTTGATGAGTACTTCACGATTCTTACCTCCGTGTGGGGCAAGAAGTCATTTGAAATCGGTGAATCAATCGTTGAGGGGCTTTACCCAAGCTACATTGCCAAGCAATCAACAATTGATAAAACAGATGCATGGTTGAACGGCGCTGGAAAGAGTGCGCCAGATACTTTGCGCAGATTAGTTGCAGAAGGTCGAGATGGTCTTGCTCGCGCACTTCGTGTTCAAGCTATCGACGCTTAATTAATCGTTCTACTCGATGCGAGTGAGGTCGCTTGCGACCTTGAACTTCTTGCGATCTGTTGAGGTAAGAAGGACGACAACGGAGATGCCTGCAAAGAGGGCAATTGGAAGTCCTACGAAATAAATAAGCGAATGCAACATGGGTGAAGTTTATGCAGTCGCAGCTGCATTGCCAAGCGCTTCAATGCCGTATGGCTTGAGATATGTGAGCCATCGCTCATCAGTACGACCCGTGCCCAATATTCTCCATGCTGCTCCAACTGGTTCACGTGGAAGCGAGCGCAATCTCCAACCAATTTCCTTCAGCGTGCGATCAGCTTTTTGATGATTGCATTTATGACAAGCCGATACAACGTTCTCCCAATTATGTCCGCCACCTCTGCTGCGAGGAATTACGTGATCGATCGACGTTGCGGTTGCGCTGCAGTATGCGCACTTTCCACCATCACGAGCAAAGATTGCACGGCGAGAGAGCGGCACTGCATGGCGGTAAGGAATACGAACAAACTTTGTTAAGCGAATGACATTAGGAAGAGTGACTTCTCCCCCTGCGTAGTGAAGGACGGTATCTGATTCTTCAACGGTAATTGCACGTTGGTTTAAGACAAGCAAAAGAGCGCGACGATCTGTGACGACGCCTAGAGGCTCGTAAGTCGCATTCAGTACCAAAGCTTGGGGCACTCATGAACTCCCTTGTGTCCAGCACATGGCGTGTGCTGATTGGCACATACTGCACTATCGGCGGGAGGAAACATGGGATTTTCCCAATAACAAACCGTAAAGATTGAGTAAAGTCGCCTTCCATGAAGGTCAATCAGCATATTCAGGATGCCTATAACTGGTTTAGCGGCGCCCCTCTCCACATCGTGGTCATCCTCCTCGTTGCCCTGCTCTTTCAAACCTTTGGGAGTCGCGCCATCACTCGCGCGATGGATCGAATTGCTACAGCTGATTTTGTTCCTGGCCCACAACGCACCGTTGCTCGCCAAAAAGAACGTGCCCGAACTCTGGGTTCTATTCTTAAATCAACTCTCAACGCAACAGTTTGGGTGATTGCAGCTGCAATGTTGCTGAGTGAATTTGGTTTAAATCTTGGCCCGATCATCGCTTCTGCTGGAGTGATTGGTGTTGCTTTGGGTCTTGGTGCGCAAACAATTGTGCGCGACATTCTCGCTGGTATTTTTATGTTGGTTGAAGATCAATATGGTGTCGGCGATGACATCGATGTTTTGGATGTTAAAGGTAACGTTGAAACCGTCGGCCTTCGCATCACAACTGTTCGATCTAATGATGGAACGCTGTGGTATATCCGCAATGGCGAAATTCTAAAGATTGGTAATAAGTCCCAACCTAAGCGTTAAGAAAATTAGTTTGGCTGATTAACCAAGAATTGCGCAGCACCTTCCATATAGCTCCACAATTCATCTTTGAGAGCTTGGTCTGCATCTATCTCATCGACAGCTGACTTCATACAACGAAGCCATGCATCACGCGCAGCGTCATCAATGTGAAATCCTGCATGGCGCATGCGAAGGCGAGGATGTCCGCGCTCTTCACCGTAAGTCTTTGGTCCGCCCCAGTATTGCTCAAGGAACATCATCAATCTACGCGCTGCGCCTTTCAGATCCTCATCGGGATACATCGGGCGAAGGATTGGATCAACTGTGATGAGTGCGTAAAAGTGTGAAGCTAGGTTCTCAAATACTTGATGACCGCCGATGCGATCGTAAAAACTCTGCTCTTCCATCACTGCCTCTATTTCGCCGCTACTTCTTTTTCCTTACCGATTTGTAGCACGAAGTAACAGGTAATGACACAGAGAAGGCCTGAGATATAGAACGCAGCAGAGTAGTTGCCGAATTTCACGCGCAAGAGCGCTGCGCCAAGAGCTGCAATGGATCCGCCGATTTGGTGGGAGGCAAAGACCCATCCGTAAATAACTGTGCCACGTTCTGGACCAAGAATGGTGCGGCAGAGAACGACAGTGGGAGGAACAGTTGCTACCCAATCAAGGCCGTAGAAAATAATAAAGACAAGCGTTGATGGATGAACTGTTTGGAAGAGAATTGCAGGAAGAATGAAAAGTGATAACCCACGGAAGAGATAATAAAAGAAGAGCAACTTGCGAGGATCAACTTTATCTGTGAGCCAACCTGAGGCAAGCGTTCCAATGACATCGAATACGCCGACGAGAGCGAGTAGACCAGCGGCAGTGACCTCCGACATTCCATGATCGTGCGCAGCAGCAATGAAGTGCGTTCCAACAAGTCCGCTCGTTGAAAGACCGCAGACAAAGAAAGATCCGGTGAGATACCAAAAGTCACGCAACTTCGATGCATCGCGAAGAGCGCCTAGGGCTTCTTTTGCAGCATTACGTTTGATGTGAATCGGCTCTGCAAAATCGTCAGGTGCTCCATAAGGACGCGCACCAATTTTGGATGGACTCTCTTTCAGGAGTATCGCGATGATCGGAACCATCACCCATGCAGCGGATGCAATCGTGAGTGAAACTGTTTTCCATCCATGATGCGTTGCAAGCCATGAAAGTCCAGGAAGAAAAATCAGCTGCCCTGTAGCTGCTGCAGCAGTGAGAGCTCCAAGTACCAAGCCCTTCCTTGCAATAAACCAGCGATTTGCAATGGATGCAGCAAAAACGAGCGCCATAGAACCAGTACCTGTTCCAACCACCACTCCCCATAATGCAATTAATTGCCAAGGAGAGTTGATAAACATTGTCCCAAAAGCACCGCTACCAACCACTGTGAGAGCGATCATCACAACTTTCTTGATTCCAAATCGCTCCATCAAAGCTGCAGCAAATGGCGACACTAAACCGTAAATAAGAACGTTAATGGAGATTGCAGCAGAAACTGTTGCTCGCGACCAACCGAAAGCTTCTTCCAGAGGAACGAGCAGAACCGAAGGCGCAGCTCTAAACCCGGCTGATGCAGCAAGAGTTAAGAAGGTAACTGCAAAAGCTATCCATGCAGGATGAACTCTGCGCACCTTCTCGATTGTCATTTACGCACGAATCCAAACGGCAGCATCTTTAGGAAGTTTGCGACCTTCTAGTTGAACTGATGCAACAAGCACCTCAGCTCCTTTAGGAAGTTTGATGGTGCTTCCAAAATTTACCCAACACTGAATTCCACCAGGACGCTTGAATGCGAGAACTTTTTTTCCTGTCTTAATCCATTCAAGTTCGCCGTCCCCCATACCTTCTTCGGCTTGGCGAATCTTGAGCGCTTTGCGATAAAGCCAGAGCGTTGAGTTTTCATTCTGCTCTTGTTTATCTGCAGCGAAATCACCCCAACCCTTTGGTTGTGGAAGCCATGCTTCATCAGTTGTGAGAGATTTATGTACAGAAAATCCGTGAGCACCATCTGCATTTTGAGTCCATGGAAGTGGAACACGGCAACCATCACGACCTGGATCTGTGAATCCGCTCATGACCCAATTGGGATCTTCTAAACGATTGCGTGGAATATCCGTAACTTCTGGAAGACCGAGTTCTTCGCCTTGATAAATATATGCGCCGCCTGGAAGAGCAAGCATCAATAGTGCGCTTGCACGAGCACGACGAGTTCCACGTTCTAGCGAGAACTTGCTGTGATTGCCATAGCGATCTTTAGGATTACTTGCACCGCCGCCTTTGAGGCCTCGGTCAAAGCGGTTTACTTTGCGAGTGACATCGTGGTTTTCATAGACCCATGATGCAGGGGCTCCTGTGCCGGCAAGATTTACAAAGGTTTCTTTGATGTTCTTCTTAAGATTCTTTGCTTCCCATTTGGAATCAAGGAATTGGAAGTTAAATGAATTTGCGAGTTCATCTGGTCGCAGATACTTAGCAAGTGATTCTGCTGAAACCCATGCTTCAGCAACGCCCATGCGATCGCCAGGATAAGAATCAAAAATCTTGCGCCATGAGCGATAAATATCGTGCACGCCTGGTTGATCCCAATATGGGCGAGCATCCTTATCCAACATCTTGTTTGCAGATTTCACATCAGGAAGACCAGCTTCCTTGATCATTCCGTGTGCAACGTCGATGCGGAATCCATCGACTCCACGGTCGAGCCAAAACTTAAGTACTTGCTCGAAGTGAGCGCGAACTTCTGGATTCTCCCAATTGAAATCTGGTTGTTCAGTTGCGAAAAGATGTAAGTACCACTGGCCAGGCTTGCCATCGGCTTCGGTTATACGTTGCCATGCCGGTCCACCAAAAACAGCTTCCCAATCGTTAGGTGGAAGCTCGCCGTTCTCGCCCTTGCCATCGCGGAACATATAGCGATCGCGAGCAGCAGAACCTGGAGGTGATTTCAACGCTTCCTGGAACCACACATGCTGATCGGAAGAGTGATTTGGAACGATATCAATGATGAACTTGATGCCGAGAGAGTGGGCCTCATCAATGAGTTTTTGTGCCTCATCCAAAGTTCCATAATCAGGTTCGATATCCATGTAATTAGCAACGTCATAACCATGATCCTTTTGAGGAGATGGGTACCACGGCGTAATCCAAATAGCGTTAATTCCTAGAGCTTTTAAATATGGCAAACGTGAGCGAATACCTTCTACATCGCCCTTGCCATCGCCATTCGAATCAGCAAATGATCGAATATAAATTTGATACGTGACTGCATCTCTCCACCAAGGTCGATCTTTGCGTGGGGCTAATGTCATGCTGGCGACTCCTCGAAGTATGTGTTTAAGAAAACCTTCTCATCGTCGCTGATGCGTCTGGCTTTAAATGTATCTGGGGTTACTGCAACTTGAACTGTCTTGGCGCGTGCATGAACACCTGCAGCGCTTGAAACTTCATATGTAAGATCAAAAGATGAATTGCCGATTCGAGATACCCAAATCGAAACTACAGTCTCGTAGCTGCCTTCATAAATAGGAACGAGGTAATCAACTTCGGCGCGAGCCACAACCATCAATGGAAACATCGCTTCTAGACCCAATGGGCGACGTGAGTACCAGGTCCAATCAGCACGAGCTTCTTGAATGATTGTTAAGTATGCAGCGTTGTTGAGATGGCCAAAAGCATCTAAGTCATCCCAGCGAATGAGCTGTTTGGATTCGTGGCGCATTAACGGGTGAGCTTTCGATACGTCACGCGATGAGGACGAGCAGCATCTGCACCAAGACGTTGAATCTTGTTAGCTTCATAGGATTCGAAGTTTCCTTCAAACCAGAACCATTGTGATTCACCTTCGTAAGCAAGGATGTGAGTCGCGACGCGGTCCAAGAACCAGCGATCGTGAGAGATCACCACGGCGCAACCAGGAAATTCAAGCAGAGCGTTTTCAAGTGAACCCAAAGTTTCAACATCGAGATCGTTTGTTGGTTCATCGAGGAGAAGTAGGTTGCCGCCCATCTTTAAAGTGAGAGCGAGATTCAAACGGTTTCGCTCACCACCTGAAAGTACTCCTGCAGGCTTTTGTTGATCTGGGCCTTTAAAACCGAATGCTGAAACATATGCGCGCGATGGCATTTCAACATTTCCAACCTTCATGAAATCAAGGCCATCAGAAACTACTTCCCATAGAGATTTCTTTGGGTCGATGCCTTCACGAGACTGGTCTACATATGAAATCTTTACTGTCTCTCCAACTTTTACATTGCCTTCATCGGCAGCTTCAAGTCCAAGAATTGTTTTGAAAAGCGTTGTCTTACCAGCACCGTTAGGACCAATAACCCCAACGATTCCGTTACGTGGCAAGCTGAAGGAGAGATCATCGATAAGAAGGCGATCTCCAAAGCCTTTCTTCAAATTAGAAACTTCGACAACAATATTTCCAAGACGAGGTCCAGGTGGAATTTGAATCTCTTCGAAATCCAACTTTCGAGTCTTTTCAGCTTCAGCAGCCATCTCTTCGTAACGAGCAAGACGAGCCTTTGATTTAACTTGGCGACCCTTTGCATTCATGCGAACCCATTCAAGTTCTTCACTCAAACGCTTGGCGCGCTTTGCATCCTTTTGGCCTTCAATTTTCAGCCGAGTCGATTTCGTTTCAAGGTAAGTGGTGTAGTTACCTTCATATGGATAAGCGCGACCTCGATCGAGTTCGAGAATCCATTCAGCAACGTTGTCCAAGAAGTAACGATCGTGCGTAATCGCAACGACAGTGCCTGGATATTTAGAAAGGTGTTGCTCAAGCCAGAGAACAGATTCTGCATCCAAGTGGTTTGTAGGCTCATCGAGCAATAAAAGATCAGGTGCTTCGAGAAGAAGTTTGCAGAGTGCGACGCGGCGCTTTTCTCCACCGGAAAGTACTTTGACATCAGCATCTGGTGGTGGGCAACGAAGAGCATCCATCGCTTGCTCAAGTTGGGAATCTAAATCCCATGCATTGCGATGATCGAGTTGCTCTTGGAGAGTTCCCATCTCAGCCAGCAAAGTGTCGTAATCAGCGTCAGGTTGGCCCATCTCTTCCGAAATCGCGTTGAAGCGATTCATCATTGCCATTGTTTCTGCGACGCCTTCTTGAACATTCTCAAGAACAGTTTTTGTTTCATCGAGCTTTGGCTCTTGCATCAAAATTCCGACTGAGTAGCCAGGGGTCAAGAATGCTTCACCGTTGGAAGGTTGTTGGAGTCCGGCCATGATTTGAAGGACGGTGGACTTACCAGCACCGTTAGGGCCGACGACGCCGATCTTTGCTCCTGGGAGGAACATCAGTGTGACGTCATCAAGAATTACCTTGTCACCGTGCGCTTTACGCGCCTTCTTCATCGTGTAAATGAACTCAGCCATAAGGCGAGACTCTACCGGTTCTTGCTTCGGTAGACTTCATTACGTATCTCGTATCACCACAGATGCGCCCGTAGCTCAGTCGGATAGAGCAACCGCCTTCTAAGCGGTAGGTCGCTGGTTCGATTCCAGCCGGGCGCGCAAGCTTTCTTCATGAAGATTTATGGCATGAAAAAACCCGGCCACACCCTCATGTGGCCGGGTTTTTCGTTTCTAGTTATCTAGAAATTAAGCACCGATCTTTGCAATGAGCGCCTTATCAGCAGCAAGCAAAGGTCCTGTGATTGTTGAGTACTGAAGTGTTGGATCAGTGTTTGGGCAAGTTGGATCCAAGAGAGCGTTGAGGAATGACTTAACATCCGCTGCGTTCTTTGTCTTGGTGTCAACAAGTGCGTATGAAACGATACCGAGGACATAAGCCGCAGGATCTGTTGTCTCATAGTTGAATGTCATCTTTCCATCAGCTGCAACTGTTCCAGCGTTCAAGAACGCTGCTGTTCCGCCTGCATCTGGAAGTGCGTATGAACCAGCTGCGTTCTTGATTGCTGCAAGACCGAGTTTTTGTGCTGATGCATATGAAGCTTCAACATAAGTGATTGAGTACTTTGTTTTAGCTGCAAGTGCAGATACGCCAGCTGAACCTGTAGCTGCTTGGAAGCGGCCGAGGTTTGCAGCATCGTTGATGCTTCCTGGGAATACTGATGTGAATGTTGAAGAAGAAGCCTTTGTCCATGTTGTTGGGAACTTCTTGATGAACATGTTTACGAGGTTCTGAGTTGTTCCAGATCCATCTCCACGGTAGATGACCTTGATCTTCTGGTTAGGAAGTGTGAAGTAACGCTTGACTTGAATTGTCTTAAGAACTACTGGCTTACCAGCAGCATCCTTAACAACTGCGCCAGATGCAGACTTCTTGAAAACAACCTGTGGTGAAATTCCGTTGTTGTCAGCTGCAATTGCTGGGTCATTCCACATTGTGATCTTGCCAGCGAAGATATCTGAAAGAGTTGAAGGTGAAAGGTAAAGAGTCTTTGTTGAGTTGAGGTTGTAAGCAATTGCTACTGGTGCAGCAACTACTGGGATATGTACAACTGTTGCAACTGCTGGTGTATATGTTGCATCTGAGAAGTTGAAATCGCCAATACCCTTATCAGTATTTCCGCGACCTGTTCCTGAACCTGCTGGATTGTAGGTAATTGTGTTACCTGAAGCTGTTTGATACGCAGTCTTACATGCACCGATGAGTGGCGCTGCGAATGATGAACCTGCACCTGTAAGTGCTGTACCAGCGAAAGCTGGTGATGCTGCAACAACTGCAGCGGCTGCAACAACTGCAGCTACTTTGATGGAGCGTGAGATTTTCATACTCATTAAACCTACTTTTCCCCTAGAAATTGAGTCCTCGTATTTGGACTTGTAAGAGGAAATTTAAAGAGATTAAGAAACTTGGGGTTGACCCACTCTTAATGGCGAGTGGGTTCTAAGTGAACAAATGGTTAACTGATTTTGAAGTTGGCGGCTTAACCAAAGCGGCCGGTTACGTAATTTTCTGTCCGTGAATCCTTTGGCCGAGAGAAGATCTCGTTGGTATGACCTACTTCAACGAGCTCTCCTGGACCGCCATCAGACAAGAAGAAAGCTGTGTAATCCGAGACACGAGCTGCTTGTTGCATGTTGTGGGTAACAATGATGATTGTCATCGATGAAGAGAGGTGCGAGATTGTCTCTTCAACCTTCAACGTTGATCCTGGGTCAAGAGCTGAACATGGCTCATCCATAAGGAGAACTTGTGGGCGAACAGCAAGTGAGCGGGCGATACAGAGACGCTGTTGTTGGCCACCTGAAAGTGAACCACCATGAGCATTGAGGCGATCTTTCACTTCATTCCAAAGGCCAGCACGCTCTAGACATTCTTGGAGTAAATCATCTTTATTTTCAACTTTAAGGTTTGCAAGTTTCAATCCTGCTAAGACGTTTTCTGCGATTGTCATTGATGGGAACGGATTTGGCTTTTGGAAAACCATTCCGACCTTTAAGCGAATTTGAGTGACATCGACTCCAGGTGCGTAAATATCTGTACCGTTGAGAAGAACTTCACCAGCCATCGCAGCTGTTGGGATGAATTCGTGCATACGATTGAGTGTGCGAATAAATGTAGATTTGCCGCAACCAGATGGACCGATCAATGCGGTAACTGTTCCTGCCCAAAAATCGAGTGAGACGTCGCGAAGGGCGAGCTTGTCACCGAACCATGCATGAATGTTGCGTGCTTCAAGTCCTACGCCAAGTGCGCTAGATCCAGGAGTTTTCTTTCCTTCAGCTGCTGAGGCAATCCCAGCAAGTGAAGATGGTTGCACGTGTGTTTCCATTTCTGGATTCTCGCTTTCGTCGGTCATTTAACTTTTCTCCCGCCTAGGAATCTTGCAAGGCCAAATAAAAATAGGACAATCACGAGCAGAACCAGAATACCCGTCCATGCGCGCGCAATGGAAGCCTCAGTTCCTGAACCGAAAGCTTTCCAAATATATGTAGGCAGCGTTCCCATTGGCCCTTTGAAGATGTTCCATTGAGTTCCATCGCCACCACCGGTGAGCAAAACAACTGGTGCGGTTTCGCCAGCAACGCGAGCTACACCCAAGATCAGCGCGGTTACAAGGCCGCTTCGTGCTGCAGGAAGAACGATCTGTTGAACAGTGCGCCATTGAGTTCCACCAAGTGCCACACCAGACTCACGTAGGTCTTGTGGAATCAAAAGAAGAACTTCTTCAGCAGTACGCGCAATTGTAGGAATCATCAGAATTGCGAGTGCAAGTGAACCTTCGAATGATGAATAAAATTTTGTCAGCGGATAAACAATTGCAGCAAGGATAAATAAACCTGCAACGATTGAAGGGACGCCAGACATTGATTGAACTAAGAATTTAATAGGACGCGCAAATTTTCCGCGGATTTCTGTCATGTAAATCGCAGTCAAAATTCCAATCGGCAAACTAATAACTAATGCTGTTGCAACAATAAGAATTGATCCGATAATCGCGTGCTTCAACCCACCTGCCGCAAGGTTTTCATCAGTGAAAGCTGCGTTCTGCATATCAGTGGTGAAAAGTGATAAGTGCAAACCTTTATAACCTCGAACAACCACCGAAACTAAAATACTTATAATTGGCAGTACCGCAACACCAATCGCCATTGTTACAAGTCCACGAAAGAAGGCATCCACACCTGCCGATTTTCCATGGTTAAGTCGCACCACCACATAATCAATGATTAAGTAGATAACGACAAAAGCGCCGACGTAGCCAAGCTTTCCTTTGAGAGGTGAAACCGCAACGAGCAACACTGCAAGCAACACTGAAATAAGTAAAATGCTGCCAGTTTCAATCCGTTGGCGTGGAGTCGCTTTCCACGGCTTTTGTGGCTTTGGAATAGTCACTGTGCTCATCGGCCGCTCTTTCCAGATTTCGCGACAATCACGTCAGCAATTGAGTTCACGATCAGAGTCACAAGGAACAAAATCAATCCGGCAGCCATAAGTGCTTTAATTTCAAGCGGAGTAGCTTCACCGAACTTCATCAAAATCATCGATGCGACGTTGCCACCTGCGCCGAGCAATACATGCCAGTTAATTTGATAAACAATGTTGAGTACGGTGTAAACAGCAACGGTTTCACCCATCGCGCGGCCCAAGCCAAGCATCGCTCCGCCAACAATTCCTGAGCGCGCATATGGAAACGCAACTGCGCGAATCATTCCCCAACGAGTCGAACCAAGAGCATATGCGGCTTGAATTCGATCGAGTGGAGTTTGTCCAAAGATTTCGCGAGAAATCGATGTGACGATAGGAATAATCATGATGGATAAAACAACACCGGCAACGAATGGTGAACGATCAAAAACCGGTGCTTGCATGTTGAAGAATGGGATCCAGCCAAAGAATTTATGAAGCAGCTTTGCCCAGTAAACAGCGCTCGGCATCAAAACGAAGAATCCCCACAAACCATAAAGAATGGATGGGAAAGCGGCCATGAGATCGACGAGAGTTACCATGATCTTTTTAATAGATGAAGGCGCGTAGAACGTTAAAAAGAGCGCCGTGAAAACAGAAATTGGAACGGCAATTGAGACGGCAATCGTCGAGCAAACCAGAGTTCCGATAAGCATTGCAGCAATTCCGAAATGCGATTGAGAAGGAACGGGAACGTTGTTGTCATCAACAACGGCGTTCCAATCACTCGTCGATATGAAATGAAAACCTTGTGATTGCAAAATTGAGAAGCCCTGATAAAGAAGAAAGATGAAGATCATTCCCAAAATAATGAGCGAAGATAATCCGCCACTCGTTACAACGGTGCGAAAAACCTTGTCAGAAAATCTGGGCTTTGTCGTTAACTGTCGCTTCGCGGGCAGGGCCGGGCGCTCGGTTACTTGGGATGAACTCACGCACGGATACTCCCCCTTTTCGGGGGTTGTTAGTTGGCTCAAAAGTAAACGGAAGGTGAACGAATGGTGAAATAAGGTCGAGACGGCTTAAGGTGGGGCTATGGCAAACGAGGCTCCCAACCTGATCTGGGTTGACTGCGAAATGACGGGCTTGAGCATCGAAAACGATGCGCTGGTCGAAATCGCTGTCCTCGTTACCGATTCACAATTAAATGTCTTGGGTGAAGGCGTTGACCTTGTCATCAAAACAACCCAAGAGAAGCTCGATGCGATGAATGATTTCGTCCGCGAAATGCACACCTCGTCAGGTCTCATCACAGAGATCCCTAACGGCGTCTCTCTCGAAGAAGCATCAACCAAGATTCTTGAATACCTCAATAAATATGCGCCTGGCGCTGGTAAATCACCGCTGGCTGGAAACTCTGTTTATGTTGATCGCCTCTTCATTGCCCGCGATCTTCCTGAAGTCCATGCCTATCTTCATTACCGAACCGTTGATGTCTCATCCATTAAAGAGCTTGCTCGACGGTGGTATCCACGTGCCTATTTCGCAGCGCCAAAGAAGACCGGCAATCACCGCGCTCTTGGCGATATTCGGGATTCCATCGATGAGTTGGACTACTACCGCGCTCAGATTTTCGTTCCGGCGCCCTAGTTCTGTCCCGTATAATTAGCCTTTCCAGTGCAACATGGTGGTCGTAGCTCAGCTGGTAGAGCATCCGGTTGTGGTCCGGAATGTCGCGGGTTCGAGCCCCGTCGATCACCCCAATTTTTAACGCAGATCTCTGCGTCTATTTAAGGGAGTTCGAATGCCTCACATGATTTTCGATGTTGTCATCGAAATCCCTGCCGGAAGTCGCAACAAATACGAGATCGATCACAAGACCGGTGAAATTCGCCTTGATCGCATGCTCTTCACATCAACTCGTTATCCCTATGACTACGGCTTTGTAAAGAACAGCCTCTCACTTGATGGCGATCCACTTGATGCACTTGTCCTTCTTGATGAGCCAACATTCCCTGGTTGTGTTGTGAGCTGTCGCGTTGTCGGCATGTATCACATGCAAGATGAAGCTGGCGGAGATGACAAACTTCTCTGTGTTGCAGCGGGAGATATTCGTAAGAATGATTTACAAGATCTCGATGACGTTGCTGAATACGATCTCAATGAAATCAGCCACTTCTTCCAGGTCTACAAAGCTCTTGAGCCAGGAAAGAAAGTTTTCGGCGGCGAATGGGTTGGCCACGTTGCAGCTGAAAATGAAATCAACGCAAGCTACGCACGTTACAAAGAAACACATTAGTCCCTTTCACTAACTCGGAGAGATAATGGCAATTAACGCTGGCGATACTGCCTGGGTACTAGCAAGTGGTGCACTCGTTCTATTTATGACACCAGGTCTTGCAATCTTTTACGGCGGCATGGTTCGCGCAAAGAGCACCCTCAACATGATGATGATGTCTTTCTCAGCAATGGGAATCACCACAATTTTGTGGACTGCTTATGCCTACTCGCTCGCATTCAGCAAAGATGTTGGACACGGACTTCTTGGAAATCTCAGCCACATTGGTTTAGCAGGCACCATCGACTCCGTGACGGGAGCGCCGGGACACGCGATTCCAGAACTCGCTTTCGTTATGTTCCAAATGACTTTTGCGATCATCACCGTTGCACTTCTTTCAGGTGCGATTGCAGATCGTGCCAAGTTCAGCGCATGGATCATCTTCGTTATTGCATGGATAACAATCGTCTACTCCCCTGTTGCGCACTGGGCTTTTGCATCCGATGGTTGGATTTACGGCAAGCTCCACGCGCTTGATTTCGCAGGTGGAACAGTTGTTGAGATTAACTCTGGCGCAGCTGCACTTGCTCTAGCTCTCGTTCTTGGAAAGCGCGAAGGTTTCAAGCGCGATCGTATGCGTCCTCACAATATGCCTCTCGTACTACTAGGCGCAGGCATGCTCTGGTTTGGTTGGTTCGGTTTCAATGCCGGTTCAGCTCTTGCAGCAAATCACACTGCAGCACTTGCGATGATCAACACTCAAATTGCAACAGCTGCGGCGGTTCTCTCTTGGGTTGGATACGAAAAGATTCGCGAAGGTAAAGCCACCACTCTTGGCGCTGCATCTGGTGCGATTGCAGGAGCAGTTGGAATTACACCTGCTTGCGGATTCGTAACACCGCTAGGCGCACTCCTCATTGGACTTATTGCTGGCGCTGTTTCTGCATATGGTGTAAGCCTCAAGTACAAACTCAATTATGACGATTCACTCGACGTTGTTGGAGTTCATGGACTTTCAGGACTCGTTGGAATGTTGTCGATTGGATTCATCGCAACTCTTAAAGCGAACTCAGCCGGAGCAGATGGCCTCTTCATTTCAGGATCCCCATCACTTCTTGGAAAGCAAGCGATTGCCTCCATCGCAGTATTGGCTTATTCCTTTATCGCGACCTACATCATCGCAACCATTATTCAAAAGACAATCGGATTCCGCGTTCATCGCGATGTGGAAATCGAAGGCGTTGACACAGCAATTCATGCCGAGTCCGCTTACGAATTAGGCCGTTAACAAGTCGCCGAGAAAAGAGTAGGGTTAAATCATGAAACTTATTACTGCCATCGTGAAGCCAGGTCGCGTTGATGAAATCAAAGCAGCTCTCCAAGCTAATGGAGTTGCGGGCATGACAGTTTCAGAGGCAAGTGGTTTCGGTCGCCAAAAGGGCCACAAAGAAATTTACCGTGGCGCTGAATACACCGTTGATTTAATTCCTAAAGTTCGCATTGAGGTTTTGGTCGATGATGCAGATCTCGACAGAGTCCTTGATTTGATGGTTCAGACAGCAAATACAGGCTCAATTGGTGATGGAAAGATCTGGGTGACAAGCGTTGATGCCGTGGTCCGTGTCCGCACCAACGAGCGAGGTTCAGACGCGCTTTAGTGGGTTTTCGCAGAACCAGCCTTGGATGGTAGGTTCTGCCGTTGAAGTAAAGCAGTAAAACTTTGGGTTGTTAGCTCAGTCGGTAGAGCAAGTGACTCTTAATCACTGGGTCGGGGGTTCGAATCCCTCACAACCCACCAAAGTAAACGCCCCTCAAGAATCCTGAGGGGCTTTTTTAATCCTCTGTGGCATTTGCTTGCATGGAACTTTGGTGAGGGCTGTGCCGATGTTGCGTCAAACCCTTTAAAACTAGAATATTGAACTCAACCCTTAGATGACACCGGAATCACGATTTCGTTGTACTGCATGAAGCCAGGTTTAAATGGCGGATCAAATCGACAGATTCGGGTTTCGTCAGAGAGTGCAATGTTGGCTATCGATGCACTTAAGCGAAGCTCCTCAGCAATCTTTCGTGATAGTTCTTCGGTTGCTCTGCCGCGGAATGATTTAGCAACGCATCTTTCGGTACCTACTTCGCGCAATGTGACGTTCGAATCGCTGGGGTCTGGCAAGTGACCAAAGGTGCTGCCTGATGGCATTACAAAGGAGACATACCAATCATTGGATTCCGGCTTCTCTGTTTTTTGCGCGGCTATTACGGGGGCAGTCATTGCGATTTTTTCTGAGGACTTATTTCCCTTTGAAATGTAATTGAATAACGAAGCGAAAGCGCTGCTTGTTGCGCTTGAATACTGAGCATAAACTTTCACCTCTGCAATGACGCAAGGGAGATATTCACGAAGCTCAAATTCATCATACTTTTGTAGAAGATAAAATTCTTGCCGCTTAGTCATAAATCCAGCCTACTCTTACATGGCGCTCGATTAGTCGCAGTTTTATCAAGAAATGTTGTTGCTCAAATGTGCTGTAAGAATTAGGCCGTATAGCCTCGAAAACGAATTTTGCTGACTCTTCTTAAAGTGGCTACTAATTATTTTGTGGGTGCTGGGGATGCCATTGTTTCGTTAGAGCTTGAGTTTCCAATTACTTTTACTTCTGGAGCTTTTGAACCGCAAGAGCTCAGCAGGAGCGCCGAAAGCACTCCTACAGCAGCAATGGCCACGATTTTCTTCATATCTATGACCGCGCACAACCCTTTGCCGAATTACTCCACTCGGTCTGAACAGAGTATGCGCCAACTTTTGTTGATCCGTAATTCCATGAACACTTGTCGCCAATTTCGGCGCCATTAGCATCGAACCAAGCATTTAATTGTGGGTCTGTAATGGTTTCGTAAATTTCATGGCTTGCAACGTTAGCAACTGCATCTACACCAGAGATTGTTGATCCAACTGTGTAGCCAGCCATATAGCTTGCAGCACAACCAGCCATCGTTCCTAGGTATGGCTGATATGCGATTGTGAATGGCTTGCCATTAACAGAACCGGCACCGTGCCATGCGCAGAAGTTTGCACGAGCTGGGAAATTATTTGTGAAAACCATATACAAGCCTGCTGGGTCCATCGTTCCACCGTTTTGAGTAACAACTACTTTGTATGCCTCAGCAAGAATTGAAGCAGTTGTAGGTGCAGAAGTTGGTGGAGTCGATGTTGTGTCCGTGTAACTGCGAACGAAAGACATAGCGTTTTTCGCAGGTGAGACAAAGTATTGGTTGGTTACGCTATTAAGAGCATTTGATGGAGATGAAATTACTCCAAGATAGGAATCTACGGCTGCCTGGTATCCCGCTGGGAATCCTGTGCCCCAATAGATAGCAACAATTTTTGTCACTGGCATTGGGTTGCCTGTGTGTTTTGTGAGGTTCAAAACTGTTGTGGCTGGTCGTGGTGCAGCAGCATTGGATACACGAGTCTCAAAGACGCGTGAACCTGTGATTGCAACGCCGGTGATTCCACCATCTTGAGCGTCATAGTCGCGCTGATCTGCATCACTGCCGATTGTGCGAGAAGGATTACCAAAGCGAACTTCTGGACCTTTTTCACCTTGTTTTGCTTGCGCAGGTGCATCAGATTGTCCGTTCGCGTTCTTTTGCGCTGGGTTATCAGCGAGAGCGACGAAGCTGGTTCCGGAAAATGCAATTGCAGTAAGTGCAATGGCGAGCTTTCCTCGTGTTCTCTTTAGCATTCTGCCTCCTGAGCAGTTGTGAAGGATGCGATGGTATCAGCGCTTCCTGAGTCCTTCAGTGTGGTCATTTTATTCACTTTGTCTCTTCATTGAAAGTGTGAAGATCGCTCCACCCTCGCTTTGTGCTTGTAAATCCCAGTTCTCTCCCCCGATGGAATCAAAGGTCTGGCTGCCCATTCCTTCTGCTCCTTCAAGAGGTCCAACTCCGTTATCGCTGACGCTCAGTATGAGACGATCTTTTGCGGCTTTGAGCGAGATCGTCACTTGGCTGGCTTTGCCATGACGAAAAGAATTCGAAAGTGCTTCATCGAGAACTTGAGCCAACTTTTTGGTTTCTGAAGGCGTAGTCGTTTTTACTGTGCCAGTGACAGAGCTCTTTACTTTCATGAGCCCATCCCAATTTTGTTTGGCACTTCGCAAAGTTGAGTCGAGTGAATGTTCAGGTTCTTGATGGTCGATTGACCCTGGAAGATGAAGTAATTCCTGCACTTTTGCTAACTCTAATCGAATGGCGTCAACATCCCCACGTGCAGTCGCACGGTCAATAACGTTGGCGGAGTTGATTAACGCGGTCTGCATATTGGTGTGGAGGAAGCGTGCAAGGTCGCGGCTAGCTCCGGAATTGGCAACTTTTGCACCGGCGACCGCGAGCTCTTCATCTGTAATGATGGACTTCAAGCTCTCAATAACTGCTTCTTCACGCGTAAAAACAGTGATTGTCGTGCTTACGAAATAAACCAAAAAGAGAATCCACACAATATCGGTTATACGATTTGCCAAAAGATCCACACGCAATTGAAGAATTTTATAGATCCAATTTACAACGAGGTCATTGATAATCAAGACTAAAATTGTGAAGAGAAATTTTGGATATAGCTTACGAATCTTAAATTTGTTTATACAGAGTTCTGATAGGTAGAGAATCGCTGCGAGAACCAAGAGATGAAATGTGAATCGCTCGATGGAGTCTGGAAAATAATCACGCTTAAAAAAAGAAGGTAAGGCCGTAATTGCATATCCGATAACAATGGCACCCCGGAAAATAGTCATATTCAAGATGCCCCATTTGATAGCGCTTCGAATTCGATGCGCTCCAATTCCCTGTGCGCGTGGATCAAAAAGTGAGTGACTGAGAGGACGGATTGATGTACTTGTACGATTTCTCAGATAATTTGCAATTTGCATGCCATCGATAGCACGACCGCTCGCAATCAATTCTTGAAGAACAGCCCTTGTTTCAGCAAGGTCTTTTTCAATACGTGCGTTGATGCGGCCATCAACAATTCCATCAGGCAACGTTGTCGCTTCATCTACTGCCGCAGCGAGAGTGTTCTGCGAAAGTGCTTGGCGCAACAGCTTGTTTCGTTGAATTGAGTATCTGTCGTAGCCAGCAATGAGAAAAGTGATGATTGGGAAAAGGCAAGCACCGATTAAGAAATTGTTGCCTATGCGCTTTTCCATGTCGGTACTAAACGGCTCGGTGAGCAAACCCCATTTATAGCCAACATACGTCATCAAATAACCCTTGATTCCTCCCAAAATCCCTCCAATTACGAGGATCCACCACCAAGGGCGGGGTCGAATCGAGCGGTGACGGTAGAGCGAGATGCTCAACAAGGCAAGAAGCCCGATGGGCGGGAGGGCTGAAATCGAAGATACTAATGTCCAACGCGCGAAAGGGAAATCAGAAGCTCCAACTGAATTTCCTAAAGGAGCGGCGAGAATAACCCAAGGTAAAGCTATCAATGAGCCTCTCAACGACATTGCCCACTTGCCGCCTAAAAGGTAATCGAGTTGCTTCCGATTTGTATTCATCGATCTCCAGCAATCAAACCAGAAAGTTGGTTATATCTATTTGTGATTTCAACTCGTTGATTCTTCTCTTTGTTGCTTTTAATTCCAAAGATTGCAGCAAGACGAGAGATTGTTTGCTCAACAGATTTTTCACTGACATTACGAGTACTCGCAATTTGCGCATTAGATAATCCTTGGGCGACAAGTCGCATTGTTTCAATCTGAACATCGGTAAAAGATGCCAATTCAGATTTTCTTGCAGGTTCTGTGTCAACAATTTTTCCGCGCTTCACTGAATAATCCAAGGCCTTGTTAACCGCTTTAATTAAAACTTCGACTTTTGAGACATCGCCTTTTTTCATATAAATCGAACCGGCTGGGAGTTGAGGAAGGTTGGGACGATGAAGTCGTGGATCTTCATACGATGTTAAAAGAACAATTCCAATTCTTGGAAGCACACCACGTAATGCAATTGCTAAATCGATTCCAGTCGGTCCGCTTCCTAAATTCAAATCAAGGATTGCAATATCCGGACGAATGAGTGATGCGGTCTTCATTGCAAAACTTGCTGATTGGGATTCTGCAACAACATCCATGTCTTGCATTTGTAATGCGCTAATAACCATAGAGCGCATGAAGCTGTCATCTTCGACAACCATTACTCGGGTTCTAGCCATAAAGTAATTATGGCGCACTTATTTCAGATGTCACTACTCAAGTACTCAAGTCTATTTTGTGTACTAGGGATATCCCTACTCCGCGACTCGGTAATAGGTATGCATACTTGATGAAAAATTACGTGCGCAATAAATAAGCGTTGACTACTCCTTGTCCCAGGGAGCGTGCCGCTCCCTATCTTTACAAGTATGGAGTAGCGCAATGTCCAGGAACAAAACAACCATGTATAAGTGGAATAAATTCTTAGATGAAAAAATAGACTGGTATCGAAAATTACGAATACCGCGATCGCAAAGGATCGCTTCTACTCTCGTTGGAGCATTGGTGCTCACGGGAATTGTTGGTGCGCCTAGCGCAATCAGTGCTGCAGAACGTAAGGCTGCAACAACTGCAATCCAATCTACAAAAGTAACAACAACAGGTACATCCGGCACGAATGGACCTCTTACAGGCAAGACCTCTGGGACAAAGAAAGTTGTAACAAAGAACGGAACACTTGGACCTGCAACAGGTACGAAGGCAACAACACAATCAACAGATGTAGTTGTTATTCATTCAACAACAGGATCTGGATCATCAACAAAGACAACAACAAAAGTTGTTGAAGGTCCAGCGGGAGCTGCAGGAATTCAAGGACCTACAGGACTTCCAGGAATCCCTGGTATCCCCGGCCTTAATGGAACAGACGGGATAACTCCGTCAATTTCTGTCGGAACAGTTACAACAGGAAGTACTCCTGCAGTTGTTAAAGATGCGAAGTCAACACAAACAAATGCAATTTTGAATTTCGTATTACCTGAACCAGTTGCATCAAGTGGTGGAAGTGGTGGCGGAGGCGCAGGAACACCAGGTGCTCCAGGTGCTCCAGGTGCTCCCGGTGCTCCCGGTGCTCCCGGTGCAAAGGGAGACACTGGTGCGCAAGGTCCTCAAGGGGACAAGGGCGACAAGGGCGACAAGGGTGATACCGGTGCACAAGGCGAGCAAGGAATTCAAGGTATCCAAGGAAATCAAGGCGTGAAAGGTGACACCGGATCACAAGGTGCGCAGGGAATTCAAGGTGAACGCGGTTTGCAAGGCGACCAAGGAATTCAAGGTGTCAAAGGTGATACGGGATCACAAGGTGCGCAGGGAATTCAAGGTGTGAAGGGTGATAAAGGTGATACCGGATTAACTCCTTACATCACCATAGGAACCGTTCAGACTGGAGTTGCAGGAACAAATGCAACGGTAACTGTCACTGGAACAACTGATGCGCCGATATTTAATTTCGTCATTCCTCGTGGAGCTGATGGAACGAATGGCACGAATGGTTCGGGAGGTGGTGGCATCGAGTTCTATAGTGGAAACGGATATCCATCAACTGGAACAAGTGCCGCTGCGAATATTGGTGATCTGTATTTGAGAACTGTTTCAAATCAACAGCTTTACCAGTGTAAAACAACCACTTGCGCGACTGCTACTTCGCTATCAACTTCTGGCTTACACGGTTGGACTTTGATTACAACACTCGGAGGAAGTGGAAACTTCCGTAATTTCGATAATTACGGCGGATCACACTTCGATTCAGGAGATTCAAGCGCACAAGTACTTTCTTGTTCTAACAATCAACAGGTGGTTGGGTTAGCACTTGATAGCAATGGAGTGATGTCGGTTCGTTGTTCTTCATCGGGTTCTAGCAGCTACAGCTATAACAGTGGAGAAAACGGTAGCAATGGAAATAGCTACGGAAATAGCAATAACTCATCAAACACCACGAGCTCGAATACTGTTTCTACAGCTTCGACTTTGGCATCAACTTCTCCAAGTGCTGTGACTGGATTTGGAGCTCTTACGTGTGACGCGGGAACGAAGTTCTCATCGATTGCAGTCGATGCGAATGGAATTCTTTCGGTTGTTTGTGTGGCTGAGACTGTTCCAGTTCCTACGATTCAAGTAGTAAGTAACCCTGTCATCCAGACCACATCGAAGACAGAGATTGTCACTCCTGTTATTTCAGTGAACACTGTTGTTGATACAAGTACGGTTACATCTGATTCCTCGACTGTAACTGTTTATGACACTCATACAGTGACTACGTATGGACCTCCACAAACACTCACAACGATCACAAACACAATGTTGATCCCGGGCCCACAAGGTGCTCAAGGATTAGCTGGTGCTACTGGTCCAAAGGGCGATCCTGGTGCAACCGGTCCTCAAGGACTTCAAGGTTTGCAAGGACTTCAAGGAATTCAAGGCATCCAAGGTGCTACTGGTGCTGCTGGTAAAGATGGAACTAACGGCACTAACGGAGTTGATGGCAAAAGTATGTTGAGTGGGGCCAGAGCTCCGTATTCCAGTGATGGAAACATAGGAGACTTCTGGGTAAATACATCCACTGACATGTTGTATGGACCAAAGACATCAAGTGGCTGGGGTACCGCCCAATTCAGCATGGTTGGAACACCAGGTGCAACTGGTCGCAGTTTGCTCAGCGGTTCACGTGTTCCTGGAGTCAATGACGGAAACGTTGGTGATTTCTGGGTAAATACAACAACCTGGTTGTTGTACGGACCAAAGGCATCAAATAACTCTTGGCCAACAGGTGTAACAATGGTTGGAAGTGCTGGTGCTACAGGTGCAACTGGAGCGAAGGGTGACACCGGAGCATCGGGTGCAACCGGTCCTGCTGGTGCAGATGGAAACACAATTCTGTCTGGTACTTCATCACCAAGCAGAACTCTTGGTGCAGTCGGCGACTATTACATCAATACAAACACCAACATGATCTATGGACCAAAGACATCAAGTGGATGGCCTTCAAGTGGAACATCTCTTGTTGGTACTGCTGGCGCGCAAGGTGCTCAGGGATTGCAAGGTATCCAAGGAGTTGCAGGACCAACAGGTCCTACCGGTGCAACTGGAGCAACAGGACGAAGTGTTCTTAATGGAACAGGTCCGCAATCATCTGATGGAAACGTTGGTGATTTCTATATCAACACATCTACCAACAAGATCTACGGGCCAAAGACTTCGAGTGGATGGCCATCAACCGGTCTTTCAATGGTGGGAGTTGCTGGAGCTACAGGTTCTGCGGGTGCAGATGGAAACTCTGTTCTCTCTGGGACCTCGAATCCAACATCAAACGTTGGTAGCCAAGGTGACTTCTACTTCAACACCGCCAACTCAACAATGTGGGGACCAAAAGGTGCAACAAGTTGGCCTGCAGCAGGTGTAAGTCTTATTGGTGCAACTGGCGCAAAGGGTGACACCGGAGCCGCTGGTGCTGCTGGTGCTGCTGGCGTTGCTGGAGCTACAGGTGCAACTGGACCTGCTGGTAAGAGCACGCTGAATGGAACATCAGGCCCAACATCTGCTGATGGAAACGTTGGTGATTTCTTCATCAATACATCTACAAACAAGATCTATGGACCTAAGACTGCTGGTGGATGGCCTTCAACAGGAATCTCAATGGTGGGCACCGCTGGTGTCACAACCATTGGCACAGGTACTTGTGGAGCTGGACAATTGATGAATGGAATTTCTCTCACCGGAACATCGCTCAGCGTTCAATGCCAAACTGTTTCACAAGTAAAAATCAACGGCGTCAGCTATTTGAAGACTCAAGGCGCTTCTGACGCAGCACTCGGTGCAGTTCCAAATACCCCAATCTTCCAGGGCTACATGGAGATGAATCTCTGTGTATCCAAGAAGGGCACAATCACCATCGGAGTTTGTGCAAAGGGCACCAAGAAATTGACCGTATTCGCAAAGACAAACTAGTCTGACAAAAGGTAAGGAGGAAGCTATGGCAACAGAAAAGAAAGCAGCTGTGAAGAAAACGGCTGTCAAGAAGGCTCCGGTTAAAAAAGCGGCTGTCAAAAAGACCGTTGCAAAGAAAGCGGTAGCTAAGAAAGCAACTGTTAAGAAGGTTGCATCGACAACGACGACATCGGTCACGACCGACAAGTTTGCCTTTCCTCTTTCATTTGAGGAGGAGCTAGCGAAACCCTTCATTCCAGCTGGAATAAAGCCAGAACCAATGACAGGCAAAGTCATTCCTCGATCTTTTGTGGGACAACTTGAAAGTGCACAATTTGGAAAGATTGAAGATAACCGCAAGAAGACAACACAACGTTTTGGAAAGCTTGGATTAATCTTCGCTTTTGTTGCGACCGCAGTTTTGTCTGCAGGCATCACATTCTTTATTACCAAGCCAGCACCTATTCAGTTCTCTGCGCAGACCACCGAACAAGCAAAAATTTCTGGTGGTGTTCTGCTGACTGAAGTAGAACTCAAAGCTGCTGTTAAGAAATTGAAGCGCACCGTCTTCTGGTCAGGTCCAATCAAGGATGCTAAATACACCTTGAACGCCAGCGACCTCAAGCAGATCTATGTTCGCTACCTTCCAAAAGGCAAAGGCCTTGAGGATGTCAAGCGTAATTACCGTGTTATTGCTACCTACGTTGTGCCCGGCGCTTTTGCCTCGACAGCGGCGGCTGGCAATCAATCAAATGGAGTAACGCTTTCACGAGCCGATGGAGCTGTCGTTTATTACAACAAGCTTGAGCCAACTAACGTTTATCTTGCTCAGAAAGATTCTGACTTCCAGATCGAAGTTTTCGATCCAGATCCAACGACTTCTCTCCAACTCGCCACTACGCTTAAGACCGTTATTCCGGTTCTGTAGCCCGTACTCGGTAAATAAGGGATGAAAATTTATGGCTTCCAACAATGATCTGATTGCAGCGCAAGTTCTTGCTGAGCAATTGACCAACTGGGCAATTCAATCTGACGTCACTGATGATCCCTACGTTCTAGGGCTCTTGAACGCAGTGGAAACTCGCAAAGGCCTGGATATGTGGTCGACTCTCGATCCCTTCGAGATGCTCCCCCATCCTGAAGGACGTGCAGGTGTACGTGAACTTCGATGGGGACACATCATCGCGATCTTGCGAAACATTCTTGTCTTCGTTCCCGTTGCTCTCACCTGGGAAGCAGTAAGCCAAGCAACAAAAGCTTTCTCAACATTCGTTGAACTCAACGGGGCCACAACAGTGAATTTCCTCGAGTTCTGGCAGAACGGTTACAAAATTCTTCCTTCGTTCTGGCAGATCGCCAATATTGCTCAAGTCGACTTCTTCATCATCCTTGCCGTAATTGTTATGTCTCTCGTTGCTTCAGGAATGAATGAGCGCGGAAATAGAGCACACGATAAAGAGGTCGAATTCCTTGAAAAGGATCGCATCCGCCTCGGCATTTTGATTATGGAATACCTCTTTACTAAGGGGCGTATCACTCCAGCAAATATCAATACCAAACTTGCCTCATCCATTCGCAATCTCATCGCTGCATCTGGATCTCTTTCTGAAACAACCCGCCGAATTGAACGCACGAACAAAACGCTCTTCTCTCAAAAAGGTGTTCGTAAGGAAATCAAAAAGCTTTATGCAGAGGGCGAAAGTAAAGCTCTCGAATATCGAGAGAAAAACGAATAACCAAAATGCGCCGTCGCCCCGCCACCCGTCCTCAAGAGGACACAACCGCCCAAGCAGGTTGGATGTATGCCGACTTGTTCTTGGCGCTCATGGTAGTTTTTTTGGCGACAATCTCATTCGTGCCAACATTTAATGGCAATCAAAATCTCTTACAAAAACAGGATCAGCTCGGCGCAACCGAATTTACCTATTCTCAGATCTATAACAAGCATCTCGATATTCTTTATGACAACTTCGATTCTGCGCTGATTAAGCAAGATGTAGACCAATTCATTGCACGCGAAAAGTTGCCATCCACAACCGATGTCGTTTTCGCTCAAGTTATTGGCGGATATGACTCTCGCACAGAACAGCCAACAACGGCGATTTCAAGGGCTGTGGCCTTCTCAAATCGTCTCGATAAAGAGTTGCCTGAACTACTCAAGCACTCAGCCTCGACTATGAGTTCGAGCAAGACAATTGACCCTAATCAAATCGTTCTGCGTCTGACTTTCGCCCAAAAAGTGGTCGTCAGCAAGAACCGATAAATCCCGCTTTTGCGCTCTTGGTGAGCGCCTCTAGAATGCAGGCATGGAACTCCAAAAGGTCATTCTGTATTACGGGTTTACTCCCGTCGCAGATCCTGTCGCAATGAAGATGTGGCAGAAGAATCTTTGTGAGACCTTGGGGCTCAAAGGCAGAATCTTGATTTCAGAACATGGAATCAACGGAACTCTCGGCGGCAATATGTCCGACCTCAAGAAATATATTCGTCAGACGAAGGAATACCCGGGCTTTAAGAAAATTGATTTTAAATGGTCTGAAGGCAAAGGCGATGAATTCCCCCGCTTAAGCGTTAAAGTGAAGAAAGAACTCGTTGCATTCTCTAGCCCGACTGAAATTCAAGTCGACGAAAATGGCGTCGTTAACGGCGGCAAGCATTTACGCCCTGAAGAGGTAAACAAGCTGGTTGAAGAACGCGGCGATGATGTGACTTTCTTCGATGGCCGAAATGCGTTCGAAGCAAAAATTGGAAAATTCCGCGGCGCCCTTGTCCCAGATGTTTTAACTTCTCATGACTTTGTTGGCGAAATCGAGTCCGGTAAATACGACCACCTCAAAGATAAGCCAGTAGTCACATATTGCACCGGTGGAATTCGTTGTGAAATTCTCTCAGCGGTTATGGTCAACCGCGGATTCAAAGAGGTCTACCAAGTCAAAGGTGGAATCGTTCGTTACGGTGAAAAGTTTGGTAACGATGGTCTTTGGGATGGATCTCTCTACGTCTTCGACAAGCGCATGGTCCAAGACTTCAGCGAGAATCCAGAGATTATTGGTGAATGCGAAAAGTGCTCTGGCAAAACAAAGAGCTTCCGCAATTGTGCAAATAAGTCTTGCTATCAACTCATCCTTCTTTGTGATGAGTGCGCCTCAGTCCAGTCGAATACTGAATGTGGCCACGCTCCCTCAAAGATCAATCACAAAGAAATGGTTGGCTAATTGAGCACTTTCCGCGCTGTTAACCCTCACTCAGGCGAAGAATTCGGTCCAGAATTCACCAACGCATCGAACGCAGATGTCTCCAAGACCATCGATTCAGCTCGCGCTCCACACCTCTCACCTACAGATCGCTCAGCGTTGCTCAGCAATATCGCTACAGCAATCGAATCTGACAGAGCTTCCATCGTTGAGATTGCGCTCCAGGAATCCGGATTGCCAGAAGCTCGCCTCAACGGCGAACTCACGCGCACAGTCTTTCAAATCAACACTTTTGCTCAATTAGTGGCAACAGGTGCTCACCTTGGCGTCAAAATCGATAAAGCCGACCCTAACTATGGAATGGGTCCTCGCCCAGATATTCGTAAACAGAATCAACCTTTAGGAACTGTTGCAATCTTTGCTGCTTCTAATTTTCCTCTCGCTTTCTCAACTGCAGGCGGAGATTCAGTAAGTGCACTTGCAGCAGGATGCGCAGTTGTTCTTAAAGCACATCCTTCACATCCGGGCACAACGCGCGCAGTCTTTAACGCAATCCAAAAAGGAATCAAAGCCTCTGGCCAACCTCAAGAAATCTTTTCACTGGTTGAAGGAAATGATCCTCATATAACACATTGGCTCGCAAACCATCCCAAAATTACTGCTATCGGATTTACTGGTTCAGGCCCCGTCGGTAAATTGCTTGTCGAACTTGCATCAAAGCGCGAAGTTCCAATTCCCGTCTATGCAGAAATGGGCTCCATCAATCCTGTTTTCGTTACATCGGCGGCAATTGCTGAACGTGCAGAAGCTCTTGCAAAAGGATCTGTTGATTCAGCTCTCCTTGGTTCTGGGCAATTTTGCACAAAGCCGGGACTTTTCATTCTTCCTGCATCCCATGCCGATGCATTCTTAAGTGAAATTGAAAAATATCTTGCAACCTTGTCTGTCGGTCCGCTTTTGAATAAGGGAATTGCAGATCGATACTCATCTGCCATCACCAAGCTCTCATCACTCGGGTCAATCAAAGTTTATTCGGGCACAAACTCAGGTAATGGACTAGCGGTTACCCCAACGTTCTTTGTCGGAGATTGGAAGACCATCGCTTCACACTCTGAACTTCTCGAAGAACATTTCGGTCCCACCACAGTCATGGCGATTGCCAATGAGAGCGATTACGAATCGATCGCCCTCACCTTGGAAGGCCAGCTGACAGCTACGATCCAGGGTGCTGAATCAGATTCTCTCAAAGGGCTTATTTCAATACTTTCTGAGCGTGCAGGACGCGTGGTGTGGAATGGCTTCCCTACAGGAGTCTCGGTAACCGCTGCGATGCAACATGGAGGCCAATGGCCATCCTCATCCTCACACACAACTTCTGTGGGCACGGATGCGATTTATCGCTTTATGCGACCAGTTTCGTATCAAGGTCTGAGCCAAAGTAATTTGCCAGAGGCGCTTCACGATTCAAATCCGTGGAACGTGCCACAACAAATCTCGTAATTAAACGATAAAGCCGTTTGGAAAAGGATCTTCTGGATCCAATAACCATGTGGCTTCGCCCATGACCCATGCACGTCCGGTAATCATTGGAACAATCGCATCGAAGTCGCCAACTTTTGTACGTTCTTTAATACGTCCTTCGAAGTGCGACCCAATCCATGATTCATTAATGAGGACATCGCCCTCTTTAAATTCTCCGCGAGCGACCATCTGTGCAAGGCGTGCACTCGTACCGGTGCCGCAAGGAGAGCGATCAAACCAACCTGGATAAATTGCCATCGCATTCTTCCAATGGTGTTCGCTATCGCCTGGAGAAATAAAATCAATATGGTGGCACACAGCAATGTCAGGATTCTCGGGATGCACCGGACGATTTTGTTCGTTGATGGCATCAGAAATAATTAATCCAAGGTCAAGAAGTTTTTGACCGTTCTCTCTCTTAAATTCTATTCCTACACGATCGATAGGAACGATGGCATAAAAGTTTCCGCCGTATGCCATGTCGTATTTCAATACACCAAGTCCCGGGACGGTAACGGTTTGATCTAAAGCATACGAGAATGATGGAACGTTTATGATGGTTACATTCTCTGCTTTTCCATCTTTCACTTTCACATCAACGACGACCAAGCCAGCTGGAGTATCAAGACGAATTGTGGTGACTGGCTCGACAACAGGAACTAACTTCTTTTCAACAAGAGCTGTCGCAACACCAATAGTTCCGTGCCCGCACATCGGTAAACAACCTGAAACTTCTATATAAACAACGCCCCAATCAGCATCAGGACGTGTGGGTTTCTGAAGAATTGCACCGCTCATGGCGCTATGGCCACGAGGTTCAAACATGAGCCACTCGCGTATGTAATCCAAGTTCTGCATGAAATAGCGACGTTTTTCAAACATCGTTTTGCCTGGAATCTCCCCCACACCTGAAGTCACAACTCGAGTGGGCATTCCCTCGGTATGAGTTTCAACTGTGGTGACAGTTCTCAAGCTGTCGTTCATTTGCCGAAATACTCCTTAACGGCTGCAACTTCTCGCTTGATCTTCTCTTGATCAGCAGCTGGAAGAGCTAGACGAGGCAGACGTGTTGGCCCACCGTAACGACCAAGCAGATCCATCGCGAGTTTAATTGCTTGAATAAATTCCTTTTGAGAATCCCAGTGGAAGAGGTCATGAAGGGCTGCATACATAGGAGCAGCTTTCTTGTAATCACCTTCGATAGCAGCGTTATAAAGCGCAGCTGATTCAGCGGGAAGGGCATTTGGAAATCCTGCGATCCAACCGGAAATGCCTGCTGTCGAAAGTTCGAGAAGTACATCATCCGCTCCGACAATGACATCGATGCGTGGCGCTGATTTCTTAATCTGCCAAATTCGGCGAACATCGCCAGAGAACTCCTTGATTGCGACAACGCCAGGAACTTCATCAGCGATTCGCCCAACCAACTTAGGTGTGAGATCTACTTTTGTGTCGAAGGGGTTGTTGTAGGCAATGATTGGGATACCAACTTTTGCAACTTCCTTATAGTGAGCAACAACTTCATCATCGTTCGCGCGATACGCGTTAGGTGGAAGTAACATCACTGCTGCTGCGCCATTCTTCGCTGCTTGTTCTGTCCATCGAACAGATTCACCAGCGCCATACGCGCCTACGCCTGGAACAACATGGAAACCTTTTGGTGAAGCTTCGACTGCAACTTCAACCATGCGAGCACGCTCTTCAGCGGTCAGAACTTGGTATTCACCTAGTGAACCATTGGGAATAACGCCATGCGTTCCGTTGACTGCGAGCCATTGAACGTGTTCGGCATATTTATCGTAATCGATTGAAAGATCAGCCTTAAATGGCGTCGCCGTTGCTGTCAGAATTCCATTCCATGCATGTGTCATACACGCACAATAACTAGAACTTCTTCTGTAATCCATCTCCTAGTTCACCTAATGAGATTGGCCCAGCTGTTGGGCGTTGTGCGCCACCCATGCGCTCAGAATCATGCACTTTTTCTGCTCGCTTCGCTGCAACTATTTCACTGACGTTGCGGCCACAGACTCTGCCCTGGCAGAGACCCATTCCCGCTCGAGTGAAGAGTTTGGCCGTCCGACCATTCTCTGCGCCTAGCTCATCAACTGAAGAACAGATATCGCCAAGTGTTACTTCCTCGCAACGGCAGATGATTGTTTGATCGTTCAACTTTGCTTGCCAATTGGTAGGAACTGGATAGACGCGTTGGAGACCTCGGGCGAAAACTTGTGCGCGCCATCGGGCAAACTTTCCTTTGCCCCCGGCAGCTATCACACCTTCAATCATCGAGAGAGTCGAGCCGCCGATACCAGTGGATTCGCCGGCTGCAAATAACCCTGGGACGCTCGTCTCTTGATGTGAATCTACAGCGACAACAACAGTGCCATCACCATCGACTTTTAATTGCGCTCCGAGAATTCCTGCCAGCGAAAGATCAGGAACAAATCCCCAACCAACCGCGACAACATCACAATCAACGCGTTTGCCATTAACGGTTGCAAAACCCTTCGAAGTTGAATCGACTGATTTACCGAAACGAATAGAGATTCTATGTTTACGAAGTTTCTTCATGTAGTAGAGGGCTTCAGCAATTTTGGATGGATTGAGAATGAAGCCATGAAGATTTAACAACCAACGAATCGGATTATTTGCCTCATACAGCCCGACAATTTCGGCACCAGAATCAGCTAAACCTGCAGCAACCGGAAGAATGAACGGTCCAGTGCCAGCAACAACAACCCTCTTTCCGACAAGCACTCCGTGGGATTTGAGCATCGCTTGCGCAGCTCCAGGAGTCATAACGCCAGGCAGAGTCCATCCAGGAAAAGGAATCGAGCGATCGTATGCACCTGTTGCAAGAATGACTTTATCCGCAATAACTTTCTCCTCAACGCCATCGCGCACCACAAAAAGCGTAAATACCCCATCGTTTTTCTCTGCTTGCCAAACATGTGCGTTGGAATGGCGAGTAATCAATGGGTTTGTGAGGACTCGATCAAAGAGAGCCTGAGCCTTTGAAAAATCGTAATGAAGGGATCGATCATCGTTCCAATTGCTGGGAAGGTGGCGCCAGTATTGACCGCCAAGTCGTGGGGATGAATCAATTAACAAAACTTTTTCACCGCGCTCGGCTGCAGTTGCCGCAGCAGAAAGTCCCGCAGGACCCGCACCAATGACAGCAATCATGATTGCACCACCATGCTATCGACGACTTCAATGATGCATGCACGTTGATTACTTATTCCGTTAACAGTCACAACGCAATCCCAACAAATTCCAATTCCGCAGAAAATTGAACGATCTTCGCCGCCCATCCGGGTCTTACGCAATACTTTTTGATTGGCGCTGAAAAGGGCTGCAGCAATCGTTTGGCCCGGTACGGCGGAAACTTTTTCATCGTTAAAAGTAAAAGTGATTGATGCTGCCGGTTGAGTCATGCGACACCTACTTGAAAACGTCGTGGAGAGAATGGAGTGGAGTCCATAAAAGGCGTAACACCCGTAATTTGTTGGGTAATCAAATGTGCACTTCCAGGAGCTAAACCAATTCCAGCACCTTCATGCCCAGCTGAGTGCCAGAGCCCAGATACCAGTGCATCTTCGCCGATCACAGGTAGATGATCGGGTGCGTAGGGGCGAAAACCACGATACGCGCGGAGCAATTGAATGTCACGTAGAATTGGAAATAGTGAAGTTGCTTGCGCAGCTAAACGACGCAAAATGTCCACGTTCATACGACCGTCAAAACCAATTCTTTCTCTACTTGCACCAATGAGAATTGTTCCAGCGCGAGTGCCTTCTACAACGGTAGAAGTCTGTAAATCAGCATCGCTACTAGCGACATTTGCAACGTAATCTGAATCGTAAACTTTGTGGTGGATCAACTTTGGAGCGGGCGCTGTCACAAGGATGAACCCCTTGCGTGGCGCTATCGGTAAATGGGAGCCCGCCATCTGTGCAATTTCACCCGCCCACGTGCCTGTTGCATTCACAACGATGGGCGATGAATAAGAACCCTTAGAAGTCTCTACTCCTACAACTTTTCCATCCACAGTCTTGATAGATGTAACTGTCGCTCCGGTTACGACTTCTCCCCCGCGCTGCCTAACTGTTTGAAGCACATGAGCTGCAGCCAGCATCGGTTGGCATTGCGAATCTTGAGGATAGAGAATTCCTGATGTTATGTCTCGGGTCAGATGTGGCTCAAGTTCGTGTAACTCTTTATCTCCCACTTCGATCGCATCCACTTCTGCTGATCGCTGTTTCGATGCAAATGCTTTGAGCGGCGCATCATCCAGTCGTGCAACGACAATTCCACCTTTGGCTTCAAGTTCAAATGAATCACCAACATCGGCTTGCATCTCAAACCACAGATCGCGTGAACGAAGTGCCAACGTTAACTCTGGTCCCGGATCCTTATCTGAAACAAGAATGTTTCCTTCTCCAGCACCTGTTGTTCCGCCAGCAACCGGTCCTCGGTCAAGAACTAAAACTTTAAGACCGGCATTTGTAAGAGCAAGCGCACAGGATGCCCCGACAATGCCTGCGCCAATAACGATGGCATCTGCGGTCTGCATATGTAAAAGGATAGTGGTTAGATGCTAGGAAGTACCGCTAAAAGTTTTCCGTACAGCGCTAAAGCAGTATGAACGCTGATATGCGTAGCATCTCTGTAGGTATTGGTGCCGGCATATCGAATAGGGCATGTATCTGTGCAGAGCCACGATGCAGTGTCAATATATTGTGCGCCTAGCTTTTTAGCGAGCTCTTCTGATTGAAGTGACACTTTACTTCTCGTTGGGAGAAAATCAATCACTGAGCTCGTTGGCTTTGGAGTATCCCCAATCAAAATATATGGGGATCGAATCTGGCTTACAAAGGAAGCAAGGCCTCTCTTCCAAGAGGCAAGGTAGTTTCCAGAGGGTTTATTGAGTGGATATTGATACTCAGTAAAATTAGAGATGAGTACAAACTTCGGTTTATCCATATTGATCTTTGTAATCAGTTTTACTTGCCAAATAGCACATGAAGAATCAAGTTTGCCATTACGAACTGTCTCAAGTGTTGTGGCAGGACATGAAGACTTCGTGAGGTTTAAGAGTTTCCAATGACGAGTCTTTGCAATCTTCTCGACAACAGGAAACCATTGAGCTGCGTGCGAATCACCCGCGAGAATAATTTCGGTTGTGCTGCTCATATCTCCGTATATACAAGGCTTAGTTGGCCATGCTTTACCGAATGGGAGATGACATCCATCAGCATATGTTGCTGGCAGCGATGTATCGAGAGCCTGGGATGTGGATGCTGTTGCAGCCAATGATCCAAAACTCACGATGCTCCCTGCAAGTACTACAACAGTCCATTGCGTCAGAGATAACGTCAATCGCTTTTTGAATCTAAACGGCTTCTCAACAAAGTGAGTGAGAAGAAATGAAAAGAGAAGTGAAATGAGAATGATTTCAACTTTTGCAATCGACGTAAGGGTTGAATTTCGAGCTAAGAAGAAGACGACTATTGGCCAATGCACGAGGTAGAGCGAGAATGAATAATCTCCTAAGCGTGGTAAGAGAAATTCTTGTTTCACGTCTATGCGTGCTAGCAGCACCAACATCGCACCAGCAACAGCGATAATCGTTGTAAATCCAGGAGTTGCATCGTGTATAGAGATAAAGAGGGTGGCGCACGAAATTGTTACCCAGCCAATTATGGCCGTTGGCAGGGCCAATCTCCTTGGAACCCGGAAAGCAGGATTCATCGCAAGAATAATACCTGCAAAAAATTCCCAAAATCGTGTGAAGGGAATATAAAAAGAGAGGACGGGATTGATCGAGGTAAACCAGAACGCAAAAAGTGTCGTGACGAGGAGCGTAGGAAATAACCACTTCTTATTACGCTTGTACAAAAGAAGAAAGAGTATTGGCCAGACTACATAGAACTGTTCTTCTACTCCCAACGACCAATAATGGAGGAATGGAGATGGGTCAGATGATTGAGCCAAATAATCGTTACCTAATCGTGCAAAGTGGAGATTTGTTGAGAATAGCGCCGATGAAAGCGCATCTAGCGAGAGGCGTGATCGTGCAACGGCAGGGAGAAAGAAGATCGCAAGAACAGCAGTAAGGATCGAGACTGTGAGACTTGCAGGCAATATTCGTTTTGCTCTTCGAAGGTAGAACTCTTTGACCTGCTTTCCAAGAGTCCCATCACCTTCCATAAGTTTAGAAGTGATAACAAAACCCGAAATAACGAAGAAGATATCTACGCCCAAGAAGCCGCCTTTAAGCCACCCAAATTGTGCGTGATAAAGAAGAACGACGAGAATGGAGAATCCACGTAGCGCTTGGATATCACTTCTCATTCGAGAAGGGTACTTCTTTTACTTTTCGAGAACTGCTTTTGCGAGCAATTCGGCTTCTTCAGCGCTCATTGCATTCACTGCTTGGTTAGCTGCCTCGACACATTGTGCGAAATCCACAGTCGAGAGGAATCCACGGACTTCCGAGACTGCGCTTGGTGCCATGGAAAGTGAATTCACGCCTAGCCCCAACAAAACCGCTGCAAGGTATGGGTTTGCTGCTGATTCTCCGCACACACCTGTCGACTTATTGAGCGTCTTGGCGCTGTTGCACGCAATCTGAATCGTGCGCAAAACTGCTGGATGCCACGTAGTTGTCATATCCGATAATCGTGAATCTAGACGATCTGATGCCATGACATATTGAGTGAGGTCATTTGTGCCGAAAGATCCAAAGTTCACTTCAGCCAAAACTTTATCTGCATGTAAAGCTGCTGCAGGAGTTTCAATCATTACTCCCACTTTTTTAATTCCAACAGCGCGAGCACGTGTAGCAAAATCTTGTGCTTCTGCTGGAGTATTGATCATTGGAGCCATCACCCACAGATCGATATCAATTCCTTTTGCTGCTTCAGCAATCGCTTCGAGCTGGCGGCTTAATACATCGTTGCTGGTACGTGTAAGGCGCCAACCGCGAACTCCTAGCGCTGGGTTCTCTTCGTGTATTGCATTGATGTAAGGAACTGGCTTATCGCTACCTGCATCAAGTGTGCGAACTACAACGCGCAAACCTTTCATTGGTTCAAAAACGCTCTTGTACATAGCAACTTGCTCAGCAACAGTGGGTTCAGTCTGACTATCAAGGAAGAGAAGTTCGGTGCGGAAAAGACCAATTCCTTCAGTTCCTACAGAGGCTGCAGCAAGTGCTCCTGCTGCATCACCGGCATTGGCAAGAAGAGTGACGTGCGTTCCATCTTTCAATCGACCGGGGCCAACCACTGCAGCAGCTCGCGCACGCAAAGCTTCTTCGCGATGTTGGCGTGATTCAATATCGGAATCAGTCGGGTTGAGATAGACCTTTCCTTCGCGGCCATCAACGAGCAGCGTGGTTCCTTCTTCTAAATCTAGGATGCCCGCGCATCCAACAATAGCTGGGATACCAAGACCACGCGCCACAATTGCTGTGTGAGAGGTAGGACCGCCTTTTTCGACAACGAGAGCAAGAGCGAATTGAAGATTGAGTTGGGCTGTATCAGATGGTGTGAGATCTTCAGCCACAATGATGCTTGGAGCAGTTAATACCAGCGCTTCTTGTTCAGTGCCTGAAAGTTTTGCAAGTAAACGATTCATGATCTCATCGAGATCAGCAGTACGTTCAGCAAAATAGCCGCCAAGCGCAGTCAGCGCAGCTTTAAATCCGCTAAATGAATCGGTGACGTGTGGGCGAACATCTGGATAGGTGATGTCATCAGTAAGTCGAGCACCGATTGCTTCGACAAGAGCAGGGTCGCCGGCCATCATGGCTTGAGCGCCTAAAACATCTTTAGCTATATCTAATTCGATGTGATGCGCAGCATTTTCTAAATCAGCTGCGACTTTTTCGAGTGCGTTAAAAACTTCGCGAGGCGTTGCAGCAATCGGTTCATCTGAAGTTACTTGGACTATTCGACGAATAGGACCAACTGCAACTCCAGGTGATACACCGATTCCGGCAAGGTTATTCATCGTGGTCAGTTGCCACAATCTCTACGAGTTGAGCTAAAACAGAGTCAGAGTTATCTCCGTCAGCAACGGTGATTTCAACGGAGTCGCCATTCTTTACTCCAAGAGCAAGAACCGAGAGAAGAGATGCAGCATTTACTGCTTTCTCTCCTGGCTTACCAACTGTTACAGAGAGGCCAGATCCACCAGCAGCTTTTACGAGTAACGATGCAGGACGAGCATGAAGACCAACTTTGCTACCTACAACAACTGTCTGACTTGGCATTAAAACTCCTAGAAGATAAAAGGTTCTGGACGAGTACGGTTGAATCCTAATAATTCCTTGCGAGTAATGAAAATCGAGCCCCAGGTTGTCCTGGAGCTCGATTTATCAACGCTAATCGACAGTAATTAGTCGACCTTTGCGCCGCCCATGCTCTTAGCAGCGATGACGCAGACTGCTGAAACAACAGTTCCTACGGCAATTGCCAAGACATAAGTAGCTACGCCACCAACAAGTCCGAATACCCAGATTCCACCATGTGGAGCGCGGAGGGTATTTCCGAATGCTTCAACCAATGCACCGGTTACAGCAGAACCGATCATGATTGATGGGATGACGCGGATTGGGTCAGCAGCAGCGAATGGGATAGCGCCTTCAGTAATGAAGGAAGCACCAAGAACCCAAGCAGCCTTACCGTTTTCACGCTCTGACTCTGTGAAGAGGTTTTTGCGAACAACGGTTGCTAGAGCAAGACCTAGTGGAGGAACCATTCCAGCTGCCATAACTGCAGCCATAACTGTCCATTCCTTTGCATCTGTTGCGCCTGCTGCAACGTTTGCAAGACCACCGGTTGCGAATGTGTATGCAACTTTGTTAACAGGTCCGCCCATATCGAATGCCATCATCAAACCAAGGACGATGCCAAGAACGATTGCTGAACCAGTTCCCATTGTTGCCAACCAGCTTGTAAGACTCTTGTTAAGAGATGCAACTGGCTTGCCGACCACGTAAAGCATTACGAAACCAATAATGATTGTTGTAACGAGGGGAGTCACGACGATAGGCATGATGCTACGGATAGCACCCGGTACGTTCTGATCAGAGATCCACTTTGCAATAAGACCTGCAAGAAGACCGCCGACGAGACCGCCGAGGTAACCAGCGCCCATGGCACCGGAGATTGCACCTGCTGCGAAGCCTGGTGCGATACCTGGACGATCAGCAATTGCGAATGCGATGAAGCCTGCAAGAACTGGTACCAAGAATCCGAACAAGGTAGCGCCGAGTCGGAAGATAAGTGCTGGAATATTGTTGTCAGCTAGTGCCTGATCAAGGCTTGGCTTAACAACATCTACTGGGTCATGAAGCATGAAGCCAATAGCGATCAAAATACCGCCGGCTGCGACGAATGGAATCATGTAACTGACACCAGTCATCAACCAACGACGTACGTTAGAAGCAGAACTCACTGAAGTTCCTTCCTGTATACAGGCCACTCACAACCATTGCGAGTGGGAGGTATTTCTCGATATTCAGTTGTTTTTCTTTCTTGGGGGCGCGCCACCAAGAAACCTAGTGTGGGTTTACTTACCCGCTAACTCCACCGCTTCCTCAATCAATTTCTTTGCATCTTTGATTGCTGTCTTTGGAATGGTCTGGAGAATCTTGCAACCATCGAAACGATCAAGGTCACGAATTCCGACATCATTCGCGAAGATCACAACATCTGCTGAATCAATAACATCTTTAGAAAGAGGCTTATAGCCACCAGCGCCCTGAGTTTCGATGATCATTTCATGGCCTGCTGCCTTTCCTGCACGAGAAAGGGACTCTGCTGCCATATATGTGTGCGCGATACCTGTTGCGCAACTTGTTACTGCGATGATCTTCATTCGTTTCCGCTTTCTAGTAGTTGAACCAAGGTTGCTGCATCATTCGTTGTGCGAAGTGCTGCTGTGAAATCTGGATCCATAAGTCGACGAGCAAGTCCAGAGAGAATTTGAATGTGCTCATCCCCCGCATCATTCGGAACAAGAATCATGAAGAGAATTTCTGCTGGGCCTTCACTCTCATCAAAGAGGACGCCGTTGGTGCGAGCAATTGCAACGGATGATTGAGTGACGCCTGCACTACGTGCATGTGGAATTGCAACGCCATCCACTTGTGGCGTTCCCATCGCATCACGAGCGAGGACATCTGCAGTAATTTGCGCTGCATCGATTCCGCGGCCAGCTTTCACAACCATAGCTGCGAGCTTTGAAATTGCATCTTTTTTATCTGTGGCTGTTAAGTTGAAATCAATCAACTCTGTTGAAAATACTGACATTAATGAACCTCCGCGAGTTCTCGTAAAGCTGGAGGTGTCGTGCTCTCTTTAACCCCAACAGCAGCAGCCTGAGCTTTAGTTGGAATGGCTGTACCTTCCAACGGGACAGATGCTGCAGACCAAGCAATTGCATCCTTGAGGGCGCTCGGTTGAGCACCACCACCTAAATAGATTGCGAGCAAAATATCTCCCGCACCAACGGGAGTTCCTTGTGCGACGTGTTCTGGCTCACAATGAACAACGCCTTGAGGTGAAATCAAAACTGCTCCATCAACTCCCAAACTACAGAGAACTTGACCTATGCCGAGCTCAATAACCTCATGTGCAGCATCAATCACACTATCGAGAGTTAAAAGTTCGCGGCCAACTAGCTCGCCGAGTTCAAATTGATTAGGTTTGATGAGATCGGGCTTCATCGACATCGCTGCCTTAAATTCAGGACCGCTTCCATCCATTGCAATTTTGGCGCCGAGTGAGCGGGCATATTCAGCTAAATCTTTATAAGTATTAACGTCTGCACCCGGGTTGAGTCGACCTGCAAAGAGAACCCATGCTCCCTTGAGGTCAAGTGCAGCGAGCGCACTTCGAACTTCACTCACGATCTTTTGTGTGAGTTCAAAACCAGGTTCATTAAATTTAGTTACAGCGCCACGTGAATCGACGACAGTTACATTGCTTCGCGTTATGCCATCCGCTTTGATAACCGAATGAGCGATACCTAATTTAGTGAGCGATGAAGCAAACCAGGTATCTCCTAAATCTCCGCAGACGAGAACTGCATGAGTCTTTGCACCGAATGAAGCAAGTGCTCGAGATACGTTGACACCTTTGCCGCCTGGATCAACAGCGATGAGCTGAGCACGATTGATGGAGCCGACCTCGACCTGTGGGACGGAAATGGTCCGATCCACGGATGGGTTGAGCGTCACGGTAACAATCACGGATTAATGGTCGCGTGAATTGCACCCCTTTGTCAGTTATAAGGGGGTCAATTTTCAGAAATTTTCAGAAAAATCCCGCGTAATTCCGCGTACTGGGGAGTATTTGAAGCGTCTTACAAAGTGCCAGCGATGAAGTCGACAGCTTGTGCTGCACTCCACCCATCAGCATATGCCGCCGCTAATTCACGGCAACCATCGACATCAGAACCTAGCGTCACAATTGGCGCTTCGTCATAACCGTCACGACGATGTTGACCTAAACCGATATTTGAAAAGAGTCCATTACACAAACACTTGCGCCCGACCGTCTCTTCCATCGTGCCATCTTTTTTCAGATACGGCTTTTCAGGTTCACTTGGACAACGATAATCAACGCGACCACTCTTCAACATAATTGGTTCGCGCAGATATCCCATGTCACACAACTTTGGACGAGCTGCGAAAACATCTGGCATAGCCGTTGTGCCAGGCAAGCTGACGATTTTGATTGGAAAGCCCGTTGGTGAAGCTTTCATATCGGTATGAATCTCAAATGAGCCGTCGCGCAGAGAATCGATGATTTGTTGGCGAATTTCATGGGTAAATCCAGAGTCATTGCATAGTGCGAAGAGAGTTCCGACTTGAACGCCAGCAGCACCAAGAGCAAGTGCATCTTTGAGTTTACCTCGTGCACCAAATCCTCCAGCGAGCCAATATGGATAACCATACTTTTGCATTTTCTCGAGGTTTGCAAGATCACGTGGACCATAAATAGGTTCATTATCTGCATCGAATTCAATTTTGCCGCGAGGCGGAGCGTTGTGCCCACCAGCAGACGGACCTTCAATGATGAAACCATCTGGGCGGCTTGATTCATCGCGTGCAAGATATGCAGCGAGAATATCGCTAATGATAATTGCAAGGAACATTGGGCGAACAAATTCAAATTTTGTTACATCAATAAAATCTGCTGGATCGATGGTGATGCGCTGTGCATCTCCATTCACGATATCAATGGTGATGTAACTTGCTTTCTTCTGTGCAATATCTGTGATGTAGCGCGGAATTTCGCGTGGGATACCAGCGCCCATGATTACGTAATCTACTTTTGCAATCATTGCGCCGAGGATTCCTGCAGCAGAACCCATCTGGATTTTTTCGAGGAAGTTAATGCCTACAGGGCCATCGTGGGCTTCTTTTGCAAGCCATACTTCAACGAATGCACCAAGAATCAAGAGATCATTTGAATGTCGCGAAGCATCAATCAATAACTTCGGAGCATTGGAATATGAAATATCGGCAGCTTTGCCGCCTTCAATAAAATACTTATCAACGATGTGTTGTGCAGTTTCTTGATTCGGGAATGCAGCTAATGCGCGGCGTACGTGCCCACCTTTATCGCCACTTTCAAGTCGACGAATCAGAACCGCATCGATTGCTGTTCCTGAAACAACACCCATGCCGCCATGTTGTGAAACAGCTTTTGCTAGCTCCCAATTGGAAACAGCAACGCCCATGCCACCTTGAATGATCTGAGGCAGCATTTTGGTCATAAGCGCAATTCTGACTTAGAAAGGCCGTACCCACGAGTACCAACTCTCATCGATGGAGATATATGGCCTCTAGAATGAAGGTATGAGTAAATATGTTGAGACCCACATTGAAATCGCATTTGAAAACCGCAACCGCCAAACTGTTCTCTTTCGCTGGATCCTTGCAGCTCCTGCAGTTGTCTTCGTCGCACTCTTCGCCCAGATGTCCCATTGGGGAATCTCCTCAGTTTTGATAGTCGCCCCTGTTGCACTCACTTTGCTCGTCCGAGGTGTCTACCCAAGTTATGCGCTCTCTTTCAATCATGCGATTCTTGAACTCTCCACACGTATCGGTGCTTACGCGTTATTGCTCACCGATGATTACCCTTCCATAGAACGCAATCCAAAAATCGCAGTTATTTTCCCTGATGTAGAAGGTGGCAAGAAACTCAGCCGCGTTCTTCCACTCGTGAAGTGGCTCTTTGCCATTCCGCTCTACATCGTTGGGGCGATTTACTTGTTGCTCTCAGCTGTTGTCACAATTTTTGCATGGATCTCAACTGCTGCAAGCGGTACCTATCCTGATTGGGCAGCAAATATTGTTATCGGGACAATTCAATATTGGAACCGCGTATACGGTTATTCAGTCGCACTCGTGAGTGACGACTACCCACCATTTACTTTGAAGTAGGCGCAGGAAAAGTCAGAATGGCTTGAGTTTCATTTCCAACTCGAGCTAACTTAATCTGTCCCTTAAGTTCGTTCTCTGTGAGAGTTCGAACAATTTGCAAACCTAAATTTGATGATCCTTCATAGGTAAATCCATCGGGTAAGCCAATGCCGTTGTCGATGACTTTCACGGTCACAATCGCATCTGTACTGGTGACTTCAACATGTAACAAATCTCCAGACTTTGCCAATCCATGCTCCAGCGAATTGTGAATGAGCTCGGTAATCACAAGAGCAAGTGGTGTTGCTTGTTGAGCGCCGAAAACTCCAAATTCACCGGTCTTGCGGTGCTGAACTGGTCGCTCGCTCAGCTCAATCGCATTACGAATAATGCGGTCGTATACCTCATCAAAGAGCACAGTCTCTGCTGAGCTGGTCGACAACGTTTCATGCACAATGGCAATCGAAGCCACGCGGCGAACCGCTTCAGCAAGAGCTTGGGAAGCTTCAGGGTCATCAACTCTGCGAGATTGCAAGCGCAATAACGCCGAAACTGTTTGGAGGTTGTTCTTTACGCGGTGATGGATTTCGCGGATAGTTGCATCTTTCGTTAAGAGCGCGCGATCTCGGCGGCGAAGTTCGGTGACATCACGAATTAGAACAATTGCTCCAATTCGATCAGAACCTTCGATAAGCGGCATAACAAGCAAATCAAGAATCGCTCTGCCGTTATCTAAATCTGTTCTACGCAAACTCTTGCCGCTAAATATTGTGGACCACGTTTCATCGGTTGCTTCACCGTCATGAATCGCAATCGCTTCTAATACATTTCCAAAAATATGGTCTTCGAGTTCTGCATCCCAGCCTGCTCGACTCATGGCTGAGCGAGCATTAGGACTTGCATAAATGATGGATGCGTTGGGATCAAGACGAATCAATCCATCGCCAACACGCGGAGCAGATTCAGCGCGGTAGATACTGTTTTGAATCGGAAATGTTCCTTCAGAGATCATTCGATAAATCTTGTGAGCAATTTCGCGATAGTTAATCTCAAGACGTGAAGCAGATCGCATTTGTACTGCATCACGATGTCGAGAAATAACAGCGATAATGTGGCCATTGAAAAGAACAGGGACTGTCTCTTCTTTAATGAGAAGATCGCCTACTTGTTCAGGCTCGGTGTCACGAACAATTTCACCTTGAGATAAAGCTTGATCCAGTCGCGGATTATCGCCCCAATTGAGCTCTTCACCAATCACGTCATATGCAAAAACCGTTGCAGCAGTTGTTGGGCGAATATGAGCTGTAGCGATAAAACCTTCAGGCCAGCTCTGGTAATCCTTGCGCTTTGGAATCCACAAAATGAGATCTGCAAAGGAGAGATCAGAAAGAAGTTGCCACTCCGCAATCAATTCCGAGAGGCGGTCTTTATCTTCAGCGGTCAGAGCAGTATGCGCATAGGCGCTTTCCACTCGTGAGGTCGACATTGACCGCCCTTTCTATCCATTCTCTACATGTTAGAGAAGTGAGGCAGCGATACTACCAATCTCTTTCTTTCCCTTGCCGCCTCCTGAAAGCCAAGCGTTAACTGCTCCTGAAGCGGCAGGACGAAGTGCGGATTCCGGCAATTGATACTGCTTCTCCCCCGAGACTAAGCGATTGAAAGCAGATTGGGCGTCACGCAACTCTTTCGATCCGCCCTTTGATATGCAGACATAAGTAGGAGCCACTTTCTTCATCAAGATTGGAAACTCCTTAATAAATTGATCGAGCTGCATCAAACTCGACTTTGTTGTCTGGCAAACGTACACGAGTGAAGTAGCCACATCGAAAATATTATTGCGCAAAATAGCTTGCCATCGTCTGTCATTTACAACTTCCCCTAGCGAAGGCAAGACGCCGACATCCACAATAAGCAGCTCCTTTGAATCTGTGTCGGGAAGTTGGGTCGGCTTATCACTAACAGCGAGAGAGACGACTGTGAAATCCTGAGGCTGAAGATAATGATCGAGCGGAATACTTCTGAAATCAGCATCGACGTAGGTCACTTTTCGAGATGTGCTGAGCTCATTTGCCAACTCGCAGCCCAAGAGAGTTATTCCAGGTGCACCCGAGCTTCCGGTCACAATGATTACTTTTCTAGCGCTCTCCTTAATTTTCGGAGAATTCTCCTGAGATACGATTTTTGAACCACCAGTGTGCACCAAGGGAATTCGAAGCTGTCCCCTCACTTTTTGCATAATTTCATGAGCAGTCGCGGAGATGCCATCAAGTGAAATGAAAGTAAGCGTAGGACTAGAAAGTTCATCCAGGAGTTTGAGTGAGAACTCCGGTAAATCCGCTGTGTAAACAATAACGGTGCGAAGCTCAAGTGAGCGCGAACTCATGAATTCTTGTAATGATGTGGCGCTGAAAGCTCTAAAAATTATGCTCCAGCCTTGCGTAAAGAGCAGTTGAGAAACATAGTCTTCAAGATCGGCATCTCCGATGGCGGTGATTACTTCAATTTGTGGAATTTCAGAGCGCATCGCGTACCAACACAATCCGCCCCATCGAAATGGCGTCGGTAATTTGCAAGAGGGACTTTTCATCAACTCCCAATAAGACGTTTACTACTCCACCCATATTCTGCGATTGTGTATCAATAGCAGCAACTCGCGCTTTGAGTATCACCAGCGTCGTGAGCGCTTTGGGATCCTTTACTGGAATTGAATAGAGATCAACGCTCTCTCCGATACGTAAATTTGCAGGTAGATCACTTTTGGAGATACCAAGTGGAATCTCTTTGAGGCGGCTGGTCGGAGAATTCTTTGTCACTGCACTCACCGGAATGATTTCGCCTTGAGAAATATTTCTTGTCACAAAGCTCCCAATGAGTTTTGCTTTGCTTGAAAAATATTTGGGAGCTTGATTGCCCAGTGAAACTTTTACTGTTTCTAGATCGGAACTTTTTAACGCTGTTCCTGGTGAGAGTGAGTACTTTGCACTCCACATCGAAACTGAGGAATCGGCTTGTCCAGCAAGTCCAATAGCTGCAAAGAGAGAGATAAGGAGAATTCCAATTCCCAATATTTTTCGGGAATGTCTTTGAATGATTGATTGAATATCGGCCATAGGAGATGAGTAACCAATATGAGGGTGTTGTGATTTCCATTGTCCACAAGAGAAAGAGATTTTCAACGATTGGTGAAAAATCATCCCTTGGGAGGAAGCCACAAGGTAGGGCCGAACTTAAAACTGCGCTCATGAGCGATGAAATAACTATCAAACCCCTAATCCTGCGTCCTGTCTCCTTTGAGCGGGGAAGTGAAAATCAAAGACGATTCCATAAAGGGTGGCACGAACCGCTATTAGATCTCTACTCCAGACCCGTGACTTTCCCACCAAAAACACCTGAGATCCCAAAGCTCTACCTTGTGCCCACTCCAGATTTTCTGGAAGGCGAAGAAGGTGACCCTGATGCAGTTCGAAAAGCTACGCCTTTAACGGAGTTACCCAAACTAGATGAGTGGGTCGGTAAGTATTTGGTGAGCGTTGTAGAAATATATGGAGGCAAGCGGCCATTACATCAAGTTGCACGTTGGACCCATCGGTTGATTTACCAGCAATTAGCAGTAGCTGTCGGAAGTTGGAAAGTTCTCCCCAAAATCAGAAAGATGTATATCTCAGAACCTCTTGAAGGAATTGCAGAAGTATCTGTCACACTACGATTTGATCAGCGCGTGCGCTCGTTGGTTATGCGTTTTGAAGGCGTTGACCATCGATGGTTGTGCACAAAGCTTGAACTAATTTAAGAGTTAAGCAGCTCCGTGGCATCGCTTGTACTTGCGGCCTGAACCACATGGACAAGGTGCGTTACGCGATGTTCCACCTGATTCAACTGCGCTTCCATCTACATCAGCTGCGGTGTAGCGAAGTTGTTGTTCTTGCTTAGGTGGAGTTGCTAAACCTTTAGCTTCAATTTCATCGTTTTGAATATTCACTTCGACGTGGAAGAGGAAACCAATCATCTCTTCTGCAATCGAATCCATCATCGCAGCGAATAAGTCATAACCTTCGCGTTGGTACTCAACAAGTGGGTCACGTTGAGCCATCGCACGAAGACCAATACCTTCTTGCAAGTAATCCATTTCGTAAAGATGCTCGCGCCATTTGCGATCTAGAACTTGAAGCAAAACTTTGCGCTCAAGTTCGCGCATCACTTCACTTGTGAGAGACTCTTCACGAGCAACATATGCTGCTTGTGCATCTGCAATAACACGACTGAGTAGGAAGTCATGGTCAAGGCCAGCTTTTCCATTCACTTCAGCGACAAGCTGATCGAATGTGAAAGAGATTGGGTAGAGCGATTTAAGCGCTGTATAGAGGGTGTCGAGATCCCAATCCTCTGCATAGCCTTCACTTGTTGCACCAGCAACATAAGCGCTGACAGTCTCAACGAGGAATTCTTGGACTTGATCCTTAATGTCGCGTCCTTCAAGGACTTCGCGGCGCTCACCGTAAATGACTTCACGTTGGCGGTTCATGACGTCGTCATACTTCAAGACGTTCTTACGCATTTCAAAGTTGAGAGATTCAACTTGAGTCTGCGCTGAACGAATTGCATTTGAAACCATTTTGGATTCGATAGGCATATCTTCAGGCAAGCCTGCAGCACCGAGGAAACGTTCAACTAAACCGGAATTAAATCGACGCATCAAATCATCTTGAAGTGAGAGATAGAAACGAGATTCACCTGGGTCACCTTGACGACCTGAGCGGCCACGGAGCTGATTATCAATACGCCGAGATTCATGTCGCTCTGTTCCAAGAACGTAAAGTCCCCCGAGAGCCACAACTTCTTCGTGTTGCTTCTTTACAGCAGCTTTCTGTTTCTCAATTTCTGGACCCCATGCAGCTTCATACTCTGTTGGGTTGTCGACTGGACTGATGCCACGTTGTTGAATTGCAAAGTCCGCCATAAATTCTGGGTTGCCACCGAGCATGATGTCAGTTCCGCGGCCCGCCATATTTGTGGAAACAGTTACAGCGCCAAGTGTTCCCGCGCGGGCGATGATTGCCGCTTCACGTTCGTGGTGTTTAGCGTTAAGGACTTCATGAGGAATTCCGCGACGCTTGAGAAGTGCAGAAAGTTCCTCTGATTTTTCAACAGAGACGGTACCAATCAGAACTGGTTGACCCTTTTTGTGACGTTCTGCAATGTCGTTAGCGACAGCTTCGAATTTACCGAGCTCGGTCTTATAGATGTAATCAGATTGATCCACACGCTGCGAATTGCGATTTGTTGGGATTGGAATAACACCCAACTTATAAATCTGCATGAATTCAGCGGCTTCAGTCATTGCAGTACCGGTCATGCCGCCAAGCTTGTTATAGAGGCGAAAGTAGTTCTGCAAAGTAATCGTTGCAAGAGTCTGGTTCTCATCCTTAATTTCAATGCGTTCTTTAGCTTCAAGGGCTTGGTGGAGCCCTTCAGAGTAGCGACGGCCTGCAAGAACGCGGCCTGTGTGCTCATCAACGATGAGGAGCTCACCGTTCATCACAACATAATCTTTGTCGCGCTTGAAAAGTTCTTTCGCGCGTACGGAGTTATTGAGATAGCCAATCATCGGAGTATTTACAGCTTCGTAAAGGTTGTCGATGCCGAGAAGTTCTTCAACTTTTGTGACGCCTTCTTCGTGAATACCAATCGTGCGCTTCTTCTCATCGATTTCGTAGTGAACATCGCGAGTAAGTTTTTCAGCAATGATGGCGAATTCTTGATACCACTTGGTGGCTTTATCAGCAGGTCCACTGATGATCAAAGGCGTACGGGCTTCATCGATCAAAATTGAGTCAACTTCATCGACGATCGCAAAGTTGTGTTCGCGCTGTACGCAATCTTCAAGGCTCCACGCCATGTTGTTGCGAAGGTAATCGAAACCAAATTCATTATTTGTTCCGTACGTAATGTCAGATCCATATTGTTCGCGGCGCTCAGCAGGTGACATGTTTGAAAGAATCACGCCGACTTTAAGGCCCAGGAATCGGTGAATACGACCCATCCACTCGCTATCGCGCTCAGCTAAGTAATCGTTTGTAGTAACAATGTGAACGCCCTTGCCAGTCAAAGCATTGAGGTAGGCAGGAAGAGTTGAGACGAGAGTCTTACCTTCACCTGTACGCATTTCTGCGATATTGCCTTTGTGAAGCGCAGCTCCACCCATCAGCTGAACATCGTAATGTCGTTGACCAAGTGTGCGTTTTGCTGCTTCACGAACTGTTGCGAAAGCTTCAGGAAGTAAATCGTCGAGAGTTTCACCTTGTGCTAATCGCGCACGAAAGAGATCAGTTTGGGCACGTAAAGCCTCATCGGAGAGAGCAGATACTTTAGGTTCAAAGGAATTTACTTCTGCTGCGATTTTCTCAAGGGCCTTTACGGCACGACCTTCGCCCGCGCGAAGAATCTTGTCTAAAACTGACACTGGTCCTCTTTCTTCATTTCACTCATCAACCGATTCAAAGTTAGGTGCTAATCGTATTGGGTAAGTGGTGGGTGGCTATACAGGCTGAAATTGCCGCTTTTGGGGCTATTTCCGCTCCTCGGAGTACTCGGAGGGCCTCCCTCAAGGAAGCACCTGTGGTTACTAGGTCATCGATGAGAACAATCTTTTGTGATGGTGCATTCCCGATTATCTGTTGAGATAACGCATAAGACCCTGAGAGATTTGTGAAACGTTGGGCATGGGATAACGCTGTCTGATCTTTCACTCGCCTTGTCACATATAAGCCGTTCCATACTGTGCTTTCACATAATCGCGCTACTTCGCGGGCAAGCAAAAGCGCGTGGTCGTATCCCCTGCGACGGTTCGAACTTTTGCTCGACGGGATTGGAATGACTATCGATTCATTCTCGATAAAGGTGGCAATGGAGTTCGCCAATACTCGCCTTGCACGTGAATCATTATTCTCCTTTGCTCGAAGGACGATATGCGAAATAGAGCGCGAATAATACGCCGATGAGACCAAGGGAATATTTTCGATTCGATTATGAATTGGCCGTGACCATTCTCGCGAACATTGCTTGCATAGAAGTCCTGAAGAACCCGAGCATCCAACACATCGTTCAGGATATAAGAGTTGAAGAATTTCTCCCATGAGGAGATTTTGAATTATTTAAATATCTTCCGGATCTAATTCAAAGAGTGCTGTGGAAGGAGCATCTGTCGGGATAACATCAATTGGCTCAGAACTAATTGGAATCCCTGGAGATTTCGGAAGAGTCAAGACAAAATGAGCGCCTTGATTAGGGCGACCCCAAGCTTTCAAAGTTCCTTCGTGAAGCTGTGCATCTTCGAGTGCAATCGCAAGGCCGAGTCCAGTTCCACCACGGAGACGCGAGCGCGAAGGATCTGCGCGCCAGAATCGGTCAAAGAGACGTTCACCTTCTCTCTCACTAAACCCAATTCCATAATCTCTGACGGCGACAGATACTTCACGATCGCTTTGTGCCACGCGAACGAGAACACCTTTTCCTTCGCTGTGGTCAATTGCATTGGCGATGAGATTTCGCAGAATTCTTTCAATTCGACGTGGGTCCACTTGAGCATTTACAGGCTCTTCGGGTGCTTCTATGCGTAAATCTCCTGGTGCATGAAGCTGATCAGAAACTTGGCGCACAAGGTTGGTGATATTCACTTCTTGAGTTTCAAGGATCGCCGCACGAGCATCAAAACGGCTCACTTCGAGCAAATCGGTGAGCAAAGTTTCAAATCGTTCAATCTGCGCAATAAGAAGTTCTGCGCTTCTAGACGATGCTGGATCGAGGTTATGACGCGCATCAAATAAGACTTGGGATGCCATGCGAATTGTGGTGAGAGGCGTTCGAAGCTCATGGGACACATCGGATACGAAACGTTGTTGAAGTCTTGAAAGATTTTCAAGTCGCGAAATCTGTTGTTGCAGTGAAACGGCCATCTCATTAAAGGCGATGGCTAAACGACCGAGTTCATCTTCACCGCGCACTGCAAGGCGTCGCCCTAAGTCTCCAGCAGTCAGCTCTTCGGCAATTTCAGCAGCTTCGCGGACTGGACGCACGATGCGACCGGTTACGTACCAAGTGATGAGAGCAATAAGGAAAATTAATACGGCACCAGAAATCCAGAGAAGTACATCGATCAAACTAATAAGTTGTTGTTGCTGAGTGAGAGGAAAGAGATAATAAATTTCATAATCTTGGTTGCTTGGAATAGTGATGACAGAGCCAACAGCGATTCCCTTGACTTGGATACCCGTCAAATATTTGATGGTGACATATTCGGATTGAACCGAGAAATGTTTGCGTACTTTAGCCCGAAAATCTGAATCGATCATTGAAAAATCTAAAAAGTTAGAGCTGCCTTGATATTTATTAGAAACTTTTGATGTCTTCGGGGTAGGGAGCAAAATGACTTCGCGTTGGATGATATTTGGATTGGTATCTCCCACTCGCAAAATATTGTCGAGAACAGTTTTCAATTTAATATCTGTTCGATACGTGGTTGCATCAAGCTGTCCTTGAGAAAAGTTAACAAGTGAGTCAGTTTCAGAAAGTGAGGCAGTGAGCTTCTCTCGGTAAACGCCGCTGGTGATTTGCGTTGAAAGGAGAGTTCCAACGACCAAGATGAGAAGGGTTGATAAGGCAATTGTGAGCGCTGAAACGCGCACAAGAATGGAACGTCGCCAGCTACGAAGTAGCTTGGTCATTTTTCACCCTACAGATCCAGCTTTGTAGCCGACTCCGCGCACAGTCAAAATAAGTTCTGGGTTATCGGCATCTCGCTCAATTTTCGAGCGCAAACGTTGGATATGAACATTGACCAAACGAGTATCCGTCGCGTGCTGGTATCCCCACACTTCACTGAGCAGTGCTTCGCGGGTAAAGACTCGTCCTGGTTCTTTTGCAAGAGCAACGAGAAGGTCAAATTCAAGACGTGTGAGAGGAATAGATTTTCCGTCGCGAGCAATCGTGTGAGCGACTTGATCGATTGCAAGATCACCGATACGAAGTGAAGTAACTGGCTCCACCGCGGTGCGACGCAAACGGACTTTAAGACGGGCAACAAGTTCAGAAGGATTAAATGGTTTGACCATGTAATCATCAGCGCCAGCTTCTAAGCCGAGCACGACATCTTGGGTATCGCCTTTTGCTGTGAGCATGACAATCGGAACCATAGATTCTTGACGAATACGTCGACAGACTTCAATGCCATCAATTCCTGGCAACATCACATCGAGAAGAACTAAATCTGGGGTGTTGGCGCGAAAGATTTCCATCACGCCATCACCATTGTTTACTAAATCAACTTCAAAACCAGAGCCGTTGAGAACAATTCCCAACATCTCTGCTAAATCTTGGTCGTCATCGACGACCATAATGAGTGGCATTAGGAGCCGTGCTCCCAAGAATTCAAGTACAACTCTTGAGCTGGTGTGAGTACATCGATATCAACGCCCATGCTCGCAAGCTTGAGACGAGCAACTTCTTTATCGATCTCTGTTGGAACTTCATGAAGACCAGGTGCAAGATCCTTTGCAGCTTTCAATAGATATTCAGCTGTGAGAGCTTGATCAGAGAATGACATATCCATTACTGCTGCTGGGTGACCTTCAGCTGCGCCGAGGTTAACCAAGCGACCTTCAGCGATGAGAAGCAAGCGATTGCCGTTTGGCATCACATATTCATCGGTCTGGTGGCGAATCTTTGAGTTCTTTTGCTTTGCATTCTGCTCGAGCCATGCAACGTCAATTTCGATATCAAAGTGGCCAGAGTTAGCGAGAATCGCCCCATCCTTCATCACTTTGAAGTGCTCGTCGCGAAGCACATCGCGGTTACCTGTGACAGTGATGAAAACATCACCAATCTTTGCAGCATCTGCTGCAGGCATAACGCGGAAGCCCTGCATCAAAGCATCGAGTGCTTTTGTTGGATCAATTTCAGTTACGACAACATCAGCGCCCATACCCTTGGCGCGTTCTGCAACGCCTTTACCGCAATATCCAAATCCAGCGACAACGAAAACCTTGCCAGCGATGAGTTGGTTTGTTGCGCGGAAAATTGCATCGAGTGTTGATTGGCCAGTACCGAAACGGTTATCAAACATATGCTTGGTATCAGTGTCGTTAACAGCAATCATTGGGAACTTCAGTGCGCCATCTTTCGACATTTGAGCAAGGCGGATAACACCTGTCGTTGTCTCTTCGCAGCCACCCAGAATCCCTGAAAGCAATTCAGTGCGGGTGGTGTGAAGTGTGTTTACGAGGTCGCAACCATCATCGAAAACAAAATCAGGCTTGATATCAAGAGCAGAATTAAGGTGTGCGTAATAACCATCGCGATCAACACCGTTCTTTGCGAATACTGATAGACCGTATTCGTGAACAAGTGCGGCTGCTGTGTCATCTTGAGTTGAGAGAGGATTTGATGCGCATAGAGCAAGATCGGCTCCGCCAGCTTTGAGAGCAAGCATTAAGTTTGCTGTCTCGGTTGTGACGTGCATGCATGCTGCGATGCGGATGCCAGTAAATGGCTTCTCTTTTTCAAAACGTTCTTTAATTTGCTGGAGAACTGGCATATTGCGGCCTGCCCATTCAATGCGCTTCTTGCCTTCGGCTGCTAACGCGGGATTTGCAATGTCATGTGAAACGGCTACCTGTACAGACACGTGTGCTCCTAAAAAAGTATCCGAGGCTTCGGGTGATTGAGAGCCCCAGTTTACCCGATGAGTTCGAGGACCTTATCCCGTACTTTCTTCATGGTCGCCTCATTGATTGCTTCAACGTTGAGGCGCAGGAGCGGCTCGGTATTGGAGGGACGCACGTTAAACCACCATTCAGGTGCTGTGACTGTAACCCCATCGAGCTCATCTAATTCATAGTCCTGCTTGAAAGATTCACGAATGAGATTAAGTGACTCTTGAGTATCAGATACCTTGGTATTGATTTCACCGCTCAAGACATAACGGTTGTATGGCTTCAGCAATTCAGAGAGAGTGGATGCACTTGCTGAAAGTTCGGCAAGTGCAAAGAGAGCTGCAAGCATTCCTGAATCAGCACGCCAGAAGTCTGTGAAATAAAAATGTCCTGAATGCTCTCCACCGAAAACTGCCCCAGTCTCGGCCATCATGGCTTTGATGTAGGAATGTCCAACGCGAGATCGAATTGGTTTGCCACCATTTTCAGTGACAACTTCAGGAACAGCTTTTGAGGAAATCAAATTATAAATAACTGGAGATCCAGGTTTGCGTTTCAATTCACGAACTGCGATGAGAGCTGTGAGAGCTGACGGCGTCACAATTGCACCGTTCTCGTCAATCAAGAAGCAGCGATCAGCATCTCCATCGAATGCAAGTCCGATATCTGCTTTATGTTTTTTGACAGCTTTTTGTAAATCAACAACGTTTGCAGGATCGATTGGATTTGCTTCATGGTTGGGAAATGTTCCATCTAATTCAAAATACATCGGAACAACGTCCACATTGAGACGTGCCATAACGGCAGGGGCTGTGTGGCCTGCCATTCCATTTCCAGCATCAATCACAACTTTCAAGCGGCGTTCTGCTGAAGTGAGATCAGGGCCGAAGAGGGAGAGAAGAAAATCAACGTACTCAGTCAACATATCTTGCTCAGTGACTTTGCCCATCGCGCGAATTGATAGCGGAACACCCTCAACAATGAGGTCACGAATCCTGCGTAAGCCTGTTTCTTGTCCAATAGGACGTGCAGCGCTCTTACATAATTTAATACCGTTGTATTCAGCTGGATTGTGGCTTGCTGTGAACATCGCACCGGGGAGATTGAGTTTTCCTGAAGCGAAATACGCCATATCTGTAGAGGCTAAACCGATTCGAATTGCATCAAAACCTTGGGAAGTCACGCCATCAGCGAATGCTTGTGCAAGCAGCGGAGATGATGGGCGCATATCTTCGCCGATCACAACAGTTGCTGGTTCGCGTTCTTCCTCAAGGAAGCGGGCAAAAGATGCACCGAGAGCGAAAGTAAAATCTGGGGTAATTTCCTTATCGACAAGACCACGTACGTCGTAAGCCTTCATGATGGTGTCGAGAAATTCGCGTGTAAACATATTCCTAACCTACAGGGTGAGTTAGTGAGTTACTAGCCAGATTAATTAGAAGGAAGCGCGCGTAAGTGACCGCGACGACCAATCTCTTGTGTTGTTTCGTGATTTTCTACTGGTTGTTGGGAGTATGACTGGGCAACTTCGCGAACAGCGTCAGCGATTGCCATCAAATCATCGTCAGTGGGACCTGCACTCTCGCCTTCAGGTTCGTTCTTAATAACGTTCCAACCATTGGGAACTGTCAACGTCAAACTATGTTGAAGACACAAGTCGTACGAATGTGGTTCTGCAAAAGTTGCAAGCGGACCAAGGACGGCTGTGGAATCAGCATAAATATATGTGAGTGTTTTGCTGGCAGATGATCGACAACTTGCACGTGAGCATGTTCGCCCTGTGCGTTGAAGATTTCTTGCGCTACTCATAATGAGAGATTAGCGCGCCTTACCTGAAAAGTTGTGCATTTCAGCGAGAGAGTGTGTGAACGTCCACCAGTGGCAAGGTGGACTTTTCAAGTGCAGCGCCAGCTGAAAGTGGAAGATAAGCAATACGACCCGATGAAGTGCGCAGGATTACTCCGGCGTACACAGGCTTCTTCACATCCGCCGTGAAAGTGACGCTCTTGATCCCGCCTTTTCCTGGGCTCCAAAACGCTATATCGCTTCCTGTTACGCGTGTACGTAGTTTCTTGCCATTGAGATTTTTCCATGTAATTCCAACGTTGATATCGGTACCCGTGAAGACTAACTGCGGGGATAAACCGGTGAAGTTAAGCGCAACTGTATTAAGTGGAGCGACAGGAGTAGCCCAAGCGAAATCTCCTCCCGTAAGACGAGTCAGAGCTGAAGCAACCACAGGTTGGTCAGAATCGATGATGATCGACATTGGAGTCGTCGATGTCAGATCAGCGAGTGGAATATCTAAAACTTTTCCATGTGGAACGGTTCGACCATCAAATCCCAGCGGAGTAAACGCTCCGTCTCCCGAGTTAATAGTGAGCTTTACATTTGCATCAAGATTGCCAGGAACCAAAATTCGCAGAGTGGACGATACATTTCCATTTGATGATCGCATCAAAGTAGGAATTACTAACTTCCTTTGAGGTTCGGCTTGAGAGTTAACAAAATCTGAACCTAAAGCTGCAAGACCTTTACGGCGTTGATCAAAGAGGAAACTCGTCACACGTCCTGATCGAGTTACTACGTGAAGGACTACTGAATCTTCTCCGGGAACAAGTGCATCGAGAAATACGGTTCGGTCTGAATTTGCTTTAACAGTCACTGTGACTTTTGGGATGACCGTCTTCGATGAATAACCCGTAATCTCAACAACTGCTGGACTTAGACCGCTATTGATAATGTCGAGCTGCGCTTTGCTCGTTAATCCACCCGAACCGCCAACAAACCATTGATCTGGGCTACCTGAATCGCAGATAACAGAACCCAATCCATTTGCAGAAGTATTGATTGCAAAGGACGTTCCTGGATTGCTATCGATGAGCAGAGCGCTGGAGAGAATGTTTTCCGTTGAGCCCTGAGAGTTGTAAAACTTCAGTGATTTCTTTGCAACGTGACGAACCGCTGTTTTGCTCTTGGGTAGAAAGGCAGTGCTTGTGCCATCTCCCAGCTTTGCAGGACACGTTGTTGCAGGGAAGGCGCTCTGAGATTTACCAAAATTTTGGGCAGCTGGAGCTGCATATGAAATGGCTAAAGCCACTAGCAAAATTGCGGTGATAGCAAGGATTCGCTCATCGATTTGATTACTTGAATTATGAATGAAATTACGGAGGCGGCTAATCATTACACCAACTCCTCTAACGGAACTTCGCGCTTACGGCGACCGGCAGGCAGAGAGAGAACAATCACTGCAAGCAAAACTATTAACTGAAGAGAGATTAAAGAACGATGCAGTGTTCCATCATGAAGTACGGTCACATGTCCACTATGAGAAATTGTAAATACTGGTAAACCATTAGCTGCATGTTGGAGTGGGACACGTTGTCCATCCAATAACAACCTCCAGTTTTGGTCATACTTTTCTGCAACCACAATCATTCCCGGTTTAGCAACGTCACCTTCAGCGCTGATATCAGTCGATGGAATAACTTGGCTCGTTCCATCTTGCCCAACGAAGAGAACTCGAGGAGATGCGCCGACAACTTTCCAAACGATTCCATTAGATGTTGATGACATGCGGTTGAATCCACCGCTACCGTCAATTGTTCGAATCAAACTTTCATTGTCGATTGACTTCAAAAAGAGATATTGAATTCCAAATTGTCCAAGGATTCGCGCTGATGCAATTCCGGCACCAGATACTAGATCGTTCATCGTTAAGACAATTTCACGTGGTGGCGCGATGGATACATCGGCATCTCCCAAGCGAATATCACTACCTCGCGAAACTTCATACATCGTTTGACCATTAACAACATTTATAACCATTGTCTTCGGTTTGGACGGAGTATCAGCAAGGGAGGTCACGAAAGCAGGAACGATTTGTTCTTGATTAGCTCGCACTAGAGATTGAGATCCGCCCGTCATTGCCCAGATAGGCGTACCTACAAGGGAAAAAGTAGTGACTGCTGCAATTAATGCCGTAACAGCATGGCGCTTGCCTAATGGAATCTCGCGAAGAGTCGGGATGAAAGTTTCAGCGTAAAGAAGAACACCGGGAATCAACAGCGCTGTTGCGATTGCGATAATCGGGCCGGTCCATATATTTGCAGTACTTCCGTGCCCTTGAATGTTAAATGAACTGAGCGCAATTGCAGCTGCAATCACCGAGGTCGCCATCAAGCTTGCAGTTCTGAGTTCATTGATAGCAAATGCTGCAAGAGCAAAGAGGAGAATTGGTGAAATGAGCCAAAGTGGTGGCGCGCCATTCCCACCCGGATTAGCCAAGAACTCAGACCATCTCGTTGCCGATGAAAGTGGAATCCCTGGCTCAAGGAAAAATTGTGTTGGATGGAGAACCATTGCAATAGACCACGGCGCTGTGATCAACCACGGCGTTATAAAAAGCGTGAAGCGACGTTTTACAGCTCCGGATTCAGGAGCAAAAATAAGTTTTTGGAAACCCATCTCTTGGTATTGATGGCGCAATTCGTAGAGCGCCACTCCCAAGCGATATCCCTGAAGTACTAACCATCCAGCGAGAATGATGGGATTGAATGCACAGAAGACTCCAATCAAAAGTGTGATGGCAAAAATTCGGCGCCATGAAGCTTTCTCGTTATCCCGAGTGAAAGGCGAGACGAAGTACAACGATGGTGCAATCAAAATGATAATGATTGTGCCAAGTCGACCTTGATTAATGGAAGCCCACAACACTGGTGAGAAAGCATAAATACCTGCGCCAATCAGGGCGTAATAGCGTGTAGAGCCGAGCTTGGTAAGAACTCTAAAGAAAATATAGAAAGCTAAAATCGGGGCGAATAAAAAGAGCAGAGTGATAAAGAGTGGAAGATTGAAAAGCGTTACAGCGCTCGCAAGACCCAAGATGGGAATCCATGGAGGCATTGTGGCTGCAGATCCAAGCCCCACTAGATGCCATGACTCTGCATACTGTCGAAGCAAATCAATTCCGCTATTCGGTGCGACTGCTAGCGCCCCACCAGAAAGAGTTCCCAGCCTGCTGCGCGCAGCTAAAACCGAAATGAGAGTCATAACAAAAAAGAGGATGAAGTGAGGCTTCTTTGCGATCAACCGCCACAGAGGCTCTTCTTTTACTTGGACAGATTCTGGATCGTCAAAGCTTTCACCGATAACACCGATATCTGAGAACGATTGCGCTCCCCCATGTGTATCTTCGCGCTTTTCGGGGCGAATGGCATTGGAAATAAATCCTGCTAGCCCTTCGCTCGCCATTCTAAATTGCGACCAACGTGGTGGGATGAATCTACGAATAATCCGAGGCGATATAAGTCGCTTCTTCTTTCGATAGCGGCGTGCTTGGAAGATTTCTTTTGGATTTACGAGCAGAAGTCCAACTGCGGCAATTTCATCACCAGCATAGCCAGGCAACTTTGCAAGCAAATTAATAATGGCACGTGCAATGCTGGTTGTGAGAAGTTGCAAAGAAATCCATGGCAATACCCACCAGGAGGAATTAACGAGCAACACGTATGCAGCGTTACGACGATCCAATAAAAGTGGGCGATGCAGAAAAGCTTCCGAGACATCCACTGCTCGACGTTCAGATGATGACGCTTCTGCGTGATAAGCGACGGCGCCTGGTACCGCAATGACGGAATGGCCTGCTACATATGCGCGCCAACCTAAATCAATATCGTCGCGGAAAAGTGCAAGGTTTGTATCGAGTCCACCGAGTTCCTCATAAACACTTCGACGAATTAACGCTCCAGCTGTACTAACGGCCAACACTTCGCGCACACCATCGTGTTGACCCTGATCTTGTTCGCGACGTTCTAAACCAGTCCAGCGGGCACCATTGGATGCAATAGAGACGCCGATTTCTAATAGATGGTCGCGGTCATACCAACCACGAAGTTTTGGTCCAGCGATTGCCACTTGTGGACGATCTTCAATAGCCGAAAGCAATTCAGCAAGCGCATTGTTATCGGGTGCAACGTCATCATGGATCAACCAGATCCATTCATTTTCATCCGCGGTTGGTGTTAATTCAAGTGCGTGCTCAACAGCATCGCCATAACCCATCTCGCGATCTTCTTCGAAGAAAGGAATTCCTGCCGATTTTAAAAGTTTGACTGAGTTATCGGTTGATCCCGTATCAACTGCTATCGAACGATCCACTTTACGAGTCTGTGATCCCACAGCTGCAATTACTTGAGGCAGCCAGGTCGCGCCATCGTGAGTCACGATGACTGCGGTGACGAAAAACTTATCTGCCATTTAAAGAGCCTATAGACAGAGTCCTAGCGACTCCAACTATTGGGAAAAAATTACGCTGAACGACGCTTAAGGCGACGGCGTTCACGCTCAGAAAGGCCACCCCAGATACCGAAGCGCTCATCATGTTGAAGAGCGTATTCAAGGCATTCTCCGCGAACATCGCATGAGAGGCATACGCGCTTTGCTTCGCGAGTAGAACCACCTTTTTCAGGGAAGAAAGCTTCTGGATCGGTTTGTGCGCAAAGTGCGCGCTCCTGCCAAGAAAGTTCTACGTCATCGTTAGATGATGATGGGATTGCAACTGAGGAAAAGTCACTCTTGCGTTCTGTCATAAAACTAGCTCCTACCTTTATCTAGTAATAAAGCTCCCTGGCCCTCTTACTAGAGACCCGCAGGCTTACCCCCGGGTTCGTTAAGGAGAATTACACGGGTGTAACCCCCTCTGAGTCAAGTCCTCAGGGGTACTAATTTCCCAATAAAAAAAGCTTTTTTTCTCTAATTTGTCAGTAAATGTTCAGTCATTTAAGGGCGCGAAAAACCAAGAAAAATATTCTCGGCAAGAGTTGCAGCAGGCACTTTAAAACCAGGTGCTACAAAAGTATTGATTAATACTGACTTTTCACCAATTTGGGCACCGTCGCCAATAATGCAATTCGATAAAGTTGAATCACTTCCAACTACAACATCGTCACCGAGATAGCAACCTGAATCTTGGGTTGAGGGTTCTTCAATAAGAATATTTTTCCCGTGAAATACCTCTGAATTCTTCTTAAAAACTCGATTCATCGCGAGTGCTGAAGTAAGAGCTGCAGATGTTGCCTTGCCAGAGATGAGATCTCGAGTAGCAGTAAGCAGAGCACCCGGGTTTCCAATATCTAACCAATACCCCGAATCAACAAAACCAAAGAGTCGACCACCGTTTTGAAGCAAAGTGGGAAATGTTTCGCGCTCCACAGAAACAACTTTTCCTGTCGGAATGGATTCGATGACATCTCGATTGAAAATATAGCAACCAGCATTGATCATATTGGTTGGAGGATTCTCCATTTTTTCATTAAAGGAGAGAATCTTCTTTTCATTGTCGAGTTCAACAACGCCAAAAGCACGAGCATCAGGGACTTCGGTGAGATACAACGTTGCATCTGCGCTTTTCTCGGCATGAAAGTTCATTTGCTCAGTTAAATCATGGCTGCTCAGGACATCCCCATTAAAAATCACAACTGGGCCAGTACCAGTCAATTTTGATGCTGCGTTTCGAATGGCTCCCCCAGTGCCCAGCGCGCTCTCTTCAACTGCATATGAGATCCGTATTCCAAATTTTTCGCCGTTTCCAAAATAAGGCTCAAAGATTTCTGCCATAAAGCTTGTTGCAAGAACAATCTCTTTCACGCCTGCTTCACGTGCTTTAACAATTTGATGCTCTGTGAAAGGAATCCCGACAACTTTGAGCATTGGCTTGGGCGTTGTAAAAGTCAGCGGTTGCATGCGAGTGCCCATGCCACCAACGAGAAGAATTGCAGATGTAACAGGCTGGGTCATTTATGCAGTGATTCTCTGTGCTGCTTCGTGAATCTGAGCATCTGTAGATGTGAGGGCAATGCGAATGTGCTGTTTGCCTGCATCTCCATAGAAGTGGCCTGGAGTAGCGAGAATTCCGCGCTCAGCAAGCCAATTCACTGAATCCCAATCACTTTCATTGCGAGTGCACCAGATATAGAGACCTGCAACGCTCTCCTCAATCGTAAATCCTGCTTGAAGAAGAGCAGGTCGAAGAATTTCGCGGCGTGCTGCATAACGAGATGCTTGCTCAACAACATGAGCTTCATCTGAAAGTGCGACAGCCATTGCTCGTTGCACCGGTGCAGGCACCAGCATTCCAGCATGCTTTCTAATTTCGCGAATCTTTCCAATCAGTACAGGATCTCCAACTACAAGTCCTGCGCGATACCCAGCAAGGTTGCTGCGCTTTGAGAGTGAATAGACAGAGAGAAGATTGCGATTATCTCCGGCAGCTACTGTGAGAAGTGAGACGGGATTTTGAGCACCAGCTGCAGGGAAATTGAGATAACACTCATCCGAAGCAACAACCGCGTTATTACTTCTGCTGTAATCAATAACAGCTTGCAATTCAGAGACAGAATGCACGCGGCCAGTTGGATTCGAAGGTGTGTTAATCCACGTGAGGTCGCTTTTGCGCCATCTTTCAGGAGAAATTCCAACAGTCTTCGCTTCCGCGCCAGCGATGAGCGCACCTACAAGATAGGTGGGATATGCGATATCAGGATAATTAACGGTTTTCGCTTCAAGGAAAGTTGGGAGCCATGCGACCAGTTCTTTTGAGCCAATCGTTGGCAAGAGATCAAAGTCGCCTGTAACGCCGAGAACTTTCTCTGCCCAAGTTTTCATGGATGAGCGAAGTTCAGTTGAGCCAATCGTGAGCGGGTAACCCGGTGAATTGGAAGCGCGAACTAACTCTTCCTGAATAAAAGAGGGTGTTGGGTCGACAGGGGTTCCAACAGAGAGATCAATTGCTCCACCTGGATATTGCTTAGCCTTATCTCCGTAGGGAGCGAGCGCATCCCAGGGAAAATCTGGCAGCTTCACTTTGCGGGAGCTGCAACGACCTTTGCGTGGTCGGTATTTGTTGCGCCTACCTTGCTTGCTCCTCCAGGAGAACCGAGTTCGACGAAGAACTCTGTGTTGACGCTCTTAAAATCTTTCCATGCGCCTGGAACATCATCTTCGTAGTAAATAGCTTCAACAGGGCAGACAGGTTCACAAGCACCACAGTCCACGCACTCGTCAGGTTGGATATAAAGCATGCGGTTACCTTCGTAGATGCAATCCACTGGGCATTCCTCAATACAGGACTTGTCCTTAACGTCGATGCAAGGTTCTGCGATTACGTAGGTCATGGCACGCCTTTCGATCTTTAAAGAAGATGAGGGTTGAATTCTAAACTTATTTAAAGTTATTGCCAGCCATTTGGAGAGGTTTTTTCCCACAAGGATGGCGATGCGCTTAAATGGCCATATGGAACAGCCTGGCTTGGATGCGATTGGATCCAAAGTCACAATTCGCCTGCATAACGAGAAGCCCGAAGAAGGCTTATTTCGAGACATTCTTGGAATATTGGAATCACCTACCTCTGTCCGCAAGAAGAGCGGTGAGCTCGTCTCCTTTGATCCAACGCGAATCGCGGTATGGAAAATGATTGAAGAGAGCCAAGAAAGCACTGGGCTTTTCCTCTACAACACACAGACTCGTGTAATCGATGAAGTCATTCCACAAATCGGAAAGCGAATACACATTTACTGTTGTGGTCCAACGGTCTATCGCGATGCACATGTGGGAAACCTTCGAACGTTTCTACTTCCAGATCTCGTTTCGCGAATTCTTACTTTTGATGGATGGCGCCCCATCATCGTTCAGAACATCACAGATGTCGGGCATATGGCCGATAACTTTGATGACAAAATGTTGGCAGAAGCGCATGCTACAAAACGAGATCCCTTTGAGATTGCCCGAGAGTATGAAAGTAAGTTCTTCAACGATTTAACGTCGCTCAATATCCAGCATGCAGATAAATCTCCGCGTGCAAGTGAATCGATTACTTTAATGCAAGAGATGATCTCCTCCCTTATTGAAGAGGACCATGCGTATGTAGGCACTGACGGGTCGGTGTATTTTTCTGCAGAATCATTTGAGGGCTACGGAGCAATCAGTGGAAACAAATTAGATTCACTCAAACCTGGACATCGGTATGAATACACCGATGACGGCGATAAACGCTTCCATGCTGATTGGGCGCTATGGAAAGCAGCTGGCGATCGCGACGAAATGATTTGGGATTCACCATGGGGTAAAGGTTTTCCTGGGTGGCATATCGAATGCTCGGCCATGTCGATGAAGTACCTCGATTCACGGGTCGATATTCATATCGGAGGAATCGATCTTCGCTTCCCTCACCACGAAAATGAGCGTGCGCAATCCAATTCCATCGCACATCGCGAAGTCGTAGGACTGTGGCTTCATGGCGAGCACCTCCTCTTTGAGGGCAAGAAGATGGCGAAAAGCTCGGGAAATGTTCTACTCGTGAGAGATGTGATCGAAGCAGGGCTCGATCCCCTCTCTCTGCGCTTAGTTTTTCTTGAGAGCAAATATCGCAATCAACTCGATCTCTCGTGGGATGCGCTTCGAGCAGCAGATAAGACGATTAGACGTTGGCGCCTACGAATGAGCGAGTGGGGCGCATCAACCGATGACGTAAACATTGATGACTATATGGCGCTGATTCGAAACGATTTAGATTTTCCACGCGCTCTTGTAAAGCTACGTGCACTTGAAAAAGATTCAACGATTTCTGCGTCGCAGAAGAGTGCAACATTTGCCACACTCGATCAGATTTTAGGACTTAATCTTCAATCCCGTTAAAGAGATCTGTTTCGCGACCTAAAGCATCGTATGGGCCGGCTTTCTCGCCTTTAACCAAGATGTAGTACTCATCTCCCAAAACTTCAACGCCGAGATTATTAGAGAGTGCGAAGAATGGGCCATCGAGTGACATCTGAGTTGGATGTGCTTTCATTGCTGCGATTTTTTGAGGTGCGTATTCACTTGCATTCATCACAGTCGTAACAAGAGCATCATCTTTTACAAATGGCAGATCATCTGCGCTTTCAACGCCAAAGAAATCAGAACCAATCTCTTTCATCTTTTCAATTCCGTGAGCGATCACAGATCGAGGCATGGTGTTCCAATAAATCTTTGAAATCTCCCAATGCGGTGCAGCAATTTCAGCAGCGCGCATTGCAACTCGGTGAGCTTGAATGTGATCGGGATGTCCGTACCCACCAAACTCATCATAAGTAACAAGAACCTGTGGCCGAACTTCGAGAATTACTTTTACGAGTTCAGCAGCAGCTTCCTCAAGATCCGCTTGCCAAAAAACATCGGGGCGCTTATTGGGTTCGGTATCCATCATGCCGCTATCACGATACTTCTTTGTGGGTGCTCCGAGAAAACGAAAATCAGTCACGCCGAGAGCAGCCATCGCATTTGCAAGTTCCGTCTCGCGATGATCACCGAGTTCATCGTTGTGATGGCTTGCTAAATGAGCTAAATCTGGAACGAGAACTTCGCCCTCTTCGCCTCGCGTACAGGTAATGAGAGTGACCCCAACTCCTTCAGCGACATATTTCGCCATCGTGGCGCCATTGTTGATGGTCTCGTCATCAGGGTGGGCATGCACCAGCAAGAGACGGCGGTTGGCTACTGAATTCACTGCTCTATTTTGCTTGATTGCCCAATAGGGTGCAATTTGGCCCGTATGACCATACGATTCCCCCAATGAGTACCGACGCAAAGAACCGCCTACCTCGCGATGAGCGACGTGCCCAACTCTTGAACGCTGCCCTTGAGGTCTTTACTCAAGCTGGTTATCACTCTGCACCGATGGATGAAATTGCCGATCGAGCAAGTGTGAGCAAGCCTGTTCTCTACCAACATTTTCCTTCCAAACTTGATCTCTATCTAGCAGTACTCGATCTTCATATTGATTCACTTCTCTTTGACATTCAAAAAGCAGTTGCATCAAAGAGCGATAATGGCGATCGCGTCGATGCAACAGTTGCCGCTTATTTTGATTTCATCAATCACGAAGGCGAAGCATTTAGACTGCTCTTTGAAAGCGATATGGCAATTGAGCCAAAAGTTCGTGAACGTCTCACGCGCATGACATATGACTGTGCCGCGGCTTTTTCTGCAGTTATCTCACTCGAAACTGGCATGAGTAAAGAAGTCTCGATGATGCTCGCGACGGGTTTGATTGGCAATGTTCAATCAGCCGCACGTCATTGGTTAGAGCGCGATCAGAAAATTTCTCGTGATGAAGCAGTGAAACTTATCTCAGGCCAAATATGGCGAGGCATTTCTGGTTTTCCCCGTCATGAATAACGAGTAAACTTCACACATGGCAACTAAGAAAAGTGAAACTCAAAATACTGATGTACGTATTGGCATCAGTGACTCCCCAACCGATTTACGTATCGAAACTGCTTTAACGTCGGACCAAGTCCTTGCTCTCGTTGAAGCTGCTCTCAAAGGTGGATCACATTTGGTTATCACCGACACCAAGAATATGAAGACTCTTGTGCCAGCGGCCAAGATTGCTTTCGTTGAATTCGGCAGCGCTCCTGAGCGCCGCGTCGGTTTCACAACTCTTTAAGCGCGCACGACTCTTCGAGCGTCCGCTCTGGCCTCTAAAGCCAGCCACTGATCGATTTCCGTCGTATTTTCAGCGAGTTCATTGATCTTTCCACTGCCGTGATAATCGCTTGAACCGGTTCGCAGGACTCCTAAGTCATTGGCTATCTGCGTCAGTAAAACTCTTTGATCTGCTGTGTGATCGCGATGGAATACTTCAATTCCATCTAATCCTGCATCGACAAAAGATGTGAAACTCTCCACCGATACAGTTCGTCCACGAAGAGATGCCATGGGATGAGCAATGACAGCGACTCCGCCCGCAGCCTTAATTAACTCAATCGCACGTTCTGGAGTTGGCGAATAATGTGCCACGTAATACGGAGAATTATTGTGGAGCCACTTCTCAAATATTTCATCGCGGCTCTTCGCTAAACCTTTTGCAACCATTGCATCTGCTAAATGTGGACGACCCAAAGTTGCACCTTCTGAGAGTTGTGCAAGAACTTCCTCCATGCTGATTTCGATTCCCGCATCATTCATTCGAACAATAATTCTTTCCATGCGACCATAACGATTGTCGCGCGTTTGAGCTAAGACATCTTGGAGCTCTTGATTTCCTCGATCGAACAGCAACCCGAGCATATGGACGCTGATTCCATCTTCTGTCTGGCAAGATATTTCAGATCCGAGAACTAAATCCATACCCGGGCGAAGGTGAGCGGATGCTTCATCCCATCCCGCAATGCTGTCGTGATCGGTGAGAGCTAAAATTTTTATTCCAGATGCCAGAGCTTTATTGATGAGCTCCGAAGGTGAATCCGTTCCATCGCTGACATTTGTGTGGGTGTGGAGATCAATCATTTCTTTCCGCCAAGAACAAAAATTATGCAACCAGTCAATATTCCAATAATTCCGATCCAAAGCCCGCCTGAAGGAACTTGTCCCAACCACTTCCACGCCACGATCCCTGCAACAGGAATTTCATAAAAGACAATCATGGAGACCACTACGGGAGAAACTCTCTTTAAAACCACGTTCATCAAAGTGTGCCCCATGAATTGAGCGCCGATGATCAAGAGAGCAAGAATGACCCACTCTCCCGCTGAAAAGTGAAGGAAATTCATCCCTCCCAATGCAATTACAGGGAGCACAGTGAGAGCACATGCCCCGTAACAGACGTTTGTATATGTGGCGGTAGCTAACTCTCTTTGGACTTGTGAACCTATTTGTAAATAGGTTGCTGAAAGAACGGCGCATACCAAACCAAAAAGGTCGCCATAGAAAGCGCGTAATGAGAGCGAGAAGTCCACACCTGTTATTACTAACACTGATGCGAATGCAATAAACATGCCGACAAAAGAGAACGTTGAAATATGTTGTCCTCGGGAGCGAACATAAATAGCTGCGAAAATGGGTTGTAGCGAAGCGAGAGCGGTTCCAGCAGCAACAGAAGTAAATCGCATCGCAAGAAAGAAAGTAATAAAGTGGAAAGAGAGGAAAACTCCAGCAAGCGCGGAACGGGCAATCAATTTCCGCTTTGTAGAATCTTTGAAATCTCCTGTGCGAAGTGCAAAGGGAAGCATGATCATTGAGCCAATAAAGTTTCGCCAGAAAACTAAAACAGGAACCGGCATGGTGCTCTTTGCAATGAGCGGACCGGAAGTTCCTACGCCAATAATTCCAAGAAGCAGATAGGGAATATCTCGACCTTTAGGAAGAGCTGCGTGATCGTGATGTTTTGTCACGGATGTACGGTAAACCAGAGAAGAGCGATGACACAGATTGCGACCAGCGAAATAATAATTCCATAAACAAAACGCATTCTTTGCGTTGAAGCGAATTCACCCATCAATCGAGTATCGCGAGAAATTCCATACATAAAGAAGAGCAGAGGCAACAATAAAATCGCGTTGAGAATCTGCGTTAATACGAGAACACGAATGAGTGGAACACCCGGTAGCAAAATAAGTCCCGCAGCAAAGAGCGTCATGAAACCAAACGTTGCATAGAAGAGTGGCGCATCTTTAGGACCGTCATCGAGAGCAGCTGGTTGCCCAGTGAGATCCCCAACGGAATAAGCTGTCGATAGAGGCAAAATGGATGCTGCAAGAAGTGCTGCACCGACTAAACCGATAGCAAAGAGAGCTTTAGCGAGCGTGCCAGCAAGAGGTTCGAGCGCTTTCGCTGCTTGAGAAGCATCGGTGATGTTGGTCTGGCCTTCTTTATTGAGCGTCGCTGCGCATGTGACGATAACGAAAAAGCCAATGATCCCTGTGAGCAGTGAACCGGTCCACACATCAACGCGAAGAAGCTTCAAATCATCGCGCGTTAAACGCTTATCGACTGCATACGATTGAATGAAAGCTAAGCCCCACGGTGCCAACGTTGTTCCCAGCGTCGCTGTGGCAATGTAAATCGCATCGTGATTGAAGGGCATTGAAGGCACAACAACTCCGTGAAGTGCTTTACCCCAATTGGGATGTGCCATAAATCCAGCAACGACATATGCAATAAAGACTGCAGAGAGCGCGAAGAAAACTTTTTCAACGCGAGCAAAAGAACCGCGAAGCACTAAGAATGAAACGACAAGTGCAGCGGCCGGCACAGTAAGAAAACGGGAGTACCCAAAGAGCTGACCAGCTGCTGCGATACCTGCAAACTCTGCAGTCAACGTTCCGAAATTTGCGACGAGCAGCGCAACGGCGCTGAGCGTTCCAGAGCGAGCTCCATACTTTTGACGGACTAACCCAATTAAACCTTGACGCGTTACAACACCGATTCGTGCACCTAAATCCTGAAAAAGGACAAGAGCGATAGTTGAGATAACGAGTACCCACAACATTTGGTAAGCAAACTTCGCGCCCAACTGAGAGTACGTAGTGATACCGGCTGGATCATCATCAGAAAGTCCTGCAATAACTCCAGGCCCCATGACGGAAAGAAGCGCGCCAATTCGAATTTTGCGTTGCGTGGTCATTAGAGAGCACCCGTTCCTTTTGAAAGTCCGTGTTGCTCTTCTGGTTTGAGTGCATCAACCAAGTCATCGGCAAGAATACGTCCTACAGGTTTTCCCTTTTCGTCGATGACGACAATCGAAGCTCCTCGGTTATTCGAGAATTCTTCAATAACTTCTTCGAGAGGTGAATCAATATTGACCGCAGTTGGGTATGGAGGTCCAATGAGAGTCGCCAGCAAATCTGAAGATTTTGCAGCAACTAACTCGATGATTTGAATGTGATCGCGCAATTTACCTTTGGCATCGACGATGACAACTCCGTCGGAGATATCTCGATCGCGGCTTTCTACGAGTGCTTTAAGCGCTGAGGAGACCGTATCTTCTTCATGGGCAATGACCATATGCGTGGTCATAATTCCGCCTGCAAGAGTTTCATCAAATGAAATCAATTGGCGAAGTTGCTTTGCCATCTTGGTATCCATGGCTTTCAAAATATCTTCACGGTGTTCATCATCCAAGTCACGCAGAACTTCAGCAGATTCATCTGGTTCCATGCGACTGAGGAGTTCGGCAGCGCGATCTTCAGACATACCGCGGAGCAAACCTTGGAGTTCGTCGTCTTCCATTTCCTCAAGTGCGTCAGCAGCAAGCTCAGGGTCCAACATTTCAATCAGAGCGCTTTGTTCCCGGCCAGCTAAGTCTTCAATCAAGTCAGCAAGGTCTGCAGGACGAAGTTGTGAAAGCGCAGTTTTTGAGCCAGAAGTTTTTACAACACCTGAAGTATCAGCAAGCGACGCAACTGTGGACCAATCCAAAACATGTTGAGGAGTTGCGCGACGGCCGAGAGCACCTGGAAAGATACGGCGCAAGAAAGTAACAAAGGAAATATCTACACCAACAACGCGAATTTCTTTATCGAGTGGGGCAAGATAAAGGTCAGATGAGCGAACAACTCGAAGGCCATTCACATCAACAATTTGGTGATCCAAAACATCGCCATCAAGAAGTGACTCACCTTCACGTCGTTGGTAATCCGTAAGGTTGATAGTGGTCGATGAAAGGCGAATTTCATTGTGCGTCAGTTTTGCAATACGTGCGCCATCAATAAATGATTTACGTTGCCCAACTTTGACAATCAACCCTGATACTGGCGGATATGCATCGTGGCCATGTCGCACAACAACATCTACAAGACGACCAATGTCGCGACCATCTTCATTTCGAACTGGGCAGCCAATCAAACCGGCGAGAGATACAAGTGAGTCCCGAATGCTCTTGCGCGCAAGAACGCGATCGACTTTTGTGTTCGATTGGGTTGCCACCTTGGCGGTTGCGAGCTTCGGTGACTTTTGCATGGGTAAATCTTACGTGCAGGATCAGGTATGAAGCGAAAGGGGCACTCCCACTAGCGAGCGGCGCTGCTTCATCAACTGATCAACAATTGAATATATGGCAACGGCTGCATGACTTTCTGGCGCTGAGAGCACTATTGGCTGGCCATCATCGCCTCCAACACGGAGGGCAGGGTCGAATGGGACGCTACCTAATAGAGAAACATCTGCTCCAACGAGAGTGGATAGGCGTCGCGCAGTTTCTGCGCCGCCTCCTGAGCCAAAGAGAGAGATTGATTCGCCGCACTTTGGACAATTGATATCAGACATATTTTCTACAACGCCGACAATATGTTGCTTCAATTGATGAGCAATACGTCCTGCGCGTTCTGCAACTTCAGCAGCGGCAATTTGTGGAGTTGTGACAACTAAAATTTCTGATGCTGGAATCAATTGACCCAAGCTAATTGCAATATCGCCAGTTCCAGGTGGAAGATCAAGAAGAAGTAAATCTAAATCTCCCCAGTATGCATCGCTCAATAGTTGCTCAAGCACTCTATGCAAAAGTGGTCCGCGGTAAGCAACAGGATCTGCTCGGTCAGGCTTGAACATCTCCATCGACACAACTTTGACTCCATTGCTTTCCAATGGAATAAATGTTTGATCGATTGCAGTTGGGCGTTGACCCACAAGATTCATCAATCGAGGAACGGAGTGTCCATAAACATCGGCATCCAAGATTCCAACTTTGAGACCTCGTTTTGCTGCAGCAACCGCGAGATTGACGGTAAGAGAAGATTTACCGACTCCCCCTTTGCCAGAGGCAATGCCAATAACGCGTGTTAACGAATCAGGTTGGGCAAAAGGAATGAATTTTTCAACGCCACCGTGAAGTAATTTCTTCACGTTGTTGCGCTGCTCTTCATTCATCACGCCAAATTCAAGTTCTACCTTTGCAATCTCTTCGATGCGGGCAAGAGCTGCTTCAACATCGTTCTTTAATCGATCGCGCATTGGACAACCTGAAATAGTGAGAAGCACTTTGATGCTGGCAACTCCGCCGTTGAAAGCGACGCTTTCAATCATTCCTAAATCAGGAAGAGGTCTGCGTAATTCAGGATCTGAGACTGTCGCTAATTCAGCATGAATACGTTCAATAATTGTCTGTGTCATAGGAGGTCAGGATCAATCTGAGCTTTCTTCTTATCGAGCGTGAGCCCGGTGTTGAGCTCAGATGTGATGTCATCCAAGGAATTTCCAAGCGTTTTCTTAATAAGTTTCTTTGGATGAAGATCAGTTACCTGCAAATCTTCAAAGCCAGGTCCTAAATTTTCTCGAAGCTCTGCAGTTGCTGCATTCGCAATTCCGCGAAGTCGTTTCACAAGCTTTGCAGCATCTGTTGCAACATGTGGAAGTCGATCAGGGCCAATGAGAAAAAGCGCCAAGACAAGAAGAGTGAGAAACTCACCAGCGCCGATACCGAACATAGAGAAAGCCTACCGCTTGCTGGCCTTACGACTTAGTGGCGAGCAGCACACCTTGGCCGATAGGAAGGAGCGTAGATGTCCAACGAGAATCTTCTTTTACGAAACGGATTCCGTCGCGTCGAGAGATACTTTCAAAATCGCGTTGGGTGGGGTCAGCGACTTTACCTCCGCTAAGAGCATGATCGATGAAGAGTGTGCCACCAGAGCGCAGTAAGCGATGGGCTTCTTGAACAAAATCCATTAGATCTGCGGCAGGGCGCACAACAACTAAATCATAATTTCCGTCAGCAAGCTTGCTTACTACTTCCAAAATATTTCCTGTTATCAATCGATATCTCGCAGCGGCAATGCCGTTTTCATCGAAAGAATCTCGGGCACTCGCTGAATGTTCGCGTTCAGTGTCGATAGAAGTTAAAACTCCATCTTTTGGCATGCCTTGGAAGAGCCACAAACCGCTTACGCCAGAGCCTGTACCGATTTCAACAACTGATTTTGCGTTGAGAGATTTAGCTACATACTGAAGCAGTGCTCCCACCGCAGGCGATGGATCGCTTGCACCCATTTCAACGCCATTCGCGCGCGCTTGCTGTAAATGAATTTCTTCGCGTGCAAAAGATTCTGAGTATGCAGTCATATCACCGCGGTTGTGAAGCGTCATAGTGAAGCAATCCATTCAATAAGAAGGCGTGGTCCAAATCCAGTTCCACCTTTGACAAATTCACCGGCATCAACATCTGAGCGGCCAGTACCTGCAATATCCAAATGAACCCAATTTCTCTTACCTACAAACTTTTCAAGGAAGAGCGCTGCAGTAATTGATCCCCCGCTGAAATGACCCTTTGATGCGATATGACTTACATCAGCAATATCGCTCTCGAGGCCAGGTGAATAATCATCGACCAGTGGCATATGCCAAACGCGATCACCACTTGCGATACCAGCTTCAAAGAGTTTCTTTGCGAGTTTCTTATCGCGTGTGTACATCGCTGCGTAGTGACGACCAAGTCCCAACGTTGCAGCACCTGTAAGAGTTGCAACATCAATTAAATAATCAGGATTGAGTTCGAGATTTGCATATCCGAGTCCATCCGCGAGAACGAGGCGACCTTCTGCATCGGTATCAAGAACTTCCACAGTGGTGCCGTCATATTGAGTGATGACATCAGATGGGCGCTGTGACGTGCCAGAAAGAGCGTTTTCAGCGCACATCATCAAGGCAGTTACACGCACTTTTGGTTTGATATCTGGCATCGCCATAACAGTTGATAACACTGCAGCAGCTCCCGCCATATCGCTTTTCATTGCAGTCATGATGTCGTAGGGGCGCTTTAAAGAAACTCCGCCAGTATCGAATGTGATTCCTTTTCCAACCAAGACGACAAGCGGCCATCTGCTTGAACCTTTGGGTGCATATGAAATTTCAATCATTCGAGGACCTGGGTTAGGTGAAGATCCGCCGACTGCACGCAACCCACCAAATTTATCGAGCTCTCGACCGGAGAGAACTTTGACAGCAATACCGTTCTTCTTCGCTGCGATTGATTTTGCTTGCGTTGCGAGCCATGCCGGAGTTTTAATATTTGAAGGCGTATGAATTAAATCCCGAGCTGTGTAAATCGCATCGACCAGAACTCTTGCTTTCTCCATCTCGGCAGAAAAATCGCCAAAGAAAGTTATAGTGCAAGTCTTTTTAGAAGTAGATTTCTTGTCGGTCTTTAAACTCCATACATATTGCGAAAGAGAGAGCGCAACTGCGCAAGCTGTGACATTCTCGCGCTTCGCAATCATGCCATTGAGAATATGAAAACCAGTGCCTTTAACTTTTCTACCAAGCGAAGCTCCTGCTTTACGAAGATCATCGCGGCTCTCTGAACCAACACCGACAAGATAGATGCGTGCAATTCCATCGTCAGCACCAACAGGCAGCTCGATAATTTCTCCTGCTTTTCCAGTGAAGTCAGGCCACAAAGAAATTTCTGTTGCAAGATTGACGCCAAAGCGATCGACGACAGATTTGCTGACAGCGTTGGTGAGCGCAACAGGGCCATCCTCCGTGAGTTTTACTCCGATAGCGATAGCGTCGAGACCATTCCAGGTCGCGAGGAGTTTAGAATCATCGCTAGAGGCAAGTACGGGAGAGATGGCTTTTTTCACATCTCCGAACTTAACGAATTATGGAGGTGAATGTGAACTGGATGGACCCCGTGTGGCGCGATTGGTTGCTCACGTGGCCTCTTCTCCTCTTTTTCTTCGCAATCGGACAAGAACTTCGAATTGAAGCATCGCGGCATACTGATCGACGTCACCTCATCGCACCTATCGCTGCCGCTGCAGGCGGGATGCTGATTCCTGCGCTCACATATCTTGCACTCTCACATTTCACAGATGCACCTCGCGAAGCATGGGGTATTCCGATGGCAACTGACCTGCCTTTTGTGCTGATTGCCCTCGCTCTCTTCCCAACCCGGATTCAAAAGCGGCTACGCATCTTTCTCTTAACGTTGGCTATCGCCGATGACATCGGCTCAATTCTCGTATTAGGTGTTGTGACTTCTTCCCAAGGTGGAATTCACCCAACAATTCTCGGCACGATTCTTGGACTTGCATGGGGCGCTCGAGGTTATGCAATAATGAAAAAAATTGCGTACTACTTTATTTTGCCAATCTTTTTGGCTGCTAGTTTCTCAACGACATTTATTTTTACATGGAATTCGATAAGCAACCCACTTGTCTGGCAATTAATCGTTGCCCGAATCGTTGGCAAGCCAATTGGTATCGCATTAGGGGCTCTTCTTGGTTACGTGTTACTGCGCATGGCACACGAGCATGCGATGAGATTGAAACTTCGAGAATTGATCATCGCTGGTTTGATTGCCACATTTGGACTTGATGTAGCTTTGATCTTTGCAAACGTTGCTTTGCACAGCCCAGCAGAAAAATCTTTAGCAATTATGGGAATTGTGCTGACTATTCCAGTTTCAATAGTCGGAGTGTTTTTTGCTCGTTACTTTTTAACGAGAGCAACAGCCGCCTGAAGAACGTTACCAAGGTTGGTCGCTTCTTCGAGGTTGAGCTCAACTACAAGGCGTCCTCCGCCTTCTAGAGGAATACGCATGATGTATGAGCGCGCTTCCTTTGTTACTTCCATGGGTCCATCACCAGTACGTGGCTTCATGGCTGCCATGTCGAACTCCTTTATTTAGTAAACGCTGTAAATGAATCTCGTTTAAGGGGAGAAGTATCTCAAAGAGATGGCCTACAAGTGAAATCGGCAAAATCGCTCCGAAAATTAAGCGTGAAATCCCGCCTTACTTGAGGGCTTTTAAGAGTTGTGCTTTGCCAAGTGCGATAACAGTTTCAACCGCTTTCTGTGGTACACCAAGTGCCGCAGCAATTTCCTCAGGACTTTTCCCCCGCAGATAATGCGCAGTCAAAATTATTCGTTGCTCCTCGGGAAGGCTGTCGAGCAGCTGTGCGAGGGTAGGCATATGACTAGGTTACTCGTCGTTACTAGTCGCTACTTGCCGGCACAGGCGTCGAGCGCCTCATTTACCTGAGTAGTCCATGAGACTAAGTGCGCCTGACCACTCTTCATAAAATTGAGTGATGCCAGATGATCGAGAGCTGTTTGGAGAGGTCCATAAGCACCAGTGGGATCGCAGACTGCAATGGGCTTCTCGTGAAAACCAAGATAGCGACCAACCCAAATTTCGAAGAACTCTTCGAGAGTTCCGATGCCACCAGGCAACGCAATAAATGCATCGCTCAGTTCTTCAATTTTTGCTTTACGAGTTCGCATTGAATCAACTTCAATTATTTCTGTTGATTCCTTATCTTCCATTTCCAGGTTCAACAATTTGGTGGGAATAACTCCAAAAGTCTTTCCGCCATGATCGCGAGTGCCGCGTGCAACGGCGCCCATCATTGAAATTGCGCCGCCACCCCAGACTAAATCCCAACCGCGCTGACCAATCCCTTTTCCAATTTCATATGCGAGATCGAGGTGGGCTGGGTCGATATCCGGTGCTGAGGAGCAATAAACAGAGATGCGCATACGAGAAGTGTAAGGAGTTTGCTAAGTTTGGCTAATGAGCGAGCAAACACAGGCTTTTGGATACGGCGTAGCAACGATTGCATCAAACGGGGATGTTCTCGATACCTGGTATCTCGCATTGGGGCTAGGCAAACTCACCTCTTCATCCAAACCTGACCGTTCAGAATTTCTTGCTCCCGATTCCCTTCGTGGAATAACAAAGCGCGAAGTTGATCTAGAAATCTCCATTACAGATGCTCCCAAGGATGCATCCGATGCGTATTTGCGACTTCACTTGCTTTCACATCGCATTGTAAAACCACATGGAATTAATTTGGATGGAATCTTTGGACTCCTCACAAACGTCGCCTGGACATCTGCAGGCCCTTGTTCGCTTGATAATTTTGCACTCACCCAACAGCGCTTACGAGCAGCTCTTGGAAATCTCACTGTTTATAGCGTGGATAAATTCCCTCGCATGGTTGATTATGTTGTACCGGATGGGGTTCGTATTGCAGATGCAGATCGAGTTCGCCTTGGTGCGCACCTTGCAGCTGGCACAACTGTGATGCATGAAGGTTTCGTGAACTTCAATGCCGGAACACTTGGCAAGTCAATGGTCGAAGGTCGCATTAGCGCAGGCGTTGTCGTCGGTGACGGTAGTGATATCGGTGGCGGCGCATCCATCATGGGAACGCTAAGCGGTGGTGGCAAGGCTGTTATCTCGATCGGCGAACGCTCACTTCTTGGCGCAAATGCAGGACTTGGAATTTCACTGGGTGATGAGTGCGTTGTTGAATCGGGTCTCTACATCACAGCAGGATCCAAAGTCGCACTTCCTGATGGAACTACTGTGAAGGCGCGCGAACTATCTGGCGCAGATAATCTTCTATTCCGTCGCAACTCTCAAACAGGTGCGATTGAAGCAACGCCTAAGACAGGTGTGTGGGAAGGGTTGAATTCAATCCTTCACGCTAATTAATTTAGTTAGCTGCGTATTTCAAACCACGAAGCTGGAATCAAAAGCTTGGTTTTAAATACCCCAACAGGCAATTGAGATGTTGCGCCTGAACTCGAAGTTGCTGTGAGCGAAATAGCACTATTTGATGTGGTGCGAGCATCAATAACAACAGATACAACATCCGGCAATGCAAATGCTTTTGCGATATCGCTTTGGCTGATGACTCGCATCCAATGTGCATATTGAGGATTGAGAACGATATCTAAGCTCCAGGGATCTGGAACATTGGTGAGGTAAGGGAAATCTGTTCCCCACACATCTGCAGCTTTTTGAGTGACTCCGCCAGAAGATGATGAGAAATAGACGCTTATAGGTTTTCCTTGATAGGTAATGATTTGTCCGGCTGTTGCATCAACAGCAGACTTCCACATCGCTCCGAATTTAGCTTCGCTCTCTTTGGAATACCCTGCATAATTTTGATCGTATTTAGTGTTGTAGATATTGCAGTCGCATTCTTTGCGGATAGATCCCATCCGAGACAGGCCATAGGTGCGCGAAGCGATAACTTGAGCTTGCATCGCTGCGTCTGGCCACGAAGAAGGCATTTCGCTTATTCCATAAATATATTGATCATTAAGACGCATCGTCGTTGTGAGTTCAATTTTATTCGCAACGCTTTTTGCATTGACTTCGCCATAAGTGAGCTTTGTTGTTGCTCCCCCATTATTAACGACCACGATGCTTCCTGGCTCCCACGTAATATTCCAACCAGTGGCTGCAGGAATTACAAGTGGTTTCTGCTTTGGAGTAGAAATAGTTGGGGAAATAACTTTTGTTACTGCAGCAAGTTTGAGTGAGCTACCCGCAGGAACCGTTGCAACAGATGTTCCGTCACTCTTATTCAGAGTAATTGTGCCGTTGGTGTTTGTGAGAGTCACATACGTAGAAGCATGCGCAATGTTGACGCGTATATTTCCCAAATCAGGGTTGGTGATGATTGTTGTGCCGGGAAAGTAATAGTTGAGAATGTCGGTAGAGCTTTTTCCTTCAAGCGCTAAACCCTTTGCGCCGATCTGGCTAAGCCCCACACCATGTCCAAAACCGCTTCCTGTTACATAGAAACGTTCAGGGACACCAGCAGCGCTTGCGCTCACAGGTATTGCAAGCAGAGCTAGAACGAGCAGAAAGCGCTTCATGAGATCAATCTGCGAGGCGATGAGAGATACCCAAGCCCCCACGAAATATGCATTGTCGCGAGTACTGCAGGAAGAGCAATTCTTTCAAAGAGCGATTTACCAATAGAAAGTGAACCAATCAAAATGGCACTTGCATACGTAAGCGCTGGAATGAGGAAAAGTGGATGAGCAGTTGCACCAAGAACTAGTGAAAGCGCAATGATCGATGTAGCAAGAGGGGGTGCCAAATAACGATAATTGGCAGTCCCCTTATGGGTGCGTACAACTGCGTGACGCCAACGACCATATTCAAAATATTGTTTTGAAAGAGCGCGCAACGTAGGGCGTGGTCGATACGTAACTAAGAGCCGTGGATCGAAATAGATAACGCCGCCACTTTTTCTCAATCGATAATTCAGTTCCCAATCCTGGGCACGTGTAAACCGCTCGTCATATAACCCGACGCTAAGGAGCGCGGATTTCTTAAAGACTCCAAGGTACACAGTGTCTGCAGGTCCAGCTTTCCCACCAACGTGAAAGCGCGCTCCCCCAACACCAAGCGGAGATCTCATTGCAGTTGCAACAGCACCTTCAAAAGAGTTTTTCCCGACAGCAGCCATAATTCCACCGACATTGACTGCGCCGGTCTGTTCCATAATTGAGACTGCATCCTGAATATATGTTCGAGATACTTCTGCATGGCCATCGATACGACAGATGATGTCGAAGCGCGATTTCTTGATTGCTAAATTCAATCCTGCCGCAGTGCGACCTGTGGGACTCTCGACTAGAACTACTCGTGAATCACTTTTGCTGAGTTGGTTGGCTATTTCGTTTGTCTTATCTTTGGAGGGTCCAAGTGCCAGAATAACTTCAAGATCTCCTGGATATTCTTGCTCAAGAATTGCTTCGATTGCATGCTTGAGAAAGCGCTCCTCATTCAAAATTGGAAGCACAACACTCACGCCAGGATATTTCACGCTCCCACGGTACCTTTTTTTACTGTGAAGCACCTGCACTATCTATACTAGATTCAATATGGCACTGAAAATATCTGTAATTGGCACCGGTTATCTGGGTGCAACTCATGCTGCCTGCATGGCGAGCCTCGGCTTCGACGTCGTTGGAATCGATGTGGATCCAGCGAAAATCGCACTGCTCTCCAAAGGTGAAATCCCTTTTTATGAACCTGGTCTCGATACTTTGCTTGCAGAGCAAGTGAAATCAGGAAGACTCACATTCTCCAGTAATTTTTCAGATGCATCGTCGGCAGATGTGCATTTTCTCTGCGTTGGAACTCCGCAAGTTAAAGATGGTCTCGCAGCCGATCTCACCTGTGTGAATGCATCGCTGGAAGCAATTGCCGGATTTGCGAAAGCCGGTTCTCTTGTAGTTGGCAAGTCAACTGTGCCAGTTGGAACTGCTGCACGATTACGTGCACGCCTGCTCGAACTTAACCCCGACTCTGATCTTGCATGGAACCCAGAATTTTTGCGAGAAGGTTTTGCAGTTGAAGATACCCTGCATCCCAATCGTCTTGTCGTTGGAGTAACAAGTGATGCAGCAGAAAATATTCTCAAAGACGTGTATGCAGCGAATCTTGCCGAGAACACTCCTTGGGTGCGCGCCGATTTGCCGACTGCTGAACTTGTAAAAGTTGCCGCGAATTCATTCCTCGCTACAAAGATTTCTTTTATTAACGCGATGGCAGAAATCTGCGAAGCTGCTGGTGGAGATGTCACTATTCTTGCCAAAGCCATTGGATATGACCCACGTATAGGAAATCGCTTCTTACAAGCAGGCATCGGATTTGGTGGAGGTTGTCTGCCTAAAGACATACGAGCATTTATGGCACGTGCTGAAGAACTTGGGGCTTCACAAGCGCTGGAGTTCTTGCGTGAAATCGATTCCATCAACATCCGCGCTCGCCAACGTGTTATTGAATTAGTGCGCCGCGATTTATCTGAAGATTTACGCGGGAAGAAGATTGCAGTGCTTGGTGCTGCTTTTAAGCCAGATAGCGATGATGTTCGCGACTCCCCTGCCCTTGATATCGCAGTACAAATTCAAGCTGCAGGTGCCCATGTAACCGTTCATGATCCAAAAGCTATGGAGCCTGCTGCAAAGCGTTTCCCCGTTTTGAACTTTGCTCAGACCGTTGAAGAGTGCCTTACTGGTGCAGATATCGTCTTACATTTAACCGAATGGAAGATGTATCGCGAGCTAGATCCTGCTGCGCTTAAAGCGCACGTTGCTCAAGCAATTGTTATTGATGGACGCAACGCACTAGACCGTGAAAAATGGCTTGCTGCAGGATGGAAATTTAGGGCTTTGGGACGCGCTTAGAAAGCGATTCGTCACGAGCGCTTTCCATTAGCTCTGCAACTTTGGCAGCAACGGCTGAATCAGAACTTCCAATAATTCGAGCAGCAAGAAGACCCGCATTCTTTGCATTACCAATTCCTACTGTCGCTACAGGAATTCCTGCTGGCATTTGGACGATAGAAAGAAGTGAATCCATTCCATCTAGATATTTGAGTGGAACTGGAACGCCAATGACTGGAAGCGTTGTTGCTGCTGCAACCATTCCTGGAAGATGTGCAGCGCCACCAGCGCCAGCGATCACAACTTTAAAACCTGCAGATGCCGCTCCTTTAGCAAACGAGATCATCTCGTCAGGTGTTCGGTGTGCACTGACAACGCTCGCTTCATAAGAAATTCCACATTGATCAAGAATTAAAGCTGCTGCTTCCATAACTGGCCAATCAGAATCTGAACCCATAATGATTGCTACTTGCTTACTCATCAACGGCTCCGCTCAGATAGTCGAGTGCATGTTGCACTTCATTGCGCAATTCTACGAGGTCATCACCGAGAAGCGTGACGTGACCAATTTTGCGTCCCAGGCGCACTTCCTTTCGGTAATGGTGGAACTTAAGCGCAGGTGTGCGAGCCATTAAGTGCAGATAAGGGCGATACATGTCGCTTTTCTCCCCACCGAGAATATTTCCCATCACTGCCCATGTGGAGGTGAGTGAAGTATCGCCGAGAGGCAAATCGAGTACTGCGCGAATGTGTTGCTCGAATTGTGAGGTCAACGATCCTTCGATGGTCCAATGCCCAGAATTATGTGGGCGCATAGCTAATTCATTGACGATCAATTTTTCGCCAACCTGGAAAAGTTCAACAGCCATTACACCCACGAGAGATATTCCTTGCGCAATTTTCAGTGCTATTTCTGCAGCAGCAGTTGCAAGAGAAGTTGAAAGTTCTGGTGCTGGCGTCACTGTTGTCGTGCAGATGCCGTGTTCTTGCACTGTCCATGTCGGAGCCCATGTCGCAGCCTGTCCATGAGGTGAACGCGCAACCATGATTGCAATTTCGGATGTGAAATTGAGTTTCTGTTCGAGCAGCAGAGTCTTTCCAATTTCCTTGTGCAGCGCTTCCAACTCTGATTGAGAATTAATAACGAAGACTCCGCGCCCGTCGTATCCACCTGTAATAGTTTTCGCAATTAACGGAAATGAAAGAGTGACAGCGTCGCCGTCGTATTCTTGCCATTGAGGATTAGGAAGTTGGAGTTCATCCATCTTCTTTCGCATCTCGACTTTATTTTGGGAAAAAATAAAGGCATCCGAACGCGGATATACCTTGATGCCATTGCTCTCTAAATTTTTGATAACACTTTGAGGGACTTGCTCATGTTCAAAAGTCACAACATCGCATGTTCGTGCAAATTTCAATACTGCGGCAGAGTCGCTGGGATCTCCAAGGAAATAATCGCAAATTTGCGCTGCGCTATCCTCGGAATCTTGTGCAAGAAGTCGTAAATTGATTCCTAATTCGGTCGCAGGAGCAACCATCATGCGCGCCAATTGGCCCGCACCGATTACGCCAAGCCGAGGAAAAGTCACTAGTGAAGTTTACTAGTCGTTTTTGAGGTCGCGTTCACCAAGACTGGCGAGATATCTGTTGTATTCCGCTAGCTCATCATCTTCGCCCATTGCATCGGCTCTCTGAGCAGCACGATCGATTCGCACCGCTTCACGTGAATCATCACGAACCCATTGAATAAAAGTTGCAATAAGCGCCAAGAGAATTGGAATTTCGCCCATGGCCCATCCGATAGAGCCTCCGAGATGTTGATCGACCAAGAGATCGGTATTCCACGTGCGATGAAGTGTCGCGAAATATCCTCCGTCGAGAAGTGTGGAAGTCGAGAGCAATGTAATCGAGAAGAATGCATGAATGCTCATCGCAGCAAAGAGCACGATGATTCGCACAATGTGGGGGACTTTCTTTGGATTGGGATCTACTCCGATGATCACGTGGAAGAAGAGATACCCAGAAAGGAGGAAGTGAATATCCATAATGAGATGGCCAGTATGGCTATGCATCATCGCGCCAAATAACGGTGTCATGTACAAGAGAAAGAGTGAGCCATCAAAGATTGCAAGGACGACAATTGGATTAGTGTAAAAACCAAGGACCTTAGAATGAATGAGTGAGATCAGCGATCCGCGAATGCCGCGCTCATCAGCATCCCGTCCAATAGGTAAAGTGCGAAGTGCAAGAGTCATTGGCGCGCTTAAAACAAATCCGATTGGTGCGATCATTCCAATAATCATGTGAGCAATCATGTGATAAGAAAATGCGTAGCTGGCATAAATGCCTATGCCACCGCTCGTTGCATAATCAGCAAAACCAACGCCGCAGAAAAATGCAATGGTGCGCCCGATAGGCCACTTATCCCCGCGCTTAGAAAGCACAACAACTCCGCGAATATAGAGAGCACTTGCAAGGATGAGTATCCCTAGAAAGAGAGCATCCGGTGAGTAATACCAAATGAGACGACTGAGATTAGGTGCTGGCGGAATCGATGCTGAACTTGGATGCTCTGGTGGATTCAGCGTGGAAAGCCAACCTCCGACTGCAATGGTCGCGACCATAACAACGAGTTCCATCCCCAGCAGAGAGAACGTGTCGTTTGGTTTCTTAAGAAGAATAAATTTTCGGTGTTTAGCCCCAAAAGCAATGAGCAATCCGGTCAACACAATTTTTAATAGAACTAGTGATGCATAAGAAGAGTTCCATGCGGAGAGAAAGTTGAGTCGGCTATATGCGTTTGCTGCTCCGCTGAGAGAGACGATAATCGCTGCCCACAGCGCAAAAGCACTAAAACGCGAGAGTGATGCAGTGCGCTCTTCGGGAGAGATTACGATCAACCCTAAAACTCCACCCACCCACAGAGTGATGAATATGACGTGAAAAACTAAAGAGCCAATAGCTAACGTGTGATTGCTCAGTCCACTTGAGTGACTTTGAAAAATTGGAAGTATGGTCGCGAGAAGAGTTAAACCTAAAGACCAGTAAATACTTCCCACTTTACGTGCTTTGCTGAGAACCAAAATTGCCACAAGAGCGAAAATTAATTGAGCCAGATATGTGCGACCAATGATGGTCTGCTGAAGAAAAGATCGCAGAACAGTTGAATTAAATGAACTGAGCAAGCTTTCATTGAGGATATCTGCAAGCTCGACGAAAATTGATCCCACAAGAGTTGCAATCCAAACAAGTGCCGAAAGTTGGGCAAGTTTGCGAACTCTCATCGCTTCGGCTTGCAAGAAGCCCTTTTTCTCGTGAATAAAGAAAGCAATCGCTAAGAGAAGCCCGATTGTTGCAGTGGATGCAATTAAAGAGAGATCTTTAACGACAGGTGAAAGAATCGAAACCAGGGTATTCGAGCTGATATGTCCGTGCGTGATGACTCCGTAGCGCAAAGATTATTCCTTCTGTTGCGACTTTTGTGAGCGAGCGCTCGGAGCTGTTCTCTTCTTCGTTGCTTTGCGCTTTCTCTTCTGAGTTTGGCGCCACAAGGTGCGTGCATACCAAAGTAAAAAGAGAAGCATTCCAACGCCGAGAAGGAAAATAACAATTACAAATATTGCTGCGCCATGTCCCGTGCTAGACCCTGTACTTGTTTTTGACAACGTTGGAGTCGGGGTTGGAGATGCTGATGACATATCTGCTGGAGCGTTATATAAAAATGTGTATGTGCCTTGAAGAGGTGGTTCACCAGCTGCAAGCAGTGTGTATGTAACTGTGTAAACACCAGCTGCTGTAAGAGGTTTTAACCCGACAACAACGGATGCATCAGCAACTGTTACAGAGCCATCATCAACTGCAATTCCCTTTGGATCCACAACTGAAAGTTGATTGCCATCTGCTTGTAAGGGTGATGTGCCAACGACAGAAACAGCGTTAGGGGCAACTACGAGAACAGAGCCTGCGGCTGGAACTGTTGAGGTCAAGGTGTTGGCGTGCGCTGAAATGGGCAGGGCCATCAGCAGCAGTGACGCAGCTGTGATGAGGCCTCTTTTCATACCTTTACAATACGCCTATGCCTACGTATCAATATGCCTGCAGCCCTTGTGGCCACGAGTTTGAACTGGTTCAGTCATTCTCGGATGAGGCGATCTCGGTCTGCCCTGAATGTGGCGGCGAGGTACGTAAGGTTTATGCAAATGTGGGCGTAGTTTTTAAAGGTTCTGGTTTTTACAAAACTGATTCACGACCAGCCTCGAGTAAGCCAGCTTCCGAGTAATCACTCGTAATGCGGCGGGCGATCTCGCTTAATCTCATCATCGCGAGAATTATCAGATGCAATCTCTGATGGATCCTTCTGCTCTTCATCGGCAGTTTTTGCTGGGATCAATGGCTTAACTATCTTCTCGCTCACACAATTATCCTACTCCCAGATTGGGTGAGACAATTAAGTTATGTTCATTCGCCTCGGGTCGCTTATTGTTCGTCGCAAGAAATCAGTCTTTGCAATTTTTATTGCAGCTATTTTAGTTATGGGAGGCGTGGGTTCGCTCGCTTTCGCCAAGCTCGATAGCGGTGGATATTCAGATCCTAAGAGTGACTCAGCTAAAGCTGCGAAGTACATCAGCGATACCTTCCATATTAAAGATCCAGCAGCTCTCCTCATTGTTCGTTCACAAACCGTAATGAGCGATCCGACATCAATCGCAGATGCGCAGATATTGGAAAGTTCATTGGTAAAAGAAAATGGAGTTGCCAAGACCCTTTCATATTGGAGTGCTGGCGGTGCACCTTCTCTGCTAAGTACAGATAAGAAAGCCGCTTACATATTTATTTATGCAAAAGCTTCTGACCCCCTAAAAGCAAAAGACCTAGGAAAAATTCTCACAACGAAATATGAAGGTCAATACAAGAGTTTCCATGTATACGCCGGTGGTATTTCTGTATTCAACTATGCCATCAGCACAAAGATTTCAAAGGATCTCGCTGTTGCAGAATCCATCTCTATCCCGCTGACATTCATCCTTCTTACATTTGTCTTTGGAGGGCTTGTTGCGTCCGCTATGCCTCTCGTTGTCGGAGTGAGCGCGATTCTTGGAGCGTTCTTCTTTATTTATCTCATCACTCTCTTTACGGGAGTCTCGATCTTTGCGCTCAACCTCATCACGGGTATGGGTCTAGGCCTAGGTATCGACTACGCACTCTTGATCGTGAATCGTTTTCGCGAAGAGATTCATCATGGTAAATCAGTTGAGGATGCGGTCATCAGAACGGTTAGCACAGCAGGTAAAACAGTATTTTATTCAGGTATCACGGTCATCATCACATTGGCATCGCTGATGTTCTTCCCTCAGATGTTCTTGAAGTCATTTGGATATGCAGGTGTCACCGTTGTTTCTATGGCAATACTTGGGGCACTTATTCCACTCCCTGCAATCCTTGCAATGCTTGGCCATCGCATCGACAAAATAGTTGTACGCCGAAGCGCCATCACACCTAAAGAAGATGGTCGTTGGGCCGATACTGCTCGCTTTGTAATGCGCCGCCCTGTCACAGTTGTTTTACTTTCGCTCATCACTTTAGGAATCATCGCTGCCCCTATCAAGAGCGTTGTTTTCTCTCAAGTGGATAGCCGAGTTATGCCAGCAAGTGCTCCAGTCGCAATCACTGCAGTTGAGATGGCAAAGAGTTTTCCGGGACAAGAAGGCAACCCAATCGAATTCATTATTCCTAATGGCGCAACGATGGGCACTCAAGTTCTCGACTTTGCAAATGAAGTAGCAAAGGTTCCAGGCGTTGTCCACGTCAATGCAAGTGAAGTTTCTGGATCAACAGTTCGCTTCACAGCAATTCATTCAATGGGTGCACGCACGCCAGCCGCAGAAAAGATGATTAATGCAATCCGAGCACTTCCACATCCACAAGGATTGCTTGTGGGCGGAGTGGCAGCAGATTATGCCGATAGCCAAAAAGGAATTGCCAAAACTCTGCCATTCGCACTTGGGTGGATTGTTGTTGGAGTTTTGATTCTCCTCTTCTTATTCACGGGATCTCTTATACTGCCAATAAAAGCCGTTCTACTTAATGTCCTCTCATTGGCAGCGATGATGGGCGCGATGACCTGGATTTTCGTCGAAGGGCACATGATGTGGCTCGTTGGAAAATTCACAGTCACAGGAACAATCGATACGTCTATGGTGATCTTGGTAGCAGTTGTGACCTTTGGATTATCGATGGATTACGAAGTTTTCTTACTCTCACGCATCAAAGAAGAACATGATGCTGGTAAATCGAATGTGGAAGCTGTTGCCACAGGTCTCCAACGATCTGCTCGCATTATTACTGCAGCTGCTCTTCTACTTGCAATCGTTTTCGCAGCATTCTTAACCAGTGGTGTTACATCGATTAAGACTTTGGGATTTGGCGTAGCTTTTGCGATTTTGGTGGATGCGACGCTAGTTAGAGCCCTATTAGTTCCTGCTCTTATGCGCTTATTTGGTGAACGCAATTGGTGGGCTCCTGCGTGGATGAAGCGATTTAGTATCGAGCACTAAATCCTTTACGCTTAACCCATGGATTTAATCGTCACGCTTCAATGCCAAGACCAACCTGGCATCGTGCATGCGATGACGACTTCAATTCTTCTCTGCGGTGGAAATATCATCGAGAACCAGCAATTCACAGATCCTGTCACAAAAACCTTTGTGATGCGGACTCGTTTTGAGACGAGCCAATCGCTTGCGGATGCTGAAAAAGTATTGGGTAAAGGACTTGGACACCTCAACCCGAAAGTCACCATTCGACCTGTAGAACAGAAGAAGCGCGTTCTGATCATGGTGACATCTGAAAGCCATTGCTTACGTGATTTGCTCTACCTTCAAGAACTCAATGAACTTCCTGTTGAAATCCCTGCAGTCGTTTCAAACCACGAAACTTTGCGGCCGCTTGTTGAGTCACATGGAATTTCATTCCACTACATCAATGTAAAAAATTTTGGCAAAGTAATTGCCGAGAAAGATTTATCTAAAATTGTTACTGACGAGAAAATTGATTTCGTCGTTTTAGCTCGTTACATGCAAATATTAAGTAGCGATTTCTGTCACCAACTGCCTGGTCGCATCATCAATATTCACCACTCATTCTTGCCGGGATTCAAAGGCGCAAAGCCGTATCACCAAGCCCATGACCGCGGAGTTAAGATTATTGGCGCGACCGCACACTTCGTCACAGCAGATCTCGATGAAGGCCCAATCATTGAACAAGATGTTGCGCACGTAAATCACACTGCAACGCCTGAGGATATGATTGCTCTTGGCCGCGATGTTGAACGTCGAGTACTTTCAAAAGCTGTAAAACTCTTTGCTGAAGACCGTATTTTTGTTGTTGGCAGTAGGACAATCGTCTTTTAATAGATCCGTCCTAGTAGCTCAGTGGATAGAGCAACCGCCTCCTAAGCGGTAGGTCGCAGGTTCAACTCCCGCCTAGGACACAATTAAGCAGCAGCTCTCTTAGTGACGAAGTCCCATAAAGTCAGAGTTACCAAAATGAGCGAAAATCCAAAGAGTAAATCCTCAATAGGCGCACCAGCAAAGCGTCTTCCAATTATTTCAGTCGATGAATACATCACAATATTTTTGGAAGTTAGCCACCAGTTTGTGAGAAGTTGAAAAGGAAATATCAGACCGTATGTCATCCAAAATATGCCGCGTGTGAGCATTTGAGTCTTGAAGATAAATAGATCTGCGAAAACAGCGATGATGATCGCGTTGAGGGCGATATCGGAATAAATCATTTGTTGTCCTTCACTCGTGCAATAAGTTTGGTGAGTGACAGATAACAAAGAACGACCATCAATGGAACAAGAAAGAAAAATAATACTTCCTCAATTGGTAATACACCGAATATCTTGAGTCCGATAATTTTATTCTGGTCGAAGTACCAACTTCCCTTTTTGACCGCCCAAATATCCCAGGTCAAGTAGAGAGCCATTAACCCAATGTCAGCTATGACAAACGCCTTCCACTGGCGGCGAATCTTGAGTTTAAATCCAAGATTTACAAACACCGCACAAATAGCGATGAATGCCAGGACTGCGACATAATTTAAGTGAGTCACACCCCATACTCTCCCAAAAAAATCACTTTTCTCCTAGCCTTTGACTATGAGTCCTGGGATTGCATTGGCATACAAAAGTTGTCAGAAATTCTCGCGCGTGAGCTGCGTCGTTGCAATTGTTCTTATTTCGATCCTCAATCTTGCAAGAGTTGAACTAAACATTTCGGTTCAACTGATTATTGCCTTATCTGCCTTGGCACTGGGCATCCCCCATGGAGCAGTCGATCATCTTGTCGCACTCCCGTCGCGACCACGCTCGCGTTTGATTATTTACATGGGAATCTACGTTGTGTTAGCCGCGTGCGCTGTCGCATTCATAGCGCATTGGGCCACTCTTGGATTTCAACTAGTTCTCATCATGAGTGGCTTACATTTTGGATTTGGGGATGCATCATTTAAGAATGAAGAGTTGGAATATTCAGGTAAGGAGCGTAATTCTTTAGCAACAGAAATAATCTTTGCAATACCTGCTGGCTTCATTGCACTCCTTCTGCCTCTAACAAATTCACAGACTGCTTCTGCATTAGCAAGAATTAATGAAGATATTGTGAATTGGGCTGGGGGCTACTCGCACTTATTGAGGATGGCAACACTAACTACAGCTCTTTTATCTCTTGGTTGCCTAGCGCTCCTGAAGAAGTTTGATTTGGCCTTGGATCTTCTACTACTTTTATTACTCGGACTTCTCACTCCGCCTTTAATTACTTTTGCAATCTACTTCGGATGTTGGCATGCCATTCGACATACTGCTCGATTGATTCCAAAATTACACAAGGCACAGAACTTGGCTGATGCTCACGATCTTTGGGGAGCGCTTCGAGCTGCAGTATTTCCAGGCCTCTACGCACTCATCGGTACGGTATGTACTGCTGCCATCTTGATGGTTTTCTCACCAACCAATTTCTCTTCGAGTCTTTTGTGGTCCACTCTTGTCTTAGTTTGGGCACTGACGGTGCCACATATGCTGACCACCGCTCGCTTCGATTTCTCGGCGCTCGGAAGCGCGGCGAAGTAGCTTCTCGGTGCCTCCCGTGCAGAGCTGAAACCGCAATTTCGCCCCAACCTCGGGCACCGGTAGGATTCAGGCAGTTGTTATCGGGGTCGATGAAATTTCGAACCGGCGGTTATAGTCCGCGACCCGCACACATCCAGTGGGCGGTTGACTCAGTGAAATTCTGAGACCGACGGTTAAAGTCCGGATGAGAGATAACGCTAGTGAATCATCGCGCGCTCATGCGTTGGTGATTGTGCTTTCCGCACCCCGATAACTCGTGCAAGAAAACGAGAACGGGCCAGGCGATGAATATCAATGAGGCGTACACACGGCTCTATGAGTTGTGCAAAAAAGGTCTCGGTTCTACATCTCCAAATCCAAATGTATCGGCAGCCATTTATAGCGCTGACGGAAAATTTATTGCTGAGGGTTTTCATAATCGAATTGAATCTCCCGATCATGCCGAGGTCATTGCACTGAAGAAAGCTGGCGAGTCAGCGCGCGGAGCCACCATTGTCGTTTCCCTAGAACCGTGTTCTCACCACGGAACTACTCCGCCGTGCACACAGGCAATCATTGATGCCGGAATTTCAAAAGTTTATTATGCGGTAAGAGATCCAAATCCCATCGCAGCTGGTGGTGGAGAATTTCTCAAAAATGCTGGAATCGAAGTTGAATACCTTGACTCCCCTGAACTTCACTTTATTCAACGAGCTTGGCTCCACAAAATCACTACTGGCTATCCACTTCTGATTTGGAAAGTTGCTACTTCTCTTGACAGCAAAATTGCTGCTTTAGATGGATCATCGCAGTGGATATCTAATGAGCACTCACGCAATGATGTGCAGCAACTCCGCGCTGAATCTGACGCGCTATTGATTGGCACGCAAACTGCAATTATTGATAATCCACATCTTGTCCCACGAGGGTCTTCAAAACGACCCGTACGAGTCGTTTGTGGCGAGCAAATAATCCCTCCAATGCACCATATTTTTGATAACGAATCTAGGACTCTGCTTGTCCAATCTAAATCTCTCCCGCATCTCATGGAGACTCTCGCTAGCGAAGGATTCAATCAGGTGCTAGTTGAGGCAGGACCAACTTTTGGCTCAGCCCTATTTCGTGCTGGGTGGATTAACGAACTCATCACTTATCAGGCGCCAATATTGCTCGGTGCCGGAAAAGAATTTATCTCTGATTTAGGAATTTCAACATTAGGCCAAAAAATTGAATTAAAACTCTTATCCACTCATGAAATTTATGGAGATCTCAAAACACATTACCAAGTCGGAAAGGGAAAATAATGTTTACCGGTCTGGTTACGGAAAAAGGTGAAGTGAAATATATTTCACGAGGGGAAAGCTCCGCGGTGTTCACGATAGATGCACCTAAGTCCACGAAAGACTTATCTATTGGAGATTCGATAGCAGTAAATGGAGTATGTCTCACCGTTGTGGAACTCGATGACACTTCTTTTAAGGCGGATGTTATGGTCCAAACGCTTTCACTTACTTCTATGGGACAACTTCATGAAGGAAGTCACGTCAACCTTGAATTAGCAGCTCAGTTAGATATGCGGCTTGGCGGTCACATCGTGCAGGGGCATATCGATGGGGTAGCCAAAGTTTCCCTTATCCAACCCGGTGAACGTTGGTTGCAAATGGACCTTCACATCCCAGCGAAACTCCAACACTATGTCGTTGCTCAAGGATCGATTACTGTCGATGGAGTTTCTTTAACGGTGGGATCAATGGATGATGAACAATGCAAAATCACAGTTTGGCTTATTCCTGAAACCCTTGAAAAGACAAATCTCTCAGAGAAAAAAGTGGGAGACGAAGTTAATATCGAAGTAGATATCTTGGCCAAGTACGTAGAACGCATTATGACTAAGAAATCCACGGCGGTGATGAATGAGCGCTAACCTCTTAGATGCAATTACGCGTTTTCGTTCTGGCGAGATGGTTATCGTTGTTGATGATCATGATCGTGAAAATGAAGGCGATCTCATCATGCTTGCCGAATTTGCTACTCCAGAAAAAATTGCATTCGTTGTGCGTCATACAACGGGGATTTTATGTGTTGCGCTTACAGCTGAGCGAGCACTCGAGCTTCGCCTTCCATTCATGGTGGAACAAAATCAAGATACCCGAAAAACTGCCTTTACTGTCTCGGTTGATCTCGCCGAAGGAATCACAACTGGAGTCAGCGCAGCTGAGCGATCCAAGACGATTTTTGCTTTGGGTAAACAATCAAGTGTTGCAAGTGACTTCATTAGACCTGGACATATTTTCCCGTTAATCGCCCATTCAGATGGACTTAATGCTCGTCAAGGACATACTGAAGCTGGAGTTGCTTTAGCGAAGATTGTTGGAGCCGAACCAGCGGCGCTACTTTCAGAAATTGTCGCAGAGGATGGTTCTATGGCTCGCGGGGATGAGCTAGAGAAATTTGCAAATGAACACGACCTACCAATTATCTCAATTCGCGATATTCATGAGTATCAGCAGTCAATAGCGCCCCGTTTGGACAATCAAGAGATTTATAAGCATACATTTGATTGGACTGAAGTGGAGCTGGCAAATAGCGTGTGGAGCCTTTCCACATATCCCTGTCTAAGACATCGAGAGCATGTCGTAATGCGTTACGGCAGTGAAAACCAAAGACCGCTTGTACGAATACATTCCGAATGTTTTACCGGTGATGTCTTGCATTCTCAACGATGCGATTGTGGTGAGCAGCTTTCACATTCTATTTCCTTAATTGAAAAGAATGGATACGGTTATATTCTTTATCTTCGTGATCACGAAGGGCGAGGAATCGGGCTCACCGAGAAACTCAAAGCATATAAACTTCAAAATGCAGGTTTGGATACGGTCGATGCAAATATTGCTTTGGGGCACCCTGTAGATCAACGTGATTGGGCAGATTCTGTTCAAATTTTACATAGCCTCGGATTGCGTGAGATTGAGCTGCTCACGAATAATCCTGAAAAGGTAGATGCTGTAAGGGCAAGTGGAATTATCTGCAATCAAGTCCCTCTTAGTGTTGCTCCGAATCCATTTAATATTAAGTATCTTCAAACAAAGTTAGAACGTTTAGGACACATAAGGAGTTTATGATGGCTGGTCAATCACCTGTACTTGCGACCAAAAAACATCCTGGCAAGCGAGTTGCAATAATTTCTGCTTCATGGCATCTCGATATTTGCAACCACTTAATTGAAGGTGCTCGCCGTGCGCTTGAGCAGGCTGAGGTGAGCGAGATTGAAATTACATACGTACCAGGTTCATTCGAATTACCTCTCGCGGCGCAGAGAGGATTTGAATCTGGATTTGACGCTGTCATCACCGTTGGCTTGGTGTTAAAAGGGGAAACCCCCCATTTCGATTACGTTTGCCAAGGCGTTACTCAAGGAATAATGGACGTTCAATTAAGATTCTCCAAGCCGATTGGGTTTGGAGTTTTAATGTGTGAAACTCTCGACCAGGCGATAGATAGATCGGGTCTCGCAGGAAGCAAAGAGGATAAGGGCTTCGATGCAGCTCTGGCCGCTCTCTCACTAATTATCTGATCTTGGAGAACGTGCCAAGGCTTCGCTCTGGGTGCGCACAGACCCTTGTGAGAACATACGATTCACAGGAAATTCTCCAGCTGTATAGCGGGAATCTCCCTACTCTGCTTCGACCCCTGGCTTAGACTGACCCCATAATCTCTGGAGGTTTATTGTGTTGAAGAAAATTGCCCCAATCGGTCTCATGGCCGTTGTCCTACTTGCAGGAGTTTCCTCACCTGTCCACGCGGCTGTTACTAAGCAGGGCGCTGCTTGTACAAAAGCAGGCGCTAAGTCCGTTAAGGGCAAAATCAGCTATGTCTGCCAAAAGAACCCAGCATCGACAAGCTCGAAGCTCGTTTGGGTCACCACAGATTGCGTTACTGCTGCAAAAACTTATGCATCAACAAAGAAAGATGCAGATAACTTTGCAAGCGAACAAGGCGCTGCGCTCACAAAGATGAAAGCTAGCGTTGCTTCTTGGCAGAATGTTGTTGTTCTTCTTGATCAAAAGAAAGCAGCTCTTGAAACAAACCTTTATCCATTGTGGAGTGACCCTCTCACCAAGCAAATGGTGAAAGCACAAGGCATCACCGCTGCAATTACCCAACTCACTGCAAAGATCGCTGAGATCACTGCAAAGCGCGATAACGCTGTAGCTAAGTCAACCGCTGCATCTTCATCTGCTTCTGATAAAGCTAACTGGGCTAAAGCTGCAAAGTATTACGACCAGAGCGTTCTTACATATACACGTAATCGCGACAACCTAGCAAAGGTTGCTCCAAAGATTGATTCAGATCGTGCTCGCGCGGTTTCACAAATTGCGACAATGCAAGCACAGCTCGATGCAAGTACTTCTGCTCAAGATTCACTCACATCACAAATCACAGATGGCGCTACACAAGCGCTGAAGTACCGTGATCTTGCATGTAAGGCTGGAATCTAAACCTTACTGATTAACCAATAGTTACTGTCTTCGCGGTCGCTGCGACCGGGTACTTATAAAGTGCCTGATTCGCAGGGCCGCGAAGTACTTTTCCGGCACTACTAAATTGTGAACCGTGCGCAGGGCAAATCCAATTGGAACCTTGTTGCTCAACTTGTACGCCTTGATGAGTACATGAAAGATTCATTGCAACAAAACCATTTGTTGTGGCTGCGGTTCGCACAACGGCAACACTCGAACCATCGCCGAGTGCGATAGTGACTGCGCCACCGATTTTGAGCAGAGCTTTATTTTTAGCGAGATCGAGTTGAAGTTTCTTACCCACTTGCTTAAGACCAACAGCAGGAGAGGAAGCGGTAGCGATATCTGCCGACAAACCAAAGGCCACAGCGAGAGCACCGCACAGAACGGCGCGGCGACCAAGGTGAGCACTCTTTAAACCATCTAATTCAAAATCGCTCATCTAAAAAATCTCCCCTGTGAATTTCTGCATAATACTTTTCTCGTATGGATAGTGGCGTGCGGGGTAAAACGTATCGCCTTTTGCGCATGAGCGCACCCGCTTTTCTCGCCGTTCAAATTGCGTTTCGCTTTTGGCATCCAGCGCCATCCGCCCTTGCCGATCTCTTCCTCTTTAACGGAGCAGTCTTTCTGGCTTCCACCGGTGCATTCCTCTCCCCTCACTTCAACGATCGTTGGGCAGCGATTGGAATAGCTTCCGCTCTTGGAATTTGGGCCATCGGGTCAACTCTTTCAACTGCAGAATCTTTTTATACTTTTCATCTTTGGCGTGGATTCTCGGATACCGCTTACGCTCTTTTCTATCCATTGGTATTGCTGGGGCTGATACGAGCACTGTCTGCACATCAATCTTTGAAAGCAGTAGAAATTCTCGATGTAGTAATCATCGGACTGGGATCAACAAGTGCACTTGCTTCACTTCTTTTGAAACCGGCGATGATTACATTAGATGGTTCTGCAACCGCTGTCTTTCTAGCAATCCTGTATCCCATCGGAGATATTGTCTTGTTTGTCATCGTGCTTCTGGCTATGTGGATGCAGAAATTCTCACTGCGGACTATTTTGCTGGGGGTTGGGGTTGCACTCTTTACCGCATCCGATCTCTTCTTTATTTATAAATCTGCCACCAGTGGCTACGCCTTTGCTTCGCTTTACGATGATGGATGGGTGCTCGGCTTGATTCTGATTTCAGAATCGCTGTGGCACCATGGGAAAGAGCGCGAAATCAATTCCAAGCTCGTCTCTGGTGCAACGCTTGTATCGCTACTTCTCAGCGGAATACTGCTCGCCCTAGCTGTAATTCGACCCTCTGAACTTCCGACTTTTGTTCTCATTCCTGCTTTCGCAACTCTTGCATTCTCCTTTATTCGAATGTCGATTGCTCTGCGCGAAGCACGCGAGATCAAGGACGAGCGAGCTCTTGCCCGAACGGATGAATTAACAGGACTACCCAACCGTCGCAGGTTTATTAACGCTCTCTCCTCTTTAAACCAACGGGAAGCAACGCTTCTCCTAATGGATTTGGATGGTTTTAAAGAGGTTAATGACACTCTTGGCCATGGGGCAGGCGATGAGTTATTGCGCCAGATTGCACTTCGTTTTTCGAGACAGATGCCGAAAGATTCTCTATTGGCGCGACTAGGCGGCGATGAATTTGGAGCAATTATTTACGGGAGTTCGCGCGAAGGGCTGGAAATCGCTTACGCGCTTCGCTCATCCCTCTCATATCCGGCAGAAGTTGGAACTCATTCCATCACGATGAGCGTGAGCATCGGAGCGATCTCCAATGATGGTAAACCTGAATTGATGAGACGTGCTGATGAAGCGATGTATGAATCAAAGAGAAGTGGATCTGGAGTTACTCTGTTTGAACTTTAATCTCGTTTAATCGAGCAAGTGATTCAACTCGTTCTAGTGCGTGGTCAACTATTCGCTCTGGATAATCATGCAAATATCCATCGAGCACGGTCCATGGTTCGTGAATATCGTCGCCTGATAAATGTCGTAGCTCGGGAACGTACTTACGAATGTAATCCCCATTCTCATCAAAGCGCTTGCCTTGCTCAATTGGATTAAAAACGCGGTAATACGGTGAGGCGTCAGTGCCGCACCCGGCAGTCCACTGCCACCCATGAACATTCGATGCTAAATCGAAATCAATCAAGTGCTCGCGGAAAAACGCTTCCCCTAGCTGCCATTCCAAGTGCAGATCTTTTACTAAGAATGATGCAACAACCATGCGCGTGCGATTGTGCATCCATCCTTCTTTAAGCATTTGGCGCATCGCAGCATCTACGAATGGATAGCCGGTCTTGCCTTCTTTCCACGCCTCAAATTGTTTACCTGGCTTGTCGTAACGCATGTCAGCAAAACGAGGTGCGTAGTACTGCTTTTCAGTGTGGGGATTATTAAAAAGTACATCTGCATAAAACTCACGCCATGCAATCTCTTTACGAAACACATCATGTGCTTTTGTTTGCCCAAGACCTCGAAGAAGGGTGCGCGGATGAATCTCACCCCATTTAAGGTGCGCACTCATCTTGCTTGTGCCATCAATCCCAGCCATGTTTCGTGCTTCGTCGTATTGATCAAGATGGTTCTTCGTGAAGTAAGCAAATCGTTCCAGTGCAGCTTTTTCACCAGCGGGAGTGATTTCTGTTCCTTCAGGAAGTTTCCAATCAGGGAAATTGCGATCCGCAGCCGTTGCTTTAGCAAGAGGAATCTCTTTAGGTGTTGGGGCAGCTTCGCGCCAACCATGAACACACCATGCTCGATAGAACGGGGTGTACACCTTGTACGGAGTTCCATCACTCGGCTTCACTACTCGACCTGGTGCAACTGCATAAGGACTTCCTGTGCGAACAAGTTTGATTCCCGCTGCTTCAACCCGTTTGTCACGATCAACACCGTATCGCTCAAACTCTTGAGAGATATGAACGGATGATGCGTTGTAACGCTTCAGTAATTCTTTGAGCACATCTACTTGATCTCCGATAAGTACATGCAAATTATTGTTAAGCGATTCATCAAGCGCACGCAATGAGTTCCCTAAGTAAGCAAGTCGCTTTGAACCTGCGCCGCCGATAAGTGCTGGGTCGAGAATGAAAACAGGCACGACTGCTCCGCCATGTGATTGCGCTTCTTCAATCGCAGCGTTGAGAGCTGGATGATCGCCGATACGAAGGTCGCGGCGAAACCACATAATGGTGTGTGTGGTGCTCGAAGAAGTCATGCTTTATCCTCTCACTATGCAATCGTTTTGGTGGCAAATGTGAAGATTGTGAAGCAATTTCAGGTTCGGGGTCTCCCAGGAAACGTCACTCGAGCAGAATTTAACGGCCGGCTTGTGGATTTTTGGGGGCCAGCAAACCCTACTCATGTTCTTGTTGCCCACGATGGACAAAATATTTTTGATAGAGGAACTGCGACCAATCGAAGTACATGGAAGTTGGCTCAAAATGCGATTCGAGTTGCAGATGAATTAGGGAAAACTCCTCCACTCATCATTGGCGTATTTCATTCACGTACTGCAGCAGATCCTGAAGGCCGCTACAAAGATTTAACTCCACTCCAACCTTTTCACAATGGAGTGAAAACTGTGGTCGAAGCCAATTTCACTTTGAATGAAATTCGCTCTGATAAATATTTGCAACACATCAGCGATGAGATTCTTCCCTCCATCTCTTCTTTGTATTCCCTTACCCCTTCATCTGCGAACACAGCGATGTTGGGTTCGAGTATGGGTGGATTGATGGCGCTCTATGGAGTTGGGCTTCGACCTGATCTCTACGGAACTGCTCTTTCGTTTAGTCCCCATTGGATTATTTCTGATAACAGCTTGGTCGAATACTTAATCGATGCTCTGCCAAAGCCGGGTACACATAAATTGTGGATGAGCCGTGGCACCAAAGGACATGATGCGAACTATGGTCCTCTACAAAATTACGCTGATGAACGCGCGCAGAAAAATGGTTGGCGTTTACATCACGATTTCATCACGAGGATCTACCCACGAACTGGCCATAACCAACGTTCATGGCAGAAATATGTTGATGATGCTTTGCGCTTCTGGCTAGAGAAGTAAAGAAGCAGTAAAACTAGAACGAGTGAAGAGAGGCTACTGAATCGTCCCAGCCTTTTACATCCTGAGGCTTACGTGGGCCAGGGCCGATGTAACGAGCTGATGGGCGAACAAGGCGACCAGTGCGCTTCTGCTCAAGAATATGTGCAGACCAACCTGCTGTACGTGCTGCAGTAAACATTGATGTGAACATATGTGCTGGAACCTCGGCGAAATCAAGAATGATTGCTGCCCAGAATTCAACGTTTGTCTCAAGTACGCGATCTGGTTGGCGTTCACGAAGTTCAGCAAGTGCTGCTTTTTCAAGTGCTTCAGCAACTTCGTAACGAGGTGCATTCAATTCCTTAGCGGTACGACGAAGCGTGCGAGCACGTGGATCTTCAGCGCGATAAACGCGGTGACCGAAACCCATCAAACGTTCTTTGCGATCCATCAAATCCTTAACGTATTTGCGAGCATCGCCATTCTTTTCAACTTCTTCAATCATATGTAATACACGTGAAGGAGCTCCACCATGAAGTGGACCTGACATCGCTCCGATTGCGCCGGAGAGAGATGCTGCAACATCTGCACCTGTTGAGGCGATGACGCGTGCAGTAAATGTTGAGGCGTTCATTCCGTGTTCTGCTGCAGAAACAAAGTAAGCATCGATTGCGCGAACATGCTTTGGATCTGGCTCTCCACGCCAACGACGCATCATGCGCTCGACAACGGTATGCGCTTTATCAACTTCAGATTCTGGAACTGCTGGCTCAATACCGCGAGCAGCTTGCGCAACATAAGAAAGAACCATGACAGATGCGCGAGCAAGATTGTCGCGAGCTTCTACATCATCAATATCAAGAAGTGGCTTGAATCCCTTTGCAGGAGCAAGCATTGCGATCGCGGATTGGACATCTACGCGAATATCGCCTGAGTGAACTGGTAGTGGGAATTGTTCTGCAGGTGGAAGACCTGGATTAAATTCATCGTCTACAAGTAAGCCCCAGACATTTCCAAATGTCACTCGGCCAACGAGATCTTCAATATCAACGCCACGGTAACGAAGTGCGCTTCCCTCTTTATCTGGCTCGGCAATTGTTGACTCGAAAGCGACAACGCCTTCTAAACCAGGCTTGAAATCATCTGACACAGGGAGACCCTCTTTCGTTACTGTTGTTCAACTACCGCGTATTCTGCTCCTTAAGCCCGTGTGCATCCAAACGCAGATTCGGGGTGCGCACTCATAGGGAAAGTGACCTTCGATACATATGAGCGAGAAACTCGACCGCGAGGCAATTGCAGCACTGCGCCGCTCCTATGGAGAGGCTGGCCTTGTCTCAGCCCCCACCGACCCATACGAACTTTTCCATCAGTGGCTCAAAGAGGCAGTTGAGAATCCCATCATCGTTGAGGCAAATGCAATGGTGCTCTCAACAGTTGATAACGATCAACCGGTCTCACGAACAGTTCTTCTTAAAGATGTGACTCCCCAATTCACGCTATCGTTTTTTACCAATTACAACTCTCGAAAAGCTAACCACATAGAAGCAAACAACCACGTCAGCCTTCTCTTCCCGTGGTTTGCGATGGAACGCCAAGTCATCATTCTCGGAACTGCTAAGAAAGTTTCGCGCGAAGCAAGCGACGCATATTTTCAATCCCGTCCATGGGGTTCTCAAATCGGCGCGTGGTCGAGCGAGCAATCAGCAGATCTTGACTCTCGCGAGGAGTTAGAAGTTCGCTATGTAGAATTTGCGAAGAAGTATCCTGAAGGTTCACCGGTCCCAACGCCTCCGCATTGGGGCGGGTACGAAGTGGTACCGACCAGTATCGAATTTTGGCAGGGGCGTTACTCACGCCTGCACGATCGTGTGCGCTACATCGCAGCTTCAAGCGCGCCTACAGGCTGGGAAGTGAAACGAGTCAACCCGTAATTGCTTTAATCTTTGCTCATGACGAACCAGACAAATCCAAGTGATATCCAGATTCCTGCAGATCTCAAGCCAACAGATGGACGTTTCGGAAGCGGCCCTTCCAAGATCCGTCCCGATGCAATCAATGCATTAGCAACAAAGTATGGAAGCGTTCTTGGTACATCGCACCGTCAAAAGCCAGTAAAGAACGTTGTTAATCGCGTTCGTACCGGACTTACTTCACTCTTTAATTTGCCTGAAGGTTATGAAGTTGTTCTTGGCAATGGTGGATCGACTGCGTTCTGGGATATCGCAACATTCAATTTGATTGAAAAGAAATCCCAACACTTAGTTTTCGGCGAGTTTTCATCAAAGTTTGCATCAGCTGCAAAAGAAGCGCCTTTCCTTGATGAGCCATCAGTCATCAAATCAGAGCCAGGTACTCACCCAGTTGCAATAGCTGAAGCTGGTGTGGATGTTTATGCGCTCACGCATAATGAAACTTCTACCGGCGTATCCATGCCAATCGTGCGTCCTGCTGGAACAGAAGGTGCTCTCGTTCTTGTTGATGCAACATCCGGTGCAGGTGGACTTGACGTAGATATCTCCCAAACAGATGTGTATTACTTCGCACCACAAAAGTCATTCGCTTCTGATGGCGGTCTCTGGATTGCAATCATGAGCCCTGCTGCTATTGCTCGCGTTGAAAAAATCAAAGCAAGCGGTCGCTGGATCCCTGCTTTCTTCGATCTCTCAATTGCGATCGAAAACTCTCGTCTTGATCAGACATACAACACACCTGCCCTTGCAACTCTGATTCTGCTCGCCGAGCAAATCGAATGGATGAATGCTGGTGGCGGATTGAAATTTGCTGCAGGGCGTTCAGCGCAATCTTCAGAGAATCTCTATTCGTGGGCAGAGAAGACCAGCTACACAACACCATTTGTTGTTGATCCTGCTGCTCGCTCAAAAGTTGTCGGAACCATTAATTTTGATGACTCCATCGATGCAGCTGAAGTTGCAAAGATTCTTCGCGCCAATGGAATTGTTGATACTGAGCCTTATCGTAAGCTTGGAAAGAATCAGCTTCGCGTTGCGATTTTCCCAGCAACTGAGCCTGCAGATGTCATCAAGTTGACCCAATGCATTGATTTCGTCGTCAGCGCACTTTCCAAGTAAGCAATGACCTACAAAGTCCGTCGCTTAGTGACAGCGGCTGTGCTCATCGGATTGGTTGTCCTTGTAATTATTAAGGGTTAATCCTTAAATCCTTCATACCCTTGCAAGACATCATTCACGCTGATGCTTACTGGTCGAGCTCTGTTGTTGCGATAAATAAATGCGATGATCAAAGCCGATGCTGTTGCAATAATTCCGCATCCTGCAATTGTCTGGCGCACTCCATAGTGATCCATAAACCACCCAATAAGTGGGGATGCAAAAGGTGTTCCACCTAAGAAAACCATGAGATAAACACCCATTACGCGTCCGCGAATAGCCGGATCAGTGGTCTGTTGAATATACGAGTTTGAAGAAATCATTGTGGTGAGAGCAGCAAAACCAAGGAATGGCAAAATTAATCCGTAGATGAAATATGTAGGAGCAATCGATTGGATTGTCACAATCACTCCAAATATTGCTGCCATCGCTCCAATAAATCTAGGGCCCCGGCGGCGATCGAGTTTTGCAAATGTAATTGCAGCAGCAAATGATCCGATTGCAATCACGCTTCCCAAAGTTCCATACGTTGCAGGGCCTTTACCAAATTCACGCGTCGCCATCATGGCGCTGAAGATTTGGAAATTGAGTCCAAATGTTCCAGCAAAGAAAACAGTAAGCATCACAGCCATGATGTCAGGGCGAGCTAAAACATAACGCAATCCATCACGCGCTTTCGCTTCAAGAGATGGCTTGTGGTCGATATGCATTTCACTTTCACGCATGCGCCATAAAGCAATAACCACGACGACATAGGTTGAAGCGTTGAAGAAGAATGATGGCCCTGTTCCAAACCAAGCAATTAATAGCCCTGAGAGAGCGGGTCCAATGAGGCGACCACCATGGAAGTTTGCGGAGTTAAGACTCACTGCGTTTGCGAGATCTTCTTTTCCAACAAGTTCAGGCGTAAATGCGAATCGAATTGGCCCATCGATAGCGCCAAATATTCCCAGCACGAATGCGAGTAAGTAGACATGCCAAATCTGAACTGTGTGAGTCATAACAAGAGTGCCAAGGACTGTGGCGGTTGCACCTGTGCCGACAGTCGTCATGAAAAGAAGTCGTCGTTTATTGAATCGATCGGCCAATCGACCGCCATACATACTCAATAAGAGTGACGGTAGGAACTGAAGTCCGGTAACAATTCCAAGCTCTTTCGAAGAATGCGTGAGCTGGAGGACAAGCCAATCTTGAGCGATGCGTTGCGCCCACGATCCAATATTGGAGAGAGCATTCGCTGCAAAAAAGAGTCTGTAATTTCGGTGGCGGAGGGATCGCAAAGAACTCTTCGAAGTAGCCACGGTTTCATTGTAGGCTTAATTTCATGGGAACAACTGTGAAAGTAATCGTCGTAGGAATAATCTTGTGGCTCATCGCTCTGGTTGTAGAAATTGCCCGCTCAGCCCCAACATCCAACATTTGGGTATGCCTCGTCGGTGCGCTTTTAGGCCTTGTCGGCCTGCGCTATTCGATTAAACGTTTACGTCGAGAAGGAAATTAAAGGCTATTAATTTGACCGGCGATGCCGTTCAAAACCTTTGCAAGACGCTCTGCTTCGCCAGAAGATGGGTAGCGGCCATGACGAAGTCCGTTACCAACTTTATCGAGCAACTTAATTGTGTCTTCGATAATTGTTGCTAGATCATCTGCATCGATACGAGTATTCGCAACGACCGATGCTGGCTCTTCAATAATATGTACGGACATAGCTTGTGGACCTTTGCGGCCTTCAGCAACAGAGAACTCAAGTTTTGTTCCAGGCTTTACTGAAGGAACACCGCTAGGAAGTGATGAAGCGGCAAGATAAACATCTTCGCCTTCTTCATTTGAAATAAATCCAAAACCCTTTTCAAGGCTGAACCATTTAACGCGACCAATTGGCATGGGGAACTCCTTCTTCAAAAGTCCTTGTGATGACTACTAGGGACAGGGAACTAGTTTAACTGATTACTCGTTGACGACGAGTGCCTCGGAATGAGCACCGCATCCATGGTCAACAGAGACCACACGCGCATCATCCGGAGCTAGCGCATTGGCGCATACGCCAAATGCTGAGCGCAACGATCCAGCGATAGGTAAGAAGAATCCACATGAACCGCATGCTTTTGAAGCATGTTGCGCGATAGATGTGTTGGGACCGCGGTCACCTTCATACCAACGCTTGCTTGCCTGGTCACGACCCTCAATCGAAAGAACTCGTGCTCGACCCAAACCAAATTCAAAGAGTTGAGTTGGATCAAGTTCTTCATCACCAGGAAGTGCTGCAAATCCAGGAACTAAACGCGCATCATCTGCAGAAGTTGGGACGATATCGCCAACTCCAACATCGCCAGGAAGTAGACGGTCCTTGTAAGGAATCCACTCAGGCGCAAGAAGTGCTTCTTTACCTGGGAGCAAAACAACATCGCAGATTGTGGCTGGAGATTCATCATCAACTTTGATAACTGTGACAGCCCAGTGCCAATCGGTATAACCGGCTACAAAACTTTCAAAGAGATAGGTCGCAATGCGATCATCAGTTTCTGCGGAGATGAACTTGCCGACAAGTTTTTCTTGACCAGCATCCTCAAGGGCAGCAGAACGTGCAAGGTCTACTGCGTTAAATGGATCGTTCATGCTCATCTCCTAACTGTAAATTAAAAAGGCCTGCAGACCAAAGTCCGCAGGCCTTTCACGCTTAATCAGACTCTTTAGAAGTCCATATCCCCGCCGCCAGGCATTGGAGCCGCTGACTTTGGTTCTGGCTTATCTGCAATTACAGCTTCTGTTGTGAGGAAGAGAGCTGCGATTGATGCTGCGTTCTGGAGTGCAGAACGTGTCACCTTTGCAGGATCAATGATTCCTGATTTGATCATGTCGACGTATTCACCTGTAGCAGCATTCAATCCGAATCCTGCTTCAAGATGGCGAACTTTCTCGACAACAACTCCGCCTTCAAGACCTGCGTTGATAGAGATTTGCTTGAGTGGAGCTTCGATTGCTAATTCAACAATGCGAGCACCGACTGCTTCTTCTCCGGTCAACTTCAAAGTCTTGAACGCAGCTGTTGCAGCTTGGAGAAGTGCAACGCCACCACCGGCGACGATTCCTTCTTCAACTGCAGCTTTTGCATTTCGCACAGCATCTTCGATGCGGTGCTTGCGCTCTTTCAATTCAACTTCAGTTGCTGCTCCAGCTTTAATGACTGCCACGCCGCCAGCAAGCTTTGCAAGGCGCTCTTGCAACTTTTCACGATCATAATCTGAATCGCTCTTCTCAATTTCTGAACGAATTTGAGCTACGCGACCCTTGATCTGATCTTCATCGCCAAGTCCCTCAACGATTGTTGTCTCTTCCTTCGCCACAACGACTTTACGTGCGCGGCCAAGAAGATCGATGGTTGCAGCTTCAAGCTTCAAACCAACTTCTTCAGAGATAACAGTTCCGCCTGTAAGGATCGCAATATCTTGCAACATGGCTTTACGGCGATCGCCAAAGCCAGGAGCTTTAACAGCTACAGACTTGAATGTTCCGCGAATCTTGTTTACGACGAGAGTTGCAAGTGCTTCTCCCTCAACATCTTCAGCAAGAATCAAAAGTGGCTTACCTGATTGCATAACCTTTTCGAGAACAGGAACGAGATCCTTGATATTTCCAATCTTGTTATTTGCAATCAAGATATATGGATCTTCAAGAACTGCTTCCATGCGATCGGTATCAGTTGTGAAATATGGTGAGATGTAACCCTTATCGAAACGCATTCCCTCGGTGAGCTCTAGCTCAAGACCGAAAGTGTTGCTCTCTTCAACAGTGATGACGCCTTCCTTGCCAACCTTGTCCATTGCTTCAGCGATCATCTCGCCGATTGTGGAGTCAGCAGCAGAAATAGACGCTGTTGCAGCAATCTGTTCCTTCGTTTCAACTGGCTTTGCCATCTTCAAGAGTTCGGCAGAGATTGCATCAACAGCTTTCTCAATGCCTTTCTTGAGAACCATTGGGTTTGATCCAGCAGCAACGTTCTTCAAGCCTTCACGAACGAGAGCTTGTGCAAGAACAGTTGCAGTTGTGGTTCCATCGCCGGCGACATCGTCTGTCTTCTTAGCAACTTCCTTCACAAGTTCTGCGCCAATTTTTTCCCAAGGATCATCTAATTCGATTTCCTTAGCAATGGAGACGCCATCATTTGTGATGGTGGGAGCTCCCCACTTCTTCTCCAAAACAACGTTACGTCCGCGAGGTCCAAGGGTTACCTTGACCGCATCAGCGAGCGCATTCATGCCGCGTTCTAGCCCGCGACGAGCTTCTTCATTAAAGGCAATCATCTTTGCCATAACGTTTTCCCCCTATTTATCACTCAAAGGACCCGAGTGCTAATGCCCAATTTAGTCTGCGAAGGCGGGGGTATCAAATCCGAGTGTTTCCCGTGTGAGGAGTTCAGCGGGAGAAAGATGCTGAGCGTGAGCTTGTACGGGCCTCGCGGAGGCGCCGTAGGCGCTTTACAAGCATTGGCTGAGCCAACAGAGCGTCATCACGGTCAATCAGGTTATTCAGCGCTTGGTAGTAGGCAGGAGGCGTGAGGTCGAAGAGCTCCTTGATTGCAGACTCTTTAGCACCTGCGTAGCGCCACCAGCTGCGCTCAAATTCCAAGATGCGAAGCTCGAGATCGGTCAGGTTTGCGCTGGTCGATTCGGCAAGTACTTGGTTTTCCATATACAGATAGTAAGGGTTAGCCCCGACAAAAGTTGGGGATTTACCCCTAAAGCGTGGCGAGAATTTCTGTGAGCTCTTTCTCGGATGTCCAAGGGTTCACAATCGCAAATCGCAAAATCGGTTGACCCAAATGGGCCGACGGAGTCACAAATGCAATCTGATCATCGAGCAACTTATCGCTCCACTCTTGATATTGCTCAGCACTCCACCCTTTGCGAGTAAATGCAACAATCGAAAGCTGTGGCTCCATTAAAAGTTCAAGGTTGGGATGTTCATTAATGAGTCGCACTGCAATCTTCGCAGTGTTAATGGTGTCTTCAACTGCATCGGAATATTCCTTACTTCCATTTGCAGCTAATGAATACCAGAACGGCAATCCGCGAGGACGACGGGTCAGATGAATTGCATAATCAGATGGATTAAATTCATTCTCATCTTCTAAGGTATCGAGATACGATGCATGTTGGGTGTGCGCTGCTTTTCCAAGTGCAGGATTGCGATAGATTAAAGCACATGCATCGTATGGCGCAAAGAGCCATTTATGTGGATCGACAATAAGAGAATCACATTTTTCAATTCCATTAAATAGATCTCGAACAGAGGGTGCGCACAATCCTGCGAGCCCATACGCCCCATCCACATGGAACCAGATTCCGTTCGTGTTTGCGTAATCCCCCAGCGAATCCAAATCGTCAATGATTCCCAAATTCGTTGAACCCGCTGTGCCCACTAATGCAAAGACTTCATGAGTTGGGTTCGCCGCGATATATTTTTTGATTGCGACGTCTACGGCGTCGGCACGTAGAGATAAATCAGCATCAGCATTTGCAAAAATCACCTCACAATCCATGACATCAGCTGCTGACTTAATAGATGAATGGGCTTGATTGCTTGCAACAACAACCCAGCGATCGATTTTTCTGCCTTCAGCTTTCGCTCTCTCGCGAGCTGTGTGGCGCGCTGCTACGAGCGCCGAGAGGTTGCCAATTGTTCCACCTTGGACAAAAACCCCGCCAGCACTTGCTGGTAGCTTTGCTAAATCGCTGATCCAACGCAGCGCTTGGTTCTCCGCAAATACAGCGCCGGCACCTTCTACCCATGAACCTCCGTAGATAGCACTTGCTCCCACAACGAGGTCGAAAAGAGTTGCATGTTCACTTGGCGCTGATGGGATAAATGCAAGATAAGAAGGGTGATCCGTTGAGAGACATGAAGGAGCTAGAACTTCTGTGAATACTCGAAGCGCTTCTTTCCCTCCAAGACCTGCTTCGGTAATTGTGTTTCCAGCTGCAGCTAATAACTCTTCAGGAGATTTTGCATGATCAAGAGGTGGCTCTTGTCGCATTCGCAAGAGTGAATAGTGAAGTATGTCGCGAGCAAGCGCTTCAACATCGGGAGTGAATTCATGCACGAGCTTCGTTCTCCTCTATCCCTTTCGCAGCTTTAATCAAGTTTCTAATCATTGTAGGAAAAACGAGAAAATGTAAGGGGGCAATTGCATACCAATAGAGTTGTCCACCTAAACCGCGAGGTTGGAACGTTGCAGTTTGATTGAGGCGTAGATGGCCATCGGATATCTCTTCAATTTTAAACTCTAACCACGCTTTTCCTGGCAGAATCATCTCTGCATATAACTTCAACTCTTCACCTGCGACAATATTTTCTACGCGCCAGAAATCCACTGCATCGCCCACACGCAAATTCTTGGGATCGCGACGTCCACGACGTAGGCCCACTCCACCAATAAGTCGATCGATAAGTCCGCGTGCTAACCAGAGAAGGCCAGTTCCATACCACCCTGTATCACCGCCAATTTGTTCGACAGCTTCCCATACTGCTTTACGAGAAACCCCAGTAATTAATTGGCGTTTATCGAAGTACAACGTCTCCCCTGCCCAAGTGGGATCGCTCTGAGCTTTCTGCCACGGCGCTGTTGGGCCTGTTGCATCAGACCAGCGTGTTTCAATGTTATTTCCCGTTGTTTTAGAGAGAGCAAACTCAATGGCTTGTTTTAATGGAAGCAATCCCTCGGGAGGTGGGGCGATGATTGCATCAAGACTCTTATTCGGATCTGCAACAACTTCACTGATGAGAGAACCCACCAAAGGACGAGCCAACGTTGTGGGAACAGGGGTTACCAATCCAATCCACAAACTTGAAAGTTTTGGAGTGAGAACGGGAACTTTAATAATGATGCGACGTCGTAGACCAGAAATCCTTGCAAAAATCTGCATCATGTCTTCATAGGTCACAACTTCAGGACCACCAACATCGAAAACTCCAGATACGGGTGTGGAAAGTTTTCCGGCTTCAGCGAGGTAATACAAAATATCTCGAATTGCAATCGGATGAGTTTTATTCACAACCCACTTCGGAGTTGTCATGATCGGTAATCGGTGAGTTAAATGTCGAAGCATTTCAAAAGATGCAGAGCCAGAACCAATAATCATTCCTGCACGTAGTTCCATGACAGGAACTTTTCCCTGTGCAAGTTGGCGTCCTGTGTTTGCACGTGATTCAAGGTGTTTGCTGCGCTTCTTATCGTTTGCGATTCCACCGAGATAAATTATTTGTTGCACTCCTGCTCGTTCAGCAGCCATTGCAAAAGTGCGGGCCATTGCAGCTTCGATCTCATCAAAGCGCGTTGAATAATTAATGGAGTGAAGCAAGTAATAGGCAGTATGTACTCCCGTAAGAGCGCGGAGAGTTTCTTCAAAACTATTGGCATTTCCGACAGAAATTTCGACCTGCGATTGCCATGGTTGGCGAGATATTTTCTTCTCATCGCGAACAAAGACTCGAACATCAAGGCCTTTTTCGAGAAGTGACCGCACCAAACGACCACCCACATAGCCCGAAGCTCCGGTGACCAGAATCTTGCGATTTATCTCTTTCATAACCACCACAGTAGACTTCCACAAACATTGGCGTTTACCTGAATACGGAGAGCTGGGTTACATGTCGAAACCTCGTGTGGTCATCCTAGGAGCCGGCTTCGCAGGCCTCACCGCCGCGAAAGCAATTGGCCATGATGCTGATGTCACTGTTGTGGACCGCCACAACTACCAAACTTTTCTTCCACTTCTCTACCAGGTAGCGACAGCTTCGCTTGCTGCCGATCACGTGGCTTATCCAATTCGTGGAGCGCTTCGCAAGAGCGGAGCAAAATTCCGCATGGGCTCTCCTATCTCTGTCGATCACAAGAATAAAACCGTGAAACTCGATAGCAGCGAAGTCATTGCATTCGATCACCTTGTTGTTGCAATGGGATCTGCGACTGCTGATTTCGGAGTTCCTGGTGTCGAAGAACATGCTCTCGGTATGAAGAACATTCATGAAGCACTCCAAATTCGTTCTGAAATCATGCGACGCTTCGAAGATCTCTGTCGTTTCGAAGATAACACTCGCCTCTCTGTCGTACTTGTCGGCGGAGGTCCTACAGGTGTTGAGATGTCTGGAGCACTTGCAGAGTTAGTTCGCGGACCACTTGAGAGTGATAACTTCAACGCTGCTAAGCACATCGATATTTATCTCGTCGAAGCAGGTCCACGATTACTTCCTATGTTTGATGACGATTTATCTGAACGCACCAAAAAAGATCTTGAAAGTTTGGGAGTAAAAGTTCTTCTCAACACTCAAGTGAAAGAAGTTGCCCACCGCAAAATTCACTTCGCTGATGGCACCTCGATTCCATCCGAGATAACTGTTTGGGCTGCTGGAGTTAAGGGAGTCGATGAACTCTCACTTCTTAATCTCCCGTTAGCTGGCAATCGCATTAAGACAGATGCAACACTTCAAGTTTCTCACTACCCACATATCTGGGCTATCGGCGATAACGCAGCAGTTATCGGGGCAAATGGTCGCCCTCTTCCAATGGTCGCCCCTGCAGCAATGCAACAAGGTCGCTTTGTTGCCGATCAAATTCGCCGCATTAAAAGCGGCGCTGCGCTTAAGGAATTTAAGTACACCGATAAAGGTTCGATGGCCACTATTGGACGCCACAAAGCTGTTGTGCAAGTAAAGAGGCTGAAGCTTCGCGGGCCAATCGCTTGGTTTGCTTGGCTCTTCTTGCACGTTTTGTATTTGCTTGGTGGACGTAACCGCATTGGCACCATCGCTGATTGGATGTGGAATTACTTCACATTCGATCGTGGCAATCGCCACATTATGGATTCGCTCTAATTCCTCATTCTCAAAGCTGCGTACGCGCTTTCAGGAACAGCTGGTGAATGCGGAGCAACCGCTCTCACTTTTTCGTATGACGCACCTTGTGTAGGTCGTGAATCTGCTTCGCCTTTATTAGGCCAGAAACTCAACGCCCGTTCTGCTTGCGCAGTAATCGTGAGAGATGGATTTACTCCAAGATTTGCAGTAACGCTGGATCCATCGACAATATGAAGTGTTGGGTAATTCCAGACACGATGATACGGATCAATCACGCCACTCTTATCTGAATCACCAATAACGCATCCCCCAACAAAGTGAGCAGTGAATGGAGCGTTGATAAGTTCGCCAACATTTCCACCAGGAATTCCTCCCCGCTTTTCTGCAATCCGACGAACAACTTCATTTGCTGCAGGAATGTATGTGGCATTTGGTCGATCTGAATCATTCTTCGACGTTAATCGCCACCCAAAAATGGATCGCTTGCCTCGCACCGTTATGGCTGAATCAACATTCTGCATCACAAGAGCAATAACTGTTCGCTCACTCCACTTACGGACATTGAGAATCCGATAAAGAATTGAAGGGTTACGTAAAAAGGTTGCCCACCATTGCTTATGGCGTTCCGAAAGCTTGCTGCTATCTGTTGCGATCGTCTGCAATAACCCCATGGAATTACTGCCTTTTCCGTAGCGGACAGGCTCAACGTGGGTGTTTTCATCCGGATAGAAAGAGGAGGTGATTGCTGCGCCGAGGGAGTAATCCGTGGAACTGGTCTTCATTAAAGCGCCGGTTAAAGCTTCACTATTTGTGCGGGATAAACGTCCAAGAGTCTCTGAAATTTTAGGAAGTGTGCCATTGTCTTTCATTCGATGCATCAACTTTTGGGTGTTGTAGGTGCCGGCAGCGACTATTACTTCTTTAGCAGTGAAAGTCATATTGCCACCAAACCAAGCACCACTCTTGCGAGCGTTAATAACCCAATGACCATCGCGTTTTTCGATTGAGGTCACGGTCGTCTCTGGAATCACGGTTGCACCAATTTTTTCTGCGATACCTAAATAATTCTTAGGCAAAGTATTTTTTGCATTGTGGCGACACCCAGTCATGCATTCACCACAATTTCGGCAGCCTTCACGGTCAGGGCCAACTCCACCAAAAAATGGGTCGCTCGAAACTTTTCCAGACCCTTCGCCAAAGTAAATTCCTAGTGGTGCGAGAGTAAATGTGTGACCCACACCCATCTCCTCCGCAACTTCTTTCATTGCAACATCAGAAGGAGACAAATAGGTATTTTTAGTAACACCTAACATGCGATGGGCTTGGTCATACCAAGGCGCTAACTCCGCTTTCCAATCGGTAATGTGTCGCCATTGTTGATCGTCAAAATAACTATCTGGCGGCGTATATAAAGTATTGGCGTACACAAGTGAGCCGCCGCCAACTCCAGCACCACACAGAACTAAAACATCAGGTAAAGCATGAATTCTTTGAATACCGTTAAGCCCAAGTCGGGGCGCAAAGAGAAATCGACGAAGTCGCCACGAAGTCTTAGGAAAATCCTTTTCGGTAAAGCGACGACCCGCTTCAATGACTGCGACTTTGTAGCCTTTTTCGCTCAGCCTGAGGGCTGACACTGATCCCCCAAAACCTGAGCCAATAATCACAACATCGTAATCGCTGGCGTATTTCATACCTTAGTAATAGCACGATAACCTACCGATTAACAGACTAACTGCAAGGGAAAAATGCATCCTCTACCTACAGACAGCGGCATTGACGCCACTGCACACGCATCCGTTGACCACGCTCGCGAGTTGATTCAATCCTCGGAGAAGCTGCGCACCCGTAGAGAGAAAGCCAATCGCAAAAGATTCGGGCGGCTCTTTAAAGATCCTAAGGCCATCGAAGTAACTATCACTCTTACCGATGAAGTCATGCGCATTCACTCTATGCGCGAAGCCATCACAATTTTCAATCATGCAGCTAAGAAAGCTTCCGTGAAGGGTTTTGGACCTTTCAATGCTTTTGGATTGAAATTCATCCGCGTAGTCGCCATTGGTTTACCTGGTGTTGTTGTGAAGCTTGTTCACCAACGCGTACGCGCACTCTCTAAAGATTTGATTCTTCCGGCCGAGCAAGATCGACTTGCAAAACATTTGGGTAAGAGAAAAGAAGAAGGCATTCGCCTCAACATCAACGTTTTGGGCGAAGCTGTTCTTGGACAAGCTGAAGCGGATGAACGTTTTAAGCGTCTTGTTGAAATGATTCACCGTCCAGAAGTTGATTATATTTCCGTAAAGCTCTCTGCCGTTGTTGCGCAGATGATCACGATTGATCACGATGGATCTCTCACGAAAGTTTGTGAAAAGTTGCGCATCATTTATCGCGATGCTGATACGCATGGCACTTTTATCAATCTCGATATGGAAGAGTTCCGCGATCTCGCGCTGACTGTTGATGCATTTAAGCGAGTACTTTCTGAGCCAGAGTTCCTCCACATTCATGCCGGAATAGTTCTGCAGGCATACCTTCCTGAATCCCATGCTGCATTCGCAGATCTCGTCGATTTTGCTGTGCAACGCCATGCAGCAAAAGGTGGCACCATCAAAGTTCGCCTTGTTAAAGGTGCGAACTTGGCGATGGAGAAAGCGGAAGGCGAACTTCACGGCTATACCCCGGCACCATATGGCTCAAAGTCAGATGTTGACGCTAGTTATGCCCGCCTTGTAGATACTGCGCTCCGTCCTGAACATGCTCATGCTGTTCGGATCGGTATTGCATCCCACAATCTTTTCCACCTCACATGGGCTCTAGAAGTAGCGCGCTCTCGAAACGTCTTGCACCAACTTGATATTGAGATGCTTGAAGGAATGGCAAATGCTGAAGCACTAGCTGTTACTCGCTCAGGTCATCACGTTCTCTTCTACACACCGGTCACCAATAAAGATGACTTTGCATCTGCTGTTGCATACCTCGTTCGCCGTCTTGATGAGAACACATCTGATGAGAACTACCTCAAAGCTGCTTTTGAAATCGGAACCAATCCAGCGAAGTTTGCAGAGCAGAAAGCTCGCTTTGAGAAATCAGTATCAGAGCGCCACACAATCCCAACTACATCTCGACGTCACCAACCAGACCCAGTTGATTACTCAACATTCCACAATCAAGCATCGGGTGATCCGACTGAACCTCATTACATCAAAGCTGTCTCTGATGAGATTGCTCGAGTACGTAAACACGATATGACGATCCCCGTCGTTATCAATGGGGATGAAATCACCACAGATCAATGTGTCAATGGAACAGATCCAGGTGACAATGCCGCTGAGTGGTACATGTACTGCGTAGCAAATGAAAAGATGATTGATAAAGCTGTTGAGGTATCTCGCAGTGGCCTCACATCGTGGAGCGCAAAGAGCGTTGCTGAACGCAAAGAGATTCTCTTTAACGTTGCCAACGTCATGCATGCGCAGCGGGCACGCACTATTGCTGTGATGTCTCGCGATGCTGGCAAGACTGTTTCTGAAGGCGATCCAGAAGTAAGCGAAGCAATCGATTTTGCTCGCTATTACGCAACCCACGGCGTAGATAATTCAGATTCCAAAGCAATGGGAGTTGTGCTCGTTATTCCACCATGGAACTTCCCCTATGCAATTCCTGCGGGCGGCGTATGTGCTGCTTTAGCTGCGGGAAATACTGTTATTTTGAAGCCCGCTCCAGAAACTGTTGCAACAGCGTGGGTATTGGCTGAGCAACTCTGGGAAGGTGGCGTTCCGAAAGATGCACTTCAATTTGTGCCAACCTGCGATGATGACACAGGCAAGCACCTTGTCACTCACGACGGTGTCGATGCACTGATTCTGACAGGAGCATTTGAAACAGCAAATATGTTTGTTAGCTGGAAAAATGAACTCAATATTCTCGCTGAGACAAGCGGCAAAAACTCATTGGTCATATCTGCATGTGCCGATATTGATGCAGCAGTAAAAGATCTCGTGCAGTCGGCTTTTGGCCATTCCGGACAAAAGTGCAGCGCAGCGTCTCTCGGAATTATCGTTGAGAGCATTTACAAGGATCCATCATTCATTCGCCAACTCGTTGACGATGTCACCACTCTTAAAGTCGGTGCAGGGTGGAACTTCGGTACAACTGTAGGAGCCGTCATTCGCAAACCAGAAGGTGCACTCCTTCGCGCTCTGACAACTTTAGAAGATGGCGAATCATGGCTCGTTGAACCACAACAGCTCGATGAAGCAGGCCAGCTCTGGCGTCCTGGAGTTAAAGTAGGAATCAAGCCAGGATCATGGAGCCATCGCAATGAATGGTTCGGCCCAGTTCTTGGTCTCATGGTTGCTCCAGATTTGAAAACTGCAATCGAATGGCAAAACGCAACTGATTTTGGATTAACCGCGGGAATTCACTCACTTGATGCAGATGAATGTGCACTTTGGATGGACTCTGTTGAAGCAGGAAATCTCTACATCAACCGTGGAATCACTGGAGCGATAGTTCAACGCCAACCATTTGGTGGATGGAAACGTTCAAGTGTGGGCGCTAACGCTAAAGCTGGCGGCCCTAACTACGTTCATGCGCTTCGCAATTGGACGCCATTGCAGGATTCACGTGCTGCAAAGTGGTCCGTTGATGAATGGTGGAAGAGAGTAGGCGGACAAGCCATTGACGCTACTGGACTCACTGTTGAGAGGAATTACCAGCGCTATCGCAAGCCGTTAGCGCCTATTCTGGTCCGTATTGATGATTCGACTTCGAATGAAGATATCGCTCTCATTAAGTACATCGCCCAAGTAACAGGAACAGAAGTTCTATGGTCAACAGCAACTGCAGAGAGCATTGATGAACTCGTTGATCGCGCACAATACAAAGTGCGTTGGTTATCCGGAGAAGTTGCTCCTCGCAAAGAGCTGCTTGCTAAAGGAGTGTCACTCGACGGTCGTCCCGTTGCTCAACGAGGAGATATTGAAGCCCCTCGTTGGTTGCTCGAACAATCAGTTGCAATTACCTATCACCGCTACGGCAACGTCAACGGTGGACCTAAGCCAGCATGTAAAGGTTTAGCGAATTACTAAAGCTTAATTGCCGTCCCATGCTTGCATTTCACGGGCCAGTGGATCTAGCCCCATTGGTCCAATCGCAAGTGCGTAATTGTGGAACTTCTTGATATCAAACTTATCTCCAAGGCGCTTCTTCGCATCTTCGCGAATCTGCATCCACACACGCTCTCCTACTTTGTATGAGATCGCTTGTCCTGGCCATCCGAGATAACGTTCAATCTCGCTCTTCGCAAAATCTGGAGCCATCAACGCCCGCTCAACCAATAGGTTATATGCAGAATCTGCGTTCCATACATTGCCGTCATAATCCTTATAACCAAGGTGCATTCCGATATCTACAACAACGCGAGCTGCGCGAAGTGCTTGCCCTGCAAGATATCCAAGCTCAAGCGATGGCTCATCAAATGCGCCGAGTTCATCCATAAAGCGCTCTGCATAAAGCGCCCACCCTTCGCCGTATCCACTAATCCATGCATCTGTGCGTTGGAAGCGGCTCAAGCGATCTTTCTCAAGATTGGCTGTAGCAAATTGCAAGTGATGTCCTGGAACTGCTTCGTGATACCAGGTTGATGCAATGTGCCAGAAATTAAATGTGGTGTGGCCAAGAGTTGGGTACCACGTGGTTCCAGGACGTGAAAGATCTTCGCTTGGTGGCATGTAATAAGGAGCAGCTGCCGAACCTTCTGGAGCCAATCGCGCATCACAAAATGCAATCGATGGATCGATATCGAAGTACTTACCATTGAGTGCTACGACAGCTTCTTGAGTGAAGTCTTTCAACTTCTTGAGAAGTGCATCGGTGCCTTCAATGCGATGGAGCTCTGCGTTTTCGCAATAATCTGCAACTTCAGCAAGAGACTTTCCCTTCAAACCAAGTTTCTCCGCTGCTTTGTACATGCGGTCATTGATGCGCTGAAGATCTTCCATGCCCCACTCATAAGTAGCACGAAGATCAAGGTTTGCTCCCGTGAAGTAACGAGCCCATGGTGCATAACGTGCTTCACCAACAGCATCCACTTCTGTAGAACGTGGTGCGTGAACATCGCGCATCCACTCTGACATCTTCAGCGACGCTGCTTCGGCGTTCTTCGCTGCTTCGTGAAGCGCCGGATATTTACCGTCTTTATCAATCTCTTTTGCAAAGCCTTGGTAATTGCCTGATCCATGAACTTTGAGTTGCTCTGCAATTACCGAGACTTGGCGACGTGCTGTTCCAAGGCCTTTTGCATGCATCTCTTCAATCGTGGATTTCCATGAATCTAGAGCAGCTCCTACAGCGTTCATGCGAGCAGTGATGTTGGCAATCGCCTCATCGCCCTCGGTTGGCATGATGGTGAAAATAGATCGAATGTGTGAAGCTGGATTAACGATTGGGCTATAGGCAATAAATCGTTCATTGGACTCGTAAACAATTAACCCTGATTCGATACGCTCGATGAGAACTTCTTTCGCGATGCGATCGATTTCATCAATGGGAGCAATCGCTTTAGCTTTTGCTAGAACTTCACGCGAGTACGCAGCTTCCTTTGCTGCATGCGCTGTCGAAAAATCATCAAGAAGGTGGTCATATCCCGGAATACCAAGACTCGTTGCAGCCATGGGGCTCATGCGAGCAGCTGTATCGATGTATTCATCTGAAAGGGCGAAAATTTGGGAGCGATGTGTTGTCATGTCGGTATCCAACCAAAGAGAGAGGGCCTTTGGCTAGTAGTACGCCAAAGACCCTCTCGATATATTTACTCAATTATGGAAGTGCTACGTGTGAATCTAAGTTTGCACTGATGATGTGAGGAACAAATGTCCACAAATTCGTGCTCTTAGGATCAATCTGTAGCTCTACCCAGTGATTGAACCCTGAACCGAAAGTTTGTACTCGTGTGAAGTTCTCAACAAGTGAGCCCTTATCCTTTTCGATGAGTTTTCCAGCGGTTTCGTTCATTGGCATATCTACTTGATACCAATGTTCATCTCCATTTTGAAGAAGTACTGGGCGTTTGAAGTTGATGGAATTTGTAAGTAGCGCTTGCTTGATGTTCGCGAACGCAGCAGAGTTTTCATTATTTGGAGATGCCGCATCACGTGCATACCCTTCCCAATCCATATTTGCCTGAACAACAACGATCACGCCGAGAGAGTTGTCAGCTTTTGCTTTTGCAAAGCCCTTGTTGATCCATGCAACGTTTGCAGCATCACGTGCTTTGAATTCAGCGTCGTCGCCATCTGTAGCTTTATCGTTGTACGTCTTGAAAGCTGGCATAGCAACTGCGGAGTTATTCGCAGAACCAGGTACGTGAGGAATGATCACAGTGATGCCCTTATAAGAGAACATTTGCATTTCTGGATATTTCGCATCACGAGTGACGCTTGTATTGAGCTTTCCTTGTCCAAGGCTGATGTAGTTACCTTGTGTGCCAAAGTATGTCGAGCGGACAAGCGCTAGGCGGTTATTTGGATCAAATCCACCCTTAACAGCGCGGTCACAGTCAACCCATTCGTTATCACCAACTGAGTAAAAGATTTGATTATTGAACTTATTGAAAAAATCGCTCTTGATTCGTGTGTACGCAGCATCTTCACACTTATCGCCTTTGCCGCTCATCGTATCGCCATCAAAAAGTGTGAATCGAACTGAACTCGAATTGATTGCATTAATGACAGCAGGAGTTTGAGTTTGGCCTTTTGAGTCATATGGCATATCGCCGATAAGGGCAATCGAGAATCGTCCAGGACGATCGAGAGCTGCATTCGCAGCTGTTGATGTGTAGACACCGCTAAGAACGATAGCTACACCAGTAATAGAGAGGATAAGTTTCTTGATATAAGTTGTGGTCATGTGCGGACAATTACCAATTTGAATGAACGGAATGGAAAATGACCAATTCGCTGGATTGAACGATACGTGAACGGTTAGACTCGTATTTATGAACAGCGAAAAACTTCTCAAGCATATGGCTTGGGCCAATAGGGAGATTTTCTCAGCCGTCGCTCAATTGCCGAACGAAGCGCTTGATGCATACGCAACAGATCCAGCATGGACTGCCCGCGAAATCATGCGCCATATTTGTAGTTCAGCAACTTGGTATGGCTGGCGATTGCTCGACAAATCTCATTTCACTGAAGAGCAAAAGAACGCATGGCAAGCTGAATTAGATGCGACAGAGATTCCTCCGGCGACTACTTCAGAAATCGCACTCTTAATCGCGAAACAAGAGAAAGCAGATGCGATTCTGCTCGAAGCTGCTCGCTTGCCTGAAGGCACTATTGAAAGAGTTGTGGATGGTAAAACAATTATTCGAGCCCGATCAACCGTTATTTCTCAATCCATTCATCATGCAACTGAACATCGCGCGCAGCTTGTATCGGCTTTAGAAGCGCGTGGCTATAAAACGATTAACTTGGATGACTTTGATTTGTGGGCTTATTGCGACAAGCACGGGGAATAAATGGAGCCCCCCGTCAGGATTGAACTGACGACCTTCCGCTTACAAGGCGGATGCTCTACCACTGAGCTAGGGAGGCGTTCTGATGATTATCAGGCTGAACCAGCGGCTTATTATGCCACGAGAAAAGCGATGGTTCTAACCCGCGAGAAATGGGAATGACCTAGTAAGTTCGCCTCGTGCGCTTGGGAGTCCTTGATGTCGGTTCAAATACAGTCCACCTTCAGGTGGTCGATACCCATCTAGGTGCTCGCCCTAACCCAATGTTCAATTACAAAGAAGAGCTGCGTCTTACAGAATTCCTTCAAAATGACAACACAATTTCTGCTGAGGGAATTGGATCGTTAGAAGCAACACTTCGACGCGCGATCAAAGAAGCGAGCAAAGCAAAAGTTGAGGAGCTACTTCCTTTTGCAACATCCGCACTTCGCGAAGCAACAAATGGTGAATCCATTATTAATACCTTAAATAAAGATCTTGAAATTGATCTTCAAGTTTTGAGTGGCGAAGATGAAGCGAAATTAACTTTTCTTGCAGCCAGGCGTTGGTTCGGATGGTCGAGCGGAAGACTTCTTGTTGTCGATATTGGTGGCGGATCACTAGAAATTGCAGTCGGCATTGATGAGGCACCCGAAGTAGCAGTATCTCTCCCACTAGGTGCTGGAAGACTTACTAAAAACCATCTTGTTGGGGATCCGTATTCTGATAAGAGTATTCGCCACTTGCGTGACCATATCGAAAATCAACTTGATTCAATCTTGCCTTCATTAGTCCATCACCAAGACACCGACCGTGCAATTGCCACGAGCAAAACTCTTCGCACCTTAGCTCGCTTAGGTGGAGACTGGTTTGATGGGAATGGCAAAGTAATTAAAATCGATCACATTCGTAAGATCTGTTCAAAACTTTCAGAAATGACGCTGCAAGAAAGAATTAAATTGCCTGGAGTTTCTGCAAACCGTGCCCGTCAAATTGTGGCTGGCGCATTCGTAACAGAGAGCGTCATGCGTAATCTTGATCTACGCGAACTTGAAATCTGCCCTTGGGCCCTTCGTGAAGGTATTGTGTTGAAGTGGATGGATTGGACTGAAAAGTAAGCCTTAGACGGATGGGGCTTCTAGTCGATCAATCTGTAGTACTTCCTTCTTTTTGTGGTGAATAACCCACGCTTCTCCAGGTTGTAGCTTGTTATCCGGATAATCGAAATCAATCTTCTTTGTAAGTTTCTCAAGCATTCGTGGCAAGACAGGATTATGGCTACAGACCAAAGTGGTTCGTTCCTCTTTAATGATTTCCTTCGCGAAATCCTTGGCTTTCTCCTTATTCTTCTGCCATACCTCTTCGCTGATGTCCTTCTCAACTTTAAGCTTGAGATCTAAAGCCCGCGACAACGGTTCTACTGTGTCATAGCAACGAATTGCATCGGAGGTAATAATCTTTTCAAGGTTATATACCTGGTACATGGAAAGCAACCGCTTGGCTTGTGCCGTTCCTAATTGTTCCAGTGGGCGATCAGAATCTTCGCCTAACCAATCTTTTCGATTGAGAGCCTTGCCGTGACGTAACATGATAAGCGTTTGAGCATCGTATGGAGCTTTGAAGAAGACTGATAACACTTCTTTATCACTCTCGCGAGTAGCCAGTTCGATTGCATCTTCGATGGTCAACCAACGTGCTTCATCAGCTTCGGCATTTGGCAGAAAGATATCGTCATGGTCATATGCATGAGCTGCCCAATAGGAGACTTGCTTAAGCCCATCTGCAACATAGTATTCAACCGTTGTTATGAAAGGACCAAATTTAATTTTTAGATTGGTTTCTTCAATAACTTCGCGATATGCACAAGCAATAAGTTGCTCGCCTTCATCAAGCTTTCCTTTTGGAATAGACCAGTCGTCATAACGTGGACGGTGGATGAGTAGGACTACAACTTGTCCATTACCGTCATATCGCCAGACGATTCCGCCGGCTGCAAGGATTGTTGGATTCATGCGCGATTCCGATACCACTCGATAGCTTTCATTTGGAAATCATCTAGCCTTTCGCCGTTAGCGTTCTTGGTTTCGCGTTGCCAATGGCCATCTTGGTGCATATGCCAACTTGAAGTTGTTTGCGCTAAATATCCATCAATTGCGCGATTTAGTGTGCGCTTATGTTCAGGCTGGATAATTTTCACAAGACTTTCAACTCGTCGATCAAGGTTGCGGTGCATCAAATCTGCTGAACCAATCCAATGCTCATCTTCTCCCCCGTTAGCGAAGTGGAAAATTCGTGAGTGCTCTAAGAAGCGGCCAAGTACCGAGACTGCGCGAATGTTTTCTGACAAACCAGGTACGCCAGCGCGAATTGCACAGATTCCTCGGACTACAAGATCAATCGGCACACCGTGTTGTGAAGCTTTGTAGAGAGCCTCAATGAATTCTTCATCGAGAAGTGAATTTAACTTCATCCGAATAAAAGCAGGCTTTCCAGCTTTCTTGTTTTCAATTTCCCGTTCAATCTTCTCAAGCAAACCCTTTCTTAAGGTGCGAGGAGCAACCAGGATTCTGGAGAAGTGTGTTTGAGGTGCAAAGCCGCTGAGAGAGTTGAAAAGTTTGTTGACGTCATCTCCGAGCAATCCATCAGCGCTCAAAATTCCAAAGTCTTCATAGAGTCGCGCGGTCTTTGGGTGGTAATTACCAGTTCCCATATGAACGTAGCGACGAATAATTCCGCCTTCTTGGCGCACGACCATGGAGAGTTTGGCGTGGGTCTTTAATCCAACAACTCCATAAACAACGTGAACTCCTGCATCTTCAAGTTTGCGTGCCCAGCGGACGTTTGCTTGTTCATCAAATCGTGCCCGAATTTCAACAACAGCAAGCACTTGCTTGCCTGCTTCGGCGGCTTCAATCAAAGCGTTCACGATAGGTGAGTCACCAGATGTGCGATACAAGGTCTGTTTGATTGCCAGAACATGAGGGTCGCGAGCCGCCGATTCTAAGAAGCGCACCACTGAAGAATTGAAGGATTCATAGGGGTGATGAAGAAGAATTTCACCTCGCCCTATCACTTCAAAGAAGGCGTCATCATCCTCAGAATCCACTGCACGAAGCGCCGGAGCCACTTGATTAGCCCACGCTGGAAACTTCAATTTTGGAATATCCAGATCTGCGATTTGATTGAGGCCTGTTAAATCAAGAGGAGACTTGTAACGGCTGATGTCTTGAACATCGATATCGAGTTCATCCATGAGTGTTGTTAAAAGTTCTGGCTCCATGTCGCGGTCAACTTCCAAGCGCACTGGAGGTCCAAATTTACGACGAAGAAGTTCCTGCTCCATTGAAGCGAGGATGTCATCTGTGTCATCTTCTTCAATTTCTAAATCTGCATTTCGAGTAAGTCGGAACATATAGTGATTTTTGACTTCAACACCATGAAAGAGCTCGTGTAAATTTGCAACGATTACATGCTCGATTGCAATCAAGCGCTTGGTCCCACCATTAGAAGTTTGGATAAATCGAGGGAGGTTTGATGGAACTTTTACGCGAGCGAAAAGTTCTTCATCTGGTTGTTCACCTTGCAAAATCACAGCAATATTGAGTGAGAGACCTGAGATGTAAGGGAATGGGTGGGATGGATCCACGGCAAGTGGAGTAAGTACAGGATAAATTTTTGTTGTGAATATATTCGTTACGAAAGTTTTTTCGTCATCAGAAAGCTGGCTCCATGCGACTAAATCGATTCCGTTTTCTCGAAGCGCTGGAAGAACTGAGTTATGGAAAGCGCTCGATTGGCGCTCAACAAGTTCTTGAATACGCGCCGAAATGGAGTGCATTAATTGGAGCGGGGTATACCCAGCCGAATTGGGTTTTGTGACTCCATTTTCAATTTTGCGCTTAACAGAAGCAACGCGAATCATGACGAAGTCATCGAGATTGGAAGAGAAGATTCCTAAGAAACGGCACCGTTCAAGAAGTGGCGTGCTCTCATCTTCGGCTAACTCTAAAACGCGCTCATTAAAGGCAAGCCAACTGAGCTCGCGATCGATAAGTCGATCTCGCGGGCTTTCGGCAATCGAGTACGAATGCATCGGGGAAAGTCTCTCTTACTTAAGTGAACAAGCGGTAACGGGGAACCAAATATCTAGCGTGGACTCCATTCGACAGGCTTTGAATGCTTCGCAGAGCGCCCGTCTCCTGAGGATTTTCCACGCAATCTGCGCCAAATCCACGGCAATACAAATGTGATGATCCAACGAGTATTGGATGCAGATTTCTTAAAAAAGGAAATTGGTTGCGCGGGCGGAAGAGGAACTTTCCAATTTGCATCAAAAGGAAGTCCAAGTTTTTCTAGCACTCCTTGTGCCACTCGATAGTGCCCTTCTGCATTGAGATGTAATCGATCGACTGCGAGGAATCGAAGGTCAGAGAGAAATGGGGCAACGTTCCAATCAATTAAAACTGCGCCGGTTTCTTCTGCAGTGTGACGAACTATCTTGTTGAACTCACGGAAGCGCGCTTCCCAAATCTGACCCGTCTTCCCTTTGCTTGCTGGTTTTTCCATCACAGTAAAAAGCATCAAAGTACAACCCGTCGCCGCAACTTTCTTTGCTGCCTCGATATAGAGAGGCAAAGTAATCGCCGGGTTGTAATTTGGTCGAATAACATCGTTGGCACCTGCGTGAAAACTAACAAGAGTTTGCTTACCTTCAACGAATGGAACTATCTGCGGGAGTTGATCATCAATAACTTGCTTGATGAGTTTGCCTCGAATTGCGAGGTTCATATAAGTAAATCCTGGAGTTTGTTTAGCCATGACATCTGCGATGCGATTGGCCCACCCACGAAATTCTCCATTGATGACTTCATCCGTCATACCTTCGGTCATGGAATCTCCGAGTGCGATGTAACGAGTGAAGCTCATTCTATTTAGCTCTTTCCGCCGCAATCCAATGCATCACAATGGCGGTAGCAACGCTTGCGTTGAGTGATTCCATCTCAGAGTTCATTGGGATTGAAAGGATGAGATCGCATTTCTCGCGAACAAGACGCGAAAGTCCCTTTCCTTCACTTCCTACGATGACGTAGACAGAGTCCTTCGCGAGCGAGAATTGAGGCAGTGACTCTTGTCCCTCAGCATCAAGACCTACGACAAATAGCCCGGCTTTCTTTGCATCTTCGATAGAACGTACAAGATTCGTAACTTGCGAAATAGGCATACGAGCCGCTGCTCCAGCAGATGACTTCCACGCACTTCCTGTCATCGAAGCGTTGCGACGTTCTGGAATGACAACTCCATCGGCACCAAATGCAGAAGCGCTTCGAACAATTGCTCCAAGGTTGTGAGGATCTGTAACGCCATCCATACCAATGATGAGAGCGGGATTCTTTGCTTTATTGAGTAGATCATCGAAGTTTGTGTATTGATATTCCTTGATGACGAGGCCAATTCCTTGGTGATTGGTTGTTCCAGTAATGATGTCGAGAACGCCGCGAGCAACTTCTTTAATCGCAAGGTTGGCGTTCTTTGCAAGACGTAGAGCCTCCATCATGCGCTCATCCATCTCGGCACGTGAAGCGATAATCAATTCTGTTGCAGGGACACCTGCACGAAGCGCTTCAACTACGGGATTGCGACCAGCAACTGCATCTTGTGTTGGTTTGCCACTTGAACGTGGCGATCGTGCTGGACGAGTTGAACGAGGTGCTGAAGTACGAACCGGAGCATCATCCTTTTGAGGACGGCGTGCAGCGCGCTTCTCTTGTTTAGTCGCTTGCTGCTTGCGAGCAGGTTTTGCTGCCGCCTTTGGTTTCATGCGATCAGGGTTACGTAATTGTTTTGTCATTTATCTACCGTCCACTAGAAATCTGCCATCGGGGTCCTTGCGGCGTATCTTCAATGACAATTCCGAGCGCAGCGATTTGATCGCGAATCGCATCAGAAGCGGCAAAGTCTTTCCGTGCACGTGCAGCTTCGCGTTGTTGCAAAGCAAGTGAGATCAAGCCATCGATTGCGCCATTGTTATCAGCGCTTTGGCCTGCAAAAGCATCATCACGAGGATCGCATCCAAGTACACCGAGCGCACCACGTACTTCTGCAGCAGCAGCAGCTAGTGCCTTAGTGTCATTAGCTGTGAGTGCGTTATTTCCGCTCTTTACGATCTCTGAAATGTACGCAAGGGCGGCGGGAACAGCGAGATCATCGTTCATCGCATCAGCAAAGGTAGAAGAAATAACTCCATCAGGCGTGGAGCCTAGAATTCCAATCGCGCGATCAAGAAAAGCTTCGATGCGGCGGAAAGCAACAGCCGATTCTTCAAGTGCTTCAAATGAAAATTCGAGCATAGAACGGTAGTGAGCGCTGCCGAGATACCAACGAAGTTCGATTCCGCGTACGCGCTTGATGAGTTCTTGAACTTGAAGTGAATTGCCCAAAGATTTCGACATCTTTTCACCGGCAGTTGTGACCCATGCATTGTGCATCCATGTCTTAGCAAAACCATAACCAGCTGCTTCAGATTGCGCGATTTCATTTTCGTGATGAGGGAAAATCAAATCAAGTCCGCCACCGTGAATATCAAATGTTTCACCAAGGTAAGCCTGGGCCATCGCAGAACATTCAAGGTGCCATCCAGGACGTCCATCGCCCCACGGAGTTGGCCACGAAGGCTCCCCTGGTTTTGCAGCTTTCCATAACGCAAAGTCGCGTGGATCCTTCTTAAATGTCTCTTCTGAATCCCCTGCGGACTGGAGATCATCCAGTTTTTGGTTCGACAAAGTCAGATATGACTTTAAAGAACGTACTTCTAAATAGACATCGCCATTGCCTGGAGCATATGCATGGCCCTTTTCAATAAGAGTTTGCATGAGGTCGATCATCTGAGTGATGTGGCCAGTTGCGCGAGGTTCATACGTTGGCGGCAGAACGTTGAGAGCTTTATAAGCATCAGTAAATGCACGCTCATATTTCATTGCAACAGCCCACCATGGAATTTCTTCGTGGACAGCTTTATGCAAAATCTTGTCATCGATATCGGTGACGTTGCGAATAAATGTGACATCAAAACCAGAAGCAGAAAGCCAACGACGAAGAATGTCGAAGTTCACTCCACTGCGAATGTGACCGATATGTGGAGGTGCTTGCACGGTGGCGCCGCAGAGATAGATACCGACTTTGCCAGGAGTGAGTGGTGTGAACTCACTGACTGTGCGAGTTGCGGTGTTATAAAGTGAAAGCGCCATTAGGAGATTCTATCGGTAGCTGTGAGAAGAACTGACGCGATGGCGGAAATGCCTTTGCCTTCACCGGTAAAGCCAAGACCATCAGTGGTTGTTGCTGAAATCGATACTGGCGCATCAGCCAATGCGCGCGACAGTGCAGCGATTGCTTCAGCGCGACGAGGACCAATCTTTGGGCGATTGCCAACAATTTGAACGCTGACATTGTTGATTGCAAATCCAGCTGCAGTGATGCGACGAAGAGTTTCTTGCAAAAGCTTTGCACCTGATGCACCGGCCCACTCAGGTTCTGCAACACCGTAATTAGAACCAAGATCACCAAGCTGCGCAGCAGAAAAAAGCGCATCGCAAATCGCATGTGCTGCAACATCACCATCGGAATGCCCATCAACGCCAATTTCATGTGGCCACAACAGTCCTGCGAGCCACATTTCGCGTGAGGGATCGGCGCTAAATGCATGTGCATCTGTTCCAACTCCGACGCGAATATCTGCGCTCTGGTCGCCGAGCAACACCCTTTGAGCAGTTGCTAAATCAGCAGGAAGAGTGATTTTAAGAGCTCGTTCTTCACCTTCTACAGTCTTTACGGGGATATTCATCGCCTCAACAAGAGCTGCATCATCGGTTGCATCACGTGAAGATGCGTGAGCTTCTTTTAACGTTGCCGCATCAAAACCTTGTGGAGTTTGCACTGCGCGCAAATCACTTCGCTTGTGTGTAGAAAGAACATATCCATTGCTATTAATTTCTTTGATTGTGTCGATGACAGGCAAAACTGGAATAACAGCTTTTTCACCAGCAACGAGAGCATCGATAACGCGGCCTGCTAAATCAGAAGAAGCAAGTGATCGCGCTGCATCATGAACAAGAATAAAATCCGATGTGGAATGAGCGAGCGCAGCACGGACAGAATCTGCGCGAGTAACGCCACCCGTCACAACAAGTACGTCATCGCCAAGAAGTGCGCGGAATTGATCTTCATATCCTGAAGGAGCAGCGACAATTATTTGATTAGCAATGGGCGCGATATTAGAAACACAATGTTCAATCAGAGTTCTTCCAGCAAATGCTACGAGAGCTTTTGGAAGTGCGGCACCCAAACGTTCACCACTTCCCCCTGCAGGGATGATGACGGTTACGGATGAATTAGGAAGCAAGGACCTCATCAAGAATTACGCCGGCCTTCTCTTCATCAGTGCGCTCTGCAAGTGCGAGCTCAGAAATCAAAATCTGCTTTGCTTTTGCAAGCATGCGCTTTTCGCCGGCAGAGAGTCCACGATCAAGATCGCGGCGATATAGATCGCGTACAACTTCTGCAACTTTAATAACATCTCCTGAAGCAAGCTTTTCAACATTGGCCTTGTAACGACGTGACCAGTTTGTTGGCTCTTCGGTGTAAGGCTGGCGCAATACGTTAAATACGCGATCCAAACCTGCTGAATCAACAACGTCACGCACTCCTACGAGATCAACATTCTCAGCTGGGACGCGGACTGTGAGGTCGCCTTGG
>CANFVU010000003.1 GCA_947450545.1 Actinomycetota bacterium
ACACAGCGATTATGAGCCGCTTGCTCTACCAAGCTGAGCTACCCCGCCGAGCCCCCAATCGGAATCGAACCGATGACCTTTTCCTTACCATGGAAACACTCTACCGACTGAGCTATGGGGGCGAAAAGACTTGGGCGAGCGTACAACCTCCAGACCCCGCGAGTGAAATCTCCTCGTATTTACGCACAGGTGAGAGCAGCCGGCGCCTCTTAAATTGAATCTAGACTTTAACTACTCTGATGATGAAGAAGCTCTCTACCAAGAAAAGGATTGCACTCATATGTGTAATCCTCCTGAGCGTTGCCGCGTTGGGAGTCGGAGCGCAACAATTAATAAGTATCTACTCTCAAGAGGAACTTTTACTTCCGCCTATTCCCCAGCATGCTGATGTAGCTCGTCAACCACGACTTTCGTTTGCACAATCCCTCACAACTAAATTCCCATCCGATATGGGCTCACTTCCCAAATCGCACTGTGCAGCTCAGCCGAAAGACTGGTTAGCACAAGAGAATCAAAACCCAGGCGTCAGTATGGATGCGAAGAAATGGCACAACCTTCACTTATTCATTCCGACAGGAAGCGTCCTCTGGACTAATCAACTTTCTGCAACGTGTGGCGATGTCATCAAAGTTCATGCATCTCTCTTTGGCGGATCAAAAGATGACAATGCACTTCGCAGAATCCACGTCATGCGCATCGGTTACTACAACGGATCCGGTGCACGTTCAATGTGGAGCTCACCACTGCTCACGTTGAAAAGTTACAACGTCCCTCGAGTGAAATCTCTTACTCGTATGGTTGAAACTAAATGGCCTGTCACAACATCTTTTTCTATCGGAAGCGATTGGACTCCAGGCTTGTATGTGGTCGCTTCTGAAAACGAAAATGGCACAATTGAAAATGTAACGCCACTGATTGTTAATGGTGCGCCTGCTACATCCAAACTTTTGTTGGTTCACTCGACGATGACATGGACTGCTTACAATGGATTTGGGGGGCGTTCCGCATACATGGGCCCCGTCGATGCAAAACGTGAACGTAGTCGCGTGGTCTCGATGGATAGACCTATGTTGGGAAGCGGAATCAACCACTTCGATCGCGACGCAATTGCTCTCGTTCAATTCTTAGAAGAACGAGGCATCGAAGTTGACCAAATTGCTGATACAGATATCGATCGATACCCATCACTGCTCTCCCATTACAACGGCGTTATTTTTAGCGGTCACGCTGAATACATGACTAACCGCATCTTCAAGAGTGTCATGGCTGCAAGAAATTCTGGGATCAATTTAGCTTTCCTCGGTTCTAACACTGCTTATTGGCAAGTACGTCTTTCAGCATCTCCATCAGGGTCAGACCGAAGAATTTCCATCTATCGAAATCCTCACACGGATCCCATTACATCGCCTGATCAAATATCCATTCAATTCAATAACCCTCGAATCAATATGTTGCCCTCACTTATTACAGGAGAAACCACTGCTGGCGTGCACGTTATGGGCGAGATGAAAGTCGTTGATAAACCACATTGGCTCAATATTTCGACACATGCGGTATTGAATGGCTGGTCTCCCAATACCGAAATTGACTCATCTCTCACAAATGACTTTTCCGTCCCTAATCAGCACATTATTTTCTCTGGAAAATTCAAACTCACGCGTCTCTCCAAAGCCTCAAAAATTGTTGACCCTCATGCTGATAAGCGAAACTATCTTGGGCAAACTACGTGGTTTACGACGCCGTCAGGGTCTGCGGTCTTTGTTGCAGGTGTAAATTATTGGGCGTGCGAACTTTCATATTCATGTATGGAAGGGAATGTAAATGAGGAAACTCGAAGCGTTCTGCAAAGCGTTACTGAGCAAGTGCTTCACCTTTGGCAAACTAAGGCAATCGGAAAGAAGTTGAATTAATGGATTTCACTCAAGTTGATACGTTAGTTAAAGCTCTCGATGTCTTGGCAACATTTGTCTTTGCGCTCGTAGGTGCTCGTGTTGCAGCTGACCGGGGACTTGATTACGGCGGCATTGCATTTATCGCTGCTGTCGCTTCAATAACTGGCGGAACTTTAAGAAACGTCTCTCTTGGTATTCGCCCCAATTGGATTACTAATCCGTGGATTCTCTCAAGCATTGTTGTCTCTGTGGCAATTACTATTATTTTGCAGACCACAAAGCCCATCGGAAAATTCCTTTTGATGATGGATACTTTGGGACTTGCTGTTGCAACAATTTCAGGCGTTCAAATCGCTCTTGCGTATAAAGCATCATGGTACGCAGCAATTGTTCTTGGAGTTATAACTGCAGTTGCAGGTGGATTACTTCGAGACTTGTTATGCCAATTGGAACCTGTCGTACTTCACCGCGAAACTCTCGCAACATCCGCGCTCGTAGGTGCATCCGTTTACGTTGGGCTTCATCATGCACATATGAATAGCAATCTGACTGCCCTACTTGGTGGAGTTGCAGTCATGGCTGTGCGATCAATATCAATCATCTTTGATCTGCATTTGCCAAAAATTAAGCGCTAATTTCTAGCCAGCGTTTTAACCTACGGGATGTCTTCTGAGCTTATTGCTGAAGAAGGGCTCTCGACGTTGCGATTTCAAGAATTACCAAAGCAGCCAAGCGAACAGTTCGACCATCTTCTGAATCGATTGATGCATCAATCTCAGTGATATCAGCCATTCGAACTCGAGGGTCTGCAGTAAGCAGCGCTACAAGTTGGCGTAGCTCATCCGCGCTTAGCCCGCCAGGTGTTGCTGCTGGGCAAGCTGGAGTAACGCTTCGATCGCATACATCCATGTCGATATCCAAATAAATAGCGCGGTGGTTATCTCCGGCAATAGCAAGCGCTGCTGCGGCAATTTCTTGAAGAGCTTCATTGCGAACTTGGGCTCGATCAATGACATGAATTCCATATTCACGCACTCGATCTGAATAATATTTTGAATTCGCAAAATCACTGATACCTATTTGAACAATATGCTCACCAGGAAGTCCAGCTTCAATCAATTGGCGAATAGGAGAACCATTGGAAATTCCATCGCGAATATCGTGATGTGCATCTAGTGTGATGAGTCCAACTTTATCGAGACCGCCAACAGATTGGGCAAGGCCCGTAACACCAGAGTAAGTAATGGAATTATCTCCACCAAGAGCAATCAAGAAATTTGTTTTAAAGAGAGCAGATTCAATTTCTTCTGCTGTACTCTTTTGATCATCAGCGTTTTTAACATCACCAAAATCTGCACCGCTCAATACATCAGCGAAATCTATTTGGCAGGTTTGATTCCACGTTGAATAACGTTGAAGAGCTCCACGAATTGCGGTTGGAGTTGTGTCAGCTTTATTAGGTGTGATTGCGGTTTTATTTGCCCCAACTCCAATTAAAGCAATATCAACTTCGCCTTGTGGGGTGGTTGAGAACCATGCCCCTGCGCGAGGCCAATGGGAATCGTGGTGTAGCGCCATCGCCATTCCCCTATCCGTAACCATTGTTTTTGGCTAACCTAGAGGCTTATCGTATCCAAAAATTGGTAGGAGAAAAATGTCTGCAGAAGTAACTATCGGAAGAAATGGTCTTTCTACTTCCGATGTCATCGCTATCGCACGTCATAACGCGCTCATCACAATTTCACCTGAAGCACTTGATGCAATGGCTGCTTCTCGAAAAATCGTTGATGATTTGGCTGCTTCTGAGGTTCCTGCATATGGAATTTCTACTGGATTTGGTGCGCTTGCGAAGAAACATATTGATCCAGAGCTTCGAGCTCAACTTCAAAAATCTTTAATTCGATCCCACGCAGCTGGTTCTGGTACTCCTGTTGAAGATGAAGTAGTGCGAGCGATGATGGCACTTCGCTTAGCGACAATGTGCAGTGGATTTACTGGAGTTCGTCCCGTTACTGCACAAACATATGCTGCGCTTCTCAATTCACATATCACTCCAGTTGTTCGTGAGTTTGGTTCGCTGGGTTGTTCAGGAGATTTAGCACCACTTTCTACATGTGCTCTTGCACTTATGGGTGAAGGTGATGTGCGTCGTAAAGACGGCACTATTGTTGATGCTGCAACTGCAATGGTAGAAGCAGGTATTGCTCCTATTGAGTTAACATCAAAAGAAGGTCTTGCGCTGATTAACGGCACAGATGGCATGACAGGAATGTTGGTCATGGCTCTCGATGATGCAACTGCGCTATTGAAGACAGTCGATGTAACCGCTGCTATGAGCATCGAAGCTTTGCTTGGTACGGACAAAGTTTTTGCAGAACACCTGCATACGATCCGCCCTCATCCAGGTCAGAACGCGGCAGCTAAAAATCTTCGCGAGATTCTCGGCGCATCTCCTCTTATTAAGTCGCATGCAGGCAAAGAAGATGGGCGAGTACAAGATGCATATTCATTGCGCTGTGCACCACAGGTTGCTGGCGGGGCGAGAGACACTGTTGCGCACGCGCTATCTGTGGCTGAACGTGAATTAAGGAGCGTTATCGATAATCCAATCGTGCTGCCTGATGGAGATGTCCGAAGCAACGGCAATTTCCACGGGGCACCTATTGCTTACGTCTTGGACTTTGTGGCAATCGCTCTTGCCGATGTTGCGTCTATGTCAGAGCGTCGCACCGATCGCATGCTCGATGAGCACCGCTCTTTCGGTTTACCCCCATTCTTGGCAGATAACGCAGGCGTCGACAGCGGCATGATGATTGCTCAATACACCCAAGCAGGACTTGTTTCAGAAATGAAGCGTTTAGCGGTACCTGCATCAGTTGATTCAATTCCATCCTCTGCAATGCAAGAGGACCACGTATCAATGGGTTGGCATGCAGCTCGCAAACTTCGCAAAAGCGTTGATGCACTTGCTCGTGTGTTAGCAATTGAACTGATGGTTTCTGCCCGAGGAATTGATTTGCGAACACCTTTGCAACCATCTCCAGGTACGGGCGCTGCAATTAAAGTTTTGCGTACACGAGTTCAAGGACCAGGAACCGATCGTTGGCTTACTCCTGAAATTGAAGCGTCTTATGATTTAGTAGTTTCACGATCCATTTTGAACGCAGTTGAAAAGGAAATAGGAGTTCTCGCATGACACTTCCAGGCGCACGACCAGTAACAGCAGCTCGGGGAAGCAAAATATCTGCAAAGGGATGGCAACAAGAAGGTGCCCTTCGCATGTTGCAGAACAATTTGGATCCCGAGGTAGCTGAACGTCCTGATGATCTCGTTGTGTATGGCGGAACAGGTAAAGCTGCTCGAGATTGGAAATCCTACGACGCACTTGTGCGCACACTCACGACTTTAGAAAATGATGAAACCATGTTGGTGCAATCGGGCCGACCTGTTGGCGTATTTCGCACACACGAGTGGGCTCCCCGAGTTTTGATTGCTAATTCGAATCTAGTGGGCGATTGGGCTAATTGGCCAGAATTTCGTCGCCTCGAACATTTAGGTTTAACAATGTATGGCCAAATGACTGCGGGTTCTTGGATTTACATCGGAACTCAAGGAATTTTGCAAGGCACGTACGAAACATTTGCTGCAGTTGCAAATAAGAAATTTGGTGGAACTCTTGCAGGCACTCTGACACTTACTGGTGGCGCGGGCGGTATGGGTGGAGCTCAACCTCTAGCCGTAACAATGAATGATGGTGTCTGTATTTGCGTCGATGTTGATCACACGCGCCTTCAACGCCGGGTTGATCATCGTTATTTGGATACATGGACTGATAACTGGGATGAAGCAATTCATCTTGCTCTTGAAGCTAAAAGTCAGCGCCGTCCACTCAGTATTGGCCTCAAAGCCAATGCCGCAGAAGTCTTTCCCGAATTCCTACGCCGTGGCGTTGCAATCGATATCGTCACTGATCAAACATCTGCCCATGATCCCCTTTCATACTTACCGATCGGTGTCTCAGTAGATGATTGGCACAAGTTTGCTCAGGACGATCCTCAAGAATTCACTCGTCGCTCTCGCGAATCTATGGCGACGCAAGTTGAGGCAATGGTCGGTTTCATGGATGCTGGCGCCGAAGTCTTTGACTATGGAAATTCAATTCGTGGTGAAGCAATGTTGCACGGATATTCCCGTGCATTTGATTTCCCTGGTTTTGTTCCTGCATATATTCGCCCACTCTTTAGCGAAGGTAAAGGGCCATTTCGTTGGGCTGCTCTATCTGGCAATCCAAAAGATATTGCAACAACCGATAAAGAAATTTTGAAACTCTTTCCTCAGAATGAACCTTTGCATCGCTGGATCGCAAAAGCATCAGAGAAAGTTGCTTTCCAAGGCCTGCCTGCACGAATTTGTTGGTTAGGTTATGGAGAGCGCGATAAAGCTGGTGAACTCTTCAATCACCTGGTGAAGAAAGGCAAAGTTGACGCCCCAATTGCGATTGGACGCGATCACCTTGATTGCGGATCTGTTGCATCGCCATATCGCGAAACTGAAGCGATGAAAGATGGTTCAGATGCAATTGCTGACTGGCCACTTCTCAACGCACTTATTAATACAGCTTCTGGTGCATCATGGGTTTCTATTCACCATGGTGGTGGAGTTGGAATAGGACGTTCAATTCACGCCGGACAAGTGTGTATTGCAGATGGAACAAAACTTGCTGGCCAAAAACTCAACCGCGTACTTACAAACGATCCAGGCATGGGAGTAATTCGCCATGTAGATGCTGGATATGAAATCGCAGAAGATGTTGCAGATAAGCGCCACGTACGCATTCCTATGCGCGAGGGTGTATGAGTTCAACGCTTGTAACCAACATCGGTCAGCTACTTACTAATGACCCGACAATTGGAACTTTGACTGACGCTGCACTTATCTATACAGATGGGAAAGTGAGTTGGGTTGGCTCGAAAAGCCAGGCCCCTTCCGCCGATGAGCGCATCGATGCCGATGGCGCGAGCGTCATTCCTGGGTTTGTCGACTCACATACCCATGCAGCTTTTGCTGGGGATCGCCTCAATGATTTCTTGGCGCGAATAGCTGGAACTACCTACGCAACCGGCGGAATCAACACAACGGTAAGTGCTACTCGCGGCGCGAGTGATGGCGCTTTACGCAATCATCTTGAAAACGTCGTCACCGAATTCACGTCACAAGGAATCACTACTTTTGAAATCAAGAGTGGCTACGGCCTTGATGTCGAGACTGAAACACGGTTGCTTCGCCTTGCTAAAGAATTTACTGATGAGACTACTTTCCTCGGTGCTCATGTTGTGCCAAAAGAATTTGCATCTAATCGACGCGACTATATAGATCTTGTGCGAGGAGCGATGCTCGACTCAGCTGCTCCGTATGCAAAGTGGATAGATGTTTTCTGCGACTCTGGCGCATTCACGCCGGATGAAGCGCGCGAAATTATTCTCGCTGGATCACAGAAAGGGCTACTTGGTCGTCTCCACGGAAATCAAATGGGAGACACTGGCGGAGTTGAATTAGCTGTTGAACTCGGAGTGGCTTCTGTTGATCACTGCACTCATGTTTCAGATAAAGCCCTTGAAGCGCTAGCAGCCTCGCAAACAGTTGCAACTCTCTTGCCCGGTGCAGAATTTTCTACGCGATCTACTTACCCTGATGCGCGTAGATTTTTTGCTGCTGGAGTACAAGTTGCCCTTGCTACAGATTTCAATCCGGGCTCGTCATACATTGCATCCATGCCCTTTGTCATCGCTATTGCTGTACGAGATATGTTCTTCTCTCCAGAGCAAGCAGTCGTTGCTGCAACGCTCGGTGGCGCTCACGCTCTTCGCAGAACCGATGTTGGACATCTTGGAATTGGTGCACGTGCTGACGTAGTTATTCTGGACGCACCATCCTTCGAATATTTGGCATATCGCCCTGGTTCACAACTTATTAAGCAAGTGCTTGTTGCAAATCCTTAATCAAATCTGTCGCAGCTTCTAAACCAACAGATAAACGCAAAGTTCCTGCATGAATTCCCATCTCTGCTTGAACTTCTGGAGTTAAGCGGCGATGTGTTGATGATGCTGGGTGGGTAATAAGTGACTTGCTATCACCAAGATTGTTTGAAATATCGATCACGCGAAGCTTGTTCATGACTGCAAATGCCGCGGCTTTCCCGCCATTTACTTCAAATCCAATCATCGAACCACCTTTGCCGCTCATCTGGCTCATAGCTAAGCCGTGATGAGGATGGCTCTTTAAACCAGGGTGTCGGACGAGTTCAACTTTTGAATGCGAATCGAGAAATTCTGCAACCGCTTGCGCACTGTCGGCCATTTGATGAACGCGCATCTGAAGTGTTTCAAGGGATTTCACTAGCACCCAAGCATTAAAGGCACTCATGGTCGGACCGGTGTGGCGATTAAATGGCAAAAGATGGTTATTGAAATATTCATCAGAGCCAAGAATCGCTCCGCCAAGAACGCGACCTTGTCCATCAATATGCTTTGTTGTGGAATACATAACTACATCTGCGCCGAGTTCAAGTGGTTTCTGAAGAACGACTGATGCCATCACGTTATCGACAATTACCGTTGCGCCGACTTTATGTGCAAGCTCGCTAACAAATTTAATATCTGTGATTTCAAGGAGCGGATTGCTTGGCGTTTCAATAAAGACAGCTTTCGTTGGTTGAGAAAGAGCTTTCTTCCAACCTTCGTGATCATCGCTCTTTACTAATTCAACGACTATTCCCCACTTCGGAAGAATTTCTGTCAGCACAACGTGGCATGAACTAAACATTGCTGCAGATGCAACGACTCGGTCACCAGCTGAAACGAGACAAGCAAGCGACATAAACATCGCTGACATTCCAGAGCTTGTAGCTAAACAACGAGGAGCACCTTCTAAAGCTGCCAAACGGTTTTCAAACATCGAAACTGTTGGATTGTGAAAGCGACTGTAGAGAAAGTGATCTATCTCTTCAGCAAAAGATGACTCTGCTTGTTCGGCTGTTGCATAGGTAAATCCGCTATTAAGAAATAAAGCTTCTGATGTTTCACCGAAACCTGTACGCGTAAGACCACCACGTACTGCGAGAGTTTGTGGATCTAACTCCCATTCAGGGTCGGCGCGATGATTAGCACCTTGATCGCCCCAATAGTGATGTGTCATGGCACGATTCTATTGCAAATCGTTTGCAGAACCCAACGAGAAGTAGCTTCAATTTTTATGAGAAACTTCCGACATGAAGAGCGCGCTGACACTTGTGATTGTGTTAGCTCTGACTTCGCTCTATGGAATCTGGTTCAGAATCAACCGAGGAACCGTGAAAGCACATACGAATCCAGCTGTTACTGAAGAGGAAATCGGGGCAACCTTTGGTAGCCGACTAACTCTCTTGCAGTTCTCCTCTGCTTTTTGCACACCCTGCCGCGCTACACGAGCACTTCTTGGCGACATCACTAAAGGGCTACACGATGTAAAGCACGTGGACATTGATGCAGAAAGCCATCTCGAGCTTGTTCGTAAACTCGATATTCGATCTACTCCTACAACTCTTATTTTAGATCACCGCGGAGTTGAAGTTGGTCGCGCAGTAGGCGCACCAAAGCGAGAGCAAGTTGTGGATGCCATCACACCGATGGATATTTAGCATCTGCGAATTCTTTGCAATTAGGTAAATAACTTTCTCCTTCTTAAACTTCTCTAATGACTAAAGTGAATGAGAAGCCAGCGATTCCAGAACTCATTGACCCTCGCGGACCGCGTGTCACAGCATCAATCACTCTTATTGTTCTTGGAGCAGCATTCCTCACGCATTCAACTCTTCTTGTCTTAATACAACTTCTACAATTCACTATTGGTGGTTTTGTAACACCTAAGAAAGCTCCCTACGGATTGTTCTATCGCAAAGTTGTTCAGCCACGACTGAATGGAAGCTTTATTGGTGAAGATATTCGTGGCCCTCAGTTTGCTCAAAAAGTTGGATTTATCTTCGCGCTTCTTGCAACGATTGGCGCATTTACAAAAATAGATCTGCTCTTCTCAATCCCAGTCATCCTTGCTTTTGTTGCAGCAGTTCTAAATGCAGTTTTTGATTACTGCCTTGGTTGCCAGATCTATTTACTTTTGCAAAGAATTACAAAGCGCTAACAGCATCGAGCGCAGAAAGTTGCGCCGATGAGAGCTCCACAATTGGAAAAATCTCTTGAGCTTGTTCTGCTGTTCTCGCACTCGCAATAGGAAGACTTCCATGTCCTCGAAGCCAAGAGAGAGCAACGGCTGACATTGAGGTGTTAAGTTCCTTGGAAATCTCTTCAATTTTTGCCAATACTGACCAACCACGATCTGTTTGATATCCCTCAACTCCACCTGCGCGAGCAGAATCCACTTTTACACCAGGGCGATATTTTCCAGTAACAAAACCACGTGCAAGACCGTAATAAGGAATCGATGTAATTCCGAGTTCTGAAACGGCTGGTGCGACATCGCTTTCGAATGGTTCACGGTCCATGATGTTGTATTGATTCTGCACAGCAACATAATGAGGGAAGTTATTTGATCTGCTCACAGCTGCTGCTTCTCGAAGTCGATCTCCAGAGTAATTGGAGGCAGCGATGAGATGTACTTTGCCTGCAGCAATCACTTCTGCATATGCCCCAAGAGTCTCTTCAAGAGAGACGTTTTTATCATCATCATGGGAGTAATAAAGGTCAATGTGATCAGTCTGTAGACGACGCAGCGAGTCATCCAAAGCTGATTTGATATTTGACGCCGATAAACCAGAACGCGTAGAGAGCTTTGCAACTTTAGTAGCGATAACCATTTCATGGCGATTGCCACGAGACTTCATCCAGTTGCCGATAATGGTTTCACTTTCGCCACCGACATTTCCAGGCTTCCACTCTGAATACATATCAGCGGTATCAATAAAGTTTCCACCAGCTGCTGCGTATGCATCAAGTACTGCAAAAGATTCTTCCTCGTTTGCAGACCATCCGAAAACATTGCCTCCGAGGCATAGCGGGTAGATCGAAAGATTTGTATTTGCGAGAGTGATTCTAGAAGTCATGCTTCAATCCTAATGTTTGGATCGCTACTTGGTAACCCTCAGAAGATTAATCGGCAATAGGGCGGCAACAGCTGCAGGTAATAGCCACCAAGCGTTTGTACCGCTATGAACCATGAGATTCGTTGCCTCAAGTGCGGCAATCACAATTGCAAATCCAATCAAGTCATCGCCAATGAGGAAGTCGTACCAGAAGAAGCCAAAATCCTTCATAACTTTGATGAAACCGCGATCTTCTAAGACTGTTTCAGCATCAAGCTCGACTAGCGATGCCACCTTCACCTTTTCAGGCGTTCGAGCTCGTCGTGCTTTCAAGAGCTGCACTAAGAGGAATGAAACAAAAGTGACGTAAGGAATGATTCCCAAGAGGTAAGCATCGGCGCTCGGCCACAGTGCGCCGGCTCCTTCAGCTCCCCAAAATATTCCAAATGAAGTCAACATGATTCCGACGATAAATTTCATGGTGTTTTCAGGAACTTGAGCAAGTGGTTTACGCAGTGCAAAACCTGCAATCGCAACAATCACGACTGCGGCAAGGGCACCGAGTGAAGCAAGTCCAACCTGGTGCTGGATGGTTCCAAATGTTAAAACGATAAATGCAACTTCAAGCCCTTCAAGTAGAACACCTTTGAATGAGAGGGTGAAGGCGTACCAATCGGCGACTCCAAATTTCTGACCTTCTTTAGCTTTGCGTGCCGCAGCGAGTTCTTCTTGAAAAATTTTCTCTTCATCATGCAACGCTTTATATCCAGATGCACGCAAAATTGCTTTGCGAATCCATTGCAAACCAAAGACTAAAAGCAACGTTCCGACAATCAGTCGTAATCCGTTCATTGGTAGATGTGAAATAGATGGACCAATAGAAACGATAACGAGAGCAAGGACGCCAAATCCTGCGCCAGTTCCCAAGAGCGCTGATTTCCAATCCCGAGCAGTTCCTGCTGCAAGGACAATCGTTGTTGCTTCTACAGCCTCAACAGCACAAGCAAGAAAAACTGAGATGAAAAGTGCTAGACCATGCATAGTTGAATCGTAGCTCTCATCAATCTTTTACAGTGAAATAGCCAGCAACTACAACATAAGCGGCAAGAAGTGCTGGAACCATCATTGCCCAACGAAGTGTCACAAGATTGGCTAGAAAACCAATAACAGGTGGCCCTGCGAGAAAACCAAAATAAGCAATTCCAGAAACCATTGCCATGCCTTCAGAAGGAGCCATGCGATCAGCAAATCTTTCTTTTGCCATCTTTCCAGACATGCTCAATACAAGTGGAAACACTGTCGAGGATCCCGCGGCGAGGAAGACCCAACCAACAATTACTCCATATATTCCGCCAACAATAAGTCCACCGAACAACCCAATGGATGCAATCAATCCGCTCGTTATAACAACTCTGCGAACTCCAAAACGGTTAGCTAAATAATCACCAAGGAATCGGCCGATCACCATCGTGATTGAGAAGAAAATATAAGGAAGCGTGGAGACAAACGGTGAAGCATGGAAAGTAGTTCGGCTTAATATTCCGCCCCAATCCCCAGCTGCTCCTTCTCCAACTTGACCACACATCATGATGAGTCCGAGAGCCCAGAAAATCGCTGGTCGCCTCCTGTTGCGTGTGTGCTTATTTCTGTCAATCGGGTGAATATCAATTTCATTTGGCATCCACCATGGCTTTAAAAGAAGTGCTGCTGCGATAGCAACGACTCCAACAACAATGGTGTGTTTCAAAATTGAAATATTCCATTGTGAAAGCAATCCGCCAGTAAATCCGCCAATGAGTGCACCTGCAGAAAACATCGCGTGGAATGTGCTCATGAAACGTTTATTAGCTTCGTGCTCGACTGCCACAGCGTGGGTGTTCATCGAAACATCTTGAACTGCAAGAAAGAAACCAAATACAAAGAGAGTCAAAGTGAGTTGTAACAGTGAATGCGAAGTACCTACGAGCACGGTTGAGAGAGCTAAACCGATTGCAGATGGAACAGCTACCCAAGCACTTCCACGTGTTGCACATAAACGCCCTGTAGGACCGAGTGCGACGAGAATTCCCAACGAAGAAAAGAGAAGCGCACGGCCTATTTCACCGTTGCTGATCGCCAAAATCTCTTTGAAATCCGGCAGGCGTGCAACAAAAGCTCCGACTACAAAGCCATTAGTTATGAATGCCGCAGTAACGGCTACTCGTGCACGATTCACTCGGACATCGTAGTGAGGAGAGATAACGCTGGTGGCGGGTGAAGGATTTGAACCTTCGAAGGCTGAGCCGGCGGATTTACAGTCCGCTCCCATTGGCCGCTCGGGCAACCCGCCAGGTTGAAGTGCAGCCCGCGAATAGTAGCGAAAGGGCTGCGTTAGGGTCTAATCGAGGGTTTTCACGCTCCACCAGAACGAGGGTAACCTCTGAGACGTGATTAAGTTTTCTCGAGAAGTATCTGAAGCTCTTGCTTCAAAAAAGCCATTAGTTGCTCTTGAATCCACAATTATTAGCCATGGACTTCCACGTCCTCGCAATTTAACGGTGGCACAAGAGGTGGAATCAATTGTTCGAGCAACTGGCGCTGTGCCAGCAACAATTGCAATTCTCGATGGTGAGATACATGTTGGTTTAGAAGCTGATGAACTTGATCGAATTGCAAATGAAGATGGTGTTGTTAAGGCATCCACTCGCGATCTTGCAATATTGGCTGCAACCAAAAAGAGTGCAGCAACAACAGTTGCGGCAACGGCGCATATTGCAGCTATGGCGGGAATCTCTGTGTTTGCTACAGGAGGACTTGGCGGAGTGCACCGCGGAGATGGCTTTGATGAATCAGCAGATTTACGTGGCCTTTCCATCACGCCAGTTGTCATTGTTTGCGCAGGCGTGAAATCCATCCTCAATGTCGAAGCAACTCTTGAACGATTGGAAACTCTTGCAGTTCCAGTTCTCGGTTTCAAGACAAATAAATTTCCTGGCTTCTACTTAACAGAATCTGGTTTTGAGATTGAGCACCGCGTTGAGAGTGCACTAGAAATCGCTGCTATTTGGAAGCAACGCGCAGCAGTAAATACTTCTGAAAGCGCAGTTATTGTCACTAACCCCGTGAAAGTTGAGCTAGACCGCACTCTCCACGACACTTTGTTGAAAAATGGTTTAGCTGAAGCAGAAGCAAAACATGTCACCGGTAAAGCTGTCACTCCATTTTTACTTGAATATTTCCACCGCGTGAGTGAAGGAAAGAGTTTGGACGTTAACGTAGAAATCATTAAATCTAACTCAAAGCTTGCAGCCGAGATAGCTATCGCCCTCTAAGGCAATGAACCACTTTCTCTGTATTGGCGACACCATGATGGATGTCAGCGTCGTTATTGACTCCGAAATCCACGTGGGCGGAGATACTCAAGCCACCATTTCAACTCATGGCGGCGGCGCTGCAGCGAATGTCTCAACATGGCTCGCATCGCTGGGAAATAGTGTCTATCTCTGTTCGCGCACTGGAGATGACCTCAATGGAACATTTCTCTTTGATGAGCTCGACAAATATTGCGTGCGGCATTCCGATCATCATGCACCAGGTGAAAAAACAGGCGTGGTTGTTGTCCTCGTGAATGAAAATGGTGAACGCACGATGTTCCCAGACTCTGGAGCTAATTCTGGGTTAAGCGCTAAAGACTTACCACCTTTGGAAGAGTTTGATGCTGTGTATCTCTCGGGGTATGCGCTCATTAATCCTAAATCTCGAAAGAATGTTTTAGAGATGGTTGCACAAATCAAGGCACATTCAATCCCCATTGTTTTAGATCCAGGAACAGTTGGTGCACTTCGAAATATTCCAACATCGATTCTGAATGATTGGATTGCTCTTGCAGATGTCTTAATTCTCAACGAAGAAGAAGCTTTCTATGTTGCAGATGAAAAAGATATTGAAGGTGCGCTTGTGAAGCTTGCGGCTGTTACTCCTCTAGTCGTTGTAAAACGCGGTGAACGAGGTGCGATAGCAATATTCGAGCGTGTGATGATTGTTGAAGTTCCCGCCGAAGAGGTCGAAGTCATCGATACGACAGGTGCCGGTGATTCATTTGCTGCAGGATTTATGTCTTCATGGTTCTCAGATCCCAACTTAGAAGTGGCAATAAAAAATGGAATTTCCCAAGCCACTACATGTATTGCAAGTGTTGGAGCCCGCCCACCTATTGGAAAATAAGGTGCATAGGCTTAGACTTCCAAGCCTATGGAAATTCAATGGAATCAGATTCACGACCTCGCAAAAGAGGCAATGAAGAAGGCTTATGCGCCGTACTCAAAATTCCCTGTAGGGGTTGCTGCACTTGTTGATGATGGTCGCTACATATCTGGCTGCAATGTAGAGAACGCCAGCACCGGTCTCGGTCTATGTGCTGAATGTAGTTTGGTCTCAGATCTTGCACGGACAGGTGGCGGACGACTCATCGCAGTTGTCTGCGTTGGAGGCGATGGAAATTTCCTTGCTCCATGCGGTCGCTGTCGCCAATTGTTATTCGAGCACGGCGGAAAAGAAGCTCTTTTGATGACGCCTGATGGTCCTCAAAAGATGATTGATATGTTGCCATGGGCTTTTGGACCGGATGATTTGAAGTAAATGACACTTCTTCTTACCGCTCAAGAAATTTCTCAAGCACCAAAAGTTCTCCTCCACGATCACAACGATGGAGGGCTGCGACCTCAAACGATGATTGAGATGGCTGAGGAATCTGGCTACACAAAACTGCCGTTCAATGATGCGGAACGACTTGCGAAGTGGTTCTTTGAAGCATGTAGCGAAGGAACTCTCGAGCTTTACTTGGAAACTTTTGAGCACACGATCTCGCTCATGCAGACGCCTGAACAAATAATTCGCGTTGCGCGAGAATGCGCTCTAGATCTTGCCCGAGATGGCGTTGTGTATGCAGAAGTTCGCGGCGCTCCGGAACTCTTTACACGTAAAGGTTTAACAATTGATCAAGTAATTGAATACACCGTCGAGGGTTACCAGCAAGGTATGGCTGAAGCAAAGCGAGAAGGTTTCTCTATTCGCGTTGAAGGGCTGCTCTGCGCTTTGCGACACAATCACTTTGCAGATGAAGTTGCTGAGAAAGTTATTCAATTCAAAGGCAAAGGCATCGTCGGATTTGATATCGCAGGCCCTGAAATGGGATTCCCCCCTACCGATCACATCAAAGCTTTCAATTATCTACGCGCACAAGGCGGGCACTACACAATTCACGCTGGTGAAGCTGCTCCCCTTGAATCCATTGCACTCGCTGTTCGTGAGTGCAAAACCGAACGCATTGGCCACGGTATTCGCCTCATCGATGACATCTCATTTGAGAATGGCGAAGCAAGACTTGGCGAGTTAGCACAGGAGATTTTGGATAAACAGATTGCTCTTGAAATGGCTCCCACTTCAAATCTTCAAACGGGTGGCGCATCTTCGTATGAGACTCATCCGATTGGCATTATGAAGGAACTTGGCTTCAACGTCACCATTAACACGGACAATCGCCTGATGAGCAAGACTTCAATGATCAAGGAGATCACTGAGATTTCAGCAGCGCATTCGTGGGACTTACAGGATCTTCACGATGTGGCTGAGAATGCCATCAACTCTGCCTTTATTTCAGCAGATGAGATCAAAAATATTTTGGAATCACAAATTCGCCCTGGCTACGAAAAGTTAGGTGCCTAATGATTGATTTTACAAACGTTGATGTCATAAACAATCCATACCCGCATCTGGCTGAACTGCGTAAACATGGCAAGCCGATTTGGCACGAAGAACTCAACCTCTTCTTGGCTCCCAACCACAAAGATGCAAATGAGGTCCTTCGAAATAAATCGTTAGGCAGAATTTTTAAAGCGAAAGAACCAGAATCTGAATGGAACGTATTTAACTACCTACACTCTGATTCAATTCTCGATAGCGAGCCTCCAAAGCACACCCGCCTTCGGTCGTTGGTGATGAAAGCTTTCAATAAGAATCGAATTGAATCCCTACGTCCAAATATCGTGGCTCTCACCCAAGAACTTCTGAATAACATCGAAGATCTCGGTGGGAACTTTGATTTGATTGCTGACTATGCCGAACCTTTGCCAGTAAAAGTTATTGCAGCGCTTTTGGGCTTCCCAACAAGCGATGAATATCTCCTGCGCCCATGGTCACAAGCCATAGTGAAGATGTATGAAGTAAACCCTTCTATCGAGAGCCAAGAAGGTGCAAAGAGAGCAGCAAATGAATTTGCTGAATACGTGCACGGACTCATGCTCCTTCGCAAAGCTCATCCAACAGATGATCTCATCACAGAGCTTGCTCAAGTTGAAGAAGCGGGCGAAAAACTCTCTACTCACGAACTCATCGCTACATGTGTACTTCTCCTCAATGCTGGACACGAAGCAAGTGTCAATGGATTTGGAAATGGGATGGTTGCTGCGCATCAAAACCATTCGCAATGGGAATTGCTCCAACGTGATCCTGAAAAATATTCAGCGACAGCTCTCGAGGAATTCATTCGCTTTGACGCTCCCCTCCAATTCTTTGAGCGAACCGCTACTTCTGATCTGGAAATGAGCGGGGTAGAAATCAAAGCTGGGCAAAAGATTGTCAGCCTTCTTGGTTCAGCAAATCGAGATGAAGCAGTCTTCGCCAATGCTCATGACATGGATATCACCCGTGAACACAATCCACATATTGGGTTTGGAGCGGGAATCCACTTCTGTATCGGAGCGCCTCTTGCCAGACTAGAAATGGGAATTTCTTTACCTGAATTGTTTAAGCGTTTTCCTAAGTTAGAGCTTGAAGAAAATCCAGTGCGTCGCCAGACGTTTTCACTACGAGGGTACGAAGCCGTGCCAGCAAGGACATCATGAAAAACTTTATCTTGGATGTAGATACAGGCGTCGATGACGCATTTGCTCTTCTATTTGCTGCACGTCATCCTGAAATCAATTTGCTCGGTGTTACGTGCGTAGATGGCAATACAAACCTTAAACAAGTCATCATCAATACTCTTAAAGTTTTAGATGCTGCCGAAGCCGGCGATATTCCTGTTTCTGCAGGTGCAACTCGACCTCTTATCGATGAGCCTCGGTATGCCGAACATGTTCATGGTGCTGACGGTTTAGGCGATCTTGGTTTCCCCGAATCAAAGCGGACTCTCGATCCTCGTCCTGCTGTTGAGCTCATTCGCGACTTGGTTGAAGGCTCTTCAGAACCAGTGACTCTCATTCCTTTGGCTCCTCTTACGAATATCGCTCTATTTCTACGGGCATTTCCTGAATCTGCAAAGAAGCTTGAACGAATTGTTTTGATGGGTGGATCTGCTTCGATTGGAAATGCCACTGCAACGGCCGAATTCAATATCTGGCATGACCCTGAAGCTGCAGCGATTGTTTTTCAAAGCGGAATTCCAATCACCATGTATGGCCTCGATGTTTTCAATGATTTAACAATGAATCGCACGTATTCCAAGCGACTCATGGATGAAAACCATGCACCATCAACTTTCGCTGGAAGACTAGTTGACGCGATGTTGGATCGTCTTGAATATGAAATTACATTAGGAGATTATGGCGCTGTTGCTACTGCGCTGAAACCAGAACTTTCAACTCAAGTAACAATGAAAGCGATGGTCGATACAACATTTGGTCCTAATCGTGGCGCAACTATTTGCGACCGTCGCCCAGAAGCATTTCAAGAGCTAGATCCAGCTCACTTAGATGCACCACGCATCGAAGTATGTACTGCAATTGATGTTGATGCGATGCGCGAACTTTGGCTGCAAACAATCTCTCGGCGTTAAATTCCGATTGGGTGCCAGACAGTCTTGTGTTCCATAAAGGCAAGCAAGCGTTGAGGTGTTGCTTCTGCTTTGAATGAAGAAATGCGCTTCAAGTTATCTGCACCTGAAACACGAACTTCCTTATCTTGAGAAGATGTGAGGCCTGATGCATCAATCGCATCTATCTCCATGTGCGATCCTGCCCACGGCGCTAATTCAGATGTGATACCTGTGAGGATATTTACCACTCCACCTGGAAGATCACTTGTGGCAAGTGCTTCGCTTAACGTAATTGCGCATAGAGGAAGTTTTTCACTCGCAATTGCAATCACCGTATTGCCGCCAGCGATGATGGGTGCAATGGTGTGAACCAACCCAAGGAGTGAGCTCTTTTGTGGTGCAAAAGCTGCAACTACGCCTACTGACTCTGGAATGGTGAAGTTATAGAAGGCCCCAGACACCTGATTGGTGGAGCCATAAATCGAGCCAATCTTGTCGCACCAGCCTGAATACCAAACCCATAAATCGATAGCTTCTTGAACTTGCTTCTTTGCAGCTGCTGGAGCGACGCCTTCAGTTGCAACAATTTCGTCAACAAATTGAGATGTGCGACCTTCCATGATTTCAGCAACGCGGTAAAGAATCTGTCCGCGATTAAATGCGGTTGCTGATGACCAACCAGAGTGCGCTGCACGAGCAGCGACAACAGCATCTCGTAAATCTTTGCGCGATGCTTGTGCTGGGTTCGCGATGAAATTGCCTTTCTTATCTGAAATTTCATAGGAGCGACCAGATTCACTTCGAGGGAAAGCTCCACCGATATAAAGCTTGTAAGTTTTCTTCACATCAATACGCATTAGTGTCCGCCCTTCAAATATGCAGCAAGACCATGACGGCCACCTTCTCGACCCCAGCCGGATTCTTTGTAACCTCCAAATGGACTTGCAGGATCAAACTTGTTGAAAGTATTTGCCCAAATCACGCCGGCTTTTAGATGTTTTGCTGTCCATAAAATTCGTGAACCCTTGTCAGTCCAGATACCTGCTGATAATCCGAACGGGGTGTTATTCGCTTTTTCAATTGCTTCTTGTGGAGTTCTGAATGTCAGAACCGATAGCACAGGTCCGAAGATTTCTTCGCGTGCGATTTTGTGCGCTTGTGTCACGCCAGTAAATACTGTTGGAGGGAACCAGAATCCTTTTGAAGGAAGGTTGCATGATGGGCTCCACTGTTCAGCCCCTTCTTCTACGCCAGAAGCAGTGAGCTCGCGAATCTTTTCAAGTTGTGCAGATGAGTTAATTGCACCTAAATCGGTGTTCTTATCGAGAGGGTCTCCAACGCGAATTTTTGAGATACGAGCCTTCAATTTAGCCATTAATTCATCGTGGATATTCTCTTGAACGAGCAAACGCGATCCTGCGCAGCAAACATGGCCCTGATTGAAGAATATGCCAGTGATGATTCCTTCTACAGTCTCATCAATAGGTGCATCTTCAAAGACGATGTTGGCACCTTTTCCACCAAGCTCTAACGTTGCAGACTTTTTACTTCCTGCAATAGCGCGTGCAATTCCTTTGCCGACATCAGTTGAACCAGTAAATGCAATCTTGTCGATTCCTGGATGGTTAACGATTGCGGCACCTGTTGACCCATCACCTGTCACAATATTTACAACACCAGCGGGCAAACCGGCTTGTTGGCAGACCTCAGCAAAGAGAAGCGCTGTCAACGGAGTTGTTTCAGCTGGTTTTAAAACAACGGTGTTGCCTGTTGCAAGTGCTGGTGCAATCTTCCACGAAAGCATAAGAAGTGGAAAGTTCCAAGGAATGATCTGTCCAACAACTCCATGAGGCTTAGGGGCTGTTCCCACACCTGCATGTTCGAGTTTGTCAGCCCAACCAGCATGATAGAAAAAATGTGCGGCAGCTAATGGAATATCTGTATCTCGAGTTTCGCGAATCGGCTTTCCATTGTCCATCGTTTCAAGAACTGCAAATTCACGGGCACGCTCTTGCAGGATTCGTGCAATTCTAAAGAGATATTTTCCGCGTTCTGCTGCAGGCATCTTCGACCATACTTTGCTGTAAGCCGTACGCGCAGCAGCGACAGCTTTATCTACATCGGATGGCGCAGCAAATGCGACTTTAGATAGATGAGCTTCGGTCGCGGGATTGATTGTTGAGAAAACTTTGCCGCCTTTGGCAGGAAGGAACTTGCCGTTAATAAAGAGGCCGTACTCAGGCTTAATTTTTACAACGGAAGTTGATTCTGGCGCAGAGGCATATTCAAAAGTCATCATTAATCCAATGTCACGTAGTTAGATCCAGCATAGTGTCCATCACGAAGCTTCATGCGTTGCATCAAGAGGTCGTTCAACAAAGCGCTGGCGCCAATGCGGAAAAGCCCTGGATTGAGCCATTCTGGGCCTGCAGTTTCATTGACCAGCACAAGCTGCTTAATCGCATCCTTGGTAGTGCGGATTCCTCCAGCTGGTTTAACGCCAATTCGTGTACCCGTCATCTCATACCAATCTCGAACCGCTTCAAGCATAACCAGGACGACTGGGGCTGTTGCAGCCGGAGAAACTTTTCCGGTGCTTGTCTTAATGAAGTCTGCACCTGCAGCCATGGCTAAATACGATGCTTTTCTGACGTTATCAAGAGTGACCAATTCACCCGTTTCAAGGATGACTTTGAGATGAGCTTTATCTCCACAAATTGATTTGATAAATTCAATCTCATTGAAAACTTTTACTAAATCACCAGATAGAAACGCACCGCGATCAATCACCATATCAATTTCGGCGGCGCCATTAGCGATTGCATCTTCAGTGTCGCGCTTCTTAACTTCTAAGGAAGCACGTCCTGATGGGAATGCTGTGGAGACGGCAGCAACAGGAATATCTTTTCCACCTGAAGCATCAAGATGTTCGCGGGCAACACGTACCATGTCGTTGTATACACAAATGGCGCCTACATGAGGGACAGTCGAATCACTTGGGTCTGGGCGGACAGCTTTATTGCAAATTGCTTTAACTTTTCCAGCCGTATCGGCGCCTTCAAGAGTAGTTAAGTCAATCATCGAGATTGCCATGTCGATTGCCCAGCTCTTGCTGGAAGTCTTAATGCTTCGAGTTGCAAGCATTGCTGCTCGAGCTTCCGCTCCTACTTGATCTACCGGCGAAAGAGTTTTAAGAAACCCTTTAATGGAAGGCAGAGTTCCATCCATAACGCGCATTAATAGAGTCTATCGTCACCGATACCTTCTGAGAAGGGTAATTTCCATAATTATCGCTACATCTCTTGTGCTTTTGCGCTAAAAAGTTAGCCTTGGATTCGCACGGTTGAAAGCCAATAAAGAAACAAGGAGAAATACTGTTGAAACTAGTAATTGATACTGACACTGGAAGCGACGATGCAGTTGCACTGATGTTGGCACTGGGCAACCCTAAAGTCTCCGTTGAATTGATAACAACAGTTGCAGGAAACGTTCCGCTCAATCTCGCAACAGAGAATGCTTTGGCGACAGTTGCTCTTATGGGTTCTAAAGTTCCTGTCTATTCTGGAATGGCAAAACCGATCACTCGTGAATTACACACAGCCCAAAATGTTCATGGGCCAGATGGAATGAGTGGCGCACAAATTCCACGTACCCACCTGAAAGTTGATGGTACCGATGGAGTCACCCAGCTCATAGAAATTAGTAAGAAGTTTCCAGGCGAATTAACTCTTGTCACTCTTGGGCCACTGACGAATATCGCAGCAGCTCTCTTGCAAGATCCTCAAATGCTTCACCGCTTTAAAGATGTCTACATGATGGCTGGTTCACCAGAAGGTTGGGGCAATGTGACACCAAGCGCTGAGTTCAACGTGTGGTGCGATCCTGAAAGTTTTAAGATTGTTTTGAATTCTGGAAAACGTCTCATCATGGTTGGTTGGAACATTAGCCGTGATGCTGCTGTGATTGGCGCAGAGGAAGAGGCAAAGATTCGCGCAATAGGTACTGCACGAGCGGCTTACGTCATTGATATTAATGAGACGCTTGCAATTTTCTGTAGAGATATCACCAATCTTCCTGGATTTGATCTGCCAGATCCGATCACAGTTGCAATTGCAATTGCACCAGAAATGATTCGTAAGAGTGAATTTGTTTCAATGGATGTAAGTTGCTCTGAAGAGATGCGAGGAACTCTTATTATCGATCGACGACATACGGCTCCTGCCCCAAATGTGGATGTCGTGTGGGAAGCTGATCGCGATATGTTCCTCAATTCCCTCTATGAAGTCTGTAAAGATTCCAGTAACCCTGCTAACTACATTCCAGCACAAAGGAGCGGCAAGTAAGTGAAAAAAACCCCAATAATCCTCGATTGCGATCCAGGCCATGACGATGCAATGGCAATACTTCTTGCTGCATATAACCCAGCAATTGAGCTCCTTGGTATAACCACAGTATCCGGTAATGGAATCATCGATAAAGTCACCGAGAATGCTCTTCGCGTCTGCGCTCTAGCGAAAATTCAAGTACCCGTTGCACAAGGCGCTGGAAATGCGATTCTTGGAGCGGTTGAAGCGGCATCAGATATTCATGGTGAGACTGCACTGGATGGTGCACCTCTGCCTGCCCCTACTTTCGCTCTGGAGAGTATTCATGGAGTGGATCTAATTGCACAGCTCGTGCGAAAGAGTTCTGAGAAAGTAACTCTCGTAGGAACTGGTCCACTGACTAATATCGCTCTATTTTTGAAGATGTATCCCGAACTTAAATCCAATATCGCGCATATCGTATTTATGGGCGGAAGTGCTTCACGTGGAAATCGCACGCCTTATGCTGAATTTAATATTTGGATGGACCCGGAAGCTCTAGAGGTTGTCTTAAAGTCTGAACTTCCAATCACCATGATTGGATTGGATGTCACCCATCAAGCTCTCATCACTAAAGAGATTTTTGACAAGCTTGAAGCTATGAATACCGAAGTTTCGAAGACCATGACAGGTCTTATGCGATTCTTCGCTAAAACTTACAACGATGTCTTTGAAATGCCAGATCCTCCACTGCATGATCCACTTGCAATCGCTGTTTTGATTGATCCAACGGTCACAAAGAATCGTTTTGTAAACGTTGAAATTGAACTCAACGGAACTCATACTCGTGGGGCAACTGTCGTAGATATCTACAACCGCACAGGACGCAAAGCGAATGTCAACGTTGCTCTAGAACTCGATTTCGACAAATTCTGGAACATGATGCTCGATGCGGTTGATAAAGCCGGTCGTTAATTAACGTCGCGGCCATTCTCTTTATCTTCAGCAATGATTTCGCGCAGAGCTTGAACAGCGGTCTGTAGCAAAATATCTAGCGGTGGCATTGGATCTTTTGCATGAACCATCATGACTCCGCCTGCTCGTACTCGAAGCATGGATGCGACAACAAATAGCGCAGAAGCCTCCATTTCTGAGCACAGCGCTCCTCCTATTTCCCAAGCTTTCCAGCGATTGAGAAGCTCAGGGCCGACGCCCATTCGCTGTGGCTCATGCTGGCCGTAGAAAGAATCCTTCGATTGAGTAATGCCCGTACGATGTTTAGCACCTGTCTTCTTCGCTGCACGTTGGAGAGCGCGGACTAAATCGATATCTGCGATAGCGGGAAATTCGATTGGCATGTAATGAAGTGATGTGCCCTCATCGCGAATAGCCGCAGAAATAATTGCAAGCTCTCCGGAGACAATATCTTTCTGAATGTGGCCCGAAGTTCCCACTCGAATGAAAGTATCAGCTCCAACTCGCACGAGTTCTTCTAGTGCAATTGCTGCGGAAGGACAGCCAATTCCTGTTGAGGTCACAGAAACTTTTACTCCATCGAGGTAACCGGTGTAGGTGTTGTATTCGCGATTTTGAGTTACATGTACAGGGTTATCAAAGAGAGCTGCAATAGCTTCGCAACGTCCAGGATCTCCAGGCAGCAATACATATTTACCGACATCACCTTTCTTGAGGTTGATGTGGTATTGCTTTCCGTCAGCTGTTTCCATTGTTATCTCCTTTGATTACATTGCGAAGACCTTCGATTGCCGTTTCGATGAGCGGTTCCAAACCTTTAAATTCTCCATCGCCCCACATCGCCATGATTCCACCTGCACGTACGCCAAGCATGGAAGCAACAACAAAGAGCGCAGAGGATTCCATTTCAGAGCAAATTGCTCCGCCTATCTCCCATGCTTTCCAGCGGTTCAATAACCGCGTGGTGACACCAGAATGTTCAGGTTCAACTTCTCCGTAGAAAGAATCTTTCGATTGAGTGATGCCTACTCGAAATGGGACACCTTTGGACTTCGCAGCAGTTCGAAGTGCTTCCACGAGACCAAAATCTGCAACTGCTGGAAACTCAGGAGGCATATAGTGAATCGAGGTTCCTTCATCGCGAATAGCCCCTGTAATAATGGCCAATTCCCCGCTTTTTGTGCCTGGCTGGATCGCCCCGGACGTTCCTACGCGAATAAAAGTATCTGCGCCTACTCGGACCAACTCTTCGAGTGCAATTGCTGCCGATGGACAGCCAATTCCTGTTGAGGTCACAGAGACTTTAACTCCGTCAAGATATCCGGTGTATGTCACATATTCACGATTGGTCGCAACATGAACCGCGCTATCTAAGTGGCGAGCAATTACTTCGACTCGACCAGGATCTCCAGGTAACAAGACATATCTGCCAACATCGCCAGCTTCTAATTGAATGTGATGCTGCTTGCTCATAGCGTCTTTACTCTTTCAATTAGAAAATCCATAAACGCCTCAACATCTACTTCCATCGCTACTTTTGCGTTTGGCGCTTTCTTGTAAACGTTATAGAAATCTACAGATGTCTTTGCTCGCGTAAATTCGCCTTTGAGTTCAATGGTCATGAAATACTCTTTGAGGGTTACAAGTTCAGGTCGAATCAGAATTGCCGCTGCAAGCGGATCGTTGATTGCACAACCGTCAATCGACTGGTACTCATCATGAAATTCCATATAGAACCGAGTCGAGTCATCTATGAATTTGATAATTTCGGGTTTAGCTCCTGCAAGCTTTTCAATATGTTTCTTTGTAAAAAGGCACTTGTATGTGACATCGAGTGGAACCAGAGTAAAGTCAAAACCAGCGCGCAACACAATATCGAAAGCCTCAGGGTCACAATAAACATTGTATTCAGAATCTGGAGTCATGTTTCCTGGGTAATGAACAGATCCACCCATTACTACAACTCGATTAATGAGTTTGATGATTGAGGGATCTTTGTGAATCGCAAGAGCGATATTTGTGAGAGGCCCGATTGCTAAAATCGTGATTTCATGTGGATACTTATGAACAAGTTCGATGATGGTATCGATTGCATTCGTAGGTGATGGGCTCGACGTTGCATCAGGAAGCTTGGCATAGCCCAAACCACCATCCCCATGAGTCTCCTCAGCCACAGTCAAGCTTTTGACAAGCGGTTCACTCGCCCCACGCGCTACTGGAACGCCCTGTAAGCCGAGGAAATCCTTGAGACGAAGTGCGTTCGCTAAGCACTTATCTACGCTCGTATTTCCATGTGTAACGGTGATTGCTTCGAGGGATATTTCTTTCGAGGCAGCTAAAAGCAAGATTGCGAGTGCATCATCAATGCCTGGATCGGTATCTAAGATAACGCGAGTTCTCATACCCCATTCTCCAACTTCTTTCCACGGATTCCAATAGTGGAGACGAGGAATGCCAGAACTGTTGCACCCAGCATTAAATCAAATCCATGCCAACCACCAAGGTGAGAAACCAAAATTCCGCTCAACGATGCGCCAATAGTAATTCCCATTGAAATCGATGCTCCGAGGAGAGAGAACGCTTCATTCAAGCGATGGACAGGTACAAGTTCCTTAAGTCGTTCATTTGCTGAAATGAGCGATGGGGCAATTGCAATACCGGCAATGATCAACCAGAACACGATTGTTTCATAGTCATGGAAGAGAACTAACCCCGAAGTACCGAGTGACATCAAGAGCAATGATGCAGTCAATCTCTTTGCAGACGATATTTTCCAATGGATAAAACCATAAGCAAATCCTGCAACAGTGCTGCCGATGGGATTAAGTCCAACCCACAATCCACCATCAGCGGCTCGACCGCCTTCACGTGCAACAGCGAGAATCACAACGTACTGCGCGCCAAAAGTTATGCCAATACAAATCAGCGTAGCTAAGAGAGGCTTCACATAAGGAATCTTTAATAACCCACCATGCTTTTCAATGGGTTGAGGATGTCCACCATGATCAGTGCTCGTGAGCGCTAACCCAAATCCTGCAATCAATAGAAAAACCATTCCCCCAATAAGTGGTGAGTGTGAGCCTTTCCATGAAAATAGGAAACCAGCAAGTGCGGGACCAACAACGAATGCAGTCTCATCAAGTACAGATTCGAGAGAAAGAGCCACTCCGAGTTCACGGTCATCGCCCAATGAACGACTCCAGCGAGTACGGGTATAGCTGCCAAAATTCGGAAAGGTTGATCCGGCAAGAGCCGAGAATAAAAGTAAGAAGAAATTGTTCTTCTCCCCCAACGTCAAAATCCCGGTAATGAATATGGCATTCAATAAAGTAACCGGAATCAATACTTTTCGAGTCCCTTTGATGTCAGCTAAACGACCGATGCGGGGGCCGGCAAAAGCGCCTGAAAGTGTGTAACACGAGGAAGCCAACCCAGCCAGAGCAAACGAGCCACGGACGGAAGAGATAAGAAAGACGAGAGCTACCGTATTCATTGCGAGAGGCAATCGACCAATTATTCCAAATCCGAAAGTGGAGAAGGAATGATCTTTACGAAGAACGGCTTTATAGGCGCTCAACATGCGAGCGTTGATCTACTTCTCATCTTGCCACTTTTTCAATATCTCAAATGCAGCATCAAATGTATCAACTAAAGCTCCAGCATCTTCAACGCAGCCGCGGACAAATAGATTGATTCCTTTTCCGTCAATCATATTGCGATCGCGAATAACGCGAGTATCTGTCACAAGGCCGACGATTCCTTTTTTACTTTTATCGTGGCGCATTTCATTCCAAAAAATTCCAATTTCATTCGCAGTCCCATCATCAACCATAGGACCATCGAGCAAAGCTAAAACGGCATCTGCTTTCAGAACTTCTGTTGAATCAATCCCAAAAATGAATTTAGGGGTAACTGGATCTGGTAGCGGAATCTCGTGCGGAACAAAAACTTCCATACCTGCATCACGCAGTTTCTTTGCGCATTGATCAATGAAAGCCCGCTCGTAAGGTGTAAAGAGTGGTCCAGCAAAATAAATTCTCATCAGTACATTACCGTTTTCGTAAGATGGTGTGGCCAGTGCGTTGCGTGATACGCCTTCCATAATCTGAAATCCACTTGAGGCATCAAGAGAGGTTCAAGATTGGGGCGCAGCGCGTTGATTTCCTCTGTCAGACGTGCGATTGCATAAATGGAGTTCGCTCTGATCTCAATTTCAGCATCGCTATCCCGAGGTACTTCAACAAGAGAATTGATCTGATTCTCTAGAGTTGGTGAGTATTCAAAGATTCCCATTACTCGAAGCCCGACTGGCACGATGTAATCCGCAAAAGCGGTTAAAAGATGGGCATCTTCCAAGGCCCATGCTTTGCGTGGCATCAGCGATAGGTGAAGTCCCCAGATACCCAGCTGTGGCAGCTTATAAAGCTGAATAAGCGAGCCTTTGTAATCAGAGACATCGGCGAATCGAGGGAACTCGGTCGTCAATCTCTCCAAGATGCCATTCCCGTTTGCATAGAGTCGAGGAGCGCAATCGCGAACAAAGTTGTGCCAATGTCCATCATATTTTTCAACGAGGACTTTGCCCACTTCATTGAAGATTTTTACGCGTTCATCCAACATCGGCATTTCAATGGTTCCGTTGAAAACTTCCTCTAGATCTTTGCGCGTCATCTTCGCTTGATATTCACCATCGAAGAAGGGAATGCCTTTGGCTTTAGCGCGATGCAAATCAGCCATCATCGCTTCGCTATCGCTGTAGCGACGACCGTTGTAATCACTCTCGTATTTGATACCCGTATCAAAATTAGTGAATGCAAAATTCATCGTGTTTACAGTGAGGGTGAGATCCATCAAGAAATTTGGATCGTCGCCAAAATTAAAGAGAGAGGAACCATCCGGTTTGGCAAATTCCTCGTATGCCATCCATGAAGCTACTTCTTTGATCTTTGCTTCGTTGACCTTTATGAGCGTCGAATTTTTTACGACGGGGTCAAGACTCTTGAGAACTTGTGATTCCCAAAAATCTATTTGAGACATACGTTAACTCTCCTCGCCTTTCCTGTAAGGCGCCCCAGCCATGGCTGGTGGGCGCAGTTTTTGAGATAGAAATGCCAGAACTAAGATCGTGGTCAAGTTCGGGAAGAAGGTGACAAATTCGTCAGGCACCACTTTATTGATCATGTAGTAAGCCAAAACGAATACCGCAATACCGAGATTGATTCCAAAACCTTTCCAATCCTTCTTGCGAAGTTTGGTGAGGCTATATACAGCTGCTAAAACAATCACGACTAAGAGAAGTGCGTGAACAGAAGTAGATTGGCGAACGCGGAGCGCATCCGTTAATCCAAAGAGAGCCGCACCGGCAAGAACTCCAGCTGGTTGCCAGTTGCCGAAAATAACCGCAGCAAGGCCGATATAGCCTCGTCCTGCAGTTTGGCCTTCGAGGTAATTACCAGTGACAACCACTGAAATATAGGCACCTCCGAGGCCTGCGAGTGCGCCTGATACAGCCAGGGCGATGTAGCGAGTGCGATAGACGTTCACACCAAGGGATTCAGCTGCTGATGGATTTTCACCGCAGAAACGCATGCGCAATCCAAAACGTGTCTTCCACAGAATCCATGAAGTGAGAGGGAGAGCCAAAATCATGACGAGTGATGCCCAGTTGATTGAAGTAATGAATCCAGCAACCACACCTGCAACATCTGAGATAACGAGAATGTGTTTCTGTCCAAGAGAAGTGAGGAATGGACTTAGCCCCGGAACAGTAAATGAACTAATAGATTTCACTTGAGGTGAAACGTTCACATCTCCTCCAGCTCCGATAAAGAAAACTCCGGAGAGAAAACGTGCCGTTCCAGCGCCAAGCAAGTTAATTGCAAGACCTGATACAGCTTGATCAATACCAACTCGCACCGTCAATATTGCGTGAAGCAAACCAGCGAGTGCGCCACCAACTGCTCCTGCAAAAATTCCAACCCATGGTCCATATAAATAGCCAAACCATGCGCCAAACCATGTTCCAAGAATCATCATTCCTTCAAGACCGATATTGATGACACCAGAGCGTTCAGCCCACAAGCCGCCAAGTCCCGCCATTAAAAGTGGAATGGTGAAACGAATCGTTGCTCCTGCAGCACCTGGTGAGGTGATGTCTGAGATGCCAGTGAATTGGCGAACGACCGAAACCAAAATTACAACACCGGCAACGGTGAGCATCATGCGTGATGGAGATGTAATGATGCGCCAGAGGCGATTCTCTTTGAGAGTGCTCATGCTTTATCTCCTTTCGCTTCTGTTACAACTTGTGGAGCATCAACGGCACCCACCAAGCGTTGTTGCTGACGACGAGTAATTCTCTTAACGATTTCGTACGATGCAACAGTTGAGAGAATGATTGAGCCTTGCATCATCATGACAATCTCTTTAGGGATCCCGTTGAGATCGAGAATTGGAGCGGCTTGCTCTAGGAAAGCCCAGAAAAAGGCAGCAAATGCGATACCAATCGGGTTATTTCGACCCAAGAGAGCAAGTGCCAATCCAGTCAGCGCGTAGCCGGTCGGGAATGCGAGGCTATAGGTGTGGGTAGAGCTCAAGAGCTCGCCCATTCCCGTTAAACCTGCAATCGCACCCGAAAGAGCCATCGTTATAAAAATCATGCGAGGTGCATTGACACCGCTAGCACGAGCAGCACGGAAGGACATACCGGTTGCACGTAGATTGAATCCAAAGACGCTCTTGTTGAGCACAACCCAATAGAGAACGCCGACACCAATTGCTACAAAAGCGAAGCTGTAAAGCTCGCCACCAAGGATATGGATAGAAGGCATCCATCCTGATTTTGGAATCATTGGAGTTGCCAAGTTATCAGAGTTCTTGCCTTTGAGGCCAAGTCGACTTGGTTGGAGAAGATAAATAATGAGACCTGAGGCAATCGTGTTCAACATAATGTTGCTAATAACTTCAGAGATGTTTCTCTTTACTTTCAAATATCCAGCAATAGATGCCCACAACGCACCGACGACAACACCAGTGAGAATAATGAGTGGCAGTTCCAAGAAAGTTGGGAGATTAGTAGCGCCACCAACAACTGCAGCAATAAAGATTGCAAGGCGGTATTGACCGTCGATTCCGATGTTGAACAACAACATACGGAAACCAATCGCAGCCGCAACGCCTGCTAAGTAATAAGCAATCGTTTGATTGAGTTCGGCGATGATATTTTCAGATTCAGCTCCATAGCTCAGAATTAATTGGAAAGTAGATAAGGGAGCTGCGCCTTTAATCATCAGAATAATCGAGACGAAAATAAGCGAGAAGAGAATTGCAGCAATCGGGGCAATGAGCGCCCAGAATAATTTACTTAGCTTCTTATTCATGCGATTTTCTCTCCAGTCATTGCCAAACCAAGCTGTTCAGGCGTCGTTGTTCGAGGATCGAGATAATCAACGATGGAACCTCGGAAAATGACTGCAATTCGGTCTGAAAGCTTGAAAAGCTCATCTAAATCTGCCGAGACGAGCAGAACGCCTGTTCCCTTGAGTCGAGCTTCAATGAGGTGGTCCCAGATGATTGCTTGAGCACCCACATCAACGCCTCGAGTGGGTTGAGCGGCGATGATCATCTTGGGATCACCAGACATTTCACGGCCAACTATGAATTTCTGTTGGTTACCACCAGAAAGAGCATTGGCTAAAACGTCGTTACTTGGAGTGCGCACATCAAACTCTTTGATGATTCGCTCAGAATCACTTTTTGCTGCGCCTTTATTGATCCACATTCCATTAGACATTGGAGCCGTTTCTTGATGGCCCAAAATGCGGTTCTCCCAGAGTGGAGCAGCCATCAAGAGACCATCTCTCTGGCGATCTTGTGGAATATAACCAACGCCTTCATCACGAATCTTTCGAAGATCCGCTTCTTTAGTATCTAGTCCAACCGTGACTACAGATCCTGAATCAGGCTTAACAAGTCCCATGATGAGTTCGATGAGTTCTGATTGGCCATTTCCTTCGACGCCAGCAAGACCAAGAATTTCTCCCGCATGAATATCTAAATTAATGCCATGCAAAATTTCACGACCGGTGCGATCTTTAGCGGTCGCATCTTTAACTTCGAGAACTTTCTCTTCACGAGGTTTTGTTGATGCTAATCGTGGTGATGGAAGCTCTCCACCAATCATGTATTCAGCAAGCTGCTTCTTATTTGTATTAGCTGGCTTCACTTCAGCAACTGTTGTGCCATGACGCATTACTGTGATGTTGTCCGCGATAGTCATCACTTCATCGAGTTTGTGGGAAATAAAGATAATGGTGAGACCATTTTGGGTAAGTTCTTTCAAATTTTTGAAGAGATCATCTACTTCTTGCGGCACGAGCACCGCTGTAGGTTCATCCAGAATGAGGATTTCAGCGCCGCGGAAGAGAACTTTTGCGATTTCTACACGCTGGCGCTCTCCTACGCCTAAATCTGAGACTAAATCATCTACATGGATATCAAGCCCATATGTGGAGATGATCTTTTCAATCTTTGCGCGAGCTGCTGCATAGTCCACGACGACCTTTGCCTTAATTGGCTCGCTACCTAAAACAATATTTTCTAAAACGGTCGCGTTATCGGCCAACATAAAGTGTTGGTGGACCATTCCAATTCCTAAACCAATTGAATCTTGAGGAGATTTAATCGAAGCTAATTCGCCATTGATGGTGATGGAGCCAGAATCTGGCTTGACCATGCCGTAAAGAATCTTCATCAAAGTAGATTTTCCTGCGCCATTTTCACCAATGATGGCGTGAATATCGCCTTTGTGAATTTGGATATCTACATCGTGGTTTGCAACCACGCCAGGATAATTCTTTTCAATTCCCTTGAGTTCAATTGCTAAGTTCAACTTTTTATTCCCTTTCGTCGTTGTAAGAGAAACAAAGCGTGGTGGCTGCCAGTTTTACCTGAACAGCCACCACTACTTCATTACAGATTTATTCGAATTAACCCTGTGGAAGAGTTACAGTCTTTGGATCTGTTGGAACGACAATTGCGCCAGATGCGATCTGCTTCTGGAGAGCCTTTACCTTTGCAACGATATCCGCTGAGAGGTAACCGCCTGTTGTAGTGAAACCAACTCCACCGTTTGCAGCATCAAAGAGATGTGCATCTGGTGTGAACTTGTTAGCTACAACATCGCTCAAGAATGAAGCTACGCCGACATCGACGTTCTTGAGAGCAGAAGTCAAAATTGCTGTCTTGTAAGGAGCATTTGATGCATAAAGAGCTTCGTCAGCATCTACGCCGATTGACCACTTCTTCTGCTCGAATGCTGCCTTGTGAGCACCTTGGCCGGTTGAACCAGCTGCTGAGTAAACAACGTCTGCACCGTTTTGGAACATTCCAAGTGCTGATTCATGTCCCTTATCAGGAGCATTGAATCCACTGAAATCAGGTGGGTTTGATGCATAAGCAGATTGGTACTTAATTGTTGGGTCGATCTTTGCTACGCCAGCTTTGAAGCCAGCTTCGAAAGCTTGGATCAATGGAATGTTTACTCCACCGATGAATCCAACGCTCTTGCTCTTTGAGCTAAGTGCAGCTGCTGCACCAACGAGGTATGAACCTTGTTCAGCTTTGAAGAGAAGGCCTTCTACGTTCTTAGCACCAGCGATGTTGTCATCAACAATTGCGAACTTAACCTTTGGGTTAGCTTTTGCAACTGCCTTAAGTGCGTTCTCATATGAGTAGCCAACGACTACAACAGGGTTTGCACCTGCTGCAATGAGAAGCTTCAAGCGCTGTGCGCGTGAGGCATCGGTGTCAGCTGCGTTACCCTGCAAATCTTTTTCTGCCCAACCTGGATGGGTCTTCAAGAAAGCCTTGAATCCGATGTACGCGAGTTGGTTAAAGCCTGGTTGTTCCTTACCGCCTAGATCGAAAGCGATACCAACCAATTTCTTTGGTGCAGCTGAAGCAGCTGTGCCATTGAGGGATACAACAGAAAGTGCAAGGCTTGCTGCAACAGCACCAGCCAAAGCTCTTCCTAGAGTCTTTTTCTGCATTCGGTTATTCTCCTTATGTTTAGAGTGATCACTCTATATCTCCATCAATGATGGAAAGTTCGTGAATACCGTCCACTCAAGCAGGGTGGCTTGTTTGTAACGATTGCAGAGAGCCTAACTCAGGAGTATCTTCGCGTCTAGGTTTTGCTGAAAAAAAGCGTGTAACGAAATTGTTAGGAGAATATGAACTCGCCACATATCGTTGTAGTGGGAAGCACCATGACAGATATGGTGACCTACGCAAAAAAGATTCCACACCGTGGCGAAACACTCGTCGCTGATAGCTTTGTTATGGGCTTTGGTGGAAAAGGTGCCAACCAAGCCGTTATGGCAAAGCGTTTCGATGCCAAGGTTTCGATGGTGAACACTCTTGGCGAGGACGTCTTTGGCGACAGTACTCTGAAGAATTTCCAATCTCAAGGTATTAATACTGATTTTATTCGTAGAGCGCCTGGAGCAAGCGGTGTAGCGCCGATTTGGGTGGAACCTGACGGCTCCAATCGCATCTTGATCGTCCCTGGTGCAAATTTCTTGATGACAGAAGAGCAGGCTCAATCTGCCATTGAGGGTTTACAAGGAATCTCCGTAGTCGTCGGACAACTCGAAATCCCTCAAAACGTAACAGCTGCTGCTTTTAAAGCTGCACGCAAACTTGGCATTCCTACAATTCTCAATCCGGCTCCGTACGCGCCAATCAGTGCAGAACTTCTTGAATATAGCGATTGGATCATGCCTAACGAAACAGAGTTTGCTGCAATGCACCCTGAAGGGTTAGCTCCAACGTCCGATGAAATTATTAGCGAATTTTCTAAGCGCATCAAAACCAACTTTGCCGTGACTCTCGGCGAAGCAGGCGCAGCTTTCACCACCGATGAAGGCGCTGTCATTCGCGTGAGTGCTCCAAAAGTCGATGCAATCGACACAACTGGCGCCGGAGATGCGTTAGTTGGAGCATTTTCCGTTGGCTTGGCTCTTGGTTTGTCTCATGAAAAAGCTCTCAAACTCGGCTGCCTTTGCGCTTCTGATAGCGTTACACGTCTTGGTACACAGTCCTCATACCCATCTACGGAACGAGTGAATGAGATTCTGAGTGCCCTTATGAAAGAGGTATAGGCCGTGGCTGACGCAAGTTTCGATATCGTTTCAAAAATTGATCACATGGAAGTGGATAACGCTTTCAACCAGACTGACCGCGAAATCGCAACACGTTTTGATTTTAAGAACACTGGAACCAAAATTGAAAAATCAGGCGAGAAAGTAAATATTGAAGCCGATGGCGAAGAACGCGCAAAAGCTGCACTCGAAGTTTTCAAAGAGAAGCTGATCAAGCGTGGAGTCTCACTCAAGCACCTTGATGCTAAAGATCCTCAACTCAGCGGCAAGGTCTACAAGATTGCATGCGAATTTAAAGAGGGTCTCTCAACCGAAAACGCTAAGAAAATTGCAAAGTTCCTCAAAGATGAAGGCCCTAAATCTTTAAAGACTCAAATTCAAGGTGATGAGCTTCGCGTCATAAGCAAGAGTCGCGATGATCTCCAAGAAGCAATCCAACAAGTCAAAGACCATCCGTGGGAGTTTGCAGTTCAATTCGTTAACTTCAGATAGTCGCTGACTCCTCGATGACCCACCAGAAGAGTTATAAAGTCGGATTGACCTTAGGTTTTGCTGCCTATTTAACGTGGGGGCTCTTTCCTCTCTATTGGCCGCTTCTCAAGCCAGCTAATTCCATTGAAATTGTTGCGCACCGAGCAGTCTGGTCTCTGATTTTCTGTCTCGGTTTGTTGGCTTATACGAAGCAACTCAAACCAACTTTGGCGCTTCTTAAAAACCCTCGCATCATGAAGCGACTCTTTCTCTCAACTGCGCTTGTATCGGTTAACTGGCTGACATATATCTGGGGCGTTAATCACGGCCACGTCGTTGAATGTGCGCTGGGGTATTACATCAACCCACTGATCATTATTGCTTTTGGAATTCTTCTTCTCAAAGAGAAGATGCGCAAACTTCAATGGTTTGCTGTTGGATGCGCTGCAATCGGCGTCATTGTGCTCACTATTGATTATGGCCGTCCCCCATGGATTGCTTTAACTCTCGCCATATCGTGGGGCAGTTATGGCTTAGTGAAGAAGCAGCTTGGCTTAGGCGCACTTGAAGGTCTCACTATCGAAACCATCATTCTCTTTATTCCATGGACTGCTTATCTCATTTGGATGGAGCAACAAGGTACTGGGCAATTTGGACACCACACTGGTTTAACATTGCTCCTCATTCTTGCTGGAGCAGTCACAGCAATTCCATTATTGATGTTCAACGGCTCAACAAATCGTCTGCCTTTTACAATTATTGGATTACTTCAATACATCACTCCAACAGTTCAATTCCTTATTGGAGTTGTTGTGCGTCATGAAGCAATGCCAGTAGGAAGATGGATCGGATTTCTTGTTATTTGGGTTGCGCTGATTGCGCTCGGAATTGATCTAGTGAAATCAAGCAGTCCGAGTAATAATGGCGTCGCACAAACTGATTAACGCTTCTTTCGCTGGCCCATCAGCCAACTCAGAAACAAGAGTCTTCGCATCATCTGCATACTTAACAAGAAGCATTCGCGAAACTTCCATCGCTGCATGGGTGCGAAGTGTCTTCAGCGTTGAAGCAACTACTGCTTCATCATGAATTGGCGCAGATAAGACCGCTTTAAGCTCAGCATCCTCAGGGTTATTCGACTCCAAGATATGAACTGTCACCATCGTTGGGACACCTTCACGCAAATCAGTTCCGGGGGTTTTGCCTGACTCATCGGTTTCACTTGCGATATCAATAATGTCATCGGCAAGCTGGAACAGAATTCCAATTTTCTCGCCATACTCAGTCAAGATAGCAATATCTCGCTCAGATGCTCCAGCAAAAATTGCTCCGTATCGTGCGCTTGTTGCAATGAGTGAACCGGTCTTATCTGCAATCACTTGCGTGTAGTGCTCGAGAAGTGAGAGCCCCTCTGTTGAGCCTTGAGTCTCCATAATCTGGCCAATAACTAAACGCTCAAATGTTTGTGCGTGAATTCGAACTGCTTCTGGACCAAGGTCTGCAAGAAGGGCAGATGTTTTTGCGAAGAGATAATCGCCCGTAAGGATTGCAACAGTATTTCCCCAACGATTGTTGGCACTCTCAACTCCGCGGCGAAGCGGAGCTTCGTCCATAACATCGTCGTGATACAAAGTGGCTAGGTGAGTGAGTTCGCAAACAACTGCAGCAGCAATCACTTGATCATTTCCAGGTTTGCCAAATTGTGAGCCGAGAAGCGTCAAAAGCGGACGCAATCGCTTGCCGCCTGCTTCTACAAGATGTCGTGACGTTTCAATAACGAGTGGATATTTCCCCACGATATGAGAACGCAGAAGGTTCTCTACTTTTGCCATATCGGCAACGAGAACGCTTTCCAAGCCTGGATCTAAACCAGGTATTCCTAATGACATCAATGACTACTTATCGAATGAAGGTTGCGAAAGTTTGCGCAGTATTAAGAAGAAGCGAAGGAGCAACTCCAAGGACAATGGTCACAATTGCGCACACTGCGATAGCTATACGCGTCATAATCGATGGGATCACGACAGTCACAGAGTCACTCTTAGGATCGGTGAAGAAGAGCATCACGACAACACGCAAGTAGAAGAAAGCGGTAATTGCTGAGGTAAGAACACCGACAACAACGACGACTGTATTTCCTGTTTCATAAGCGCCAGTAAAGAGTGAGAACTTTGCAATGAAGCCGCTGGTCAGCGGGATACCAGCAAAGCTCAATAGGAAGAGAGTAAAAATAGAAGCTGTAAGTGGGGATTTCTTACCCAGCCCAACCCAACGATTCAAGTCAGTTACTTCACCGCTTGAATCGCGCACGAGAGTGATGACTCCAAAAGCGCCAAGCGTTGTGAATCCATAAGTTGCAAGATAGAACAGTGCACCTTTGAGTCCTGATGTGTTTAACGCAAGAACAGCAGCTAACAAGAAGCCAGCATGTGCGATAGAAGAGAATGCAAGCATGCGCTTTACATCTCGTTGTGCAATCGCAGCAACGCCACCCACAACCATCGTCAAAATTGCGATGGTGAGAATGATTGGCTTCCATTGCCATTCGGCAGGGCTGAATGCAACGTAGAAAATACGAAGAGTTGCGCCCATCGCAGCAATCTTTGTACAGGCTGCCATAAAGCCAGTGATAGGAGTTGGGGCACCTTGGTAAACATCTGGAGTCCATGAGTGGAATGGAACTGCGCCAATTTTGAAGAGTAATCCAACTGAGAGAAAGACAATTCCGATCAAAAGGAATACATCGTTAGCTGCATTTGCAGAGATTGCAGATGCAATTCCATCTAATGTCATTGATCCTGAATACCCGTACAAGAACGCTGCTCCGAAGAGGAAGAATGCAGAGGAGAACGCTCCGAGAAGGAAATACTTCAACGCTGCTTCTTGTGAGAGAAGACGACGGCGACGAGAGAGCCCAGCCATCAGATACAAAGGCAGAGAGAGAACTTCAAGCGCAACGAAGAGAGTGATTAAGTCACTTGCTACAGGGAATAGAAGCATTCCACTTACTGCAAAGAGAGTGAGTGGGAAAATTTCGGTTTGTTGCTTTCCAGCTTGAACAGCAGCCCGCTCATCCTCCGAGCCAGGAACTGCTGATGCTTGAGCTGCAAAGTTATCGGTATCTGCAATAAAGAGAATGGCGATAAAGGAGAGAATAAGAATCGTGCCTTGAATAAAGATTCCAACGCCATCGATTGCAACTGAATTAACTGCCGCAGTCTTAGAAGTTTGGCCGTGAATGCGCCATAAGAAAGCGAAAGCGAGAACAAGAGTTCCCAGCGCAATCGTTGTTTGAATCGCAGCGCGCGATCCCTTCTTCATGACTGCTTCGACGAGAACGCCTAGGAGGGCGCCTCCAAGCACGATAAGAATTGGTGCTAATAACGCATATGAAAGTTGCGGTGCGATAAGCATTACTTACCTGCCTTTGGTTGTGGATCTTCGTAGCCAGCGTGTGTCATGACTTCATGTGAAGCTGGATTTAAGACATCGGTAATTGGCTTTGGGAAGAATCCAAAAATCACGAGGATTGCAATGACGGGAGCAATCGCAATTTTCTCGCGGAGATTTAAATCTGTGAGCGATTCATTTCCAGGAGTGGTTGGGCCATGCAGTGAACGTTGCACTGTAAGCAAGACATAAAGCGCTGCTAAAACAATTCCCGTGGTTCCAATAATTGCTGGGATTGGATAACGCGTGAATGTTCCAACCAGCACGAGGAATTCGCTGACGAAACTTGAGAGGCCAGGAAGAGCTAACGCTGACATACCTGCAATGAAGAAGGACCATGCCATCACAGGAGTGACACGTTGTAGGCCGCCAAAGTCTTCAATTGTGCTCGATCCGCGACGCGAAACCATCCACCCCGCAACCAAGAAGAGCGCAGCAGTCGAGAAGCCATGGTTCACCATGTAGAGCGATGCTCCGGTGAGACCTTGTGATGTCATCGCGAATATTCCAAGAGTGATGAATCCAAAGTGGCTGATGGATGTGAAGGCGATCAGGCCGTTGATATCGCGCTGGCCGATTGCCAAGAAAGCTCCGTAGAGAATTGAAATCAACGAAAGAACGATGATTGCTGGAGTAAAGGTGTGCGCAGCGTGTGGGAAGAGAGCAATACAGAAACGGATCATTCCGTATGTGCCCACTTTATCCAGTACGCCAAGCAACAAAACAGATGTTGCAGGAGTAGCGGATTTAGCAGCTGTAGGAAGCCAAGTATGGAGAGGCCACAACGGAGCTTTGATTGCAAAAGCAATGAAGAATCCTAGGAAGAGCAAGTTCTCGGTTGCGGAATCGATATGAAGTGATGACAACGCAGTCACGTCAAAAGTGGAGCCAATTTGGTTTGTGGCAATCACATAAGTTCCGATAACAGCTGCGAGCATTAAGAGTCCGCCGAGCAAGCTATAAAGCAAGAATTTCATGGCAGCTTGAGCGCGCTCTCCGCGACCATACCCACCAATAAGGAAATAAACAGGAATGAGCATCGCTTCAAAGATGACATAGAACAAGAAGACATCTGTTGCAGCAAAGACGCCCACCATCATGGTTTCAAGAACCAAAATCAAGGCGTAATACACACGTGGTGACCAACGACCATTTTCTGATTCATTCCATCCAGCAAGCAACACAATGGGAACGAGCACAGTGGTCATCAAAATAAGAACGAGAGCAATACCATCGATTCCAACCGCGTATTTGATGCCAAAGGATGAAATCCAATTACGGGATTCGACAAATTGCATTGCAGAATTGCCGCGATCAAAACGAAGCGCCATTAGTATTGCAATCACTAGATCAACAACAGATACGCCGATCGCAAATTGCTTGATAAGTGTGGTTGAACCTTTTGGTAGCGCGAAGAGGCCGAGTACGCCAAGAAGCGGTACGAGCTCTAGAACTGTTACAAGACTCATAGGGTCACCATCCAAATTGTTGTGAGGAGGGCTAAGACACCGACCACCATGATGAGTGCGTAGCTACGAACATAGCCATTTTGAATTTTACGAAGGTTGGTCGAACCAACTGCAATCGTGCCGCCAACACCACGAACTATGCCGTCAATAAATGATTTATCCATACCAACAAAGAAGCGTGTAAGTGCTTGACCTGGGCGTACAAGAACGCGATCGTTGAAATCATCTTGTAGAAGGTCGCGACGAACGATACGAGTAAGCACGTTGCCTGCTGGTGCTTCGACTGGAACAGTGCGGTATTTAACGATTGCAATGGCAACGCCTACTGCCACAACACCAAGAGCGAGAGCTGAAACTGTCATTGGGGCAAGAAGTGCTTCTCCTTCTTCTGCGCCACTTGCGTTCACAACAGGTTCGAGCCACTTTACAAGTGCGTGACCTGAATTAAAGAGGAATCCAGAGGCAATGGAGCCAACAGCAAGAATCACCATAGGAATCCACATGAGTGCTGGGGATTCGTGTGGGTGAGCTTCATCATCCCAACGCTTTGTACCAGTGAAAGTTAAAACAATGACGCGAGTCATGTAGAAAGCTGTTATCGCTGCACCGAGAAGCGCTGCTCCCCCGACGATGACGCCTTTGCTTCCGCCAATGTTGAAAGCAGTTTCAATAATTTTATCTTTTGAATAGAAACCTGCGAATGGTGGAACTCCAATGATCGCAAGGTATCCGAGACCAAATGTGACTGCAGTGATTGGCATGACTTTGCCGATTGCACCGTAACGACGCATATTTACTTCATCATTCATGCCATGCATGACTGAACCAGCACCAAGGAACATTCCAGCTTTAAAGAATCCGTGAGTGAGCAGATGCATGATTGCAAATGCGTAACCAATTGGTCCGAGACCTGTTGCAAGAATCATGTAGCCGATTTGAGACATCGTGGAAGCAGCAAGTGCTTTCTTAATGTCATCTTTAGCTGTGCCTACGAGAGCTCCGAAGAGAAGTGTGATTGCACCAACTGCGATCACCATGTTCTGTGCGGTGTGGGATGCATCAAAAACAAAGTTGGAACGGGTGATGAGGTAAACGCCTGCTGTCACCATTGTTGCTGCGTGAATCAGAGCAGATACAGGAGTTGGGCCAGCCATCGCGTCGCCAAGCCATGATTGCAATGGGAATTGAGCAGATTTACCAGCAGCAGCCAAGAGGAGCATCGCGCCAAGGGCTGTTAATGCAGCTGTTGAGGCATGTGGAACGCCTTCTTTAACGCCAGCAAAGGAAACGCTTCCGAATTGTGCAAAGGCAATCATGATTGCAAGGGATAAACCAATATCTCCAACGCGGTTGGCAACGAAGGCTTTTTTAGCTGCAACAGCATATGCAGGCTTCTGGTTCCAGAATCCAATCAATAGATAGGAAGCAAGACCTACGCCTTCCCAACCAACATAAAGGTTGAGGTAGGAATCACCGAGCACCAAAAGAAGCATCGCTGCAACGAAAAGATTGAGGTAGGCGAAGAATCGACGACGATCGTGGTCGTGCGACATATAAGCAATGGAATAGATATGAATCAGTGTTCCAACTCCGGTAATGAGGAGTACGAAACAGATTGAAAGTTGATCCAGGAGAAGTGAAGCGTGGACGTTAAATGATCCCACTGAAATCCAAGTAAAGAGATCTTGCGTTGCTGCTCGGGCATCTCCACTGCGAGAACGCATCGAGAAGAATTCGATTACAGCGATTGCAAACGTTGAGGCAGAGACGAGCGTTGCAACGTAATGGCCCCACTTGTCAGCAATACGACCCAAAAGAAGAAGGATTGCAGCACTTACCAAAGGCAGTGCGATGAGATAAACGAGATGTGACGATGTTGTCATGGCTATCGCTTCAACAAACTAGCGTCATCAACAGACGCTGATCGACGGGAGCGATACATCGTGACGATAATCGCAAGGCCAACTACTACTTCACATGCCGCTACAACCATTGTGAAGAATGAAGCCACTTGGCCCACTAAATCACCGTTGACGCGAGAGAACGTTACAAATGCGAGGTTTGCTGCGTTGAGCATTAATTCAACGCACATAAAGACAACAATTGCGTTACGGCGGACCACTACGCCCACTGCGCCAAGTGTGAAGAGAATGGCTGACAAGTAGAGGTAATTCGAGATATTCATTTACTTCTCCTCCTCTTCAATTTTGTTCAGTTCAAAAGGCGTTGAGGAGATCATGTCGCCGCGCGCTTCCAAAACTCGCGAAACAGAAGCTTGAGCGGGAAGTCCATCTGGACCAAGAGCTGGGACATCCACTGCATTGTGAAGTGCATAGATACCTGAGCCTGGCAATCCAGCTGCTGTTGCGAGTGAGTCGCCGCGGAAACGTGCGATAGAAAGATCGCGTTGAGAAGTACGTGACTTTACTTTCTGGCTATGAGCCAAAACCATCGCGCCGAGCGCTGCAGTAATCAATAGCGCAGAGACAACTTCGAAAGCCCATACATACTTTGTGAAAAGCTCGTTTGCTAGACCTTGAACGTTGCCATTGGCATTAATTGATTCAACGCCAGTCGCAGGGTGATTGAGAGTTGCGCGTCCAATGAGTGAAAGAAGAAGTCCGGCGATTCCAATTGCTGCAGTAATTGCAGCTGGGCGTTGGCCCTTAATATTTTCAACAAGTGAATCGGATGAATCCACACCCACGAGCATCAAAATAAATAGGAAGAGCATCATCACTGCGCCGGTATAAACAACCACTTGGACGATTCCAAGGAAGAGCGCACCTTGTGCGATGTAGAAAATTGCCAAAGTAACCATGACCCAAGCAAGGAGAAGAGCTGAGTGAACAGCTTTCTTCACAAGCAACATTCCAAGTGCCGCTAAAACAGCGAGTGGTGCCAAGATCCAAAACTGAACTGCTTCTGGTGTTGCAGTATTGCCAATCTGCAGTTGAGCAGAGAGAGCGAAAATATTATGCATCAGTCGCCTTCACTTCCTGAGAAGGATGGCTTCCTGTGACTTCACCCTTGTAATACGAGGTATCGGTTGTTCCTGGATACATTGGATGAGGAGGTTGGAGCATTCCTGAGCGAAGTGGTGCAAGTAAATCTTCTTTTTCAAAGATCAATTTGCCGCGATTATTTTCAGCAAGTTCATATTCATTTGTCATTGTGAGCGCACGAGTTGGGCACGCTTCAATGCAAAGACCGCAGAAAATACAACGCAAGTAATTGATTTGATAAACCTTGCCGAAACGCTCACCTGGAGAATATTGAGCATCTGGAGTGTTATCGCCTGCTTCAACCAAGATTGCATCTGCTGGACACGCCCATGCACAAAGTTCGCAACCAATACATTTTTCAAGGCCATCGTCATAACGGTTGAGTTGGTGGCGACCGTGGAAACGTTCAGCAACAGGTGGCTTCACTTCTGGGTATTGAATGGTTTCAACCTTTTTAAACATAGTCGCAAAGGTCAACCAGAAGCCCTTGAGCTGTGTAAAGAATGGTGCTGGAGATTGTTCAGGAATTTGCGTGCTCTGCTGAACCGCTTTCTCGACGCTGTAATCGTCAGCCATGGATCTCCTCCGTGCCGTTATTGATGGATCCCGTTAAGGAAGGAACTGGGAATGATGGCGCAGGGAATGCTTTAAGAGATTCTGCATTCTCTTTCTTCGTCTTCTCTTTATTGCGTTCAAACAATGACGTCGCTGAGAAGATTAAGAGCAACACTCCGAATGTGAAAGCCACGATCACAAAACGAGAAGCTCCTTGTTGAGACAAAACTCGGAGAGTTGAAACAATCATGATCCAGAGCAAGCTCACTGGAATAAGTACTTTCCAACCAAATTGCATGAATTGGTCGTAACGCAAACGAGGAAGCGTTCCGCGCAACCAAACAAAGAGGAAGAAGAAGAGAATAACTTTGGCGAAGAACCAGACCAAAGTGAACCATCCACCAAGCCATGCTTCGGTAAATCCAAGACCTGGGAGCGCGTGATAGCCGCCGAGGAAGAGGGTCGTTGCAAGAGCTGAAACTGAAACCATATTTACATATTCAGCTAAGAAGAAGAGCGCGAATTTCAGCGATGAATATTCAGTGTGGAATCCACCAACGAGTTCGCCTTCAGCTTCTGCAAGGTCGAATGGAGCGCGGTTTGTTTCACCCACCATTGAAATTACATAAATGATGAATGAAGGGAAGAGAACAACACCAAACCACCATTTATCTTGCGCATCGATAATTGCTGAGGTCGACATCGATCCTGAATAGATAAAGACAGCGACGAGTGAAAGTCCCATTGCAACTTCATACGAAATAACTTGTGCGCTCGAGCGAAGTCCTCCAAGGAGAGGGTATGTCGAACCTGAAGACCAACCAGCAAGAACGATTCCGTAAACACCCACAGATGCAATCGCAAGGACATAGAGAACACCAACGGGTAGATCAGTAAGTTGCATCGCTGTTGTGTGACCGAATAAATGAACTTTGCCTGTCATTGGAATGACTGCGAAAGCCATGAAACATGTTGTTGCAGAGATGATTGGAGCAATGACGAAAACGATTCGATCTGCAGCCTTTGGAATGAGATCTTCTTTAAGAGCTAATTTCACGCCATCAGCCAAGCTTTGAAGAAGTCCAAACTTTCCTACGCGGTTTGGTCCAACGCGGACTTGCATGCGAGCAACGATTCGACGTTCTGCCCAAATAGAGAGAAGTGTGGCAACTACGCAAATGACGAAGATTAAGACGCCTTTAACAGCGATTAACCAACCTGGATCTGCACCAATAAGTTCTACAGTGCTCATGCCTTCACCACCGTTACAAGACATCCTTCAGCGGCGCCAAAGGTGACGATTGTTTGTGAACCTTGAGAATTACGTGGAAGCCAGATGCTCTCATCTGAAATTGCAGCGATCTGGGCTGGAACTGTGACGCTGCCACGATCTGTTGAAATCTTTAGATGGTCACCGTTCTTAACGCCAAGCGCATCCGCTCTCTTTGCAGAGATAACAGCAACAGTTGGGCGAGCAGTTCCAGCAAGATTTTCTTCTCCTGCTTGAAGTGAACCAAGGTCAATAAGTTGGCGCCATGATGTGAGGACAGCTTCATTTCCAGATACAGAAACTTTATTTGCAGAAGAAACAGAAGGCTTCGAAACTTTCGCGCCATCCCATGTTCCTAAAGATGCGAGTTCCTTTGCAGCCGATGTTACAGATGGAAGAGCGATTGGCTTTTTCATCTCATCAGCAATCATTGAAAGGATACGAACATCGCTGCGGGTGAGAGCACCTTCGATTGCTTGATCAAAGTTACGTGCACGGCCTTCCCAATCGAGGAAAGTTCCAGCTTTCTCAGTAACTGCAGCCACAGGAAGAACAACATCAGCGATTGCAGTAACAGCGGAGTGCGAAATTTCAAGAGATACAACAAATGTGTTGAGCAATTGCCCGAGAGCGTCAGCAGAAATATCTGCAGGATCAACGCCACCGACCACTGCTGCTTCAAGTCCCCCAGGTGTGCTGAGCGAAGCAAGAATTTCAGAAGTTGAGAGACCGATATCTGTTGGGAGTGATTGCACACCCCATGCGCTCTGGATATCGACGCGAGCAGATGCATCTGAAACAGGACGACCTCCAGGAAGAAGGTTTCCGAGTGCGCCAGCGTGAAGAGCTCCACGTTCTCCTGAACGACGAGGAATCCAAGCAATTTTCGCAGTGGTGTGGGCAGCGATTGCAGAGAGCAGACCAGGAACTTCTGCTGCGCGCTCGCCAACAAGCACAACTGACTTCTCCGTGAGGTTCTTTACTTGATCAAATGAAGAGACGACGGTTGCATTGAGTTTTTCGCTACCGCGGCTAGCAAATGGAGCAACTGTTGTTACGGCAATGGAGCGCTTACGAACTTGCTTGTAAACGCGCAAGAAAACAATGGGTGATTCATCTTCTGGTTCAAAATTAACTAGAACAACATGATCAGCTTTATCAATATCCGTATACGTTGTTTGCAAGCTAACGGCAGTAGATGCAAGGAATGCTGCTTCTTCATCGGTATGAGGACGTGAGCGAAAATCGATGTTGTTGGTTCCAAGTGCAACACGTGCAAACTTTGAATACCCGTATGCGTCCTCGACTGTAACGCGACCACCGACGAGTACTCCTGCGCGCTTTCCAGCTAATCCAGCAGCTGCTTTTGCAAGCGCTTCTGGCCATGACGCTTCATGGAGTTCGCCATCTTCCCCGCGAACGAGAGGTGATGTAACGCGTTCTTTACTTGAAATATATTTAAATGCCCAACGACCTTTATCGCAGTTCCATTCTTCATTAACTGAAGCATCGTCACCAGCGAGACGACGAAGAGTTTTTCCTCGACGCACATCGGTACGTAGAGCACAACCAGCTGCGCAATGTTCGCAAGCAGATGGAGTTGAAACTAAATCAAATGGGCGAGCACGGAAACGATATGAAGCACCAGTGAGTGCACCGACTGGGCAAATTTGAACAGTGTTTCCAGAGAAGTATGAGTTGAATGGATCCTTCTCATAAATACCAACTTGCTGGAGAGCTCCACGTTCATTCAAAGTAATGAATGGATCTCCTGCAATTTGTTCCGAGAAACGTGTGCAACGTGCACAAAGAACGCAACGTTCACGATCGAGCAAAACTTGAGAAGAGATATTGACTGGCTTTTCAAATGTGCGCTTTACGCCTGTGAAGCGAGATTCTGTGCGGCCTGTGCTCATCGCCTGGTTCTGAAGTGGGCATTCCCCACCTTTATCGCAGACTGGGCAATCAAGAGGGTGGTTAATAAGCAACAACTCCATGATTCCTTTTTGCGCTTTTTCAGCAACAGGTGATGTGAGCTGTGTTTTAACAATCATGTTGGGTTCGACTGGAATTGTGCAAGAAGCTTGTGGCTTAGGGAAAGCACGACCGTTGATTTCAACATCCACCAAACATTGACGGCATGCGCCAGCTGGGGCAAGAAGTGGGTGGTCACAAAAACGTGGAATCTGAATTCCAAGCTTTTCAGCTGCGCGAATGATTAACGTTCCTTTTGGAACAGTAACTTCAAATCCGTCAATAACGACGGTAATCATCTCAACTGCTACATCAGTGGTCATGCGCGTGCTCCTGCAAAGAGAGTTGAGGCGATTGGATCAAAAGGACAACTGCCGAGATCAAGGTGGCGTTGGTATTCCTCGCGGAAATATTTCATCGAAGAAACAATTGGGCTTGCTGCGCCATCTGCAAGTGCACAGAAAGAACGTCCAGCAATGTTGTCGACGATGTCGAGCAACTTATCAAGATCTGCAGAAGTTCCACGACCAGCTTCGAGTTCCTTCAGAGCTTGTACCAACCACCACGTACCTTCGCGGCATGGTGTGCACTTTCCACATGATTCATGTTTGTAGAACTCAGTCCAACGAAGTACAGCGCGAACTACGCATGTTGTTTCATCAAAAATTTGAAGTGCTTTTGTTCCAAGCATTGAACCAGCAGCGCCAACACCTTCGTAATCCAATGGAACATCGAGATGTTCTTGAGTAAACATTGGTGTAGATGATCCACCAGGTGTCCAAAACTTAAGAGTGTGGCCTTCGCGGATTCCGCCAGCCATTTCAAGAAGTTCGCGAAGTGTGATGCCAAGAGGCGCTTCAAATTGGCCAGGATTTTTTACGTGTCCAGAGAGTGAGTACAACGTAAAGCCTTTGCTCTTCTCAGTTCCCATTGCTTGGAACCATTCGACTCCGTTTGCAACGATTGCTGGGACTGAAGCGATGGATTCAACGTTATTTACAACGGTTGGGCGAGCATAAAGTCCTGCAATAGCTGGGAATGGTGGGCGCAAACGAGGTTGGCCACGGAATCCTTCGAGGGAATCAAGAAGAGCTGTTTCTTCACCACAAATATATGCACCTGCACCGGCGTGAAGAACAAGCTCTAAATCAAAACCTTTGCCGTTTATATTTTTTCCAAGAAGTCCTGCTGCATACGCATCTTCAATCGCTTTTTGAACTCTGCGATAAACGTGTACAACTTCTCCACGAAGATAAATAAAAGCGTAGTTTGCGCGAATTGCATAAGAACCAATGATGATTCCCTCAATTAAAGAATGTGGGTTCGCCATCAAAAGTGGCATGTCCTTACATGTACCTGGTTCTGATTCATCTGCATTCACAACGAGGTAATGATCTTTTCCATCATTCTGTGGGATAAAGCCCCACTTCATTCCGGTTGGGAAACCTGCGCCGCCACGACCACGGAGTCCAGAATCTTTAATGAGTTGAATAACTGCATCAGGCTCCATGTCGAGAGCTTTCTTTACAGCGGCATATCCACCGTTACGACGATAACCCTCAAGAGTGAATGAATCAGCTTCATCCCAATGCGCGGAAAGAACGGGCTTAAGTTTGCTCATGATTACTTGCCCTCTTTCGATAACTTCAAACCAAGTTTGGAAGGTTCGCCAGCAGAAACACCTTCACCTGCAAGACCATCAGAGATTCCAGCAAGAACTGCTGAATTCTCTTTCCACGTGCGCAAAGTTTTTGGGCCACGGGTTGGGGCTGGTGGATTTCCATTTCGTGCACCATCAACAAGATCTTTAACGCTTTGAGGTGTTTGGTTATCAAAAAATTCCCAGTTGACCATTACGACAGGAGCAAAATCGCACGCAGCATTACATTCAATGCGTTCCAACGAAACCTTGCCATCTTTCGTTACTTCATCATTTCCAATTCCAAGATGGTCAGAAACAGATTTGTAAATTTCATCTCCGCCCATGACGGCGCACAAGGTATTAATGCAAACACCTACGTGATATTCGCCTACAGGCTCACTCTTATATTGGGTATAAAAGGTAGATACAGCAGTCACTTCAGCAGTTGCGAGCTCTAGCTTTTGAGCGATTACTTCAATGCCCTCAGCGGTGACATAACCTTCGATTGCTTGAACAAAGTGAAGAAGAGGCATAATTGCAGAACGCTTGCGTGGATAGCGAGCGATGATGGAATCCATAGTTGCAAGATTTTCAGATGAGTAAGCCATTAGCGATCAACCCCTCCCATAACAGGATCGATGGATGCAACAGCAGAAATAACGTCAGCAATCATGCCGCCTTCGCACATCGCTGCAGTGGATTGGAGATTGTTGAAGGAAGGTTCGCGGAAGTGAACACGATAAGGACGTGTTCCTCCATCAGAAACGGTATGTACACCTGTCTCACCGCGAGGTGATTCAACGGATGCATACGCTTGACCAGCTGGAACTCGGAATCCTTCAGTCACAATCTTGAAGTGATGGATAAGTGCTTCCATTGATTCGCCCATAATTTCGCGAATGTGTGGAAGTGAGTTACCCATTCCATCTGCACCAACTGAAAGTTGAGCAGGCCAAGCAATTTTCTTATCTGCGACCATGACAGGTGCGCCATTGAGCTGATCCAACTTGTCGCAACATTGTTCAATGATGCGAAGTGATTGCTCGAGTTCGCCAAGTCGAACCAAGAAACGTCCATATGCATCGCACGTATCTGTTGTGATGACATCGAAATCGTAATTTTCGTATCCAGAATATGGCTGGGTCTTGCGCAAATCCCATGGCATTCCTGCTGCACGGAGAATTGGACCTGTAACTCCAAGAGTCATGCAACCAGCAAGATCGAGATATCCAATATCTTTTGTGCGTTTCATCCAAATTGAATTACCCACCAAAAGAGTCTCGTTATCTTTGAAGCTCTTGCGCATATCGCGGCATGCTTCACGAATTCGGGAAACAGCATCTTGTGGAACATCCTGAGCAACTCCACCTGGGCGGATATATGCCATATTCATTCGAAGACCTGAAACTTCTTCGAAGATATCAAGCACAGTTTCGCGATCGCGGAAAGCAAAGAAAATAGGTGTTAATGCGCCAAGCTCAAGGCCACCGGTTCCGAAGCAGACCATGTGAGATGAGATGCGGTTAAGTTCCATCATCATGACGCGAATAACTTGTGCACGTTCTGGAACTTGATCTGTGATTCCAAGTAATTTTTCAACTGATAGGCAGTAAGCAGTTTCGTTGAAAATCGGAGCCAAGTAATCCATGCGAGTTACATAAGTAACGCCTTGAGTCCATGTGCGATATTCAGTGTTCTTTTCGATACCAGTGTGAAGGTACCCAATTGCACAACGAGCTTCTGTAATTGTTTCACCTTCAAGTTCAAGAATGAGGCGAAGTACTCCGTGAGTAGATGGGTGCTGTGGACCCATGTTGACGACAACGCGTTCTTCTTTCGTTGCACCAATCTCTGTCGCAAGTTCATCCCAGTCGCCACCCGTTACAGAGTAAACGCGACCTTCAGTTGTTTCGCGAGCTGTTGCGTATGGATCAAAACTCATCGATAACTCCTACGCTCGCTCGGTGCAGGGATAGTTGCACCTTGGAATTCAACCGGAATTCCACCAAGTGGATAATCCTTACGTTGTGGATGTCCCACCCAATCATCTGGCATCAAGATACGAGTCAAACCTGCATGGCCATCAAAAATAATTCCGAACATGTCAAAAGTTTCGCGTTCGTGCCAGTTATTCCCAGCCCACACTTCAGTGAGTGAAGGAATATGTGGATCGGATTCTGGAGCAGAAACTTCAAGGCGTAGACGACGATTGTGAGTCATGGAAAGCAATGGATAAACAGCGTGGAGTTCTCGACCAGTTTGATCTGGGTAATGAACGCCGCTCACGCCAAGGCACATTTCAAATTGAAGTTTTGGATTGTCGCGAAGAACGCGTGCAACTTCAACAAGCTTTTCGCGCTTTACATGAAAAGTGAGCTCGCCATTCTGAATAACAACGCTCTCAATTGCATCATTGAATTCTGGGTATGCGCGTTCTAAATCATCAGCAACATCATCAAAATAGCTGCCATACGGGCGTTCTGCAGAGCCTGTAGATGCACCAGTGCGGACTAGGCCGCCGAAACCTGATGTATCGCCGGTACCTGAAACTCCGAACATTCCCTCATCTGCACTCATGCAAGTAAACCTTTGTTAGCGTGAGTTGGCTTGGTAGCGAGCGCAGCAGCTTCAACTTCGCGAATAATCTGCGCGCGATTGACGCCTAGTTTGGATTCTGAAATTTGTTCGTGCAACTTAATGATTGCATTCATCAACATTTCAGGACGAGGTGGGCAACCAGGCAAATAAATATCAACTGGAACAATGTGATCAACGCCTTGCACGATCGCATAGTTGTTAAACATTCCACCGGTTGAGGCACAAGCACCCATCGAGAGAACCCATTTAGGTCCAGCCATTTGATCGTAAATCTGGCGCAATACTGGAGCCATCTTGTTTGAAAGTCGACCTGCAACAATCATTAAATCTGCTTGGCGAGGAGATCCGCGGAACACTTCCATTCCAAAACGTGAAAGATCGTATTTCGCAGTTGTGGTCGCCATCATTTCAATCGCACAACATGCAAGACCAAAGCTTGCTGGCCATAGGGAGTTCTTGCGAATGTAACCAGCGAGCTTTTCTACGGATGTGAGTAGAAAACCGCTTGGTAATTTCTCTTCTAGTCCCATTTAATCCCAATCCAATCCGCCGCGTCGCCATACATACGCGTAGGCAACAAATACAGTCAAAATAAAGATGACCATTTCGACAAGACCAAATAGTCCCAACTTGTCGAAGGTGACCGCCCATGGGTAGAGGAAAACAATTTCAATATCAAAAACAATAAAGAGCATGGCTGTGAGGAAGTACTTCACTGGGAAACGTCCACCACCCGGAGCTTGAGGAGAAGGTTCAATTCCACACTCATACGCTTCAGATTTAGCTCGGTTGTAGCGCTTTGGACCAGTAATAGAGGTGACCACAACTGAGAATGCGGCGAAGCCAAAACCAATGGCGCCTATTGCAAGAATCGGGACGTATGGATTCATGATGTGTGGAGTCTACGGGTGAAAGGGCCCAGAAGGAATTTGTCGTAGGTCACATTCAGCAATTGGACCGGGGAAAGGGGCTCTTATGCCGCTGGCTTATGTCCTACGTGGATAGCCACAATTCCAAAGGTGAGATCCTGCCAGCCAACGCGCTGCCAGCCTGCCGATTCCATAACCGCCGCTAACCCCTTTTGGTTGGGCCATGCCTGGATGGACTCCGCCAAATAGACGTAGGCATCAGGGTTGGAGGAAGTCTTGCGAGCAATGATCGGAAGCGCCTTCATCAGGTAGTTCATATAGATAGTACGAAAAATTGAATTGGTTGGGTGGCTAAATTCAACAACGACCATACGGCCACCAGGCTTTACAACGCGATACGCATCAGCGAGCGCATCTTTAGCGTTATTAGTATTGCGAAGTCCAAATGAAATTGTTGCGACATCAAACTCATCTTTTTCAAATGGCAACTTCAGCGCATCGCCTTGAACAAATGTGAGATCAGGATTTCTCTTTCTTCCTGCTTCCAACATTCCTTGTGAAAAATCTAAAGCAACAACGTCAGCACCTGCATCAGCGAGTGGTCTGCTTGATGAACCTGTACCAGCTGCAATATCAAGAATGCGCATTCCTTTAGTAGGAGCAATTATTGATGTAGCAACTTTGCGCCAGGCTTTTGTGCGATTGAGACTGAGCAAGTCGTTAATGAAGTCATAACGTTTCGCAACGCCATCGAACATGGCGGCGACTTCTTGAGGATCTTTATTCAGATCAGCTTTCTTACCCACGCGTACATTCTTGTGGGAGTACGCTTTCTTTACAAATCCGGAGAGGACCAATTATGAGTACAGCTCACCCAACAACACTTCGCTACGCCTTAGTTTCACGCTCGACGACTGCCGTAAACGTTGCGCTCGCTCTTGCAGGTGTTGCCTTCATCTCATTGATGGCTCAAATCTCATTTCCACTGCCTGGCTCACCGGTTCCTTTCACGGGGCAAACCCTTGCTGTTCTTCTACTTGGTAGTGCTTATGGCGCAAACCTCGGATTAGCAACGCTCTCTCTTTACATCGCAACAGGCGTCGCAGGATTGCCTGTATTTACTGGTGCAACACATGGGTTATCTCACCTCACAGGTGCAACTGGTGGATACCTCGTTGGAATGGCATTGGCCTCCTATCTATCTGGTGCTCTTGCTCAAAAGAAGTTTGATCAGAAATTTTCAACAGTAATTCCAACGATGGTGCTCAGCAACGTTGCCATTTTCACATTCGGACTTCTTTGGCTCCAACATGTCACTGCACAATCCTGGAGTTGGACATTTGCGCATGGATTTACACCGTTTATCGCTGGCGAAGCGCTGAAGATCGCGATCGCAAGCACATCGCTGCCGGTTGTATGGAGATTCGTAAACCGCCTAAAGTAAGGCTGTGTCCAATCGCATCACTACCGAGATTCTTGGCGAACTTCCGCATCTCAGTGAGATAGCAACAACTTCTCCACTTTCCACCTCATGGATTCGTGGTGGCGATGGCTTAATTGGATTTGGAAAATATAAGAGTCACAAAGTTGTCGGAGCTAAGAGATTTTCTGATGCTGCGCAATGGTGGAGAAATGAACTTTCGCAATTAGAGATTCACAATAACGTTCACGGCAGTGGAACTGGTCCAATTCTCTTTACTTCATTCTCATTTCTTGAATCTGAAGAATCTGAACTGGTAATCCCTGAAATTATCGTTGGACGTAAAGGTGGAAAATCGTGGATTACGTGGATTGGAGATTCACAACAACCACAACTCACAACACGTGTATTGGAAGAACAATCTCTCGCAATCTCGTGGGGAGCTGGTTCAGTCTCTGAGGACGAATGGAAGCAACGAGTTTCTCGGTCCGTGGATCGCATTAAGCAAGGTGCACTAGAAAAAGTTGTGCTTGCGCGCGATATCAACGCCATCAGCAACGAGCCCATTGACCTTCAAACCCTTATTCAACGCCTCGAATCTGAGTATCCCTCAACCTGGGTCTTTCTCGTAGAAAACCTTATCGGCGCTACACCTGAATTGCTCGTCCGCTTAAGTAAGTCTCTCGTTACATCCCGAGTCCTTGCCGGAACGATTCGTAAGACTGGCGACGATGCAAAAGACCTTACTCTCGCAGCAACTCTTGCGAAGAGTTCAAAAGATTTAGAAGAACATGAATATGCTGTCCGATCTGTTGCCGATGCACTTTCCCCATTCTGTTCATCGACCAACGTGCCTGAAGCTCCCTTTGTTCTACATCTATCCAACGTCATGCATCTTGCAACAGATGTGACAGGTGTCGTCAATGAGTCTGCGACCCCTGTAGATATGTTCACAGTTATCAAAGCACTTCACCCATCTGCAGCAGTGTGCGGAACTCCAACTGATGATGCGCGTGAATTAATTAATGAAATTGAAGGAATGAACCGCGGTCGTTATGCAGGGCCTGTTGGATGGATTGATGCGCGTGGCGATGGTGAAGTGGGAATTGCACTTCGTTGCGGCAAGCTAGCAAGTGACTTGCGCACAATGCGTCTCTTTGCAGGCTGTGGAGTTGTTGCAGGGTCTAACCCAGATGATGAGCTTGCTGAGAGTCAGGCGAAATTACTTCCCATGCGAACGGCGCTTGCAACTCTTTGATGTAACTCTTTAAGCGTTTGCGCGTTCTCTTCTCTTGTTGGAACTTCAACCACAACAAAATGTAGACCGCTCTTGTGTAACGACCTGGCCAAATCACTTTCGCTCTTTACTTTCTCAACCGAATATCCAAATCCCTGAATCACTTTTTCAATATCGATGTGGTGCGGTGTTCCAAATACTTTTTCAAATCCATCTGATCCAGCTTGTGGCAAAGTCGAGAAAATCCCTCCGCCATTATTATCAACAATAAAGATTGTGTGGTTATCAGCAGATGCATGTGCCAGAGCCGAGAGATCGTGAAGGAAAGTTAGATCTCCCAAAATGGAATATGTGCGCTCGTAAAAAGCAGCGATTCCGCAGGCTGTAGAGGTATTCCCATCTATTCCAGCTAAACCTCTATTGGCGAAGATATGTAAGTCTCCACGTGGATCACCAAAAGCTTCCAGGTCTCTTACGGGACGAGAGGATCCGACAAAGAGTGCAGATCCGGCAGGAATTTCTCGTGCCAAAATTTGAGCAACTTTTTGTTCAGACCACTGCAACGTTATGGCACTTGCCGCTTCTTTTCCAGCAGTTTTCCACGATTCAATCCACTGTGCATCAGTAGATGCCGTAGAGATTGTCGGCATAGCAAAAAGAATCTGGCTTGCGGTACGCGCTGTATCAATCTTTTCAGCACGTGGATCGACGACCACAACATTGTTGCTCTGACCGATATATGCATTGATGCTACGTGACAGTGTCGTACGACCAATGACAAGAATGTGATCAGCTTTCAATTTCTCTCTTATTTTTTCATCCGAGAGGAAGAGAGCAGCGTGAGGAATAGCAGTTGGATACGAGAGAGGATCTTCAGCAATCACAGGTAGACCCGCTGTAGCAATTATCTGGTTAAGAACATTGGGAGACAGCCCTGCGCTGTCATGTCCAATGACTATGACAGAACGAGCAGATAACTGAAGTGAACCTTGAGGAATCTCGTCATTAGCTTCTGCAGAGATATGAACGCCGCCAAGCCAATCCCGTGAATCATTCTTTTCCAATAACGGTTCATCGAATTGAATGTTGAGATGTACAGGGCCGCCCGTGAGATGCGCAGAACAATCCACTCTCGTATCTGTATCAATAGTTGTGAGCGGTGCAAGAACTCCATCTTGCAACGTAGTTTGATTCGCTCCTGTTTTACGTAAACGTGCAGGGCGATCAGCTGTTAAAAAGAGCAGCTTATTATTCGAGTGATACGCCTCGAGAGCTGCTGGGTGATAGTTCGCAACAGCAGTCCCGCTCGTGCAGACCACTGCAACATATTTCATACTGGCTTTTGAGAGTCCAAGTGCAAAATAAGCAGCACCGCGCTCATCTATTCGAACATGTAATGATATTAAGCCCTTTTCAGATGCTTCATAGAGAGCGAGAGAAAGTGGAGCGTTCCGAGATCCAGGTGAGAGCACAAAATCGCTCACCCCAAGCTCGATGAGTTGGCGCACGGTAGAACGAGCTACATCAGATGCACTCATACTTCCCAACCCTTCCAAATCTGCGTCACGCGATTCTGCCACCATTCGACGCGTTCTTCACTCGCTCGATATCGCTCAATAAGTGCGAAATCCGGCTCTGCACGCTTAATTTCCAAGCGACCACCATGTGGCACGAACGCAGGTGACGTTATATCTGACTCTAATAGTGCAACAGTTCCCAAACCACATGCATAATTGAAATCCTTAAACGATCCCGCAAGCGCTAATGCATGTGAAATTCCAATTCCTGTATCAAGTGCGCTTGATACGACAACAGGTAAACCAGCAATTTCCGCAATCTCGTGTGCAGCAGCAATTCCGCCTGATGGAGCCCACTTCACAATTGCAACATCTGCGACATCTGAAAGCTGAGAGAAATCACTGCCAAGGTTCTTTCGAATGGATTCATCCACAGCAATTTTCATAGGAATTTCGCTTTTAAGTTTTGCTAAATCACTCAAGCTCTCACATGGCTGTTCGATATATTCAAATACATGTCCGAATCTGACATGAAAATCATAAAGATGAAGAAGTGCATCATCCAAACTCCATGATCCATTCACATCGAGGCGGATTTTTGCATCAGGGAGAATGTTCAGCGTCTCTTCCACAAGTTCTGAACCTGTGATGAAATCATCAATCTTTATTTTGACTGTCGAAGATCCTTCAAAACTTTTTAGAATTCCTGCAACGTCCTCAACAGCGACGTTGGGAAGAGTCGCATTGATTTCAATATCTGAGCGAAAAAGTTGAGGCCACGGTGTATTCGCCCCTTCAACTGCTGCACGAAGCCATGTTGATGCTTCTGTAGGGCCATATTCGAGGAATGGTGAGAACTCACTCCATCCTTCAGAACCCTTAAATAGCGCTGCTTCCCGCACTGTAATCCCGCGGAATCTTGTTCGCGTCGGAATTGCAACGACTGTGAAATCTTGAAAAACCTCAGATGGGAAAGAGTTCATACGCTTTACGGACGCTTAGGGAACTTTCCAAAATTCGGTTCGCGTTTTTCTTGAAATGCGTTGCGTCCTTCTTGTCCTTCTTCTGTGAGGTAAAAGAGAAGAGTTGCATCTCCAGCAAGTTGTTGAACTCCTGCAAGACCATCATCGGCAGCGTTAAGTCCTGCTTTGAGTAAGCGAAGGGCCATAGGCGAATGTCGAAGAATTTCGCGGCACCAAGAAACGGTTTCTGCTTCCAACTCTGAAACTGGTACAACTGTATTTACCAATCCCATATCCAGTGCTTCTTGCGCATCATATTGACGAGCAAGGAACCAAATTTCGCGAGCTTTCTTCTGCCCGATATGTGCTGCCAACAAACCTGCACCATATCCACCATCGAATGAGCCAACCATTGGACCTGTCTGTCCGAATTTTGCATTCTCTGCAGCAATCGTAAGATCACACACAACATGGAGAACGTGTCCGCCTCCAATTGCCCAACCAGCAACCATGGCAATAACTGGTTTAGGTGTGCGGCGAATTTGAACTTGAAGATCTAAAACATTTAAGCGACCGATTCCTTTTTTACCGAGTGCATCAGAACCGATATATCCATCATCTCCGCGAACATTGATATCGCCACCAGAACAGAATGCTTCATCGCCTGCTCCAGTAAAAATAATGACTCCGACTTGATCATCATCGCGCGCTAAATCGAATGCAATACGAAGTTCAGCAAGTGTTTCAGGACGAAAGGCATTACGAACTTCTGGACGATTGATCGTGATCTTTGCGATGCCTTCAGCAACGAGGTAAGTGATATCAGTAAATTTTTCTCCGCCTGCGCCTACTTCCCATGCGGGAATGGAGCGGCTACCAAATTCGCGTTTTATTGGCTTGCTCATAGAGGTAGCCTACGGGGGTCATGGAAAATTCTTCACAGTCAGATTCGCGAGAGCTGCTCCACATAACGCCTGAGTGGGCAATCCCACAGGTCGTTGAAGCGCTGAAGGCCGCCCTTGATGGCACCGGTCCCGCAATGACCTTCGGAGAAAGTTCCCGAACTCTTGTCCCTGCGCAATGCGCAATCGTGATTCCAACAAGCGGATCTACCGGTGAACCAAAAGATGTTGCTCTCACTGCAGATGCGCTTCGCAGAAGCGTTAAAGCATCACATCAATTTTTAGGCGCACAATCTGGAGAGCGATGGTCCCTGCTACTCCCCATCACACATATTGCCGGTATAAACGTTCTTGTTCGAGCCATTGAACTCGGTACTAATCCAGTCGATATGAACGAGGTAGCTGAATACACCGCAATTGTTCCTACCCAGTTGCATCGTGCACTTCATGGTGAAGAAAAATTGTTACGTCATTTGCAGAGCGCGAAAGCAGTTCTTGTCGGTGGAGCTGCATCAAGTGACACACTTCTCGAGCAAGCGCGCAAAGCAGGAATTAATCCTGTCACAACGTATGGAATGTCTGAGATGAGCGGTGGTTGTATCTACAACAACGTTCCATTGGATGGTGTCGAAGTTCGAGTCAACGCTGATGGTGCCATTGAACTTGCTGGACCTATGCAAGCGATGGGCTATCTCAATGCTCCAAAGTTATGGAATGAAGTCACGGATGGAAAATGGTTTATCACGAGCGACGGTGGAGAAATTCGCGACGGCAAAGTATTCGTCACCGGGCGCCTTGATGATCAAATCAATTCTGGAGGAAAGAAGATTTCGCTCTCCGTTATCGATAACTTTTTGCACGACAAGTTTCCTCGTCAACGATTTGCAAGCTTGTCTCTTCACGATAAAGAGTGGGGAGAGAAACTCGTTCTTGTTGTGGATGGATCCATGGATGAAAATCTCATCAAGGATGCCATCCGTTTGGAATTTGGAGGTTTTGCAGTGCCGAAAGAGATTCTTTTCGGCAAAGAGATTCCTCTTATTTCTATCGGCAAGCCTGATCGCAAGAAACTTCGTGAATTGTTTGAGAGAATTAATTAATGAATTCAGCATCTAAATGGGTGGCCGGTGCACGTCCCCGCACACTTCCCGCAGCGATTTCTCCCGTAATTGTTGGTGGAGCTCTTGCCCACCGATTGAGCCTTAACGTCAGCTACCTAAATATTGCTCTGGCTTTGATTGTCAGCCTCGCACTACAAATCGCAGTCAATTATGCAAATGATTACTCTGATGGCGTCAAAGGAACCGATGAAAAGAGAGTTGGACCAGTTCGCCTTGTTGGTAGCGGCTTAGCTTCGGCTGCATCTGTAAAGCGCGCAGCTTTTATCTCATTTGGTGTGGCAGCAATCGCTGGAACACTTTTAGCTTCGCGAACGTCATATATTTTAATTCTTATAGGCGCTGTGGCTATCGCTGCAGCTTGGACATACACCGGAAGTTCCAAGCCTTACGGATACCGCGGCTTCGGAGAAATTTCTGTCTTTGTTTTCTTTGGTGTTGTCGCCACTGTCGGAACATTTTATGCAGGTACTCAAAAAGTTTCTTGGCAAGCTTTTCTTCTATCACTTCCAGTTGGCGCGCTCTCATGTGCAATCTTGGCAATCAATAATTTGCGCGATCTTCCAAAAGATGGAGTTGTTGGAAAACTAACCCTTGCGGTTCGAATGGGTGATGTTAAAGCTCGCGCATTCTTCATCTCACTTCTCTTTTTCGCACACACAACGAGTCTGTTGAGCGTTGTTGTAACTCCTTGGGCCGTAGCGACTATCTTTCTTGCGCCAATCACATCTCAAATCGCACGTGCCACTATCAAGGGAGCACAGGGAGTGGAATTGATTCCACTCTTAGGTAAGACAGGACGTCTTCAACTGCTGCTATCCACAACGCTTGCCATCGCACTGCTCATCTAAGGAGATAAACTTCAACCATGATTAAAGTCGATGCGTTCATCCTCATAATTTCCATCATCATTCAGCTCTATTCGCTCTTCGATTGTGCTCGCACCGAGCAAGAGCAAGTTCGCAGACTTCCAAAATGGGCTTGGCTCATTGTCGTTCTTCTTTTTGGTGGATTCGGTGGTCTCTTGTGGTTATTAGCTGGTCGACCAAAGAGCCAAGGTGGCGGCCGTAGCCGCAAGCCACGCATTGTTCCTCCAGATGACGATCCGGATTTCCTTCGTAAACTCTAGTTTTTACAAACCTGAATAGGTGTGACGGCCTGAGCCGTAGATATTCACGTAGACGTAGTTAAATAAGAAGGTCGATCCTGCAAAGAGACATAACCATGCAGCGCGACGTCCACGCCATCCGATTGTTACGCGAGCATGTAAATATGCTGCGTAGGCGATCCAAGTAATAAAAGCCCACGTCTCTTTTGGATCCCAACCCCAGTAACGACCCCACGCAGATTCTGCCCAAATAGCTCCTGCAATAACTGCGAAAGTCCAGAGCGGGAATACGAAAGCAACAAGTCTGTATGAAAGTTGATCGAGATACTCAAGTGATGGAAGTTTCTTAGCCCATTCATTTCTCTCGCCGCGAGATTCAATTCGATCGAGAATTAAATATGTTGCAGCAATAGTGTTCGCAAGAAGGAAAACTCCTCCTGAAACAATTGCAGCTGAGACGTGAATGATGAGCCATGTTGATTTCAGTGCAGGCACAAGTGGCGCACTTGGCCGGTATAGAACCGCAACAGCAGTACCTAAAGTTAAAAGTACGGATGTAGAGACCGGAAGTCCTAACCAGCGGAGTTTGTACTTAGTAAGTGCAAAGAGATAAGCACCCGCGAAAGCCATTGCACCTGTGATTGAGAATTCATACATGTTGCCCCATGGAGCGCGATGCGCGGATAGTCCTCGCAAGATAACTCCGGCAGTTAAGAAGACTTGGCCGAGAATCATCATCGCTGTGCCAATGCGTCCAGCTTTATCAGTCTTAGCAAAATCAAACTGGGTTGAATCCCCGCTATTTTTTACAGAGAAAGCAACTTCGACAGCGTGAGAGAAGAAAGCAATTGTGTAGAGAAACATCGCAGAATAAATTGAATAGTTAGAGAGGTAAGCAAACTGTCTAGAGCTCATCTTCCATCCACTTCTTTAATTGTGCGAGTTCTTCGAGTAATCCTGGTGCAGCATTCTTTGCAAGACCTGCTATTTCTACCTGATTACTTGCTTTGACCCAAATTCGGCGTTGGCGTGTAAAGAGTGAGAGAAGTAATCCAAGGATTGCGAAAATCGCACCAAAGAGTGCGTAAAGCTTGCCTGGATCATCAACTATTTGAAGGTTTACCCACGAACGCCATCCATCAAATGTGATGGAACCCTCACCAAATTCGAGAGTCTGACCAAGCGTGAGTTGTTTGAGAGCAATGCGTTGCATCTTCGATGTATCTAATCGGTAAACAGATTGTGGGATACCAGTATCAAGTCCGAGATTTCCTTTCCAGACCGACAACAAGAGTCGAGGGTCGAGAACTTCTGGAAAAGCCGAGAATGCTCCACGCTTGGAGTTCCGATCGTAGGTCGGAATAAATGAACCAACAAATCCAATTTGTGGGTTCATGTCGGGAACCTTGATTGCACCGATTGACGTGAGGTTTCCATCTTGGGGTAAAAATGTCACAGGGCCGTGGAATGTAATTGCACCTGATTTATCTCTCACAGTAACGACAGGGGAATATCCATTTGCTTGTAAATAAATTTTAGTATTTGCGTACGTTAATGGGCTATTGACTTTAATAATGACTTTTTTCTCGCTACTTCCAATTGGGTTTGCAGCAGCGACAGTTAACGTGTAATCCTGCGGTGCATTTGTTGCTGGATCATATTTTGCAGAGAAGTCTGTAACGCGCAACGAGAAAGATTGCATGGATTGATCTGATTGGAATTTTCCAAAAGCAAGGCTGTCATACGACGTTGGGGTATTGATGAAACGATCTCCAACGTTGACGATAGCTTCGCCTTTCGAACCAAAGAGAGCTCCAACTCCGACTGCTACGAGAATGAGAATGAGCGACAAGTGGAAGAGAAGATTGCCGGTTTCACGGGCATAACCTTTCTCGGCAGAGATTGAATTCTCGTCTCTGCGAATTCTGAAACTTTTCTTGCGAAGCCACGCTTCTGCTTTATCGAGATCGCCCTGTGAGAGTGTTGCAAAACCATCCATGCGATCAAGATTTCTTGGCGTAAGAGGAGGTTCTTTACCAATTGCACGCAGATGCTCAAGAGTGCGAGGAAGTACGCAACCAATTAAGGAGATAAATAGGAGCAAATAGATCGCACTAAACCAAGGAGAGCTATAAACATCAAAGAATCTGAAGCGATCAAGCCATGTACCAAGCGCCCCATGAGTTGCAAGATAATCGCGAACTTTCATGGGATTTTGTGTACGTTGAGGGAAGAGCGAGCCTGGAATCGAGGCGACCCCAAGAAGCATCAAAAGTAGCAGCGCAGTACGCATGCTCGTGAGCTGACGCCATGTCCAACGCAGGAGCGCAACTCCTCCTAAAGGTGTCTCAGTACTCATCAGATCGCCGGGATAAATCCAGATATGAGGCTACGAAGTGAATTCATTATCGAATCCCATGCGCCAGTGACTTGAAGCAAACCAATAACAATTAGGAAAATTCCACCGATTCGAGTTATGACATTTCCACGTTTGGAGATGAATCGTCGAAGTTTTGCAGATTGATCAAAATAGAGTCCGACAAAAATAAATGGCAAGCCAAGTCCTAAACAATACGCAACGGAGAGAATCGCTCCGCGAAGTGCGCTTGAACTTTCAAATGAGAGAGCTTGCACAGCGCCGAGAGTTGGACCGATACAGGGTGTCCAACCGACTCCGAAGAGAAATCCAAGAAGTGGTGCGCCGGCTAATCCCGCTTGGGATTTCCACGCTGGTTTAAATTCTCGGTAGAAACGTTGGCTGAAGAGAAAAATTGTTCCCATCAAAATAGTTATGAGGCCAAGAACGATAGAAATTAATCGAGAGTTTGCAGAAATGTGCGATCCGAGTGATCCGAAAAGAGCGCCATAGGAAATGAAAAGCGTTGAGAAACCCAGTACAAAGAGAAGTGCGCCAATCGCTACCTTGCTACGAGTTTTCACATCAGTCATACCTGCTGCATAGGAAAGATATCCAGGCACCAGCGGCAAAACGCATGGCGAGAAGAATGAAATAAGTCCTGCGATAGCAGCCACAATAAAAGCGATGATGAGATTGCCGCTAAAGACTTGATTAACAAAGAAATTATGCATCGGCTTGAACTCGCTTAATCATCGTATCGAGTAAAGCAAAAGTCACTTGCCCGCTAATTCGAACAGCAACTCGGTTCTTGCTATCGATAATCAGCGTTGTGGGAATTGCATTTGGCACTAGAGAACCTCTAAACCCAGCCAAAATCGCATCATCAATCAAGATGGGATACGAGACTTTAAATCTCTTTACAAAACTCTGAGCAGAGGAGAGATTGTCTCGAGTCAGAATGCCAAGGAATTGGATATCGCTCTCTTTCTGAGCAAAATCTTCTAAGAGTGGCGCTTCAGCACGACATGGCGAACACCAGGATGCCCACACGTTAACGACCGTTAATTTTCCGCTCGATATAAATTTTCCACCATCGAGAGTTTCTCCAGATAACTCAGGAGCAGGTTTGCGATCAGCTGCTTTTACATAAACAGCTACTCCATCTCCAGATACAAATGCATTCTCACTTGGTGAAGAGGTTCCGCCACCTGCACATGCTGTTAAGAGAAAAAGAGGAAGAAGTGCAAAGAGCACTTTACGTTTCATCATTTCTTCGGGAGAAGCGCTTTCGCTGGCTCGGAGTATGTGACGCCTGAAATCATCACGTCATCATCAAAATGAAAACTTGTAACAGATGCAAGAGTGCACTCGCGTTTGCGTGGATCATGCAAGAGACGACGTCCTTCTACAGCTGAACGCAGAATCCAAATCGGAAGTTGGTGTGAAACACAAAATGCATCTTTGCCTTGTGCAGCTCCATGGGCAGCAAAAAGCGCTGCAAGCATGCGCTTGATTTGAATTTCGTATGGCTCTCCCCACGATGGAATCCACGGACGTGTGAGGTGGCGCCATGACGTCGGATGGCGAAGAACTCCGCTCCCCATTTCAAATTTCTTACCTTCAAAAATATTAGTTGCTTCGATGAGTCGTTCATCTGTGGTGATAGAAAGGTTATGAATTTTCGCAAGCGGAGCAGCGGTTTCCTGTGCACGTTGAAGAGGCGATGCATGCACGGCGCCGACATCAAACTGTTGAGACCACTCTGCTACGACGCCAGCCATCTCATGACCGCGATCTGAGAGATGCCAACCTGGTTGTAGTCCGTAAAGAATTTTCTCAGGGTTAAATACCTCACCGTGGCGCAGCACGTGAACAGTTGACCCCATACGAGAAGCATAAAGGAGGTGATGGCAGGGCTTTCCCACGGGTAATCGCTAGGCTTACACGTATGGCTCTCCAACCCAAGCGAGTTGCCTTCTTTGATATCGACAATACTTTGGTGAGAGGTTCATCCCTCTATTTCATAAGTAAAGGTATGTATCAAAGGGGCTTCTTTAATAAGCGCGATATCGTGGCGTTTGTTCTCGCGAATTTGCGTTACCAACTCGTTGGCGAGCGAAATCAAGAGGAAGTCGATCGCATTCAAAGTGCAGCTCTTCGAGTCGTCAAAGGGCACAATGTCCAAGAGCTCTTAGAAATGGGTAACGATGTTTATGATCGTTACGTTTCGCCTGCTCTCTGGCAGGGCACATTAGAAATTGCACAGGAGCATCTCAGCCGTGATGAAGAAGTATGGCTTGTCACTGCATCCCCAGTGGAGTTTGCAAACCTCATTGCACAACGACTTGGCTTTACGGGAGCGCTCGGTACCTGTGCTGAAGAAATTGATGGTGAATACACCGGAAAGATAATTGGAAAACTTCTTCACGGAAGTGAGAAAGCGCGAGCCATTAAAAACCTTGCACAGGAAAAGACCATTGATTTAGAAAACTCTTATGCTTACTCCGATAGCCATAACGACATTCCTCTCTTAGAAGCTGTCGGCAAACCTCGAGTTATCAACCCAGATACTCTTCTTCGAATTCGCGCTGCCAAAGATTCGTGGCCTATTTATGACTTCAGAAGAGGTCGCTGGTTTAAAACGATAGTTGCCCCAGTAATCAATCGCGCTGCTGCGATCGCAGGCGGTCTTCACCCAGCTCTGAAGAGGCGGGGACGCTAACAAAACCGGTAATGTAGGGCAGTTATGTCGAGCCCATCCTTTGCTGAAGAGTTACGCGGCCGTGGTGATAAATCACTTGCCGAGCTCTTCGCTGCGCGCCCAGACTTACTCTCGCCTGTCCCATCGGGTATTTCCGCTCTCGCAGCGCGTGCTAATTCGCTCCCTAGTTTATTTAGGGCTCGTGATGTTCTCACGCAATGGCAATTTGATGTTCTCACCGCAATGATGTTGCTCGCTGAACCATTTAGCGAAATAGAAGTTCTTCAACTCGTTGGAAAAGAAGCGATAAAAACAGTTGAGCTCTTGTGGACCCGTGGATTTACCTACAAAGATGGAGAGAAGTACAGAATCCCATCAAATGTGCGTGCGGTTATTGGCGATTTTCCTGCAGGGTTGGGACCAATTTCTACAAAGAAATTGAATATGAAAGATTTGAAGAGTGCACCCGATGGTGCCATGCAACTACTTGAGCGCATGACGTGGGGACCACCCCGTGGCCAAGTTGCCGATGTTAAAAAAGCGAATGCAAATATTAAGTGGCTCTTGGAAAATAATTTCCTTATCGCTCTGGATTCTCAAAATCTTCTTATGCCACGCGAAGTTGGAATTCATTTACGCGGCGGAAAGATTTTTAAAGAATTGCTTCCGAACGAACCGACATTAACTGGAACATCTAGAACCCAAAAGAGCGTCGATCAAGCAGCTATCGCAAACATATCTACTTTTATTCGTTGGGCCGAAGAACTTGCACACAATTGGTCTGATGAACCTCCGATAGCTCTTCGTTCAGGTGGTCTTGGAGTTCGCGATCTCAAAGCAACTGCTGAACACTTAGGCGTTGATGAAGATTGCGCAGCATTCGTCGCAGAAATTCTTTATCTTGCAGGTCTGATTGTTATCGATACAGATGATCAAATTCTTCCGACCGCTTCATTCGATGCATGGTTAAGCCGTGAGCCTGAAGAACGTTGGCACAACCTCGTCACATTATGGATTTCAACTTCACGCGTTGCTGGGCTAATTGGTAAAGCCGACGGCAAAAACGTTGCAGCTTTGGGACCTGAACTTGATCGCTCCACAATTGCAGCGCTTAAAGAGATTGTTTTACGTGTGCTTTCCACGAGCACTCAGATTGATCCAGATCTAGATTCGCTTGTAACTCTCACAACCTGGCTCACCCCTACTCGAGCTAATCGTGAATATATTCAGTGGATACTTCGCGAAGCTGAATGGCTTGGAATTACAGGCCAAGGCGCCCTCTCCTCATTTGGTAAAGCACTCCTTCAGGGCGAAGAATTAGGCGTCAACGAAGCGCTCCCACAACCAGTTGACCATATTCTTATTCAAGGCGATAACAGCGCAATTGCACCAGGCCCTTTAACTGTTGATCTCGCCAACATGATCGGCACCATTGCAGATATTGAAAGCCGTGGCGGTGCGACTGTCTATCGATTTAGCGAAGGTTCTATTCGCCGAGGGCTCGATCATGGACAAACCGGCGACATGATCAAAGACTTCTTGAAGAAAGTTTCTAAGACGCCTGTTCCGCAACCCCTTGAATATCTCATCAACGATGTTTCAAAGCGTCATGGTCGTTTGCGCGTAGGCGTTGGAAGTTCATATATCCGTTGTGAAGATGAAGGGCTAATCCAACAAATTGTTCACGACAAAAAATTGGAAGATATCCATATTCGAAAGTTAGCTCCACAAGTATTAATTTCTGAAACAGATTTGCATGACTTAGTGATTGCACTTCGAGATGCTGGCTATTTGCCAGCTATCGAAAATGAAACGGGAATTCTCGTTTCTGCACCGGCAATCCGTCGTGCTAAATCTCGTCCAAAACCACCGCGCATTGTTGGAGATCCAACATCACCCACTCCTGCACTTATTTCTGCAGCAGTAAAAGCTTTGCGTGCGGGAGATAAGGCAACAGCTAATAAACCAAAAGCTCTTCCCCGCACAACTGCAAATGAAACTCTCGATATTTTAAATCAGTACATTGAGGAGCAAGCGAGCCTCACTATTGGATATGCCGATAACAATGGTGGCGTTACTCAAAAGTTGATTGATCCAATATCTATCTCACTGGGCACCCTCGTCGCCCGAGATCATGGCACTGGCGAAGTGGCTTACTTCCGCATCCCTCGTATTACTGGCGTCGCGCCAGCCTCAGAATAGGGCAGACTTACACCATGACATTCTTGGCTGAACTTCAGGAACTTGTAGAGTGCCAATCGCCTACAGAAGACCTTGAAGCATGCACCCGAGTAATTTCTCTCGCTGCTGAAATCGTCAATCGTAATTTGCCGATTCCTGCAGAAGAACGAATTGAGAATGGACGCCCTATTTTGTGGTGGGGTTCTCAAAATCCAAAAATTGTTTTGCTCACTCATTTAGATACTGTCTGGCCAACTGATTCATACCTTCCCTTGTGGAAAGTTGATGGCGATAAAATTTACGGTCCTGGAACTTTCGATATGAAGGCAGGATTCCTGCAAGCGCTCTATGCTCTGAAAAATATTGAGGGTGCAGATAAGAGCGTTGCACTTATTGCAACTACGGATGAAGAAGTAGGTAGCCAAACATCACGCGCACTCATCGAGCGAGTATCTAAAGGCGCATCAGCCGTTCTTGTTTTTGAAGCGTCACTCAACGGCAAAGTTAAAACCGGCCGTAAGGGTACTTCGATGTACCAAATCAAAGTACATGGTCGCGCATCACATGCTGGCTTGGATCCTGAAAAAGGAATCAACGCCACGGTTGAAATTGCCAACGTTGTTCTTAAAATGACCGCTCTTGAGAATAAGGAATTTGGAACTACCGTTGTTCCCACAACTCTTCATTCTGGAACAGTTACCAACACTGTCCCGGCTCTTGCGGTTCTCGATATCGATTCACGCTCTTTCACTATGGCTGAACTACAAAGAATTGATGCAGCAATTAAAGGACTAGTTCCTGTTCACCCAGAAGCACGGATTGAAGTGACTGGCGGGATTAATCGACCTCCGCTTGAACTCTCTTCTACTCAAGACCTTTACGAAAAACTTGAAGCTGTTGCTGAAAAAATCGGTATGGCTCCCATTGGTAACGCTGCCGTTGGAGGCGCAAGTGATGGAAATCTTGCTGCTGCCACTGGTGTTGCAGTTCTCGATGGACTTGGCGCAGTTGGCGATGGCGCTCATGCACCGCACGAACACATTTTGGCTTCATCTATTCCTGCACGAATCCAATTAACCGAGAGCTTTATTAAGGAACTTATCCGTGACTGATGGACCTCTGATTGTTCAGAGCGATAAGACTCTCCTCCTCGATGTAGATCATCCACTTTCGGATGAATGTCGTCGCGAGATTGCTCCTTTCGCAGAGCTCGAAAAATCTCCCGAGCACATGCATACCTATCGACTCACTTCTCTTGGTCTATGGAATGCGCGCGCAGCTGGTCACGATGCTGAAGCCGTTGTAAACACTCTCCTCAAGTATTCTCGATTCGCTGTTCCGCACGCACTTCTTATTGATGTAGCTGACACGATGTCACGTTATGGACGACTTCGTCTGGAATCTCACCCGGTCCATGGACTCGTTCTTGTTTCAAACGATCCCGCTGTATTGAAAGAAGTTACTCGCGGAAAAAAGATTGCTCCAATGTTAGGCCTGCCCCTCGATGATGAAACAATCATTGTTCATCCTGGGCAACGTGGTTTTCTCAAACAAGCTCTTCTCAAACTTGGATGGCCTGCGGAAGATTTTGCGGGTTATGTTGATGGTGAAGCGCACGATATCTCCCTCAACCAAGACGGTTGGCAGATTCGTCGTTACCAAGAACTTGCTGCTGAAGGATTTTGGCACGGAGGATCAGGAGTTGTCGTTCTCCCCTGCGGTGCTGGAAAAACAATTGTCGGCGCAGCAGCAATGGCTCATGCCAAGGCAACCACACTTATTCTTGTGACGAATACTGTCGCAGCCCGTCAATGGCGCGATGAATTACTCAAGCGAACTTCTCTCCATGAGGATGAGATTGGTGAATATTCAGGCGCAAAGAAAGAGATCCGCCCCGTCACCATCGCTACGTACCAAGTGATGACCACTCGCAAACAAGGCATTTACGCGCATCTAGACCTCTTTGACGCGATCGATTGGGGACTCATTATTTACGATGAAGTTCACTTACTTCCTGCGCCAATTTTTAGATTTACGGCAGATATTCAATCTCGACGCCGATTAGGCCTCACAGCCACTTTAGTTCGCGAAGATGGCATGGAAGGTGAAGTCTTTTCCTTAATTGGGCCAAAACGTTACGACGTTCCTTGGAAAGAAATTGAGTCACAAGGCTATATCGCTCCAGCAGACTGTGTTGAAGTTCGTATCAACCTTACCGATGCAGAGCGCATGAGTTATGCGACTGCTGAGCAAGAAGATCGATATCGATTCTGTTCCACAACTCTGACAAAACATAACGTCGCAGTAGCACTCGCAAAAAAGCATGAAGGAGAACAAGTCTTAGTTATTGGTCAATATCTGGACCAACTCGATGCTCTTGGAGTGAGTTTGAACGCTCCTGTTATTAAAGGTGATACACCCATCAAGGAACGTGAACGTCTCTTTGATTTATATCGAAAAGGCGAGATTAAGTGTCTCGTTGTTTCGAAAGTTGCAAACTTTTCTATTGATTTGCCAGATGCAACAATTGCAATTCAGGTTTCTGGAACTTTTGGTTCAAGGCAAGAAGAGGCGCAACGTTTAGGCCGAGTTCTTCGTCCTAAAGCAGATGGGCGCGGTGCTCGTTTTTATTCACTCGTTGCTCGCGATACTGTCGATCAAGATTTTGCACAGAACCGTCAACGATTCTTAGCTGAACAAGGTTATGCCTATCGCATTATCGATGCTGAAGAAGTGCTTTCTTAAATCTTTCGGGATCTACTCTCCAGAAATCATGCGGTTGACCATTAATTACGGTCACCGGCACATGTTCGCCATGCTCCGCTTCTAATTCGGGTTTTCCATCGATAAGAGCGACTTCAATCTCGAATGGGTGCTCATTCTGCAATTCATTCTGCAGCTTTTCTAAGGTTTCTAGGGCAACATCGCACAAGTGACAACCACTTCGCGAATACAGGAGAACTTTGCTGATGCTGCTCATGCGTAAAGCCTATAAGATTTCAGCTATGCGCTTCTCTGCGAAATCGGTGACACCTCTCGCGATTGTTTCGGCGCTCATAATTTCAACGCTCACATCTATTGCTCCTGCCCAAGCCCTTTCTTTCGATTCCATTCCTGCCGGATGGGCATATACATACGCATCGCCTTCTCAATCCCACACAACTTCTATAACTAAGTCACCCATTCTCAATGAAAAGCGTTCGACAGCGAAGAGCACATTCATTGTTAATTACACTGGTGTCCCTGAAGTAGAGATGCCTGCAATTCAAGCAGCACTTGACGCGTGGTCTTACGAATACACGTCTGCAGTCCCAATTCATGTCGAAGCATCTTTTACTCGACAAGGATTCGGTGGCATCCTTGCATCAGCAACTCCAGCGAAATTTTTTCATGCTTTCAAAGGCGCTCCTGATTCTGATCTTTGGTATCCATCGGCAATGGCAAATGCACTGGCCGGAAAAGATCTAGATCCAGCTAATCCTGAAATTATCATTCACATTAATTCCACGATGGCTAACCAGTTTTATATTGGTACCGATGGAAATTGTCCATCAAATCAATATGACTTGGAATCCATTCTTCTCCATGAAGTTGGACATGGTTTAGGTTTCCTCTCCAACGATTCTTATGACACATATTTTGGCTATGGCTCGATAGATCAACCGACTCCTTTTGATGCGTATGCTCAACTCGCAGATGGACGTCGCTTGATGGATCTTCCATCCCCCTCAGTTGAATTAGGAAAAGCGTTGAGTTCAACTCTGGTCTGGTCTGGTAAAAATGGAATCGCTGCCAATAATGGAATCAAACCAAAGTTATATACGCCTGCTACCTATCAACAAGGTTCTTCAGTAAGCCATCTCGATGAAGCAACATTCTCCTCGAGCGGAGTGGACTCGGTAATGACTCCTAACCTCGGTGCTGGTGAGGTATTCCACGAGCCAGGTCCTCTCGCACTAGCAATCATGGCTGATATGTTTTTGAAACCACCTGCCGGTGTTCCAACTGGGATTCCTACAGTTGCACGTAATGTGAAAGCCCTTATTGGCGATAAAAGCGCAATTATTACCTTCGATCCCCCAACGAATTCACGCACGTCTCAAGTTTCATCATATTCAGTGAAAGTAAATCAAACAGGGCTAGTCGTGAAAGCTGCTGCTAGTCCCATCCTCGTTACTGGCCTAAAAAATGGAACCAACTATTCATTTTCAGTGACAGCATCAAATACTCTCGGCACTTCCGATGCTGCGACTACCAATGTCATTGCTCCCCAAGCGACGTGGAAATCCACAGTTTTAGATTCCGTTGATGCAAAACATCTTGTCACGGGAACAATTCTTGGAAAACAATATATTGCCTATAGCGACTCGAAAAACGGTGATCTTAAGTTTGCAACTCTGAATGGAAAAATTTGGACGAAAGTTACCATCGACGGAAATCTCTCCACAGGTGGCCGAACCAAGAGCGATGTTTCAGGGTATATCTCTTCGTGTATCGAAAAAGTTGGCAAGAGCGAGACTTTGCATCTCTTCTACGGAGATCGCACCGATAAAGATTTGCGTCATGCCTCATTTAACGGCAAGAGCTGGAGCTATGAGACCGTAGATGGAAACGGCACTGTAATTAATGACTACAAGGATCCTATTCGCGTTCGTACCTCGAGCGATGTAAGTGTTTCAAGTGCATGTGCATACACACCAGCCGGACTCCAAGTTTTCTATCGAGATGAATCTCAAGGAATTCTTCTTGGTGCCTCACTGGTTTCTGGTAAATGGAATTACGAGCTTGTGGATGGAGATAAAGAGACAGGTGGCCGCACAACAGGTGACGTTGGTTTCCATGTTGCAGCGCAAGCTATCGGTAAGACCATCTTCCTCTCTTACGACTCGGTCTTGAGCGTTAATCAAGATAAAGCAGCTATTCGCGGTGAAGTACGACAAGCAACTCGTTCGACGATTTACCCAGAAGATTGGGCATATTCCACTCTGCAAGCCAGTGCTAATGGCACCGCAGTTGCCGGCTTTGATCTCTCTTCAACAGTCTGGGGAAATAAGCTCTATAGCGCTTGGTTCTCTGGAAGTGGTGTAGCAATACCAAACGCCGATCAGATCCAGTGGAGCTCTCCGAGTGGAACTCTAAAATCTGTGAATCCTGAATCGTACGGAACACCAGCATCACCAATCTCAACAAACGGATCGATGATTCTCTTTGGTTGTAGCAACCGCCTATGTTCTCTCTCGACTGCTGATCAAACCATTTCACTTGTTTCGGTAAGAGATTTCTCCACGACATCTCAAGTCTCATGGATTTCTATTGCTGGTAAGAGATACGCACTTGTAGGTGTTGAAGGTGAATTACTTCTCTTTGCAAGTAATTAATTATTTAATAACAGATATTGCGTATCCCGAGGGACCTTCAGTAAGAACAACAATTCCAATACTTTTCTCATAAACAAAGTCACGTATTGGCGCCGATGAAATATAACCAGCCAGAACAGTTTTACCTTTGACGTCGTAGCGCAGCAAAACGTTTGAGTCAGGTTTTGGTTTCCAACTCAGGAGCCCCTTGATTGCTGTAGATGTAACGATTGATTTCCATAGTGACAGGGTTGTCTTTATTTCTTTACCAACGCTTTTCGTTTGAGAATTAACTTGTGAAGTTTTGAGCACTCCGAAAGTTCCATTTGCATCAACCAAAATACTGAAGTGATTGTTTGAGGAAGAAGCAATCGCTCCTGTAATAAGAAATTTTCCAGAACTATAGGTAATGGATTGTGGAAGAATTGCACTCTTAAATTGATCAAAAGAGTATGTGTTTACAAGAGAACCTTTGGAATTCACTTTCCACACGTTCAATTTTGTTATCGTAGCTAAAGCTGTCGAACTCTCAACAACTACATTTCCTGGATTTAACGTACCTGCTGGCAGTGCTGGAGCGGGAGTCGCTTCAGGAACCGTTGCAGACGCGCCTAAAACCCAATAATTTCCAGCGTTATCTTTCGCGACCGATGTAGCAATGTCATCGGCCGAATCACCAAGGCGAGTGCTCCAAAGCGTTGTGGCGCCGCTCTTATCGAGCGCAGTGATGAATCCATCCCCCGCACTTGTCCCTGCAATGACAATTGACGTCGGAGTTGAGAGAAGTGAAGAGACTTGATCATTCGGATCCTGCGAGAGAGCAATTTGTGATGAAGCTTTCAGCGTCGCCATTTTTACTGCAGACGCAGCAAAAGCGGAAGGTGAAACGAGGGAGAAAATGAGAGCGAGAAGTACGCTTCTTCTCACGCGAGTTCCTGCGAGCGTTGAGCAGATGCAGCCATCGCTGCTTCCACCATCTGTGCTAATCCTTTATTTTCAAATGTCGTGAGCGCTGCAAAAGTTGTTCCATTTGGACTTGTGACATTCTCTCGAAGCTCACGGGCTGATTTTCCAGATTGCTCAAGCATTCCCGCTGCCCCAATAATTGTTTGGATTGCAAGTTGAGTCGCAATATCTTCAGGTAAGCCAAGTTTCTTTCCGCCTTCAACCATTGCTTCAACAAATGCAAAGAAGTAGGCAGGACCCGAACCGCTCATTGCAGTGACTGCAGATTGCAACTCTTCAGGAACTTCAACGACTACTCCACTGGCCGCGAAAAATTTTGTAATGAATTCTTTATGGAGATCAGAAACATTTTGACCAAAAGAGATTCCTGCTGCGCCTTTGCCGATAAAAGTCGGAGTATTTGGCATGACGCGTACAACGCCAACGGTGTCGCCGACGATAGCTTGGATTCCCTCAATCGTCTTTCCAGCAGCTACCGAGACAATCACTGAACCTGGCGCAAGAGATGCTTTAATTTCTTCGCAGATCGCTGCAATATCCTTAGGTTTAACACAGAGCAGAACCACTTCGGCTCCAGCTACTTCGGCGAGAGGTTTCTGTGAAATCCCGTATTTAGCACTTATTACCGCTGCTCTTTCAGAGCTGCGTTGAGCAAAAATAATCTCGGATGGTTGAGTGCCGGAATGGAGCAATCCAGCGAGCAGAGCTTCGCCCATGTTTCCTACACCGATGATTCCCACTCTCATAGGACAACTCTACCAATCTGAAGTCGATGTGCTTTATTGCTCGTTTGCCTCTACCCTTTCACACTATGCCTGAGCTAAATCCACACTTCGCACGCGATTGGGTTGAGTTCTCAAACCCCGATCAGCCGGAAGACCTCTTTCGTTGCGATCTCACATGGCTCACTTCTTATTGGAATTGCATTTACGGCAATGGCTGTTGCGGAATCGATGAAGATAAACCCGATGCTGGATGTTGTTCAGATGGCGCGTACTACTCAGATAGCGATGACGAAGCTCGCACTCTGAAAGTTGCAGAACGACTTACCCCAGAAATGTGGCAGTTTTACGATGAAGCTCAACCTAAGAAACCTGGTAAAGCTCTCAATGTTTCAGAAGTTGGATTAGATAAAGATCGTAAGACGAGAATGGTTGAAGCTTCTTGCATCTTTCTGAATCGAAAAGGTTATTCAGCTCCTGGATTTACTGGAAGTTTCGGTTGCGTTCTTCATCATCTTGCACAAAAAGAGAACATTCATTTCGTCGAGACAAAACCAGATGTATGTTGGCAGCTTCCGATTCGTAGAAGTTTTGAAACTCGCGAATTCGGTGAACGTGAAATTCATGTCACTGTTATCGGTGAATACGAGCGCCTCGCTTGGGGCGATGGCGGCGCAGATTTCAACTGGTATTGCACGGGAAATACTGAAGCCCACAATGGTGCAGAACCTGTTTATGTATCTAATCGCGCCGAGTTGATTGCGATGATGGGTGAGGAAGCCTATGCAATCCTTGCTCAACATTGCGATAACCGTATGGAAATTCTTAAATCCTTTAAGCAGAAGTCTTTGCCGCTTCTCGCTGTTCACCCAGCGACTGTCGCCGCTAAGCGTTAGGGTTGGCCTATGGCCAAAGCAGCAGCCCCGAAAGATCCATTCCGTTGTGTGGAGTGCGGTTGGACTGCCAATAAATGGGTTGGTCGATGTGGCGAATGCCAAGCATGGGGCACTGTCGAAGAGGTTGCAGCTCCTAAAAAACTTTCACTAGTAGCTGGAACTGTCACAACGCCTGCTCGCCCAATTGGTGAAGTAAGTCTTGAGAAAGCAACAGCAAGATCATCAGGAGTCAGCGAACTCGATCGCGTTCTTGGTGGTGGTCTCGTTCCTGGCGCAGCAATTCTTCTTGCTGGTGAGCCTGGCGTCGGTAAATCTACTCTCCTCCTCTCCGTTGCATCTGAAAGTGCTCGTGCAGGAATTACATCTCTCTACATTTCTGGCGAAGAATCAGCATCCCAAGTTCGACTTCGCGCTCAACGCCTCAACGCTATCGATCCTAATCTCTGGCTCGCTGCTGAGAACGAACTTGGTTCAGTCATCGCACAAGTTGATCAGGTCCAACCTGAACTTTTAATTATCGATTCAATCCAAACCATCGTGAGTTCTGCTGTTGATGGGGCTCCTGGTGGAGTAACACAAGTGCGCGAAATCGCCGCAGCTCTTATTCGAATCGCTAAAGAACGAAACATCACTGTGGTTCTCGTAGGTCACGTTACGAAAGATGGGTCTATCGCCGGTCCTCGATTGCTCGAACACCTTGTGGATGTCGTTCTTAACTTTGAAGGCGAGCGTCACTCACGACTACGTCTTATTCGCGCAATCAAGAATCGCTTCGGGGCTTCTGACGAAGTCGGTTGCTTCGATATGAACGAGCAAGGCATCACAAGCCTCACTGATCCGACAGGGCTTTTCACAACTCGTCATAGCGAACCAGTCCCCGGAACTTGCGTCACCGTAGCGCTCGAAGGACGTCGCCCACTTCTTGCCGAGATCCAAGCACTTGTGGGTGTTCCTGCTTCTGAATTTGGCAATGCACGTCGCGTTACTTCAGGCTTAGATAACGCCCGTACAGCAATGACTTTAGCTGTGCTCGAACTTCGCGCTGGTGTTCGGCTTTCTGGTCGCGAAATTTATGTTGCAACAGTTGGTGGAATGAAAATGAACGAACCCTCTGCTGATTTAGCCGTTGCGCTCTCGGTCGCTTCAGCTGCTAAAGGATTAGCTCTTCCATCTGACCTTGTCGCAATCGGTGAAGTCGGTCTTGCTGGTGAAATTCGAAAAGTAAATGGCGCGCTCCAACGCATTCAAGAGGCCGCTCGTTTAGGTTTCAAGCGAGCTCTTGTACCGATTGGTTCAGATATCAAAGTTCCTGGAATTGAAATTATGGAAGTTGGACGTTTGGAACAAGCAATTAGCCGCGTAAAAATCGGGTAGTTGTGAAGCACTCCATAATTTTGGAATGGTTCGAGGAGAACCAACGCGATCTACCGTGGAGAAAGACCAATCCATGGGGCGTTATGGTTTCGGAATATATGTTGCAACAAACACCTGTTAATCGAGTCTTACCTAAATGGCTTGAATGGATGGAACGTTGGCCAGATCCTGCTGCTCTCGCAGCTGCAAAGAAATCTGATGTCATCTCTGCTTGGGGGCGACTTGGTTATCCCAGACGCGCACTTCGGTTATATGAAGCAGCCCAGGTTATTGCGCGCGACCACGACAATAAAGTTCCTCGCGAGATAGAAGTACTGCGATCTCTTCCCGGGGTTGGTGAATACACAGCTGCAGCCATCTCTTCATTTGCATTTGGCGATTCGGCTCTCGTACTCGATATCAACATCCGTCGATTCTTTTCTCGCGTTTATGATGGGATTGAAACTCCTTCTTCCTCTCCATCCCAATACGAACGTCGAATCCGCGCAGAATTAATTCCGCAAGAGGGTGCTAAATGGGCTGCTGCAACAATGGAATTTGGAGCTCTCATCTGCACTTCACGCTCGCCTTTATGCGAAGAATGCCCTGTAAAACGCTCGTGTGCATGGAGAAAAGCTGGCTATCCCAAGTCAGAAGTGAAAAGCAAAACGCAAGGGTGGCACGGCACAGATCGCAAGTGCCGCGGAACAATCGTTCAATCACTCCGTGAAAATAAGAAACTGAGTAAGCGCGCTCTGCAAAAACTCTGGAGTGACGATGATCAAATTGAGAAGGCGATTAAAACACTACTGGCCGATGGTTTGATTGAAACCACCGGCCAGAGCTACAAACTTGCAGATTAATTCGTTGCTGGTTCTCCAGCAAGATCCCCTGGTGTATCAGGGGCTTGTGTCTTTGGTACTCCTTTAAATGTGAAAGTTTCTTTCTCATCCTCAGTAATAACATCGACAAGCGTGATTTCTCCCGGCTTAACATCACCAAAGAGAATCTTCTCTGAAAGCACATCTTCGATTTCACGTTGAATAGTGCGACGCAAAGGACGCGCTCCAAGAAGTGGGTCATATCCGCGCTTAGCCAAAAGTGACTTCGCTGCAGGAGTAAGTTCGATTCCCATATCTTTAGATTTCAAACGTTCATCAAGGTTGTGAATCATAAGATCAACAATTTGAATGATTTCTGCTTCAGACAATTGATGGAACACAACAATGTCATCGATACGGTTGAGGAATTCTGGGCGGAAGTGTGACTTCAGCTCATCGCTGACTTTAGCCTTCATGCGCTCATAATTTCCAAGAACATCAGAAGAGTTATGGAAACCAAGTCCCAAGCTCTTTGAGATGTCACGAGTTCCGAGGTTCGTTGTCATGATGATGATGGTGTTTTTGAAATCAACCACACGGCCTTGAGAATCTGTAAGGCGACCATCTTCCAAAACCTGCAAAAGCGAGTTGAAGATATCTGGGTGAGCTTTTTCCACTTCATCAAAGAGAACGACTGAGAATGGCTTGCGACGCACCTTTTCAGTGAGCTGGCCGCCTTCGTCATATCCGACATAACCTGGAGGTGCACCGAATAGTCGAGATGCTGTGTGCTTCTCTGAGTATTCAGACATATCGAGTTGAATCAAGGCATCATCGCTTCCGAAGAGGAATTGTGCGAGTGTGCGAGAAAGTTCAGTCTTACCAACACCTGATGGACCAGCAAAGATAAATGAGCCACCTGGGCGCTTTGGATCTTTGAGGCCGGCACGTGTACGGCGAATAGCTTGTGACAAAGCTTTGATTGCTTGATCTTGTCCGATGACGCGACGATGTAGCTCTTCTTCCATACGTAGCAAGCGAGCAGTCTCTTCTTCAGTCAACTTAAAGACAGGAATTCCTGTGGCAGTAGAGAGAACTTCAGCGATGAGTTCTTCATCGACAACAGCAGCAACATCGAGGTCGCCATCTTTCCAATTCTTTTCACGATCTGCTTTTTCTGCGATGAGGTTCTTTTCCTTATCGCGAAGTGAAGCAGCGCGTTCGAAATCTTGGCCATCGATTGCAGATTCTTTTTCCTTACGAGCTTCTGCAATGCGATCATCGTATTCACGAAGCTCTGGTGGGGCTGTCATACGACGAATGCGCAGACGAGATCCTGCTTCATCGATAAGGTCAATCGCTTTATCTGGAAGGAAGCGGTCAGAAACATAACGATCAGCAAGAGTTGCCGCTGCAACGATTGCATCATCGGTGATGGAAACTTTGTGGTGAGTTTCGTAACGATCGCGTAGACCCTTAAGAATCTCAATTGCGTGAGCAAGTGAAGGCTCATTGACTTGAATTGGTTGGAAGCGGCGTTCGAGAGCAGCATCCTTTTCAAGGTGTTTGCGATATTCATCAAGGGTTGTGGCACCAATTGTCTGGAGTTCACCGCGAGCGAGCATTGGCTTCAAGATGCTTGCAGCATCAATTGCACCTTCTGCAGCGCCAGCGCCGACGAGTGTGTGGATTTCATCGATGAAAAGAACGATATCTCCGCGTGTGCGAATCTCTTTGAGAACTTTCTTCAAACGCTCTTCGAAATCTCCACGGTAGCGGCTTCCTGCTACGAGTGCACCGAGATCAAGTGAGTACACCTGCTTATCGCGAAGTGTTTCAGGAATATCTCCCTTAACAATTGCTTGAGCTAAACCTTCAACAATTGCTGTTTTACCAACACCTGGCTCACCGATAAGTACTGGATTGTTCTTTGTGCGACGTGAGAGAACTTGCATAACTCGTTCGATCTCTTTTTCGCGACCAATAACTGGATCAAGTTTTCCTTCACGTGCTGCTTGTGTGAGATTGCGACCAAATTGATCAAGAACCAACGATGTTGATGGTGTGCCTTCAGCAGGTCCGTTTGTTGGAGCCGCTTCTTTGCCTTGGTAACCAGAGAGAAGTTGAATAACTTGTTGGCGAACGCGATTGAGATCTGCGCCTAACTTAACGAGAACTTGAGCAGCGACGCCTTCGCCTTCGCGAATAAGTCCAAGAAGAATATGTTCAGTGCCAATGTAGTTGTGGCCAAGTTGGAGAGCTTCGCGAAGAGAGAGTTCAAGAACTTTTTTAGCGCGAGGAGTGAATGGAATATGGCCTGAAGGAGCTTGTTGTCCTTGACCGATAATTTCTTCCACTTGTGCGCGAACACCTTCAAGGGAAATGTTGAGTGCTTCAAGTGCCTTGGCAGCGACGCCTTCACCTTCGTGAATAAGTCCAAGAAGAATATGTTCAGTGCCAATGTAGTTGTGGTTGAGCATGCGTGCTTCTTCTTGAGCCAAGACAACAACGCGTCGGGCTCGGTCTGTAAAGCGCTCGAACATCTAGCCACCTCTTTCATCTCATGCAGTGAATCTTGCGTAAGCCTACCTATTACGCGGGACAGGCCGCACCCTGGATAACCACGGGAGAGCTGGGCTTATGCCCGAAAATCGGTTGAAAACTAGAGAATTTTAAGCATTCGGGTATTCCCGAGGGTATTTGGCTTCACGCTCTCAAGATCAAGGAATTCAGCCACACCGGCATCGTAGGAGTGCAGCAGTTGTTGGTAGACCTCAGGTTCGACGGGAGTCCCCTCAATAACCTGGAAGCCATGCTTGCCAAAGAACTCTGTTTGGAAAGTAAGGCAGAAAATTCGTTCAACGCCAAGCTTCTTTGCGCGATCGACAATCGCTTCCATGAGTTGATGACCAATTCCAGATTTATGAAGTCTCTCGACTACAGCAACTGTACGAACTTCTGCAAGATCTTCCCAGAGAATGTGGAGCGCAGCGCATCCGACAACTTCATCTCCTTCTACTGCGACAACAAACTCCTGCACGCTTTCAAAAAGTGTGACTGTCTCTTTCTCAAGCATCTTCCCAGGGGCAGCAAAAGTGTCGATGATTTTTCGAATTTGTTTAACATCGCTCGTGCGGGCTGGTCGAATATTTACTGACATGAAAAATTAATTCTCTTCTGGCTTCACAAGTGGGAAGAGAATTGTTTCGCGAATACCAAGACCAGTAAGAGCCATGAGAAGTCGATCGACACCCATTCCCATTCCACCCATCGGTGGCATTGCATATTCCATCGCGCGTAAGAAATCTTCATCTAAGTTCATCGCTTCAAGGTCACCTTTTGCACCCAGCGAAGCTTGCTCAACGAGACGTTCGCGCTGAATGACAGGGTCGATCAATTCTGAGTAGCCAGTTGCAAGTTCAAATCCTTGAACATACAAATCCCACTTCTCTACAAGTCCTTCAACTTCACGATGGCCGCGAACAAGTGGAGAAGTATCCACTGGGAATCCACGGACAAAGATAGGCTCGATTAATTGGCCTTCTGTTACATGTTCAAAGATTTCTTCAGCAAGCTTTCCTGTAATCCACTTTGGATCTACTTTCATTCCAAGCTTTGCTGCAATCTTCTTTAAATCCTCCAAAGAGGTTTGTGGCGTTACTTTTTCGCCAACTCCATCAGAGATGAGATCGTAAAGATTTGCCTCGCGCCATGTTCCGCCTAGATCGAAAGTTGTGCCGTCGTGATGAACCACTTGGTGGGTCCCATAAACAGCCATTGCCGCTTCTTGGACGAGCCCACGAGTGAGATCAGCCATCGTGTTCCAGTCGCCATACGCTTGATATGACTCAATCATTGCAAATTCTGGAGAGTGGCTTGAATCAGCACCTTCATTGCGGAAGTTGCGATTGATTTCAAAGACGCGCTCTAAGCCGCCGACGACACAACGCTTAAGGAATAACTCAGGTGCAATGCGAAGGAATAAATCCATGTCATATGCATTACTAAAAGTCTTAAACGGACGAGCAGCAGCGCCACCGTGCATTACCTGAAGCATCGGTGTTTCCACTTCAATATATTGGCGAGCGTTAAATGATTCGCGAAGTTGGCGCATCACAGCTGGACGCAAACGTGCATTGGTGCGAGCTTCTGGGCGAACAATCAAATCTACATATCTCATGCGAACACGAGTCTCTTCTGAAAGCGGCTTATGTTCTACAGGAAGTGGACGAAGTGATTTCGCTGCGAGGTTGTACGACTTCGCAAGAATTGAAAGTTCACCACGCTTGGATGTGATGACTTCGCCAGTAACCGAAACAATGTCACCTAAATCTATTTCCGATTTCCACAAATTGAGTTGTTCTTCTCCGACTTTATCGAGGGAGAGCATCGCTTGAAGTTCAGTTCCATCGCCTTCGCGTAACGTTGCGAAGCAGAGCTTGCCGGTATCGCGCTTGAAAATTACTCGACCTGAAACGCTTTCGATTACGCCGGTTGAAACATCGACATCTAACCCTTGATGACGTTCGCGAATTTCAGCGAGTGATGCCGTGCGAGGAACGGCTACAGGGTAAGCCTCAGCACCTCGGGCAACAATTGCAGCACGCTTTTCGCGGCGAATTCGAAGTTGCTCGGGTAAATCGTCTTCAGGTACTTGGCTCATAGTTGGGCGATTCTACCTGTTAGTTATTGCGCTCGTGAATGAGACGAAGTCCGATAAGAGTCAGATCTGGCTCATGAAAATCAATATTTTCAGCCACTCCCATGACAAGTGGAGCTAATCCACCAGTCGCAATAACGGTGACTTCTCCTGAATCAGGATAGAGAAGATCTAATTCATCGATGATGCGATTTACAAGTCCATCCACTTGTCCTGCAAACCCAAAAATTGTTCCTGACTGCAGAGCTTCGACTGTATTTTTGCCAATGACAGATCGAGGTTTAACCAGCTCGACTTTGCGAAGCTGAGCTGCGCGAGCTGCAAGAGCATCGACAGAAATTTCAATGCCAGGAGCAAGAGCTCCACCCAGAAATTCTCCTTTAGGAGAAACAACGTCCAAATTTGTTGACGTTCCAAAATCCACAACAATGCAAGGTCCTTGACCATCTCCAGCATAAAGAGAGTGGGCAGCTAAGGTATTTACGATTCGGTCCGCGCCAATCTCTTTGGGATTATCAACGAGAAGTGGAACGCCAGTCTTTACGCCGGGTTCGATAATTGTTGTGGGGATATCTGAAAAATATCGCGTGATCATCGACCGGATTTCGCGGAGCGACGCAGGCACCGTCGAACAAACGGAAAGTCCTGAAATTTCAATTCCATCGATCAATGAACGGTATTGCAACCACAATTCATCGGCTGTATCGCGAGGATCAGTCTTCACGCGCCATGAATGAGCTAAGAGGTCTCCGTCAAAAACGCCAAGAACAGTATTGGTATTTCCTACATCTATTGTTAAAAGCATCTTTTAACCTCTCTGTTCTGTGAAATCTAAACCGATATCCATAACCGGAGCTGAATGCGTCAAAGCGCCAATTGCTAAATAATCAACGCCTGTGGCTGCATATGCTTTGGCATTCTCGATTGTCAGACCTCCAGAGGATTCCAACTTCGTTTTGCCGCCCACCATCTGCACGGCTGCACGCGTTTGCTCAAGAGACATATTGTCGAGAAGTACTAAATCCGCGCCTGCAGCTAAAACCTCTTTGAGTTGCTCGAGAGTATCCACTTCAACTTCGACAGAAACAGTCGGATATTTAGCTCGAATAGCGTGAAAAGCAGCTGTAACACTTCCTGCAGCAGCGATGTGATTATCTTTGATGAGAGCAGCATCGGAGAGCGACATCCGATGATTTACTCCCCCTCCCATGCGAACTGCGAATTTTTCCAATTCGCGAAGCAAAGGGGTGGTCTTTCTTGTATCTCTGATCTTCGCCGACGTCTCAGATACTTCTACAACCCAACGATGTGTAAGTGAGGAAATACCAGATAGGCGGCCGAGAAAATTGAGCGCTGTTCGTTCAGCGAGCAGAAGCTTTTGAGTGTTGCCAATGGCTCTTAAAATCACTTGTCCTTCTTCGACTCTCTTGCCATCTGCTGCAGCTATTTCGTAATTGCTCACTCCACAGACTTCCAAAACAGCTGCTGCCACAACAACTCCGGAGATAATTCCAGATTTTCTTGCACGGAACTCGCCAGTGCTCTGTTGATCAACGGGAATTGTTGCATCTGATGTGAGATCTACACCGCCATCGAGATCTTCTGCAATCGTGCGACGCGCAAGATCCTCAATCAGAACTGGATCAAGATCAAGCTCGATGATTTTCTGAGTCAAATTTTCGCTCAACATTAGTTTTTGACCTCTATTTCTGATGTGCTCCATTGTGCATCCACACCAAATTTTTGAACAATGCGTTTCTTCCACGTCGGCGAAGTATCTGGGTAATCACTACGCCAATGAGAACCACGGCTCTCTGTGCGAAGTAAAGCGCTACGAACGATTGCAACTGCTAGCAAATATAGATTTGAAACTTCCCACGCTTCGATACAAGGTTGAGTTGAACGACGCTTCCCTAGTTGTTCTAATTGAGCCAGCGTTTCCTTGAGGGAGGCTTCCGAACGCAATACTCCAGCGCCTTCTGTCATCGAAAGTTGGAGCGATAGACGGATGGCAGGATCAATGAGCAAGCTCTCTTCGCTCCGTTGGACAGGGGTTCCTTGAGCCGGGAGTTCTCTAGCAATATCTTCAGCAATCGCAGCGCCAAATACGAGGCCTTCGAGCAGAGAGTTAGATGCAAGGCGATTGGCGCCGTGGGCACCTGTGCAGGCAGTTTCACCGCAGGCATATAAGCCTGGAACCGATGTACGACCGTGCAGATCCACTAAAACTCCGCCTGACGCATAATGCGAAGCAGGAGCTACTGGTATCAATTGCACTCGAGGATCAATTCCATTGTCGATACATGATTGAAAAATCGTTGGGAATCTTTCTACAAAATCGTGAATGTGTGTTGCATCGAGCCACATGTGCGGAACATTAGCGCCCTTCATTTGATTGAAAATTTCTTTTGCAACAATATCTCGTGGTGCAAGCTCAGCCAACTCATGCTTCCCAACCATAAAGCGTTCACCTTTGTGATTGAGCAGAAGTGCTCCTTCACCTCGGACTGCTTCACTGATGAGTGGTTGTTGACCTTCTTGTCCCGCAGGATTATCGCGCCACAGAACTGTTGGGTGGAATTGAATGAACTCAACATCAGCAACTTCTGCGCCAGCGCGAAGCGCCATGGCAACTCCATCGCCTGTTGAGACAGAAGGGTTTGTTGTTTGAGAGTAAACCTGACCAAGTCCGCCGGTAGCAATTACAACTGCGCGAGCAAGTGCTTGTCCTACACCATCGCGGCTACCTTCACCAATGACGTGAACTGTTACACCGCACACTCGGCCACTTGCATCCTGTAGTGCATCGATGACAAGTGCGTGCTCAATAACTTCAATTCCATGATCATCATTGACTGCAGCAAGGAGTGCTCGTGAAACTTCAGCACCTGTTGCATCACCGCCTGCATGGAGAATGCGATTGCGATGATGCCCACCTTCGCGAGTGAGATCAATTTCGCCAGAATCCGATTTATCAAAGACAGCGCCACGTGCAATGAGTTTGCGGACAGCTTCAGGACCTTGTGTAACCAATACATTCACTGCTTCTGCATCACAGAGCCCAGCGCCTGCTATCAAAGTATCTGATTTATGCTGGTCTGGAGAGTCTCCGGGACCAAGAGCTGCAGCAATTCCGCCTTGTGCCCATTTCGTGGAGCCCTCATCAATATTTGCTTTCGTTACAAGTAAAACTGAGAGATTTGCTGCGCGTAGATTCAACGCAGTTGTTAGCCCAGCTACTCCCGATCCAATAACGATGACATCTGCTTGAACAGTCCAGCCAGGATTAGCAGCAAGAAGTTTCACTCAGCCACCACCTTACTTTTAGAACTCATAGGCATATTGTCGAGCAAGCGAACTCCATTTACCCAACCAGCCACAAGTGCACGGCCCTTGCGCGAGCTTGTGGCAGGCTCAAAATTATCCTCGTTAATGATTTCAGCGTAATCAAGAGTGAAGCCGGGTTCAGATGTCAGCACATCATGAAGACGATCTCGCGCAGATTCGATAGAACGCTCAGAAGTTGCCTGTCGAAGAGCCCGTGAAATTACAAGGGCAGCTTTTCGGTCCTCACGAGATAAGCGAACATTTCGTGATGAAAGTGCAAGGCCATCTAAATCTCGAATCAATGGAGCAGCAACAATCTCAACAGGAATATTGTGTGACTTCACCCAGCGCTTGATAATAAATAACTGTTGAAAGTCTTTCTCTCCAAATACTGCCCATTGAGGGGCAATGTGCTTGAATAGACGATCAACTACAGTGAGAACTCCATCAAAGTGTCCTTCTCTTCCAACGCCTTCATATTTCTTACCGAGATCTCCAGAGCTTATCGGCGCAATTTCTCCGGGATAAATTTCATCATAAGTCGGGCTCCAGATTTCTGTTGCACCTGCCTCACGCGCTTTAGCAATATCTCTATCGAGATCTCGTGGGTATGTAGCCAAATCATCTGGGTTTTCAAATTGAAGGGGATTAACGAAAATACTTACAACAACGTTGGAGGAAAAGCTTTTAGCTATTTCAATCAGCGATAAATGGCCAGCATGAAGCGCTCCCATGGTTGGGACAAATGCTTTCGTTTCGCTCATTTACTGCTCCAGTCCTTTCAGGTACCGGGCTAATACTGAAATCTTACTCCTGCTCCTCAAGGCTCTCCAAAAGCACATGAGCGCTTCCCTTTCCAGGGATCTGCGCATCAGGCTCAATTTCCACCCATGGTTGAAGAACAAATGCGCGTTCATGAGCACGAGGGTGTGGGAGTGTGAGCGTTTCAGAATTCATTACCAAATCCCCTGCAATGACAATATCTAAATCAAGAGTTCTTGCACCCCATCGAACTTCACGAGTGCGACCTGCTGAATTTTCAATTGCTTGTAGATTCTTTAACATCTCTTCAGGTTCTGTATCTGAATTCGCAATCAAAACAGCGTTGAAATAATCAGGTTGTTCTGGGCCACCTACGGGATCTGTTTCATAGAAGGAAGATACTTCTTCTACATGAGAAATGAGCTTGATGGAATCAATAGCGCTTTTCAATATCTCTAGGCGGTCACCAAGATTTGATCCAAGCGCAATTACATACTTCACTATCGCTTGCGCTCAATTTCGATTGCAATATCGGTTAACGACAATCCCACATCTGCATCAGGCTTGTGTAGTTTCACCGTAATAGCAAGTACACCGTCGAAATCTTTTAATATTCTGGTTGCAATTCTTTCCGCAACAGCTTCAATAAGATTGCACGGCTCCCCAACTAATTCTTCATGTGCCGCTTTGACAACTTGAGAATAATCAACCGCGTCCTTTAAATCATCGCTAATACCTGCAGGATATAGATCCACATCCAGAATTAAATCAACAGAGAATTTCTGTCCTTCTCGGCGTTCGTTTTCGTAGACACCATGAAATGCGAAAGCAGAGATCCCCGAGAGGTGAATTCGATCCATCTACTTCTCCAATTCATTCACGAGGGCGATTGCATCTTTGTGCGACTTTACAGAGTGGGTGCGTACTCCCCAAACCTTATGCTGCGCCATCATTGCTGTCACGGCGATACTGGCCGCTTCTCGATCATCGGGATTTGAGGAGTTCGTCAATTCGCCAAGGAAACGCTTACGCGATGCTCCAATCAGGATCGGGTAACCGAGCAGTTGTAAGCGATCAATACTTCGTAAAAGCTCCCAGTTATGTTCAGAATTCTTAGCAAATCCGATGCCTGGATCCAGGATGATTCGCTCCGGATTGATTCCCGCTTTTAAAAGCTCTTCAACTCTATTTTCAAGCTCTTCGCGAACTTCACGGACCACATCTTTATAGTGTGCTAAATCCTGCATATCGCGAGAGTGCCCGCGCCAATGCATCGCTATATATTGAATAGAAGTGTTCTTGGCAATTACTTTTACCATCTCTTTATCTGCAAGACCGCCGCTCACATCGTTGACGTACAGCGCTCCAGCACCGATAGCTGCTTGAGCAACTTCCGCTCGCATCGTATCAATACTCAATGGAACTCCGAGAGGTTGGAGTTCAGTGATTACTGGAATAACCCGATTCAATTCTTCTTCAACAGAAATTCTTTCTGCGCCAGGTCGTGTTGATTCGCCACCCACATCAATGATGTCGACACCTTCGGCAACCATGTCCTTGGCACGATTGATTGCATCTTCAAAAGCAAAATGTTGACCGCCATCTGCAAATGAATCTGGTGTGACGTTGAGAATTCCCATTACAAGGGTTTGGTCGTTCTCCATATTATTTCTAAATTATTTCTTAAGTGTGGTGATTAGTGACATCGCTTCAGCTCGAGTAGCAGGATTGCGTAATTGACCGCGCACTGCAGATGTCGTCGTGCGAGCTTCAGATTTACGCACACCACGCATTGACATACACAAATGTTCGCAATCAATTACAACAATGACTCCGGCTGGTTCTAAAACTTCAACAATTGCATCAGCAATTTGAGTAGTGAGGCGTTCTTGTACTTGTGGGCGGCGTGAATACATATCAACAAGACGAGCAAGTTTTGATAAGCCAGTAATACGGCCGCTTGATCCAGGGATATATCCAATATGTGCAACACCGTGGAATGGCGTTAAATGATGCTCACAATGGGAGAAAACCTCTATATCTCGCACAATTACGAGCTCGGAATGACCTAAATCAAAAGTTGTAGTGAGTACATCTTCTGGACTTTGCCACAAACCTTCAAAGTTTTCTTTGAGCGCACGTGCAACTCGCTTCGGTGTATCGCGAAGCCCATCTCGATTGGGATCTTCACCAATCGCAAGAAGAAGTTCCGTTACAGCACGTTCAGCGCGCTCGGCATCAAAAGGTCCTTTGGCTCGCCCATCGTGGGGACCCATCGCAACTTCGTTGATGTCGTGATCACTCACTTGCTGGCGCAGCTTTCTTACGAGTCTTGCGCGCAGGCTTCTCTTCTACTGGGGTTTTAGCTGGTGCAACCACTGGAGGTTTTGACGATGGAATACGAAGTGGCGAACCAGTCCATGCTGGACGTGGCTTTACTTTGCGAACTTTTGCAAAAATGACTTCGATATCGTCTTTGAGAAGTGTCTCTTTCTCAAGCAACTCAAGAACAAGCTCATCAAGAATTTCACGGTTTTCAACTAGAACGTCATACGCCTCTTGGTGAGCAGTCTGAATCATCTTGCGAATTTCTTCATCGACAATTCCAGCTACCTCTTCGGAGTAATCACGTTGGTGACCGTAATCGCGACCAAGGAATGGTTCTGAGTCACTGGTACCAAGTTTGATTGCGCCAAGTTTTTCAGTCATTCCATATTGAGTCACCATCGCACGTGCGAGGTTTGTTGCTTTCTCAATATCGTTTCCAGCACCAGTTGTAGGGTCGTGGAAAATTAATTCTTCAGCTGCGCGTCCGCCGAGTGAATATGCAAGTTGATCAAGCATTTCATTGCGGGTGGTTGCGTAACGATCTTCATCAGGAAGAACCATTGTGTAACCAAGTGCTCGACCACGAGGCATGATGGTGATTTTGTGGACTGGATCGGTATGAGGAAGGGCATGTGCAACAAGAGCGTGACCACCCTCGTGATACGCAGTAATAAGGCGTTCTTGCTCTGTCATCAGACGGCTCTTGCGCTGTGGCCCAGCCATGACGCGGTCGATCGCCTCATCGAGTGCCTCAGTTGTAATGATTTTCGCGTTTTCACGAGCTGTGAGAAGCGCTGCTTCATTTAAAACGTTAGCGAGGTCCGCGCCAGTGAAACCAGGTGTGCGTTTTGCGAAATCATCGAGGTTAACTGCTTTAGCAAGCGGCTTTCCTTTTGCATGTACTGCCAAAATTGCAGAACGTCCTTTGAGATCTGGGCGATCTACAGGAATCTGTCGATCAAAACGACCTGGACGAAGAAGAGCAGGATCCAAAACATCTGGGCGGTTTGTCGCTGCAATCAAAATTACTTGGCCATTGGCTTCAAAGCCATCCATCTCGACGAGCAACTGATTGAGAGTTTGTTCGCGCTCATCATGTCCGCCGCCAAGACCAGCTCCGCGTTGACGACCAACAGCATCAATTTCATCAACGAAAACAATTGCTGGTGCATTTTCTTTTGCTTGCTTAAAGAGGTCGCGTACACGAGCTGCGCCAACACCCACAAACATTTCTACGAATTCTGAACCAGAAATTGAGTAGAAAGGAACGCTTGCTTCACCCGCAACTGCACGCGCAAGAAGAGTCTTACCTGTTCCGGGAGGGCCGTACAACAAGACTCCCTTAGGAATCTTTGCACCCATATCTTGATACTTCTGTGGTTCTTTAAGAAAATCTTTAATCTCTTGGAGCTCTGCAACTGCTTCATCAGCGCCTGCAACATCAGCAAAAGTATTCTTCGGCAACTCTTTGTTGTGCATTTTTGCACGAGACTTACCGAAACTAAATACCTTATTTCCGCCACCAGCGTTGCCCATCATGAGCATGAGTAAGAAGCCAATGAGAATAAAAGGGCCAAAACTATAGAGAAGTGAAGCTAAAAATGAGGTTGTAGCAATCTTTACATTCCACGATTTAGGTGGTGGATTGCTCGTTAAAAGCTCAACAATCTGGGGTTCTTGATTCGCTACATAATTAGCTTCAAGATGTGAAGAACCTTTGACGTAATTGCCAGGAAGCAAAACAACTTGAATCTTCTGTTGGCGATCGATGAGGATTGCTGATTCAACTTTGTTTGCAGAAATATCGGCAAGAATGGTTGAGGTATCAACTTTGACAAATTTAGGTCCAGAATTTGAAAGACGGCCAAAGAATGTAACAACAACGAGGCCAATTACGATCCAAAAAAGTGGACCTCGCATCCATTTGCGAAGACGATTCTTTGGAGCATTCATTTTCTTACGTGGATCTAGTTGACTCATGAATACACATGCTTTGCAAGTACGCCGATGAAATCAAGGTTGCGATACTTTTCGTTGTAATCAAGTCCATATCCGACGACGAAATCTTTTGGAATATCAAAGCCAACATATTTCACATCTACATCAACTTTTGCTGCTTCAGGCTTGCGGAGCATGGTGAGAATCTCAACGGATTTTGTTCCGCGAGATTCTAGATTTGATTTAAGCCAAGCAAGCGTGAGGCCTGTATCAACGATGTCTTCAATAATAAGAACTTCGCGTCCAGTGATATCGCGATCGAGATCTTTCAAGATTCGGACTACGCCACTTGATTTTGTGCCAGATCCATAGGATGAAACAGCCATCCAATCAGTTTCGATGTGACGATTTAGTGCACGTGCAAAGTCAGCCATTGTCATAACAGCGCCTTTAAGAATTCCAATCAAGAGAACTTCGCGGCCCTCATAATCTTTTTCTACTTGTCGAGCTAACTCCACCAAACGAGCATGAATTTCCTCTTTGGTTACTACTACGCGCTCGATATCGCTGCCTGCTGTTGCCAGATCCACGGCACTCCCTTTTTACTTGTTGGAACCCTGTTGTGAGAGCGAAAGTCTGCCCGAAATTCGCTCGACCTTCACACCACCGGGGAGCGAGGTAGCCCCTTGCCCGTGCCACGCTGTGATGAGAGCCTCAACAGGGGCAATATGGTCGTAAGTGAGCGTGCCCTGAGGTGCGCCGGCCTGATAAATCAAGGCTCGAAGTACTCGGACTCTGACTGCTTTAGGCAAAAGAGCTAGATCCTCAACCGAATAGGGATCTGCCGCAGCGAGAAAATTATCGGCCATCTCATCGAGAGCATCGGCATCTTCTCGAAGAATGCGCGAACTTCGAGCCAAAGCTTCTGAAATTCCTGGGCCAAGATCTCGCTCCATCAACGGCAAAATATCTTTTCGTACACGGACTCGAATAAATTGGCGATCATCGTTATGCGGATCTTGCCATGGTGCAACAGAGTGCTCTTCGCATACCAACTCAGTTGTTGAGCGAGTTACTGAAAGAAATGGTCGAATATAAATTCCATTCACTTCAGAAATTCCCGAAAGAGAACGAGTGCCTGAACCTCGGGCTAATCCCAGTAAAACGCTCTCAGCTAAATCATTCTCAGTATGTCCAAGGAAAAATTGTTGGGCTGAATATTTTTCGGCTAGTGAATCAAATGCAGCGTATCGTGCACGACGCGCGGATGCTTCCACGCCATCGAGCATTTCAACCTGTACTCGAACTTTTTCAATTCTCTTGAATCCTAATTGAGATAATTGAGTTGAAGTTGATTCTGCAATCTCTGCGGAATTATTTTGCAATCCATGATCGATAACAACACAAATCACTTCACGATTGTGTGATTCAAGTTTTAACGCAAGTGCGAGAGCCATCGAATCTGCGCCGCCTGATACTCCAACCAAAATTGGACCCGTTGCTACATCAATCCATGGGCGTACCGCTTGGCGTGCAAGCAAGGTTGCCTTCATGCCGCGATTCTAATCGAATTGCTAGACGCGACCACCAGAGGGCATTAAGCCCTTAATGCTGTACATATCGGAGAACTTCAAGCCAGCTTTCTTCGAATTGGCTTCCCACATCTTGCCATTGCCAGCATAAATCGTGATGTGGTGGATATTTTGAACAGATCCATCGTATGAATAGAAGAGAAGATCGCCAGGTATGAGTTGGCTCAATGGAACGCGTTGAGTATCAACAAAATAGAGCGCGGCATTTAAGCGAGACCAGTTTGGATAACCAAGTCCAGCAGACTTATAAGCAGCGTAAACAAGTCCTGAGCAGTCAAAACTACTTGGGCCTTGAGCGCCCCAGACATAAGGCTTACGAGCTAAAACTTGTTTTGAAGCATACGCAACAGCTGCGGCACGCATTGCATCGTTAGATCGAATTGTTGTGCGACCCTTAAATGTTCCGCCCCATACGCGATATTGGCCAGGCGTTATTGCAGCTTTAGCAGCGCTTGCTTCTTCAAGGAGTGCAAGTGCACGTTGCTGTTCCAAAGTGATACGAACATTTCGTGCATTCGCCAGTTCTTTAGCAAGTTGATTCTGAACGGCGCGAAGTCGATCTACTTCTTTTTGCTGGATTGCTTTTGAGTCATCTGCAGCTTTCTTGGTAGCTGCAACTTTCTCAGTTGCCACAGCTTGTGCCGCCTTCGTGCGATCTGCTTCAATTTTTGCGGCTTGTGCAACTATCGAAGCAGCTTTAAATCGTGCAAGCGCTGCTGAGTTGTTAGAGCCAAGAGAGTTTAGTGTTGAGAGTCGATCCATTAAATCTTGTGGTCCAGTTGCATGAAGAACGGATTCAAGATCTGTGAATCCACTTCCCATGATGTACGCATTTTGTGCCATGCGACCAATTGTCTTGTTCGCTTGATTGACGGCAGCTTGTGCAAGTGCGTAGTGAGCTGCAGCAGTATTTGCTTGTTGGGTAGCAACAACGAGATCAGCTTGAGCTTTCTTGTATTTTGCAGCAGCAGCATCAGCAATCGCAGTTAACTGGCGAAGAGTTTGGGTGGCTGAATTGAGTTTAGATTGAGCAGACGATGCAGCCTTCTGCTTTGCCACTTCAGCAGCTTTTGCTGCATCAATTTGAGCTTGAGTTGGGGCAGGAGTCTTGGCATAGACAATTTCAGGAGTTGAGGCGAGCACAAGGAGCGCACAGAACGCTGCAACCTGTTTTTTGCGTGAAAACACTTCTCTCCTCCATCGTCACCTCAATAGGGGAATTGGTGGCGACTAAGTAAGAAATGGTAAAGCCTGAACTTCTGAATTATCTGAGATTCGCTCTCAGAAAGTGGTCGTGTCTCTAACTTGCCACATCTCTGCGCTTAAAGAGAATGGTTGCGATACCTCCGAAAAGTAATAAGTAACATCCAGAAATGATCAGACCTCGCTCATATGTGAAAACTTTTGCGCCGCCCGTTGATACCGCTGATAGCGAATTACCTGGTAACCACTTTGATGCGCTCGATAGGACTGCGCCAAGAATATTTTCCAAAACCATGAACCACAATAACGAAATCGAAATAGCGCTCATGGGGGATTTGAGAATTATTCCTAAGGACATCCCCACTACACCGTAACCAATAGTTCCCAGAACCATATTTCCAAACGCGGTCGAAAATCCGCTAATCGCTTTGCTTGATAACCAAAGTTTGGTATCCACATGGCTGTAACCAGATTCAATGTACGACAATGAAATATTTACAATCGCAGCGACAGCCACGAGGACTGTTGCGAAAATGCTCATTGCAAAAAATTTTCCTGCAAGTAATTTCATCCGAGATGGCTGTCGCACCAGCAAATTGCGAAGAGTTCCGTAGGTGTATTCATTTGAACTCTGGCTAGCGAAGACTGTAAGCGCGATGAGGCCGATGAAGAGTCCCATCAACGTAAAGCTGTAATACGCACCATCGAAATGAGCCATGGATTCAACGCTCTGCGCCATCTCTCGACCTCGTGGACGATCCGATGGTTTGCCTAAACGAAGAAAAATAAGAGAAGTAAAGAGCGCTGAAAGAGCTGTCACAATTGAAAAAGTTACGAGCGTAAGACTTGGGCGCTTCATCTTTCGAAGTTCTGCTTTTACGACATTAAACATTATTTCTCCCCCGTCATTTCGAAGAATGTCTCTTCGAGGGTTGGTTGCTGAGTAGAGATTATGGAGAGAGTGATTCCAACTTCAAATGCCGCCCGATTTATAACCGCACCAAATTCAGGGCCTACAGGGATTTGAATACTTCCATTTTCTATCTTTGATTCATATCCAAAATCATTCACGATTGCAGTTAACTTACTTAAGTCAACTAAATATTCTGGTTTGACAGTTGTTATTGGTTTTTGGTTACCTAAAAGCTCCTGTGTGAGCCCGCTAAATAATACTTTTCCTTTACGTAACATCACTAAATATTCTGAGATCATTTCAAGTTCTGCGAGTATGTGTGATGAAACGAATACGCTCGTGCCTTCTTCAGCTAACTCCTTGATGAGTTCTCGTATCTCTTGAATTCCATTGGGATCTAACCCATTAGTCGGTTCATCGAGAATCAAGAGTTGTGGTTGTGGAAGAAGTGCTGCTGCGATTCCTAGCCGCTGTTTCATTCCTAGTGAATACGTTTTAAATTTTGATCCACCACGATCGCCTAGTCCAACTTTAGTGAGCAAGGTATCGACACGTGCATGTGAAAATCCACCTAGATCAGCTAGCACCTTCAAATTTTCTCGCCCCGAAAGCATCGGGTAGAAGGCTGGACCTTCAATCATCGCGCCGACTTTAGATAAATATTTTTCTGGAGAACGAATATCTTCACCCAATACGGTTCCCGAGCCACCAGTTGGCGTAATAAGTCCCAACAACATTCTGATTGTTGTGGTCTTACCTGATCCGTTAGGGCCAACAAAGCCACAAACAGATCCGAGTGGAACTTCAAAAGTAGCGTGGGATACAGCGGTCTGTTCGCCATAAATTTTGGAGAGATCTTTAACTGAAATCGCTAATTGCGGCATGCAGGCACCATAACAGTGCTTCCTGTGTAGACGTTCTCAGGAATGTGGAAAGCTACTTAGAGAAAGACGCCTATTACTAAGAGAAGGGAGTAGACGCTCAAATAGGTAATAGACCATTGGAAGAGTTTTCCAGCGGATTTTTCAGATTCTTTCGTATTGAGCTTGATGAGTTGTTGGCTAAAACCAAGCGCCAAGAGAATTGTCACAACCCAGATCCACCACGAAAAGTGGGCACTCCACACAACAGCAAGAGAAGTAATAACCATTCCAATGGTGTGAAACCACATTTGGATTTGTACATTCTTGATTGAAGCTACGACGGGAAGCATTGGAATACCCGCAGCTTCATAATCATCCTTATATTTGATAGCAAGCGCCCAGAAATGAGGCGGAGTCCAGAAAAAGATGAGAAGGAAGAAGTACCAAGCAGTCGCAGAAAGCGAATTTGTTACTGCAGCCCAACCAATGAGCACAGGCATGCATCCAGCGATTCCACCCCAGACAATATTTTGAGACGTGCGACGCTTGAGTCCAATGGTGTAACCCACCACGTAAAAAAGAATTGCTGCGAGAGTTAAGTACGTAGCAAGTGGAGTCGTCCATACCCAGAAAATTCCAAGGGAGAGAATTGAGATCAGCGTTGCAAAAATAGATGCCGCTTTAACTGAAACAGCGCCAGTTGTAAGTGGACGTTTTGCCGTACGTTTCATTAATCGATCAGAATCAACTTCAATCACCATATTGAATGCATTAGCAGCGCCTGCAGCAAGAGTTCCGCCGAAGAGGGTTGCAATTGTGATTGATAAACCAGGAACGCCATCCGATGCTAAGAAAAGTGCAGGGAGCGTGGTGACAAGTAAAAGCTCGACCACGCGAAGTTTCATCAACGCCACATACGGCGAGATAAAAGAGCGCTTCACATCATTGGCCACGTGGCTACCTTACCTCTCTGCCTAGTTATTGGCGGGTTCGGCAGTTACGTCAGGAGCTGGCTCAGGGAATGTAGGCACCGGCGCAGGCTTTGCGATTGTCGCCAGCATCTTATCTATCGCCACTCGAGCGTTTTGGCGAACACTCTCTTTATTAGGAAGGTGATCTGCAATGACAGCGAAGACGTAATCATGGTCTCCAACGTTGACGTACCCTGCCAAACTAACGGTTGAATTAATCCAGCCAGTCTTTGCTTTAACTAGCGCAACTGCTGATGGAGCATCTTTAACAAAACGATGTTTCAAGGTTCCCGTCACGCCTGAAAGCGGTAAACCAGCATAAATAGTTTCCAGTGAGGGTTCTGATTTAATTTTGGTAAGCAGTTCGACAATGGTTCGAGCAGATATTCGCGTTTCGTGCGAAAGCCCAGCTCCATCTTTTACAACAAGACCTTTAGCAGAGATATTTAATTCATTAAAAAGCTTCTCAAAACTTGATTGAATTCCGAATGAATCAGCGGGAAAGCCTTCTTCCTTTGCAGTCATCAAGGCAAGCCGTGCTGCTAGTAAATTGTCGCTCCACAATAAAGTGAATTCGATAATGGTGCTCAGAGGTGGGGAAGTAATTTTCGCTATTGTTTCTCCCAACGCACTCGTGTCCGAAATCGCGTGTGGGTAGATCTTTATCTTTCCTTTGTAAAAACGCTGGAGAGCTTGAATATCTTGATAATAAATATTCTTATATTGGAGTGAAATTGCTTTAAGGTGCGGAGAGCGGGCTAAAGCGCTATTCAAGAGAGTCGGTAAATATGCGCGCTTGTATTTCGTCGCTTCTAACTTGCTTGTCGAAAGCCAAGGATCTCCTTCACCCACGAGCACAAACTTGTTTGTTTTATCAGTCGCACTGATTGTTGTTGTGAAAGTTTTTTCTGGACCAAATGCTTTGAGAGCTGATGTTGTGGATACGAGCTTCAGAACAGATGCTGGAGCGCGAAGAACGTCGGCATTGTGTGAATAAACAGTTTCGTTTGTCGAAGGATCCACAATCAATATTCCCGGATTATGGAGCGCTGGTGAATGAGATGTCGTTACAAAGGAAGTAGGCACTTCTAGCGCTTGTGCTGGGAGAGCAGAATTCAGACTCAGCAAACCTGCCATAAGCACAGCAAATCTCATCTTTGATCTCATCACGGAGCGATTATGCCTTGCTCTTATGGAAGCGGCCTTGAGAAACCGCTGCGCCGAAAATTACAACCGCGGCACCGAGAGGTTGATTCCATGTTATGTGCTCGCCTTTAAAGAGCCATCCAACAAATACCGCCACGACCGGTGTTACATAGGTGACTGTGCTTGCAATCGAGCTACCTGCAGAAGCGATGATCGCAAAATTCCAGATGTACGCAAATCCCGTTCCAATCGCGCCGAGTGCAATCATTCCGAGAATTGGAGCGAGGCGATATTCATCTTTTGCAATTCCGTCGTAAAGATAAAGCGGAAGCAAAGTGAGAGCAGCGAGAGAGATTTGCATTGTTGCTGCAGCTTCAGGTTTTAAGCCCAGTGGAATGACGTACCTCTTAGTAAAGGGAAATGAAATTCCGTAACACGTGACTGCGCCAAGCAAGGCAATGATGCCAACAATATTGTTGGGGCCAAGACCCTTCCACACTCCAAGAACTGTGAGAACTCCAACGCCTCCAACAAGCAGACCAAAGAGTTGGTATCGCTTGGGTTTCTCTTCTCTAAATGCAATCAATATGACGATGAGAGTTGCAAGAGGAGTTGTGGCATTAATAATGCCGGCAAGTACGGAAGTTACTCGAACTTCTGCATATGCAAAAAGTATTCCCGGAATGATGTTGAGAGTGAGGGCAACAAACCACAGTTTGATCCAAATATGTTTCTCTTTAGGAAGAGATATTTTTCTTGCACGTGCGTAGATAAGAAGTGTTACTGCACCGAGCGCACAGCGACCGAAAGCAACCCCAAAAGGAGTAAGGAATTCAAGCCCCATTTTGATGAAAAGAAAGGAGCATCCCCACACAATTCCAAGAGCGATATAGGCGGGAAGCCAGTTTTTATTTTTCATGCGACTCCCAACTACAGTAGCGCCATGACCGAAGCAGTGATCGGACCGGGTGAGTTCTACCCCGTTGTTGGCGTAGGTCCACATCCTAAGCCATGGCCTTCCGATGAGCGTTTAGATGCTGAGCTTCTCGAAAATGGTGACCGACGTAATGTTCTCGATCATTATCGTTATTGGAAAGTCGAAGCGATTGTTGCCGATTTGGATACGAAACGTCATGACCTTCAGATTGCAATTGAAAACTGGCAACACGATCTCAACATCGGTTCCATTGTTCGTACAGCAAATGCATTCAATGTCAGCAAAGTACATATCGTGGGTAAGCGTGACTGGAATAAGCGCGGAGCAATGGTGACCGATAGATATCTTCACGTCTTGCATCACCCAACTGTGGCTGACTTTAAAAAGTGGTGCGATGAAAACTCTGTACCAATTGTTGGTATTGATAATTTACCTATCTCTAAAGAGTTAGAGAGCGCACAACTTCCTCAAAAATGCGTCATGTTCTTTGGACAAGAAGGTGCGGGCATGTCTGATGAAGGAGTTTCAATTTGCACAGAAGTATTAGCAATTCGCCAATATGGATCTACTCGTTCGATGAATGCATCTGCAGCTGGTGCAATCGCCATGTATGCATGGGCGATGCAACACCTCAATAATTAATCTTCGATTACATCCGTAACTGCCTTGAGGCGGCGTTCGATTTCATCCGCTTCTTCAACGCGATTGAGAACACGAAGCACTCCCGCAATTTTTTTCTCAATCTCGACGATAAATTCAAAATCTTTCCATTCTGAATCAGTAGCAATATCTTGAACACGTTGGAGAGTTTGGAGGCCTTCTTCCGGATTTCCGCACATTACTTGGGCTTTCCCGAGCTCAAGAAGTGAATAGGTTTCGCGACGATGATCGTGAGCTGTTACAAAAACATCCAGTGACTTCTGGGCTGCAATGAGCGCTGCTTCTCCGTCATTGAGCTCGATATAGCAATGGGCAATTTTCTGGTCGCAACGCGCAACGTTGATGACTTCTTTCAAACTCTTAAATAGAGCTCGAGCTTCATTGAATGCTTCGAGAGCTTGAGCATGTTCGCCAAGTTCGCGATGTGCACATCCAATTAAATGGAGATCATTTGCTGCGCCAGAATCGTTGCCATCAACCAAGTGCTCTTGAACGCAATCGCGCATGCATTCGATCGTCTTACGGAATTCTTTCGATCCAAACCACCACTCGCCCAATGTGCATGCGAGTTCAATTGCAATCGGAGATTTAGATTCACGCAAAAGTTCAACAGCTTTGCTCATTGCAGTAGCAGCTTCGCCCATGCGCTTGAGTTGATTGAGGTTGTACCCAATTGCAGAATATGCCTGCGCTAATCCATCAGCAGCAGAACCTGGTTCAAGTTCTGTGTAAATATCGCGTGCTGTTTCAGCGAGTGCAAGTGCTTCGTCATATTGTCCGCGCGCATAAATTCGCGCACTCAATTCATAATAAGTATTTGCGCGATCAAGACCGGTGGTTTCGGGAATTCTCTCCCAGAGCATCTCTTCAGTAACAATGTCTATGGAATCTTCCGATTCCATATCGTCGTCGCTCATGGCTCCCCCAATCAGCTTGGATACAAGTCGCACCTTAGCAACTACAATCACTCCCATGAGCGTAAATAGGCGGACATTCCTCAAGTTGGGTACAGCTTTGACCGCTGGCGCGCTCCTTGACCCTCTTTTCTCACCTCTCTCACAGGCCACATCGCCAGATATCACTCATGGCCCACGGTCATCGAAAAATATTGCCCTGACTTTTCATGGTGCAGGTTCCACGGCTTTTGCTAATTCACTACTCGATCTTTTTTCATCAACATCTACACCTGTAACCGTGTTCGCCATTGGATCGTGGCTCAAAGCCAATCCAACGATGGCCAAGAAAATTGTTGATGGTGGTCACGACATCGGTAATCACACGATGAACCATTATCAAATGAAAACGTTGAATGCGGCAAAAGTTAAAAGTGAAATTGCTGGATGTGCTGCGGAATTAAAATCTCTCATCGGCAATCATGGAGCGTTCTTTAGACCATCGGGTACTCAATATTCGACAGCGCTCATTCGACAAACTGCTTTAAAATTTGGATATTCACAATGTATTTCTTATGACGTTGATTCGCACGATTACCAAGATGTTGGCAAATCTGCAGTGATTAGGAATGTCATGACAAACATAAAAGGAGGAAGCATTGTCAGTCTTCACTTCGGTCATAAAAATACAGTCGAAGCACTTCCTTCGCTTATCTCCGAATTGCACAACGCAGGCTATAAGCCAGTAACAGTCACCCAACTTCTAGGAGCAAAGTAAGTGAGAAAGAGAAAGAAAATCGGACTACTCTCAATACTCTTTCTCGCCCTCTCTCCCATTTCGTATGCTGCAACACCGCTCGATGGCATGCCTCCCGTTCTCGATCAAAGCGATATCTATGCAGCTGATAGACCAAATCAGCTCAGCGATGTAGTTAAAAACTTCCCGAGCATTGCTTACGTGCCTAATCACACGTCAAATACGTTAAGCGAAATTGACATTAAAACAATGAAAGTTATTGCTACGTACAAGATGAAATTGGGGCCACAGCACGTTGTTCCATCGTGGGATCTCAAGACTTTGTGGGTAAATAACAACCAAGGCAATTACCTCACGCCAGTGAATCCTGCCAATGGAAAGCCCGGTAAACCTGTTTACGTTCACGATCCATACAACCTTTATTTCACCCCTAACGGTAAGTACGCAATTGTGATGGCGGAATCCGATAAGCAGATGGTCTTCAGAGATCCACACACCATGAAAATTGTTAAAAAAGTTCCAGTGAAGTGTGCCGGTCTCAATCATGCCGATTGGACTAAAGATGGAAATCACTTCGTCGCTACGTGTGAATTTTCAGGACAATTGATTTGGGTCAACACTTCAACAATGAAAGTTGAAAAGTACGCAACTATTCCTCGCACACATTCAAAAATGCGTCCAATGCCTCAAGATGTAAAGATTTCTCCAGATGGTTCAACTTTTTATGTGGCAGACATGATGTCGAATGGCGTATGGACCATGCCTGCTGACAAATTTGGAAAGTTTGGATTTATCCCAACCGGCCTTGAAGCTCACGGGTTATATGTGACAAGAGATTCCAAGTTCATGCTGATATCTAATCGCGGCGAAGGCAGCGTTTCACTTTTGCAATTCAGTACTAACAAAATTGTTTCAAAGATGAAGATCCCCGGTGGTGGAAGTCCTGACATGGGTGGAATCACTGCTGATGGAAAACAATTTTGGGTAAGTGGTCGATTCAATAACGTTGTTTATGTTTTTGATTTAGAGAAGCGTAAATTCCTTAAATCAATCAAAGTGGGCAAAGAACCTCATGGTTTAGCTGTCTATCCGCAACCTGGGCGTTATTCACTTGGACACACAGGCATCTTCAGATAAGCAGTCCCTGCAAGTACTATTCGACCGGAGGATTCGCATAGCGGCCGAGTGCGCGCGTCTCGAACACGCGTAGACGAAAGTCTCGAGGGTTCAAATCCCTCATCCTCCGCTCGTTCAGTTGAGTACTGCTGCTTAAATCTCTACGCCGATGTACTTCGTCTCCAAGAATTCATGGATTCCATCGAAACCACCTTCGCGACCAAGACCTGATTGCTTTACGCCACCAAATGGAGCAGCGGGATCAGAGATCACACCTTTATTAATTGCAACCATTCCTGATTCCAAAGCTTCCGCTGCGCGAATTCCACGCTTGAGATCTTCGGTGTAGACATAACTAATGAGTCCGAACTCTGTGTCATTCGCTAAAGCGATACCTTCTTCATCTGTATCGAAGAGAACAATCGGTGCCACTGGTCCGAAGACTTCATTGCGAAGGATTTCGTTGTTCTTTTCAACAGTGAGAACGGTTGCAGGGTAGAAAGCTCCATCGCCATCAGGGGTCTTTCCACCTGTAACGATTTTCGCGCCAGCCGCTACAGATGCATCCACGAGAGCTGCAATCTTGTTGCGCTCCTTCATGGAGACGCTGCAACCGAGTTGTGCACCATCATCAAGGCCTGGAGCCATTTTGAGCTCGCTCATAGCTTTTGCAAACTTTGTGGTGAATTCATCGGCAACTGTACGTGCCACAAAGAAACGGTTTGCTGCAGTACATGCAGCTCCGCCGTTACGCATCTTTGCAAGCATTGCACCTTTTACAGCTTCGTCAACATTTGCATCATCGAGAACAACGAATGGTGCGTTTCCACCAAGCTCCATCGATGTGCGGATAACTAGATCAGCACACTCTTTAATGAGGACGCGTCCAACTTCTGTCGACCCAGTGAATGAAAGATTGCGAACACGTGGATCATGTAAAACTTTTGAAAGCATTGGTCCGGTTTTAGAAGGCAAAATAAAATTAAGTACGCCTTTAGGAAGTCCGGCACGTTCCATAATGTCAACGATGTAAAGAGCAGTAAGAGGAGTTTCTCCAGCTGGCTTCAAGATCATTGTGCAACCAGCAGCAACTGCAGGGCCAATCTTGCGAGTTGCCATCGCTGCAGGGAAGTTCCACGGAGTGATGAGAAGTGATGGACCAATTGGTTGGTGAGTTACAAGAATGCGCTTGTCACCAGATGGAGATTTACGAAAATCTCCTGGAGTGCGAACAGCTTCTTCTGAAAACCAACGGAAGAATTCAGCTGCATAAAGAACTTCGCCTTTTGCATCGGTGAATACTTTTCCATTTTCGCGGCTGACAAGTTTTGCAATCTCATCAGCTTCTGCAACCATAATTTCAAAAGCTTTACGAAGAATCTCTCCACGAACTCGTGGGGCAGTTGCTGCAAAAGATTTTTGTGCAGCTGCTGCTGCATCTACAGCGGCTTGGCATTGTGCATCGCCAGCTGTCTGAACTTCAGCAATAACAGTGCCTGTTGATGGGTCGTAAACCGGAAGGGAACCATCTCCCTTAACCCACTCGCCATTGATATAAAGGTCAGTTCTAAGATTCATTGTTAAATCATACGCGTGGTATCTAAAACCGCTATGAGGCAAGTAACATTTGCATGTGCCCAAAGCCTGGAGTGATGACGCGCCTGCCCCAATGGTGCTTCAGGAACATGCTCATCTGAAGGATCCATTTGTATACAAATTAAAGAAATTCTTCTTGGGTAACCCGCTTAACCGTCACTCTCTCTCACACCAACGCCTTTCAAAGAAATTTGCTCTAGGAATTCTCTCCTCAGACTGCATCTCTTCTTCGGCATATGGCAGCGAGCAGATTCTTTTGGCTCTACTTCCTGCATTTGGATTAGCTGCTTTTAATATTTTGATGCCGATGACTGCGATTGTTTTGGCAGTCCTCGTCATCGTCACGATTTCATATCGTGAAGTTGTGCAGATTTACACAAAATCTGGCGGCGCATACGTTGTCTCTCGAGACAATCTAGGACCACTCTTTTCGCAGATTGCGGCAGTTGCGCTTATGTTGGATTACATCGTTACGGTGGCAATCCAATCCTCTGCAGGTATCGATGCGATCATCTCAACTTTCACTGGCTTACATCCTTATAAGTTATGGATGACTCTTGCTGTTATTGCTCTTCTTACTTTTGGAAATCTTCGCGGAGTAAAAGAAGCTGGAGCAGCTTTCGCACTCCCTACATATCTCTTTGTACTGTCACTTGTAACCATTTTTGGAATGGGTATCTACCGTCTATCGACGGGCACGTTGCCAAAGTTTGATCCAGCCTCACTTCACGGTGCAGTCGCAATTGGTGAAGCAAAGGGACTCTTGAATTTTGCTGCAATATTTATTTTGCTTCGGGCTTTTGCCAACGGCGGCTCTTCCCTTACTGGGCTGGAAGCGATCTCTGATGGCGTCTCACTTTTCCGCGAACCTGAAGGCGTGAACGCTCGTAAGACTCTCGTCGTCATGTCAGCAATCCTTGGATCACTCGTCTTTGGAGTCTCTTATTTCGCACATCGCACCTGGGCAACACCGTATGAAACCGGCTCCCCAACGGTCATTTCGCAAATTGCACATGCAACGCTTGGTTCAGGCACATTCGGAAACATCATGTTCTATGTTGTTCAGGGTACGACGATGTTGATTCTGATTACAGGCGCAAATACCGCTTTCTCTGGCTTCCCATACCTCGTTAATTTCGTTGCAAATGATGGTTTCTTGCCTCGCCAACTCACCAAGCGCGGCCACAGACTCGCATTCTCTAACGGCATCATTCTTCTTTCTGTAGGCGCTGTTGCTCTTGTTTTAATCACGGGCGCTTCAGTCAACCATCTCGTCGCTTTCTACGCTCTTGGAGTATTCACTGGTTTTGCCCTCGTGGGCTTTGGAATGGGCAAACGCGCACTCACTAATAAAGGACGCGGTTGGATTTACAAAGCTGCAGTCAATTATGTATCTGGAGTTGTATCCGCTGTCATCATCGTCATCTTTGCAATTGTTAAATTTACAGAGGGCGCTTGGGTAATTCTCGCAATTACACCTGTCATTGTTTATGCACTTATTCGCTTGAATGGACAGTACCGTCGCGAGCAAGCTGCGCTACGTGTCGGAGTTGGTGAAGATCGCGCAACATCGATTACCCGCCACGACGCAACTGTTCTTGTCGATGCTGTTGATTTAGCAACGCTTGGAACTGTTCGTTACGCGCGATCACTTAAGCCGCGCAATCTCAATGCAGTTCATTTTGTTATTGATGATCGACATGCAGAAGAAATTAAGGATGCATGGGCAATTAACCCCGCAGTCGCCGACGTTGCACTCGAACTCATCGATTGCCCTGACCGTCGTATTCCAAATGCTGCTGTGGACTATGCCATTCGAAATACTCAAGCACCAAATGTTGAACTTACTCTTTTGCTTCCTCGCCGAGCATATTCAGCAGTGCTCGGACGTTTGCTTCATGATCAAACTGCTGATGAGATTGCAAAACCAATTTCACAACTTCCTCGCGTTGTTGCAACGATTGTTCCTTTCGACGTCACGCGTGTTCTTTCACATGATGTCCCTACTGAAAGCGCTGAGCCTGAAGTTAAGAAAGAGCCAGCTGCTGGGCTTCGCCGTGTGACTGATGAAGTAAACCCAGTTGTAGATAATTCACATTATTCTGAAAGCCTTATTCCTATTAATGGTGCAGTGTGGCGCCGCCGTGCGCATGTGCGCGGCAAAGTGACCGCCATCCGCACAGCTCCATCGGGTTCAACTCCACGCGTTGAGATCGAGATTTGGGATGAAACCGGTGGAATCACCCTTCAATTCCTCGGCCGCCGAGAGGTTATTGGGCTCGAAGTAGGCTCAACTTTGTGCGCTGAGGGAATGGTTGGCGAAGATGATGGAGCGCTGACAATCCTCAATCCATCGTATGAAATCGTTATTTAATTTCTAACGTAATTTCTCAAAAAACTCTTTCAGAATTTCAGCACATTCTTCTTCCATGACACCTGAGATAACTTCAACTTGATGTGGCGCTCGTGGATCACGCAGCACGTCCCACACTGAACCCACTGCTCCTGCTTTTTCATCCCACGCACCAAAAACAACTGTCTTGACTCGCGCTTGTGCGATTGCACCTGCGCACATTGCGCAAGGTTCGAGAGTGACAACGAGAGTCATTCCATCTAAACGCCAACTTCCTTTTGCTTTAGCTGCTTTTCGCAGAGCAACAATTTCGGCATGCGCTGATGGATCGTTCTCTTCTTCACGCTGATTGCGGCCTTCTCCAAATATTTCGCCCATGGTGTCCATTACAACTGCACCAACAGGAACATCGCCGGAAGAGAAAGCATCCTGCGCGATTATCAACGCGCGACGCATTGCTATCTCATGAAAAGTTGACATCGGTTATGCCAAAAGCTCCGAGAACTGTTCTCCAAATCCTAAACGCCATGCAATTGCTTCAATTTGTTCATCAGGAAAAAGATCTTCATCTGATGCAAGAGTTTCGAGTTCCATTGCGCTCATCCCATGATCAGAAAGTAAATCAACATCTCCGCCAGGTTGAGAATCATCATCTTCTTCAGGGACTGGAAGATCTAATAGATCGATGAGATCTGATGCGATGTCATATTCATTTGCATATGTAACATCGCTGATCATCATTTGTGTTTGCGCACCAAGTGTTCGCGCAACAATAAAGAATTCATCGTCGATTGCAATGAGCGCGAAAGTTCCGCCGTTTACACGCTTAGATTTAAGGTCATCGAGCACTGCAGACATATCGTTTGGATCTTCAAGAAGTTGAACATTCCAACGACCATCTTCGTGCCAAGCAAGTACGCCATAGTCTTGGTCAGCCATGAGACGCCCCCTTTATGCTCGATGCTGTTAATACTGTCACTTCCCAGAGTATGGGACAAGAGTCATTTCCCCGCTATCGTGGGAGTGTGAAAATTCATGTCGCCGACCACCCTCTTATTGCTCACAAATTGACCGTTTTGCGCGATGAAAAAACCAATTCACCAACATTTCGTCAATTAACTGAAGAGCTCGTCATGTTGCTCGCCTATGAAGCAACTCGAGAAGTGAAGACTGTCCCTCTCACAATTCAAACTCCGGTCTCTCAAACAACGGGAAAAATTCTCGCTAAGCCTCGCCCTGTCGTTGTTCCAATTTTGCGCGCTGGACTTGGAATGCTTGAAGGAATGACTCGCCTGATCCCAACGGCTGAAGTTGGTTTCCTCGGCATGGTTCGTGATGAAAAAACTTTGCAAGCATCTACATATGCAAATCGTCTTCCAGAAAATCTTGAAGGACGCCAGTGCTACATCCTTGATCCGATGCTTGCGACAGGCGGAACTCTCATTGCAGCAATGAATTATCTCATTGAACGTGGCGCAAAAGACATCACAGCAATAACAATCCTTGCCGCGCCAGAAGGAATCAAAAATGTTCAGGATGCATTCGCATCATCTGACTTCCCAATAACAATCGTTACTGGAGCTTTGGACGAGAAACTCAATGAACACGGGTACATCGTTCCTGGACTTGGTGACGCCGGCGATCGCTTATACGGAGTTGTATAAATGGCAACAACAAGCCCTGGCTATGCAATAACAATCAGAGTCGAAGGACATCCCACAACACAACCTGTTGGTTTGATTACTGCAGCGCTTGTTAAAAGTGGTGCGTCAATCACTGCTCTCGATGTTGTTGAATCAACAATTGAGACTGTGGTCATCGACGTTACATGCGATGCCATCAACGCTCAACATGCTGAGGAAATTACTGCCGAACTCTCCGCAAATAACGATCTTTCAGTTCGCAAAGTTTCAGATCGCACATTTTTATTGCACCTTGGCGGCAAAATTGAAGTTACATCAAAGGTTCCACTCAAGACTCGTGATGATCTCTCTCGCGCTTACACCCCTGGCGTTGCTCGTATTTGTCAGGCAATCGCTGAAGATAAATCAGATGCACGCCGCTTAACTATTAAGCGCAACACTGTTGCCGTTGTTACAGATGGCTCAGCTGTATTGGGTCTTGGAAATATCGGACCAGAAGCTGCTTTGCCTGTGATGGAAGGAAAAGCTGCTCTATTCAAGCGCTTTGCTGATGTTGATGCGTGGCCAGTCTGCCTTGATACTCAAGATGTTGATGAGATCGTTCGCACGGTACAGATTCTTGCTCCTGTGTACGGCGGAATTAATCTCGAAGATATTTCCGCTCCTCGTTGTTTCGAAGTAGAGCGTCGTTTGCGCGACTTGCTTGATATTCCTGTCTTCCACGATGACCAACACGGCACAGCAATTGTTGTTCTCGCAGCTCTCACAAATGCTTTGAAACTTGTGAAGAAGAACCTTGCAGATGCAAAAATTGTGATGATTGGCGTTGGAGCTGCTGGTACTGCTATCGCACGTTTGCTTGTTGCGAGTGGAGCTCAACACATTATTGGTTATGACCGTAAAGGCGTCGTACATGAACACCGCGATGGTGATGATCCAATGCGCACATGGTTCGTCGACAACTGTAATCCAGGTGATTTCCGAGGTGATGTACACGAAGCACTGAACGGTGCAGACATCTTTATTGGAGTCAGTGGTCCTAATATGATCACAGAAGCCGATGTGAAATCGATGGCACCTGGTTCCATCGTCTTTGCTCTTGCAAATCCTGATCCAGAAATTGATCCTTCACTTGCTCGCAAGCATGCTGCAGTTGTGGCAACTGGACGAAGCGATCATCCAAATCAGATCAACAATGTCTTGGCATTCCCAGGAATTTTCCGTGGACTTTTGGATGGAAACATCACAAAAATCTCCGACAAGATGTTGACTGCCGCAGCGATGGCAATTGCTGAATGTGTTTCGCCGGATCAACTCAACGCGAATTTCATTATTCCAAGCGTTTTTGACCCTCGAATTGCTACAGCTGTTGCGAGTGCTGTTCGTAAAGCGAACTAGTAACTAGCCACTGCTCTTCTAGATCTTCTATTCGCGCGTTCACTGTTGCGAGTTGTTGTAGAACATCGGCTAACTTCTCGTGTTCTGTTGCGTATTCCACTTGTGCAATCTGAAGCTCAGCCTCAAGAGAGCGAGCTTTCTCAATCTGCTTCTCGATTTTTGCAATCTCTTTCTTCGCATCTCGGGCAAGTGCTGCGTTAGAAACCGAACTCTTCACTTCAACTTTGCTTTCCTGAACTTGATTATCAGCACGAAGTCGAAGGTACTCATCGACTCCACCTGGCAAATCTCGCAAAGTTCCATCACCCATAAGACCTACGAAACGAGTACATACTCTTTCAAGGAAATATCGATCGTGTGAGATCACAAGCAAAGTTCCTGCAAAAGTATCAAGCAGATCTTCAAGAGCAGTGAGAGTTTCGACATCAAAATCATTTGTTGGCTCATCAAGAAGTAAAACGTTTGGTGAATCCATTAATAGGCGTGTGAGTTGAAGTCGACGTCGTTCGCCGCCAGAAAGATCTCCGACAGGCGTCCATTGAGATTCGCGATCAAATCCAAGTCGCTCGCACAACTGTGAAGCGGACAGTTCTTTTCCACTTCCAATTTCGACATATTTAGCAACATGTTCGACAGCTTCCAGCACACGCCACTCTGGATTGAGTTCCGCTAAATGTTGGGAGAGAAAAGCTGGTTTAACAGTGATGCCTGTAACGAGTTTGCCTGCGCTCACTTTATGTTCGCCCACAAGAGTGCGCATCAGCGTTGTTTTACCTGAACCATTTACTCCGACAATTCCAATTCGATCTGCTGGTCCAATATTCCAATAGACATCATCCAAGAGCTGCTTTTCGCCTGCAGCAAGGGAAATATGCTGACATTCGTAGACAGTTTTGCCCAAGCGATTGGTTGCAAAATTGAGTAGTTCTGCATCGTTTCGAACTGGCGGTTCATTCTCAATCAAAGTATTGGCTGCTTCTATGCGGAACTTTGGTTTTGCAGTTCGTGCAGGAGCACCTCGCCGCAGCCACGCTAGCTCTTTGCGTACGAGCATTTCACGCTTACTGTTTTCAACACCAATTTGGCGCTGACGTTCGGCTTTGGAAAGAACGTAAGCAGAATATCCGCCGTCATATTGTTTTACTTCCCCATCGACAACTTCAAAGATGTAATCGCTGACTTCATCAAGGAACCAGCGATCGTGAGTGATGATGACAACGGAGAGGTTTGTTCGAGTTTTAATGTGATTGGCCAGCCATGCAACGCCTTCAACATCTAGGTGGTTCGTTGGTTCATCCAGCAATAGAAGATCGAGATCTTCAATTAATAACTTTGCCAAGTTAACTCGTCGACGTTCCCCGCCCGAAAGTGCATGAAAGTCTCGATCGAGAATTTCATCGCCAAATCCACCAAAGAGCCCGTGCAATACATCGCGAACTCCAGTATTACCTGCCCATTCGTGTGCTGCAGCATCTCCGAGGACTACATCTCGAACTGTTGCACCTGGCGCAGCGCTATCTGTCTGCGAAAGCATCCCGACTCGAACGTTCGACGCACGCGAAACGCGACCTTCATCGAGAGGTTCGATTCCTGCAAGAACTTTCAGCAGCGTAGATTTACCGCCGCCATTTCGCCCAACTACTCCTATACGTTCACCTTCAGAAATTCCGAGGGAAACGTTCAGGAGTAGCGGCTTAACATCAAAAGCTTTCGAACCTGATTCAAGATTGATCAGATTTCGTTTGGCCATATGGTTATCTTAGTTTGTCGATGAACCCAGCTTTACCGAGAAAACCTTGCTGCCGCCGCTTGGAAGCGTTGCAGTCACTTGAACAGTTGCGCCAGGCGCATATGAGCGAATCTTAACGATTGCTGAAATCTGATCAGCGACTCGATTTCCATCAATCGCAGTGATGACTGCTCCCACTGGGATTCCTGCTTTTTCTGCAGCTTCACCTGTAACAAGTTGAGAAATCTTTGCCCCAACACCGGTGTACGCATTATCGAAATAGACCCCAAGAAGAGGACGAGTACTTGTGTGTGTAGGTGAAGTAATGATTTCTGTGTAGACACGCTTTGCTTCATTGATTGGAATTGCAAAACCTAATCCGATATTCCCTGCTTGTCCTGAGACTGATGATCCAGTCGAAGCGATTGCACTATTGACGCCAATGAGGCGACCGAGTGAATCGGTCAGTGGTCCACCAGAATTTCCTGGATTGATTGCAGCATCCGTTTGGATTGCATCAACATAAGAGTTAACACCTGAAGCTGAGCCACCTGTAGTTACTGGACGATTTAATGAGGAAACAATTCCTGAAGTCACAGTTCCTGAAAGTCCAAGAGGTGAACCGAATGCAATAACTGAATCACCAATTGAAATTGAGGATGAATCTCCGATTTGGATGACAGGTAGATTTCCTTTTGAAACTTTGAGAACAGCAAGATCATAATTTGCATCACGGCCTACGATTTTTGCATCAATTTGATCGCCGTTGTTGAGTTCAATTTTTATGGTGCCCGAAGTTGCAGCAGCTTCAATCACGTGATTATTGGTCAACACATACGATGAATTTGAATCACTTTGAATAATGGATCCGCTGCCGGTATCCCCACCGGTCGATGTTGTGACATTGACTGTTACAACTGAAGGCGAAACTTTCTGCACAATAGATTTAATAGATGTAGAAGGCAGAACAGAGGCGACTCCTTGAGAGAGCGAAATTGCAGTGCGATTTGCAGAACAGACGCCGTTTGATGGAGCTGCATATAAAGCGTTGGTGCGGTTATCCGCGCAGATGACAGATGAGGATCCGCTAAAAGTCCCGGCTGCTGTAGCAAAACCACCTACTGCTGTCGCGCCGATAATGGTGCCAGCTAGTACTTTTCCTGCAGTGCTCGATATTTTTAACATCATCTCTCCTATGTATATCTTTGTGTTAGGCCTACATCAATGTAATCGTTTAAACCTTGAAGAAAGTCGAGTGCTCCCTAAGAATTATCTGAGAACTGCATATTCCTGACCTGGGGAACAAGCAACGTGGCACCTGTCGCAACTGCTGAAAGAAGCGCAAATATTTCAAGGGTATGAGTGATTCCGAGCCATGCCGCCAGCGGAGCTGCGATGGCAAGACCCAGCGGACGCAACGAGAGCGACCCCATTCCATCAAAAGCTGAAACGCGTGAGAGCGAATCCCTCGGAACTTCTTTTTGAAGCGCTGTGGTCCAAATCGCTCCCCACAAATCCAAAGTAATACCCCAGACAAATGCGCAGATTGCAATCATCCAAAGTTGAAGTGGATTGGCCATTGAGTAGATGTAGACCGAAACTGAAAATGTCATCACCATTAAGAATCTCATTGGATATTTTGGTTTGATACGCATTCCCAAAATTGAACCCACGACATAACCAACTGCTTCAGCTGACAGAACAATTGACCACGATTTAGCTCCACTGAAATTTTTGAGTGAAATGAGTGGTCCCAAAATATTTTCTGCAGCAGCCCAGCACATAACGATGAGCCCAAAAGCTGCAACAATCACAACAATCCAACGGAATGAGAGAAAGACTTTCCATCCGTGACGTAGGTCCTCGAACATCGAACTTTCTGATTCAGCGGAAACAGTGAGGTGGCGCATGCTGAAAACTATGGCGCCGCAAATAATGAAACTTGCCGCATCAATTGTGAGCGCGAGTGTTGATCCAATCGTAGATACCAAGATTCCACCGACTGCGGTACCTGAAATAATGGCGATATTCGCTACAAATTGATTGGTGGAGTTAGCTTTTTGTAAGTCATCTTCATCAACCAAAGCTGGCATCAATCCGCCAAATGCTGGCCAGAAAACTCCCCATGACAGACCAAAAGTGACGTTAACTATGACGAAGACTGCGGTAGGCACATGGCCGGTACTAAAGAAATATGCCTGAACTAAAAATGCGCTTCCACCGATGATATCCATGAGCCCTAACACGCGAACTCGACCAAATTTGTCTGCAATAACTCCGCCCATGGGAGACATGCACAGCATCGCAATCGTTTGGATTCCTAATAACCATCCGAGGAGAGAAGCGCTGCCTCCGCGCATGTGGAGAATGCCGAATGCCAAAGCGATTGGACCCATTCCATTTCCAAAGTTGGAGATAAAACGAGCTATGAGAAAGCGTCGATAATGGGGACGCGCAAGAATTTCGCGCATTTACTTAGCCTTGCCCTCAATATCCTTAATCACTCGATGGATATCTGCTGCAATTTCCTTCAGTTCTTTCAACTCGACTTGAGCAAATGTGCGAGCTTCTTTAGCTAATTCAAATTCACCCAATGATGCTTCATGCGTCTCATTAATTTTCTGCTCGAGCGCTTTGGATCCAACGTTCTGGCCCACCATAATGATCGAAAGTAGGACTAACTGGAGAAAAGTCTGAGCGATCCAGGCAACGATAACGAGGACGCTTCCGCTCTTAATCGCCGATGGAAGTGAGACCAAAGCAATGATGGCGAATATGTAAGCACACCACATTGTGGCTACCCCAGAAGTTATCTTCGCTGCTAGCTTTTCGTTGAAATCACTTACTTTGCTCATACTCGAATCATACGCTGACCGGGAATTTAGGGTTGATTGGCTACTATTGCCCCTTGGTTATGAAAATGCATACGCGAAATCAGAAGATTCTTGCCGGGCTTTCGGCAGGCGTGGTTTTCGCATCGGCTCTTTTCGCCTTATTCACTAAGACTGCTGCGACCTCTATTCCACGCTCACATGCTCTCTATGGAGTACCCGCATCAAAGAATGGCGATACCAATATCTTGCTTCTTGGGCTTGATTCTCGTCGCGATGCAAATGGAGCGAATTTACCTCGCAAACTTTTGAACTACATGCACGTTGGATCATCTTCATCAGTTGGTGGATACAACACCAACACCATGATCGTCATACACATTCCTGCAAAGGGTGCTGCGACAGCGATCTCCATTCCTCGCGATGACTATGTCAATGTCCCAGGACTTGGAATGAAAAAGATTAAAGAAGCATATGGCTATGCGAAGTACGCCGAAGATTCTCGTCTTTATAAACTTGGTGTCA
>CANFVU010000004.1 GCA_947450545.1 Actinomycetota bacterium
ATGAAGCGCTTATTCTCGAATATGAGAAAGCTCTTACTCGCATCGATTCACGTACTGGACTTCCATACGACGTCTCAGGCCACTTCGTTTGGGTGGGGGAGCGTACACGTCAACTTGATGGCGCTCACATGGACTTTGCATCGAAAATTCAGAATCCAATCGGCATCAAAGTTGGTCCTAAGACAACTCCAGAAGATGCTTTAGCCATGATTGTGAAACTCAATCCAAATAACGAGCCAGGTCGACTCACATTCATTACTCGAATGGGTGCTGGGCTTATTCGCGAAAAGCTTCCAGCAATCGTGGATGCCGTCACACAATCAGGTGCAAAAGTGTTGTGGGTATGCGATCCAATGCATGGCAACACCTATGAAACTTCTACAGGTTACAAGACTCGTAAATTCGACGATGTAATGGATGAAGTTCGCGGATTCTTCGAAGTTCATAAGCAATTGGGAACCCATCCTGGTGGTGTTCACATCGAACTCACCGGAGATGATGTGACTGAGTGCGTAGGCGGCGGAGAGCAGATCTCTGAGGCGGACCTTGCTGGACGCTACGAAACAGCATGCGATCCTCGCTTAAACCACACCCAATCACTTGAGTTGGCATTCCTCGTTGCAGAAATGTTGCGCGACCGCTAAAACCGCATAGGCTTTACGGATGCTTCTGCAGACTTCTCATAAGACGCCTGTCGGTGAGCTCTATTTAATGAGTGACGAGCACATCCTCTTAGGAGCTGGGTTTCGCAGTTTCGGCGACTTAACTTCGCGTATGGATGAAGCTGATTCCTCTCGCGAGATAAAGTCTGTGCGCAATATTCCTATCATTAGCGATCTAGTAAAAGATTATTTTGATGGTGATCTCAACGCGATGAATGGCATTAAGGTCCGACAACCAGGTGGAGAATTCTTTCAATCAGTCTGGAAAGTGATGAGAAAGATTCCAGCTGGTAAAACGATGTCATATGCCGAACTTGCAGAACGCGCTGGATCTGAAAATGCAGTACGAGCAGCTGGAAGTGCTTGCGCACGAAATTTGATTGCGCCAATCATTCCTTGTCACCGCATCGTGAAAAGCGGTGGAGCGCTGGGAAATTATGGTTATGGCTTAGGCGTTAAAGAAACGCTATTACGCTTTGAAGGCGCGCTGAAGTAACTTAGCCAATTCTTCAGAAGCTGTAGCAATATCGCCATCACTCAAGTCGCGATGAGTAACCAGACGTAAAGTCTTAGGTCCTAATGCGCTTGCGAGGATATTCACTTTCTTTAGTTCAGCGTTGAGTTCAGGTGCCGTTAAAGAAGATCCTTCTAAGTTGAGCACGACGATATTGGTATGAGCAAAATCTAGATCAACTGAAGTGGGCGCAACGCTCGCAACAGCATCCGCAAGCACTCGAGCTCGACGATGATCATCTGCAAGCGCCGGAATATTGTTATCGAGTGCAAAATTAACTGCTGCTGCCAAAATACCGACTTGTCGCATACCTGCGCCGTAACGCTTTCTCCAGATGCGCGCTTCAGCGACGCGTTCCTTCGTCGAAAGAAGCATGGATCCGATCGGTGCACCGAGACCTTTTGAGAAACAGACACTCACTGTGTCAAAGTTTTCAGCGTAGTCAGCAAAAGGAATTCCAGTAGCAACGTGCGCATTCCAAATTCGAGCGCCATCTAAGTGAGTCGCAATTCCAACTTTTTTCGTTAACTCACGGAGTTTGCGAATTTCAGAGATGGGTTGAACTGTTCCGCCGCCAAAATTATGGGTATTTTCAACTGCAATTGCAGTGGTGGAGACTAAATATGGACCCGAATCAGGTCTGGCGATTGCCATCGCATCATCTGCAACTAAGAGTCCGTGATCACCTTCCCACGTACGTGTTGTGATGCCGCTAAATGCAGCCCCCGCTCCAAGTTCAGCGCGAACGATGTGAGCAAAAGTTTCAGTTAATAGTTCTTCACCAGGTTTAACCAAGGTGCGGATTCCGAGCTGATTGGAAAGCGAACCAGTCGGAGTGAAGACGCCAGCTTCTTTTCCGAAAAGCGCAGCTACACGTTCTTCAAGAGTATTGACTGTGGGATCGTCGGCGTAAACATCATCGCCAACGGGAGCAGCAGCAATCGCTGCGCGCATCTCATCCGATGGTTTTGTGACCGTGTCAGAACGCAGATCAATCATGAGGAAATCCTCTCACGTCCTTCATCGGAAATGATGATGTACATCGCAGCAATAACGAGAGTGCCGCCGATGATCACGCGCGGGGTGAGGGATTCATGGCCGAACCAGACTCCGAATAGAGCAGCAAAGATATATTCCATTGTCAGAATAATTCCTACACTTGTGGCTGACATGAAAGATTGAACCCATGTTTGAACGATGAAAGCAAAAGCGCTTGCAAAGATTGCTGTATAAATAATTGCTTTCCAGACTCCACTGTCAGGAGGCATATGGAATCCACTCTTTAGCGATGCGATGAAGCAGATAATTCCAACGGTTCCCAGCTGGAGAACGGTCAGGGCATATGTGTTTGCACCTGCGCTCCATTCGCTTAATCCAACGATGTGACCTGCATAGAAAGCTGCGCTAATAACAACAAGAAATTCTCCGAGCCCCATGGAGAAACCATTCATGGAGAGAAAAGCCAAACCCAGCGCTGCCAAACCAACAGAGATCCATTGGATCTTTGAGATCTGCTTCTTCAAGAGACCTGCTGCAATCAATGGTGTGAAGACTGCGTACAAGCCCGTGATGAATCCAGTTTTTGCAACGGTGGTGAGAGTCAAACCAAAGGTTTGAAAAATATAGCCGCATCCCAGAAGAGTTCCGAGAATGACTCCACGAAAGAGAAATTTCTTATCAAAATGCGCGAAAGCTTTAGGTCTTACGATGCCCATAATGAGAGCAGCCAAAATAAAGCGGCACGCAAGGAATGAATTCACATCCTGGCGATGCAAAGTATCTTTCATCACGACGAAAGCGCTGCCCCAGATGATTGCAACAGTCAAAAGGATGCCCGTGAGGGCGTATTTATTTCTCATTTACTTGCTTACCTTGGCACGCATCTTCTTAAGCATGGCAACTTCTGGTCCATGTTCGGGCTCCATACCTGGAGTTTCTAGAATAAGTGGTGCGTTTCGCACAGCAGGGTGAGCCAAGAGTTCTTCAAAAGGTTTGGCTCCAATTTCTCCTTGGCCGATGTTCTGATGGCGATCTTTAAGTGCGCCGCAGACATCCATCGAATCGTTTGCGTGAATCAATTGAATGCGTTCGATACCCACAATGCTGACAAGAAGATCAAGCGTTTCAGTCATTCCACCTTTTGTTTTAATGTCATGGCCAGCTGCAAAAACGTGACACGTATCGAGACATACGCCAACTTTTGGATGCCACTCAAGAGCATCAAAGTATTTAGTGAGGTCATCGAGTTTCTTTACTAAAGATTGTCCTTGACCGGCAGTGGGTTCTAGTAGTAACCATGGATCTTCATCAGTCAGCTTCTTTAGAACCGGCATCATGCCTGTGTTAATTTGCTTCCACGCGTTATCCACGTGGTTTTCATCGACGGCCGATCCTGTATGAATCACAACTCCATGTGCTCCAATTTCGCGGCCGCGCTTTAAAGAGTACGCAGTTGATGCGAGTGAGTTCTCATATGTCGATGGAGTAGGGGAGCCCAAGTTGATCAGAAATGGTGCATGTACGTATACCTCAAGGTCATGTTCGGCAGTCTTCGCTTTGAAAGCGTTATCTGCATCATGATTTGTTTCGGGCATCGCCCAACCACGTGGGTTACTTGCAAAGACTTGAATCGCTTCAGATTCTGTTGCAAGGGCATACTCGATGGATCGCTTCGCCATACCTCCAGAAGTTGGAGTGTGCGCACCGATACGAGGAACGGTTGGTGAGGATTTTGCTTGAGCTGCCATTTGGCGAGCCTATCAAGACCTAACTCAGAGTTATCACGATAACGGTGCCGCGCTTTACCTTGGTCCCAACTTTCGGCGAGATACCGGTAACTTTCTTGAGCTTCTTGCTGCCGATTTTCTTCACCGAGACCTTCAATTGCAAACTTTCAAGAGAGGTACGCGCTGCGCTTTCGCTCAGCGAGAAGAGATTTGGAATGAAGACAAATTGAGTACCACGCGAAATAACGACAGTGACTGTCGATCCCTTTGGTGCGGTCCCAGAGGTGCTTGGATCTTGAGAGATTACTGCTCCCGCCGGCGTCGTTTCGCTGTAGGCAAAAGCGCTCTTTACAACAAAACCTGCATCCGTCAGTTCATTGGTTGCTTGATCAGAACTCTTTCCGACATACGATGCAATCGCGATCTGTTCAATTCCCTTTGATACAACCAAGTCGACAACGGAATTGCGGCGAACAGGTGATCCAATTGCTGGGTTTGTGGAAGCAATGGCATCAGCGGGGATGGTCATATCAAACGCTTGAGAAATGTTGCCAACTTTCAACCCCGCATTGATAAGAGCAGTCGTTGCAGCGTCTTGGGTTAAACCAGTGACGCTCGGAATAGCGATTCTTTCTTTGCCTTTAGATAAAACTAAGTGAACAATTCCACCTTTAGATAAGTGGCCACCGCCACCTGGAATTGATGTCAGAACTAAACCCTTATCGACATCTTCACTGAAATCTTGTGATGAAACATCTGCGAGCAAACCAATCTGAGTGATTTCGCTTTTAGCGTCTGCGACACTCATCCCCACGACGGATGGAATCGCAATTTGTGAACCAGGTCCGAGGAATTGGTACCAACCACCGGCAGCAAGTGACACAACAACGAGTGAAGCAATAATTCGATTTCTTTTCACGCGCTTTGATACTCGCCTTCTAATTTCTGCCGTTGAAGATGTTTCAGGGCTCTTAATGGGTTGGGTCATGCTCTTTACGCGATCAATGACTTGAGTTCCAATTCTGATTTCGCCTTTAGGGGCCTTGCTTCTCTTGTTGGACCGCGCTGGTGGGATTGGAAGGTCAAGCTCAAGGCTGAGTTGGCGCTTGCGTGGATCGATCGCTTCTTGAATCGAACGCAAGGCGTTGAGCAATTCACGAGCATCCCGATAACGCTGATCCGGATTTGGGGATGTCGCTTTTGTAATGACAGCATCAATATTCTCTGGAATGTCGGCCTTGATAGTTTTGACGCTCGGCACGCGATCGTTTACATGTTTGTAAGCGATTTGGATAGGTGTTTCACCTTCATAAGGCTTGCGACCAGTAAGGAGCTCAAAGAGAACGATGCCGAGTGAATAAATATCACTTCGCGAATCAGATATTCCGCGTTGGACTTGTTCGGGGGATAAATAAGAGACGCTGCCTAGTACAACACTGGATTCAACTGTTTGAGTGGAGCCAAGTTGGGCGCCACGAGCTAAACCAAAATCAGCGATCTTTACCCGTCCATCTTTTGAAATTAAAATATTTTCTGGCTTGATATCTCGGTGAATAATTCCGAGTGAGTGAGCTTCAGCTAGTGCACTTACGACGGGAATAATAAATCGAAGTACTTCTTCAACCGATAATGATCCGCGCTCAAAGAGATAATCTCGAAGTGTGTTGCCATCGATATATTCCATCACGATAAAAACTGCGGGGGAGCCGCCTTCATTCCACCCTTGGTCTTGGACAGAAACTACATTGGGGTGGCTCAGTGCCGCAGTAGCTTTTGCTTCTTTGATAAATCGATTTACAAACTCTTCATCGTTGGCAAGATGTGGATGCATAATTTTGACTGCAACGAGTCGGTCAAGACGCGTATCCATCGCAGCGTAAATCGAAGCCATGCCGCCAGCTGCAATGAGTTTCTGCAATTGATAGCGGCCGTCGATGAGTTCGCCGGTAAGATCAGACACGCTGGAATTTTAGAGTTCAATCCTCAAAGTAGCGCTTAGGGCGCGCCAGCAATGCAGTAATCCGCAGCACCTTGCGTGTTTTCACGAGTGAAATGGTCTGCTTGATCAATCATCCATTGATTCATAAATGGGCGAATTTGCTCACCATCTCTCGTGATAACTCTTGCAAGTGCGACATCAGTGTCGCAATCTATCCAAATGGAGAGCGCAGTTTTCTCACGTATGCATCTTTGCCCGCTACCGACGCCTTCAAGAATTAATATGGTTGGAGCAGTAAATGTGCGAATTTTGCGGTATTTGCCGAGGTGCCAATCGAAAAGTGGATAAGAAATTTCTCCGCTTTCAAAACCGCTGACGATATCGAGAAGTCTGTTGCTGAGCGTCTCGGTGAGTGCGTCGCCCCAGCCGTTGTAGAGATCATCCATGTGAATTACTACTACATTCACATCAAGGTTGAGAAAGTGGTTCAGAATCTCTTCGGCGAGAGTTGTTTTACCGCTTCCCGCCGGCCCATCAATGGTGATGAGAGATTTTTTATCCTTTAAGGAGTGAAGGTGCTCAAGCAGCGTGGGATTCAAGCTTTTTTGCCTCGCGTAACCAACGAGCCCATCCACCGACTGCAAGCCCAACAAATATCAGATAGAGCAGAGCGGTGAGATAGAGACCACCATGCCAATATTGGTAGGTGTAGACAGCATCGACAACAAACCACAGCGGCCATGCTTCGTACTTCTGCCGAACCATGAGCACTTGAGCAACGCAGCTTCCGGCAAATCCAAATGCATCCGTCAGTGATGCTGCTGCGCCAATGTGAGTGAGAAGTGGGTAGAGAGCAAACCACACGACAAGGAACCCAACGCCCCAACGAATCTTTTCATTCACTTTCAAGCGTTCAGGCTTAGCTCCTTTAGGACCCCATCCAAACCAACCCCATACGCCGCCTGCGATAAAGATGAATTGAAGTGCGCCGCTTGCATAATATTTTTGCTCAAAGAAGAGAATGGCGTAAAGAAAACTTGAGATATTCCACCATGGCCATGTAGAACGTGGTCCGAATATTCCAAGAGCGACACCTACGACGGATGTTACGAAAGCGATTAATTCCAAGAGCGAGAGATCGTATTTCCACGCTGTGAAAATCGTTGTCATTAAGAATGAATTGAGAGAATGCACAAGTACCCCTTTCCAATTCGCATTACCGAACTGGTCACACGGTCGACCTGGATTTCAGGTCCTCTCAGCCACTAAATCGGCTCCCGTTAAAGAGGAGATTAGCACCCAACACGGGGCTAAGTGAGAGAATGAGACGTGATGAAATTGGGATATCTCGCGATGCTCGCTTTTACAGTCGCTGGCTCCTTCTGGCTTGAAGTGGTCTTAAAGGTGGGAGTACTCAAGCGCACCAAGCGAGTTTTTTTCACGATTGCACCTGTCGCATTCCTCTTCTTGATGTGGGACACATATGCAATCCGATCAGGGCACTGGCATTTTGATGAGAAGCAAATTCTTGGAATCTATCTTCCTGGAAATATTCCGCTCGAGGAGTTCCTCTTCTTTCTCGTCGTGCCACTAGCGGCAATCATGACAATCGAAGCAGTCCGCACTGTGAATTCACATTGGACTGTGGGGGATGAAAAATGAGCTACACCGGGCTCGCGCTTTTCGCTGTACTCGTCGCCGTTCTCGCCGATGTTCAGCTGACGCAATCGAAGATGATTTTTCGCAAATCTTTCTGGACGTCATACGCCATCATTTTGCCTTTCCAACTTCTCACCAATTGGTGGCTCACGTCCCGCAACATCGTGATGTATGACAGCAATCAAATTATTGGATGGAGAATTGCAAGTGCTCCAATCGAAGATCTGCTCTTCGGGTTCTCACTGGTGCTTGCGATATTGCAACTGTGGAGCTACTGGGGACGCAAACTTTAACGTGCGCGCAGCGCCCGCATATAGGCAGGAAGAGCAACTTTTATCCGACGCCATGTTGATGTCTTCGCTCGGAAATTGAATACGTCGTATCCAATCGCTTCTACTTCATCCACAATTCCGCAATACAATTCACTTGCAGCTTGAATACACGGACGACTCGACGCTTCAAGCATGTCAATTCCAGGTGCTGCTTCACGTTGCAGAGATCGAACTCGTTCAATTTGAAATTTAATGGCTTCAACAATCGCGGGAGTTAATTGACGAGCAAAAAGGTCTTCGCGTGTAACTCCGTAACGTGCGAGATCGTCAATCGGAATATAAATTCGTCCACGTTCTAAATCTTCACCAATATCGCGAATAAAATTAGCCAATTGAAAAGCGATTCCAAGTTTCTTTGCCGCTTCATAAGCGTCAGGGGAGAGTGCGCCAAGAATTGGCACCATTTGAAGTCCGATGACAGCAGCGCTGCCGTAGACATATTCCATCAAGTCGTCATATGTCTGATATTCATTAACAGTGAGGTCCATCTCCATCGAGTGGAGAAAGGCTTCAAAGTATTCGATAGGGATGTTGAAACGCTTCACGGTATCAACGAGAGCTCGTCCAATTGGATCTGAGCTTGCACCATTTTTGATATCAACGATTGCTTGAGAGCCCCATCCTTTCAGCGCTTCAGATTTCTGCTCGTCCGTGAGGGTGGATGCAAGATCATCGACAATTTCATCGGCGTAGCGAGCAAAACCGTAGAGAGCGTGAACAAAAGGTCGTTTGGAAGCTGGCAAGAGAAGTGTTGCTAAGTAGTACGTTTTGCCATGTTGAGAGTTCAATTTCTTGCATTGAGCGTAGGAATCAGCCAAAACAGGATCGGTAATCCCGGCCGCTTTCAATTCACTCATGCAGGGGAGTCTACTTATATATTCACGCGTAAATCTCAATCTCTGCTTGAGGGTTTTATTAAGGTTTTCTACTTTTTAGCCGTTGTAAGCGCAGCCTTTCTGGAGAGTAACCACTAAGTTTTATCCATTCCCTCCTGGCTTGCATCCAGTTTCAAACTGCACGGGGTCGCAATCACCCCCGATACCAAAATCAGAGAGGTATGACATGCTCGATAGTTTTTTTAAGATCAGCCAGCGTGGCTCAACTGTAGGTCGTGAAGTTCGCGGTGGCTTGGTCACCTTCTTCACAATGGCTTACATCGTTGCGCTGAACCCACTCATTCTCGGTGGCGCTGTCGATGGAAACCACAAGTTCCTCGGTGGATTCTCATCATTCGGCCCTAACTTGCCATTGATTGCTGCAGCTACCGCACTTGTTGCAGGTATTCTCACAATCTTGATGGGTGTAGTTGGAAATTTCCCACTCGCACTCGCAACAGGCCTCGGACTCAACACATTCGTTGCTTATGGAATTGCTTCACGCATGACATGGGCAGATGCAATGGGTCTTGTTGTTCTTGAAGGTCTCATCATCACTGTTCTTGTTTTGACCGGTTTCCGTACAGCTGTATTCAAAGCTGTTCCACAACAACTGAAGTATGCAATCTCAGTTGGTATCGGTCTATTCATTGCTCTTATCGGTCTTGTTGATTCAGGATTCGTTCGTCGCACAGGTACTGGCCCAGTTCCAGTACAACTTGGCGATAACGGCAACCTTGTTGGTTGGCCGATTGTTGTATTCCTCGTTGGCTTGATCGTCATCATTACTTTGATGGTTCGCAAGACAAAGGGTGCAATCCTGATTGGAATTGTTTCAGCAACAGTTCTAGCAGTCATTCTTGAGAAAGCATTCAAGATTGGCCCAAGCTTCATTTCACCTGAAAAGAGCAATCCAAAGGGTTGGGGCCTCAACATCCCATCTCTTCCACACAACATCACAGCAACTCCACACTTCGATCTCCTCGGTCACTTCAGCTTGCTTGGCTCTTTCAAGCACGTTTCAGTTATCGCTGGAATCTTGTTGATCTTCACCCTTTTGCTCTCTGACTTCTTCGATACTGTCGGAACAGTTACAGCAATCGGACACGAGGCAGGACTTATCGAAGCTGATGGCACAGTCCCTAACAATGAGCGCGTTCTCCTTGTTGACTCTATTGCTGCTGCTGCCGGTGGTGCTGCGGGTATTTCTTCAAATACCTCATACATCGAATCTGCATCAGGTGTTGGCGAAGGTGCACGTACAGGTTTGGCTTCAGTCGTAACCGGTATCTGCTTCTTGCTCACAACATTCTTAGCACCACTTGTTGCCGTAATCCCTTACGAGGCTGCAACTCCAGCACTTGTAATCGTCGGCTTCTTGATGATGACTCAAGTAAAAGATATCGATTGGGCAGATCTAGGAATTGCTATTCCTGCATTCTTAACAATCATCTTGATGCCTTTCACATACAGCATCTCAGTAGGTATCGGAGCTGGTTTCGTTTCACACGTCATCATCCGTTACGTACAGGGTCGCCGCAAGGAAGTTCACCCACTTCTCTTGTTGGTTGCTGGATTGTTCGTCATCTACTTCTTGTCTTCACCATTGAATGCTTGGATTGGTTAAAACAAAAGTTAGAAAAGTCAGAAAAAAAAAGGCGCCGAGCAATCGGCGCCTTTTTTATTTACTTAACGGGACCAACAATTCTTTCAGCAGCAAGACGTCCTGAAATCAAAACCATAGGAACTCCCACACCAGGTTGAGTTCCAGAACCCGCGAAGACAACATTCTCAAAACCGGCTGCCATATTTGCTGGACGGAAAGGTCCCGTCTGGAAGAAAGTATGTGCACTAGCAAATGGTGCACCAGCTTCTAAGCCCATCTCTTTCCATTCAAGGGGAGTGGTGATGTGTTCGACTTCGATGGAATCACCAAATCCTGAGTACCCGCGAGATTCAAGGGTCTTGATCATCTCTTCGCGATACTTATTCTTCTCTCTCTTCCAATCAATGTCAGCAGTGAGGTTGGGAGTTGGGAAGAGCACGTAATACGAGCTCTTGCCTGCAGGAGCAAGCGAAGGATCATCATGAGTAGGAACGGTCACAAGAACGCTGGGATCTGACATCAAGGTCTTCTTCTTGATGAGCTCATCAAAGACACCATCCCATGACTCACCAAAATGGATGTTGTGATGGGCAATGTGGTCATAGCTCTTATTCGACCCCACCAACATGGTGACACAGGAAGGAGAGTAATTGAGCTTCTTAACTTTGCGAGGGACGGTTCCGAGCAACTCTTTCCACGCCACAGGAAGGTCAGGATTGAGAATGAGAGCATCACATGCGATGCGCTCACCAGTCGAAGTGATAACCGCATTGGCACGCCCACCTGAATGTTCGACACTTGTCACAGTCGAGTTGTATTTAAATTCAACGCCATGTTTTGCCGCAGCAGCAGCCATCGCTCGGGGCACAGCATGCATTCCACCCTTAGGGAAGAAGACTCCATTAACTGAATCCATATATGCGATGACTGCATATATTGCGAGAGCTTGTTGTGGGCTAACGCCTGCATACATTGCTTGGAAAGAGTAAATCTTTTGCGTGCGGGGATCCTTCATATATTGATTAACTTTAGGAGCAAGCTTTCTAAATCCACCGATTGCAATCAACTTTGCAAGATTTGGGGTGAGTAAATTGAGAGGGGAGTCGATATTGCGATCGATAAAATCCTTCATCTCATATTTATAAAGCTTGGTTACAAAATCTACATACTTGGCGTACCCAGCTGCTTCTTCGGCGCCGATGACAGTGCGAATCTCCTCTTGCATGCGTGCAGTATCTGCATGGACATCCATTTGGGATCCATCATGAAAGAAGCCACGATAGAGAGGAGAAACCGGAATGAGATCGAGCCAATCTTTGAGTTCTTCACCAACACATGCAAATGCATCAGCAATCAAATCTGGCATCGTTAAAACGGTCGGACCAGTATCAAAGGAATACCCATCTTTACTGAGCAAACCATTGCGACCACCAGGAACAGATTCACGTTCAACAACGGTGACTTTGCGACCAGCACCGGCAAGGCGAAGCGCAGCACTCAGCCCAGCTAAGCCCGCGCCGACAATGACTACGTGATCTGTGGGACCCGATACGCGCTTAACCATTAATACTTCCTTTTTGTTGCGACATCGGCCATATGGATAAGGAAGGATTTTGCATCAGATGTGATTGTTCCAGTCTCCAGAGCGTGAAGTGACTTATTTGTGAGGTCTGTAATCATCGACTCAACAAAGTCAGCTGCTCCGCTAGAAGTGATTGTGGAGCGCAACTCTTCAACTTCATCAAGAGATAAGTCGGGCTTACCGAGAAGTGAGTTGATGCGAGCTTTGACGTCCGGTGTGGAACGCTCAAGTGTTGCCGCAATCAAGACAGTGCGCTTGCCTTCGCGCAAATCATCGCCTGCAGGTTTCCCGGTCTGTTCCGGATTCCCAAATACTCCAAGAAGATCATCGCGCAATTGAAAAGCTTCTCCAAGTGGAATTCCATAACCGCTGTAAGCCTCAAGATTCGATCCTGAAGAGAGCGATGCACCGAAGTGCAGGGGACGTTCAATGCTGTACTTGCCGGATTTAAATCGAGCAACTTTCAATGAACGTTCGATACTTTCACTTGCTAATGCTTGCTCGTATACGTCGAGATACTGTCCAGCCATGAGCTCAACGCGCATCTCGTCATAAAGAGGTAAAGCGCGAAGAAGTGATTGCGCTGCTACGCCAGATTCGTGCAGAGCTTTGCTTGCCCATACGAGCGCTAAATCTCCAAGAAGAATTGCACTTGCAACACCAAATTGTTGTGCAGATCCTTTGAGTGAACTATCGCCATGAAGTTTTTCAAATAATTTATGAATCGATGGTGCCCCGCGACGAGTATCTGACCCATCCATTACATCATCATGAATCAGAGCACATACGTGCACGAGCTCAATAGAGGCAACGGCATTTATCGATGCTTGATCAAGAACTCCGCCACTACCGACAAAACCGGCTGCTGCAAACAGTGGGCGAAAACGTTTTCCAGAATCAATTAAGAATGACTTCAGCGCATCAGCCACAGGAAAAAGTTCGCTACCAATGGAGCGAAGGTATTTGTTCTCCCTCTCCACAAAGGCAGTCAACGAGTCGTTGATTGCCTCCCGTAGCGGGTCAACGCCTGATTCGAGCGTGTAATCCATGCGGTAAAGGTACCCTGAACCCCCTATGGATATAACACCGGTGCCCTCGATCTCCATCGAGCTCTTCCCACCGAAAGATGAAATCGGTGAAGAGAAACTCTGGGCTGCAATCGAAAAGCTCCGAGAAATAAACCCCGATTTTGTTTCTGTGACGTACGGCGCAGGAGGAAGTACGCGCGACCGCACTATTCGAATCGCCGAAGAGTTCACCGCCCGAACCGGAATCTCGACAGTCGCACATTTAACGTGTGTTGGCTCAACGCGCGACGAACTTTCTGCAATCTTAAATCATTACCAATCTGCTGGAATTAAAAGCATCCTCGCTCTTCGAGGTGATCCCACCGGTGGACCTCGTGCTCCGTGGGTAAGTCACCCTGGCGGATTTGATCATGCTGAACAGCTTGTTGAATTGGCGTCAGAGCGCGGTGGTTTCACAATCGGAGTGGCTGCATTTCCTGATGGCCATCCTGCCTCAGATGGAAACTTTGCCCAAGATATTGATGTTTTAATTCGCAAAGAAGAAAAAGGCGCAACATTTGCAACCACACAATTTTTCTTCGAGTACCAACGTTACGAAGCACTTGTCGAAGGGTTGCAAGCCAGAGGTTCACATCTTCCTGTGATCGCGGGTATTTTGCCGATCACTAACCTTAAACAACTTGGCCGCATGGCAGAGTTGAGCGGAACCCCAATACCAACCAAACTTTTCGAAGGCTACGAAGAAGATCCTGAGGCAGTTCGGCAAATCGGCATTGAAATCGCGACAAACCTCTGTAACAAACTGATTGCTGCAGGAGTTCCAGGTCTACATTTTTATACGATGAATACATCGACTGCAACGCTTCAAGTAGTGAAGAACTTAGGTTTATCTCGTGACGCGTGAGAAATTCTTCGATAAGTGGTCATCACTGCACGGCAACACTCCTGTTAAAGGAATTGTCCGCGGCTGGCTGACAATTTCATACGTTCTCGTGAAGCCTCTTGCTCTCTTAAGAATCTCTCCACATGTACTCACTCTTGCAGGAGTCTTTGCTGCAGTAGGTACATGGCGTGCTGCTCATTCTTGGCTTGGAATAGTTCTGCTCGTCTTTTCACTTCTATGCGACGGTATTGATGGCTCGCTCGCAATGGTGCGCGAAATGGATAGTCGCTGGGGTGCAATAACGGACTCAGTCGCCGATCGAGTCTCGGAACTCTTCTGGGCCTTAGCTTTTTACGCTTTAGGAGCCCCAACCATTGTCATTGCTATTGCATGGGTAGCAGCGGGAACTCAGGAATATGTTCGATCACGCATGGGTGGTCTAGGAGCGAAAGCAATCACGCAAGTGACGATTGCTGAGCGTCCTGTTCGCGCATCACTTCTTTTTATTGGAATGGTTTCTATCCATACTCACTTCGATATGCTCAATCGAAGCGCGTGGATGTGGATGATCATGCAAGTAATTAGTTTTGCACTGGTGCTTAATGATGGTTACGGTCGATTGAAGTAGAACCATCTGCTCGACCAATAGCTTCTGCAACAAGTTCAGCGCTCATTCCAACAAGTGGTAATCCGCCGCCAGGGTGAGCAGACCCACCGACGCAATAGAGATTTTTTAGCGGTGAGCGATTGGATGCTCGCATAAATGCAGCACGTGGGCCATTACTTGATGTTCCATAAATGGAGCCACCCGGTGCGCGAACGGTTGCTTCAAGATCTGCAGGTGTTCGAAATTCCATCACATCAAGCCTCTCTGAAACTCGTAATCCAAATGAATCTAATTTGGCAATAATCTTCTCCGCATATTCACGGGGGTTTGCATTCCAATCAACTCCATTTTTCGGATCATGTCGAGGAGCGTTGACGAGAACAAACCATGCTTCCTTATTTTCACCCTTCACCATTGTGGAATCGTCAGGCGCACAGATATAAATCGTCGGATCTTCGACCACTTCATTCTTTGCAAAAATTGATTCGAATTCTTGATCGTAATCGCTTGGGAAAAAGACGTTGTGGTGTCTCATGCGAGGCAAATCCCCAGATACTCGTGAATTATCCAAACCGAGAAGTAAGGAGAAACCTGCAAGAGAGCGATCTGCTTTTGATAACTTCTTGCGCTCACCGCGCACGGACTTCACTGAAGAGGGAATCAAGGAGTTGTAGACGAGATCTGCATCTGCATTCGCGACTACTTTTTCAGCATGGATAACTTCTCCCGATTCCAGCGTGACCCCAATAGCGGTTTCGTTTTCGACAAGAATTTGCGAAACGGGTGAATTGAGATGGATTTTTACACTGAGGTCTACACATCTCTTTTCGAGAGCTGTAGCAAGTGTGCCTAACCCTCCCGTGAGGTGCCATGCTCCAAAGGTAGATTCCACAAAAGCAATGGTCAGAAGAACTGCGGGAGCTTTGCGGGGATCAGAACCGGAATACGTTGCATAGCGATCAACAATTTTTTGGAGGTATGGATTAGACGTTGCATCTGCAGTAAATCCACGGAGGGATTTCCATGGTGCAATCGTCCTTAAATCTTTGAGAAAACCTTTTCTCTTAAGCAAGGAAGCAATTGATGGGAGTTCTGATTCGATAAATGGTCCGCGAGAGGCATCCCACATATGTTCTGCTTTTTGCATGAGGGCATGCCATTCATCAGCAGCTTCTTTGCCAAGAGCTTTTTCGATGGAGTTACATACTTCAGGAAGTGAGAGATTTGGAAAATCAAAGCTCACACCATCAGCGAAGTGATAGGCAAAAGCTGGATCAACTCCCTTTAGTCCAACTTCTGTTTCAAACCTTTTCCCAGTGCGGATAAAGAGATCTCGAAAGACCGCAGGAAGAGTAAGAAGTGAAGGTCCGGTGTCGAATGCATAGTCACCAATCCACTCAGTGCGGCATTTGCCTCCAATTTGATTGGATGCTTCGTAGATCGAAACTTCGTGTCCATATTTAGCTAAGCGTGCAGCGGAAGCTAAGCCACCAATACCAGCACCAATGACAACAACGCGGGCCATTATGAAAGCTGCCTTCCGCGCCAGACAAGTCCACCAACGCTTTTGCGGCGCAGCGATTCAACTATCAAAACGATAAGCAAGAGAGCAGCTAGGGGATGGGCGAAGATATTTGCTGGTGAGCTTTTTGTGCGGGCTGATGCGATTGCATGAGAAAGAGCTGTTAAAAGATAAGCGATCCAACCAGATGCGTAGCCTGCTATACCCAGCGCTATTGGTACTACTTGTGTGAGAGCAATGAGAGCAATGGTGAAGATGGTTCCAACAATCCCGCCAAAAGCATTCCACAATGATTTTGTGTAGCCATTGATTAAATCTGGAGCGCTCTCATACATGCGGCATTCTGCAACGCTGCTCGCTTCAGCGACTCCACCTTTAAAGCCAGCGTCTATCAAAGTCCGTGCTAAACGAAGATCATCGAGCACTTCACCTTTGATCGATGAATGACCTTCAATTGCAAAGTATGCCGACCTGCGAATAATCATAAATTGACCGTTAGCAATCGTCATTGAGCTAACTCCAAATCGCTCTGCAATACGAAGTGGCACCGATGCAAGCCACGACCATTGCAAGAGAGGCTGAAATAAGCGTTCTAAGAAAGAGATGGCAATTTGGCGTGGATACGGTGAGATGAAATCCCAATGGAGCTCATCCATTATTTGAATGCTAGAAACTATTGCTGTCGGATCTATTCGCACGTCAGCATCAAGGAAGACTAAGTATTCGCCTGTTGAAGCTTGTGCCAACTGCCAGCACGCCCAATTTTTGCCGAGCCATCCTTCCGGGAGAGAAGTCCCATCTAACTTTTGAATGTAGTGCTTCTCGAGAAGAGCTCCCGTGGAGTCCGAACTTGAATCATTGAGCGCTAAAAAGTTCCAATCTGAAAGTCCTTGTGATTTCTGGACAGAGGTCACAACACCGTCAACATTGCTCTCTTCATTGCGCATAGGAATAAGCACGGAAACTGAACTGCTGATACGAGCATCGTTAAGTGGTTTCACCACTCGCATTGTCAGAGAATTGAGGAGGGTGAGGAGAGTTCCAACACCGCAGAGCACAATTAACACGAACATATTCAGAATTGATCTGGTCGACCCAAGTGGGCGCTAAAAAAGTACGGTGCAAGAAGAGCTAAAAATGGAAGACCTGCAACCAAGGCCACACCTGGAGTTTGGAAAAAGAAAATATTTCCGATAATTCCAGAGAAAGCTGTCCATCCCAAGAAGAGTTCAATAGCAGTCGCAGAAGCTCCAACCTTGCGACGCTCTTTAGGAAGTGCTTTGTGAAGCAGTGCCATCAGCGCCATTCCGCTCAATAACCATCCAGCGGTATTCGAAAGTGGAATTGCTGGTTGGAGCGGAACATGTGGACCCACAACTTTCCAGCTCCATCGCCCTGCAGAAACCATTTGAGGATCTACAAATAAATCCCAGACCATCAACCCAATTCCACCAACCAAAAATGTCCACTGCGGTGCAATCTTGCGCGCAAGGATAAGAATGGGATGAGCCATCATCAACCAAGCGAAAGGAACAACCAGGGGCACGCCAAAAATTTGAAATCCCAAAGTAGGCGAGTAGTGGTAATCGCCAAATGGCCAGCCAGAGCGACTACCTATTTGCTCAATCACAAGAGCGAAGAAAAAAGTAATCAGGAAATAGAGAGAAAAGTATTTGGGTCCATACGAGAAGAGAGCATGCGCCAACATTGTGAAAGATGCCGCGTAGACAATCCCAATCGTTACTGCGCGAAGCAACCCACCATGAATTAGGGGATAAAGCATTTGCAGCACAACGGTGAGAGCAAAAAGTGAATAGAGAATGAGGGATTGCCGCGAGCTCATTCCACGGCGACGATTGCCACGAGGTCTGTATTGGCGAATCGACATGGCTTTATTCTGCCGTATCCGCCTTCTCTATAGTTCCGCTCATTTCAAGGAGGCTAAAGCGCGCAAATAGCTCTTCGGAGTACCACTGGTGCTTCTTTGTAGCGTCGATAACTGCAGCATGAGCTGCCCCTTTATAGGCAAAGGCACGTAACGAAGCTCCATCCTCCCAAATAGAAAGAGTCCCTTGTAACCCAATGGGAGCTTCACCAATTCCTATCGCTTTGATCAACCCCGGCTGAGACCGCAAAGATTGTGTGACAGGAGGGACAGATCTCCAGAAAAGAAAATTCAAATTCCACTTAATGCGTGCGCGAGTGATTGCAACGATTCTACCGTCTGTTTTCGTTTCAGCTTTCACAACAAACGGTTCTTTACCTGCCCATGATCCATGACTGCTGATGGGTTCAAGGAGCAATTTCATTTGAGATGTCGAAATCTTTTGCCACGAACGAATCAGCCGCGAGCTCTCCAATTGAGAAAGGTCGGATGTAACGGCAATCAGACCCCACACCTCTGGATCAGCATCAGAGGGAGTGAATTTATCACCGGTCCCGGTGCCAATAGATTTAGAAAAGCTCACTCCAGAAAGACGACTCAAGAGAAATCTGTCGATAGCCATATGTACAAGAGCATGGCCAATAAATCGCCTCTTTATTCGCCAGAGATAAAATACTGTCACTGTGAAACCCGTGACGTCGTTTCAAGAATTTCATCAACCACATCTCGCGGGTGATCCCACATCGGTGCATGCCCAGCTTGTGTTAATCGAACCCACTTCGCGTGCGCAGGAGCGAGCGAACGTTCTTGGCTTGTCTTCGCTGGCAAGGTGTTATCAGTATCTCCAAAAATAATTGTGACCGGAACCGTCGGGGAGATCTTCTTATCAAAGCGAAGTGAGAGAAGTGCATCCCACGCTGGGTAGTACCCACTGGAAGAACCCATCGCTTTCACTGCATCAAGAACAACATGTGTTGGCAGCTCTTTCCACAACGGACTCACTGCAGCAAATCCAATTCTCCGAGCCCATGTGTATTGCATAAAGTAGGAAGCAATCGGATGGGTCAATTGCGCAAGGGAACGAGCATATGCGCCGATAGGAAGGCGACGATTTACAGGCGATAACCACAGCCCAGCAGGCGCAATTCCAATCAGAGAAAGAACGCGATTGGGATGTTCTGCCGCTAAATCAAGGCCAATCCAGCCACCAAGCGAATTTCCAACAACGTGAAACTTATCGATACCCAGATTATTGAGTTCTTCCAAAACTCTCTCCGCAAGGGAATGTGGATCCATCTCTTTCGAAGAATCCATCTCACTAAAGCCGTGCCCAGGTAAATCAATATGGATGACTCGGAAATGATTGGAAAGCTCTGGCGTAATAAGGCTCCATGCGGTGGAAGCAGAACCCATGCCATGGATCATCACAAGAGCCGGAGCGCTCAGAGTTCCATAACTTCTACTCCACAAACGAAGCATCAATCTCCCACGACCATTGGACGAGCATTTGTTGCACTCAATAATTCTGCATAGTTTGTTGGGAAAACTGTATGTGGATGGCCGGCTGCTGCCCACACCACCTCGTAATCGTTCAAAGCGAGATCAATAACGATGGTGGCTGGATTTACCCAACCAACGGGGGAGACGCCACCGATGCTGAAGCCTGATGATTCCTTCACGAAATCCGCATCTGCACGATGAAGTTTCTCAACGCCTAGCTCTTTGGCAACTAATTCTGTGTCAACGCGGTGGCGGCCACTTGTTATGACAAGAAGTGGGGAGCCATCGGGAAGTTTGAAAACAATCGAGGATGCAACTTGTCCCACAAGGATCCCAAGAGCATCAGCTGCTTCTTGAGCGCTACGTGCAGAATCGGCAAGGTGCGTTACTTCGCCACCTATGTTGAGCTCTTTGAGTTTGGCGACAACGCGTAGAACGCTTGGATTTTCTTGGGACATAAGAGGAATTTACCAGCCTATGCCGCGCACTCTGTGGATGGTTGGAAAGTAAATGAGTCATTCCAGGTAATGGTGAGTGGGCGAGTAAAGCTAGAGAGATCACCTTTCATGTCAGAAGGTCCAAATCCTTCTTTGAATCCATCTGCAGATCTCTTAAAAATGACTTCACTTCGCGATGTCGTACCTTCGGATTCAAAGGTATAAATCCCCATCAAAATCGTTCCATCAAAAGAACCGGCAAATGTTCCGTGCGAAGAATCTTTGTATGCATTCTTGTAAGCGATGAACGCTTCAACGTTCGTCTTCTTTTGGGTTGCGATATTTAAAGTGAAAACGTCTTCTTTAATTTTAGCTACGTAGCAACCGAGAATTGAAGGTGGCACTTTTGGTTCAATGGAACCTTTCTTTGAATTCTGGAGATAGCTTTTTGCGTTGTAGACGTTGGCATAGAGAGCAGTAACATTTTTGCCATCAGAGCTCTTTGGGTCATACATAGAATCTTGCGGTCCTGCTGCGCTCAAAATCATTCCATTGCTTTCAATGACTTTTGTCCCATAGCTAGGTGGCTCATCTGGACGTGAAGCCACTTCAAATGATTGTTTTGGGAAGTAATACACGGCCATAAAAATGGACTTGCTTCCCTTTTCTGGAGTGTAATAGACCAGCGCTTGCGCTTGTGATCCATCAGCAGCTGCAAGTTTCGCAAAATCATTGGTAGGTACTTCGACTGAAACGTGGGATGCAATGGACTTATCTACGACCCATGAATAAGGAATATCTCCAAGTGATATCTCTACTGTTTTGCTCGCTGACATTGAGCACGCAGAGATTGATAGAACGAGAGTCACCAGCGCTACTGCCGACGATATGCGTTTCATAGTCCTTACCTTAACGAGAGTTTCTTAAAAATTTGGGCAGTATAAAAGGCCCCCGATAAATCGGGGGCCTTTCCCTCACGGAGAGATGAGGCTTAAATCGCCTCTTCTGCGTCTACCTTACGCAAATGGGCGAATCCCATGAGTGCAAGTATGAGGAAGAGCAATCCACCTGCGAATGCTGCGACCGCTGAATACATTGCAATCTGACCTAATTGCCAGAAGGCATAGGCGTTAAGGAGCATTCCACGAAGGGATGTTCCCTTAAATACAGTATCCATGGTGGCCGCTGCAGCAGTTGCTGCTGCTTGAGCTGCTGGATCACTTGGGTTTGCTTTGAGAGCTGCTTGTGCAGCCATGTTCTTTGAAGATGCATCTGCGTACGTTGGCATCATAGAGAGATGGAATCCGAGGTAATGATCGGCATACATCTGTGCTTCTTTACCAGTGGTGAGAACGTGTCCACCATGTGTTGCAAAGAACTCGGTTACATCTTTACTCTCTTTTGCATTGTGAGTAACAGTTGGGAAATCAATTTTCTGTGCTGAAAGCTGTTGTGATACGGATGCATTCGCGAAGCTATAACCCCATTGAACGAGGCCACCTGCGACGAATAGAAATACTGCGAGCATCAATCCAAGGATGCTGGTGATTTTGTCGAACGTTTTTCTGCTCATGGTTATGAATCTCAATTCTCTCCGAAATATGTAGAAGCAAAAGTTGGAGTTCTTTCGCTTCAAGTGAAGTTAACTCCAGAGCGAGAGATCGCGATTGCTTTTCGGTGAGTGCTACCCCCAGGGTGAAACACGGGGGTGCTAGCCCTTAGAGCCAGGTCACATTTGAGAGGGGATTACGGGTTATTCCACGTGAAGATTGCAGTAGGTCTTACCGTCAGAACCAATTTCTAGATGACTGCATGGAACGCCAAGCTTTTCAAAAGATTTATCGCCAAATTGTGTGCGGTATGCAAGAGCGAGAAGAACGCGGAAATTTACATCTCCATCAGCTTTAATTCCGAATGCTCGCGCCATGCGAGAGATGGTGTTCTCGATAACTTTTTCAGTATGCGCAGTCTCTCGAGCAATTGCAGCATTGGAAAGTCCGTCGCACATATGTTCAGCGACGAGGTGTTCAAACGGCGTGAGGTCACGAGTAAGAATTCGTATATCCATCAGACTCTCCGATCATCAGGTCCTGCCTTTACTCAATGAATCTTACATTTACATGGCTTTAAAGAGAAAGACCCCGAGAAGCGTCGCGATTCCCGAGGTCTTTACGCTCTTATGGATTAGAGAGATGGATCTGAAGCAACTTCTTCAGGAAGTTCTACTTCAACTTTTTCTTCAGTCAAGAAGGAATGAAGGAGCCAACCAACAGCTGCACCGATGAATTGAGCAGCGACGAATCGAAGCGCGGAGGTTGATGAGATACCTGCTGATGATTGAGTGAAGATGCGACCAATCGTTGCAGCTGGGTTTGCGAAAGTTGATGATGAAGTGAAGAAGTACGCGCTGAAAATCCAGAGAGGAACGAGAGTTGCAACGGTCTTTGGATCATCAGAATTGCGAAGAACAATCCAGACGAGAACTGCTGTAGCAAGAACTTCGCTCAGGAGAAGGAATCCACTTTGTTGGAGGTTCTTAGATTGAGGAAAAATCTGGGTACCAAATGCGTGATACATGGTGTTTGCAAGAACTGCGCCAGCGATTGCGCCAGCGGTTTGAGCAACGAAGTAGAGAAGCGCGGTTACAGCTTCAATCTTCTTTGAAAGGAACAATCCGAGAGTTACAGCTGGGTTGTAATGAGCTCCGCTGACTGATGCTCCGAGGCGAATGATCACTGCAAGAACTGCTGCAGCTGCAAAACCATTTACGACGAGGGACATCATGGCGTCCTGGGTCTTAATAAGAGCCATGAACCCTGCGCCAACGATGGCAGCAACGAGTAGTGCGGTTCCGATGAATTCCATGACAAGTGCTTTGAGCTTCATTTATTCTCCAGTTGATTGGGTGCGATCGGGAAGTTTTTGGCTATATGCCAAACCATGTACGGATAAGTGTAAATGCTGCAAGTGCGAATAGGAGGTAAGCGAAGGATTGGCGCATCGTTTTTGCGTTGACACGTGCGCTGTTGTGCGAGGCAATAGCGGATACAACGACTGCCGAGATTCCGATAGCGATGGGAATATGCCACGAGATTGTTGACCATTGGCTGTGATGAGCGATAAAAGATGTGAGGCAATTGAGTGTGATGATGAGTAGGGAAGTACCAGCAGCTTTTTTCTGGGGAGTATGAAAGAAAAGTACGAGGACAGGTATTGCAAGAAACCCGCCGCCGATTCCAAAGACTCCAGTCATTGCGCCAATAGCAAGTGAGATCGCAATGAGAGTAGGTGGAGGCATTCGCTTCTCGGGTTGATCTCTAACAGGCCCGCGCATCATCGATGTTCCAGCTAGCAGCATCACGCCAGCAAAACCAGTAGTGATAGTTGTGTCAGACAAGTGTTGTGCGAGAGCAGCGCCACCAACGTTAGAGATAAATCCAATAGCCCATATAGAGAGAGCTTCTTTATAGAGAACATCCTTTGATCTCATCTTCGGCACCACGCCAGCAAATGCAGCCAGAAAGACGATAGCGAGCGCAGCTGTTGTGGCTTGGCCAGCCGTGAAATCGAAGAGATAGAGAAGAATGGGAACTGAGAGCATCGCTCCACCAGCCCCAACAAAGCCGAGGACTGCGCCAATAAATGCGCCAGATGCAAGAGCCAGGATCATGTATCCATCCTCCCATTTCTCGCGACTAACAACCGGTTAAATGGCGTGAAAAAAGCCCCCAAGCTTTCGCTCGAGGGCTTCATTCTTATCGAATGTATTACTTCTTAAATGCAAGCAGATGTGAACCAATGTGTGGTCCGAAATCTGCGCCATTGCGAAGTGCTGCGAAAATGAAGAGAGCAGCTCCGAGAAGTGCAAGATCCTTGAAGAATCCTGTCATTGCTGTCTGCTTTGCTGTCGCATCCTTTTCAGTCCAGAAATTCTGGAAGAAATAGAGAGTTGGAACAAGGAAGATTGCGATGAGAAGTGCGCCGAGGTCAGCGTAGAAGCCAAGAGCGATGTATAGGCCACCAAGAAGAATCATGACGCCTGAAACAATGACGCCAAGCTTTGCAGCTGGGAGCTTCTTGTATTGGGCGTAACCTGTCATTGCTGCTGTCTTTGTGAGGTGAGCAATGCCTGAGTTGATGAAGATGAGGGCGAAGAGGACGCGACCTACGAGGAGAACTGCGTTCATGTATATCCTTAACGTTGAGGGGGTTCTTTTTGAACCCACTGGGTGTACGCCTAAATTTTAGAGTAGGTCGTTGAACATTCAACTAATTTGAGGTGGCGACACGCTTAAATCGGCATGAGGCGCGCAGGGGTTGTGCTTGTCAGTGGCTCCGGTTATCTTTCGAACATATGTTCGAAGAATCGATTTCCCTCCCAGCCTCGCCATCCGTCGCCGAGGCTCGCGTTCTGGCGCCCGAAGGTGAGCCAATTGAGTTCATCTATCGGGGCCACCGCTTCCATATCCACAACATCTTGTCGCGTTGGCAAGAATCAGGCGGATGGTGGAACCGCATTAGCGATGGCAATCTTCATAACAGCGCCCATCTTGAGCAGACGATCTTCAACGATGCAGGCCGCGCAATCTGGCGAGTAGAAGCAGCTCCTGTGGGTGCGCTCGCTACCTTTGAAATCGAACTTGATGAACTCACCGGCAGATGGATTATTCGTCCCACTTCACGACCTACATAAACCTCTCACCTCTATGTTCACTCATCTTCATGTAGCAAGTGGCTACTCCTTTAAATATGGCACAGCAACCGCTTCGCAATTAGTCGAGCGCGCTTCTCGTTACGAGATGAAAGCTCTTGCTCTCACAGATCGCGATGGAATGGCCGGGGCGATTCGTTTTGTTCAGGAATGTGAATCCCAAGGCATCACTCCGATTCTTGGAGTCAACATCAGTTTCCTCCAGAAAAAATATCGGATCACCCTTCTTGCACAAGCAGGTTCACTTCCTGCTTTATATCGTTTAGTAAGCGCAATCAATCGTGATACGAAAGGGGAGAGAGTTCTTACTTTCGAGACTTTAGAAAAGTATTCCGAGTATTCCTCCCAAGTACTTGCTCTCCATGGCCCAGATTCATATCTAGCTTCAGCCATTGCATCTCGGCGTGAAGAATCAGCACTCTCCATTATGCAATCAACTCACGAGCTCTTCGCTGATCAAGGGCTAGAAATAATTTCTCACCGCGCAAAGGGCGACGGTCCATTCTCCACAACTCATGCTGCCAAGCTTCTGGGTTTTGCTCGCAAACATGATATGCCTGCAATCCTCACCAATGCAGTGCGAATGCTCGATCGCAGCGATGGCCCTGTTGCTGATGTTTTGGATTCGGCTCGATTGCTTGTTCCTTTGCACCAACGCCATGTTGAGCGGACCAACTCTGAGGCATATCTCAAGAACACTGCCGAGATGCACCTTCTCGCTGATGAAATTTCCCGAGCAGCAGGTGAAAGTAATGGCAGAGCTTTACTTCGCACGACATCTCAATGGGCCGAAAGAACATCGCTCTCACCGCGTCGAGATGTAGGAATCGGGGCTATCCATCTTCCTGAGCCTGAAATGTTTGGGGTTCGGCGCCACGAAGAACTTGCCGATCAATTACGTCGGCGAAGCGAATCAGGGCTACATCGTTATAGCGGAGCTCTCTCTGTTCAAGCTTCACAGCGTTTAGAAGAAGAGCTCGCAACAGTTCGGACTTTGGGATATGAAGCATATTTTCTTGCTGTTGCAGATATTGCAGATATTGCCCGAGCAAAAGGAATTCGCGTCGCCGCTCGAGGTAGCGGTGCAGGTTCGTTGATCTGTTATCTCTTAGGAATTTCAGGCGTCGAACCCATAAGCCAAGGGTTATTGATGGAGAGATTTTGCTCTACTCGTCGCAACGAACTTCCCGATATCGATATCGATGTTGAATCAGCACGGCGTTTAGAAATTTATGATGCAATCTTTGAGAGATTTGGTCCAGAGCGGACTGCGACCGTTGCGATGGTCGAAACATATCGAGCACGCCATGCAATCCGCGATGTAGGAGCTGCCCTTGGAATCTCGCCGATGGAGATAGATCTGATTGCAAAGTCTCTTCCTCATATTCGTGCGCGTAATATTGGTAAAGCTCTCGAGAATCTTCCCGAGCTCAAGAACCTCAAACTCGATACACCGTTAATGAAAACGGCGATTCATCTCGCTGCTCGCCTTGATGGTCTGCCTCGCCACCTCTCGATGCATCCATGCGCTGTTTTACTATCGGATAAAGGCCTTCTCGATATTGCTCCTACTGAAATCAACGCCAGCGGCTACGAGATGGTTCAATTCGATAAAGATGATGTAGAAGCTGTGGGGCTTCTTAAACTCGATGTTTTAGGGGTGCGGATGCAATCTGCGATCTCTTATTCCCTCCAAGAGATTGAACGCCTTGAAGGAGAGAAAATTGATATCGATGCCATCCCGCTTGATGATCCTTTAACTTTCGACCTCATCAAATCCACCAGAACCTTGGGGCTCTTTCAGATCGAAAGCCCTGGTCAGCGCGAACTTGTCGGCAAGCTTGCTCCACAAACATTTACCGATTTGATTATCGATATCTCACTCTTTCGCCCAGGCCCTGTAAAGAGCGACATGATTACTCCATTCATCAATACCCGCCATGGTTTTCGAGCGAAGCCCGTTATCCACCCCGACCTTGATGAGATTTTGCGAGAGACAGAAGGCGTTGTTGTTTTCCACGAACAAGTAATCCGAGCTATCGCTGTCATGACTGGAATTTCTTTAGCTGAAGCTGATGAGAAACGACGCGAGCTTGGAACATTTGAATCCCAACAAGAGGTCTGTGATTGGTTTTATCCTGCTGCGATATCGCAAGGATACGAACTCTCTCTAGTCACTCAAGTCTGGGAGATTTTGCGAGCTTTTGCATCCTTTGGTTTCTGCAAAGCACATGCTGCAGCGTTTGCTCTTCCGACATATCAATCAGCATGGCTCAAAAGCCATCACACTGCAGCTTTTCTCGCCGGAGTTTTAACGCATGATCCTGGCATGTATCCGCGCCGAGTTATTATTGATGAAGCGCGTCAATGGGGAATCGATATTGCTCCGATTGATATCAACCGTTCTGAAAAAGGTTATCGAGTCGAAAAAGTTGGGGTTACAGGAGCACGCGCACCCTACGAAGCGCCTAATACTGCAAGCACAGGGCCCCGCCTTACTTTGCCCGATGCGCGCGGATATGCAATTCGCATGGGACTTGCAGATATCCAGGGAGCAAATGAGAAAGAGATTGATTCAATACTTCTCAATCGCCCCTACATAGATCTTGCTGATTTCACACATCGCTCGGGCGCCTCAGCTCCGACCACAAAAGCGCTCTTACTCGTAGGCGCATTTGATTCTTTATATGAAGGACAAGGGATTAATCGCAGAGATCTTCTTCTTCATTTTCATGACCTTGATAAATTCTCACGCAGTAAATCTTCAAGCAAAAAAGGGGGAGGGCAGATGGCTCTCCAACTCGTTCCATCGACTCTTGAAGCAAGCGGCCTTCCTGATCTGACTGCATCTGAACGCATTCGCCACGAGATTGATTTAACAGGAATGGATATCTCCCACCACATGATGGAGTTCTACGGAGAATTCCTTAACTCCATCGGCGCCATTCGGTCATCTGATCTTATTCACCAGCGTTCAGGTGCAACCGTTCTTGTTGCTGGAGTAAAAGTTGCACTCCAAACTCCGCCTGTTCGATCTGGCCGCCGGGTAATGTTTTTAACTATCGACGATGGCTATGGCTGCAATGACATTACTTTCTTTGAAGATGCCCAAGGAGATCATGCGCATTTGCTCTATAACTCTTGGCTTTTTCTTGTTCGTGGAGTTGTGCGCAAAACGGGCTCACGAGGAATTTCCTTGCGCGCTCTCTCCGCGTGGGAGCTAGGGGAGTCGTATTCCCAGTGGCGTAACCTTTCAGAAGCAAAAACCATAACGAAAATTGAGGAGGGCGCATGAGCGAAATAAGCGCATCTCACTCAACGATTCTCCATATTGATATGGATGCTTTCTATGCATCAGTCGCTGAACGCGATGACCCAACTCTTCGTGGCAAACAAGTCGTTGTCGGAGCAGGAGCCCGCGGAGTTGTTCTCTCTGCAAATTATGCAGCTCGTAAATTAGGCATTCGCGCTGCTATGCCAGTGAGTCGTGCCCAGCGAATGGCTCCGCAAGCGATCTTTGTGCATCCAGATCATGCACGATATAGCGAAGTCTCATCACACGTCATGGAGATTTTTCATTCCTATACGCCACTTGTTGAGCCACTTTCTTTGGATGAAGCTTTTCTTGATGTCACGGGATCCCGAAAACTGAAAGGAACAGGTCGCGAAATCGGCGAAAAAATCCGCAAAGAAGTTTCTGCAAGCCAAGGCATTACATGTTCCGTCGGGATAGCTTCAACAAAATTCATTGCCAAACTTGCATCCCAACATTGCAAACCAAATGGATTATTAGAAATTGCCCCTGATCGAGTTTTAGAATTTCTTCACCCGTTGCCGGTCGGAGCAATTTGGGGAGTTGGACCAAAAACCAATGAAGAGCTCCAACGTTTGGGTTTGCGTACAGTTTCGGATATTGCCAATACCCCTCGCTCGACTTTGATTCGTGCGCTCGGTGAAGGCGCAGGCGCTTCCCTTTATGAACTTGCATGGGGGCGCGATTATCGCGATGTCACTCCCGATGAACCCGATAAAAGTATTAGCGCTGCTGAAACTTTTGCAGAAGACCTTGATAACCCCGATGAAATATTGCGCGAGTTTTTACGTCTCATCGAAAAAGCGACGGGTCGAATGCGAGCACGCGGATTAGCTGCGCAGACAATCTCCATCAAAGTCAGATTCTCAGATTTCAAAACAATCACGCGTTCCAAAACCGTAGATCTTCCTGTTGCTGGCGTTCAAGAGAGCTATGAGGTTGTGAAGAAGCTCTACCTCGCCCTCAAACTCGACCGGGCGCGACTTCGATTGGTGGGAGTTGCCTTAGAGAATTTGGTCGATCAATCCGGCGCCCCTCAGCAATTAACGCTCGGTGAGCGTGAGAAAGGGTGGCGTGAGGCGACCGAAGCGATCGATAAGGCTGCTGCCCGCTTCGGCGATGGGAGTGTGCGACCTGCTCGGCTGGTAGACCCCGAGGACCTGTCCTATTCTTAGCCCGTGCCACTCTCCGATCATGAACGCAAGCTCCTCGCCGAGATGGAAGCTGCCCTTGAGCAGGATGACCCACGCCTTGTATCTACTCTGAGTGGAAAAATTCGCACCCCACAAGGTGGGCGCGTTGTTGGCGGAGTTGCTGCTCTCTTCGGAGGTTTAGCAATTCTCTTGGGCGGACTTATTGCTCAGGTTCCCGTCATCGGAATTTCTGGTTTTGTGATTTCTCTCGTGGGAACATTTCTCATCGTTTCAAATTTCTCTGCAACCAAACTCAAGAGCGGATCTGCAGCAAAGAATAACGCTAAAAAAGGTTGGGGCGATCGTTTAGAAGATCGATGGGATCGTCGTAACTTCGAGAATTAAAAAGTCCTTATCGCATAAAGAGCGCAGTTAATCTGCGAGTTGTAAAAAACAAACCTCCAACAATCATCACCACAAAGTAAAGAATGTGGGGGATGAGTCCTGTAGTAAAGATTCCGAGTGAGACTGATCGAATCAACGCCACTCCGTGCCACAGCGGCAAACATTTCACAAACCCTTGAAGCCAGCCCGGATAAATCGAGAGAGGATAGAAAGAGCCAGAGAAGAGAAACATCGGAAGTAAGACGATGTTGATGATATTCATCTGCTCGAATGATTTCATGTAGGTGGTGACTGCCATTCCCACCGCAGCAAAACCAAATGAAATGAGTAGCGCGCAAGGGATAGCAAGGAGAGCCCATGGTGTTGTGATTAATCCTCCGACGCCCAAGATGCTCATAAAGGCAATTGCATAGAGAAGTCCGCGCAGAAGTGCCCAGCCAATTTCACCCAGCGCCACATCCAGAGGCCCAAGTGAGGTCGCAAGCATTCCTTGATACACGCGATCAAATTTCAATTTAAAGAAGACATTCCATGTGGCATCGTAAATAGCGCCATTCATAGCGCTCGTAGCTAGCAAAGCAGGGGCGATAAAGGCTGCGTACGAAACAGAGTGCCCTGGCGCAATCTCAATGTTTCCAATCAGTTTGCCAACTCCAAAGCCAAATGAGATCAGATAAAGCACAGGCTCAAGAAAACCTGTTGCTACTACAATCCATGTGGATGATCGAAAAGCGAGATACGAGCGCTCAAGAATGGTGCGGGCTCGGCCAGAATAAATCGATTCACCTGTTTTGCCGATGCGAGCTTCGGCGATTGCGACTGCTGCGGAAGTAATCATTTTGTTAACCGATATTCAAAGCGATTGAAAGCCCACAACAGGCCACCCACGAGAAGTGCGAAGAGGTAAGTGAAGTGAATGACAATCATAAGAGGTGATATCTGGTGGCCGTAACTCACCCATCGACCGAGTTCTGTGGAGTGCCACAACGGAGAAATCCAACCAATTGTTTGAAGCGGCCATGGCATTGAAGAAAGCGGATAAAAAGTTCCAGAAAAAAGAAAGAGAGGCATGATGAGAAGCCTTCCCATCAAATTCAGAAAGATGTCGTCATTTTCTGTTGCTGCTGCAGCAGCCATCATGAGCGCAGCAAAACATCCTGCTGCATAAAGCGAAGTGAGCATCATCGGCCAAGCACGTCCAAAGTTCACAGCGCCAAAGCCAAGGAGCACAGCAAAATAAAGTACAACAGAACCTATGGTGCGGATTAACGATGCGAAATATGTTCCGAGTGCAATCTGGCGTCCGGTCAGCGGAGTGGCATTCATTGCGAAATACGTTTTATCCCATTTAAATCCTTGGAGGACAGGAAAAGTTACTTCGCTCATAAAGTCTTGGATTGCAACAGCTGCAAGTAGAGCTGGCGCAAGAAAAACTATGTATTTCTCTCCATCAATCCCAGTACTTCCTGCGCGAGCATTGACGAAAGTGCCGACTCCGATACCGAGAGACATCAAGTAGAAAAATGGATTGAGAAGTGAGCTCGAAAGTAGGGAGAAAATCCAGCGAAACAGTGTGCGCACTCGTGCTTCGGTGACATACCAAGCGCCACGTTTCATTGCTTGTGCTGTATTGACGATGACTAAAGAGCCTTGTCTAGCAATGGTTTTATTCGACAAGTGAGCGTCCTGTTAAGCGCAAGAAAACATCTTCGAGAGAACTGCGACGAACTAGGGATGTGACTGGATGCAAACCAGCTTTGCGAATCTCTTCTAGAACGTGTTCAGCATCATCGGCATACATCAAAATACGATCAGGCAACACTTCGATTCGTTCACACATCTCTTTGAGCTGGTCTGAGACGCCAGCATTTTTCTCTGAACCAAATCGGACTTCAAGAACTTCTTTTGTGGAATATTTCTTAATGAGTCCTTGTGGTGAATCCTCAGCCATAATGGCGCCGTTATCCATCACCATCAATCGATCGCAGAGTTGCTCAGCTTCATCCATATAGTGGGTGGTGAGCAAAAGAGTTACGCCTTGTTCTTTTAAGCGAAATAACCTGTCCCAAAGAATATGGCGAGCTTGAGGATCCAGACCTGTCGTAGGTTCATCGAGCATCAAAATTTCTGGTTCACTGATGAGCGCGCGTGCAATAGTAAGACGACGTTTCATTCCACCGCTCAGCGTTTCAACTTTTACATCGCGCTTCTCTGTTAATTGTGCAAAATCAAGGAGCTCTTCAATTTTCGCTCGAAGAAATTTTTTCGATAGCCCAAAGTAGCGACCATAGATATAAAGATTGTCGGTAACGCTGAGAGCTTGATCCAGATTATCTTGTTGTGGAACAACTCCGAGGTGCGCTCTGATTTCCGGTCCACGTTCTGCTGGGTCTTTTCCCAAAATACAAATGTCACCTGATGTGCGAGTGAGAGTCGCAGCGATGATGCGCATCGTGGTGGATTTTCCAGCGCCGTTAGGGCCGAGGAATCCAAAGGATTCACCTTTGTGGACAGCGAAATCGATGCCAGCGAGGGCCACAAAATCCCCGTAGTGCTTGGTCAGACCTTTGGCCTCGATCAACTTCTCGTTCTTAGGGGTATTCAACACAGCGTCAGAGTAATGGGCAGCGCAGGCTCAGACGGAAAGGGGGCGAGTGGGGGCAAATAGGGCAATTAGGGAAAATAATGGTGAAAGGTGGTTGATTTTGGGGGAAAGTGGAGTAAAGTGGTGCATGAAGCGAAAATCGGGGGATTTGAACTTCATATTTGAGCGTAAAAGCTCATAAATCTCAGGGGAGGTGGATAAATGTTTCTCGGCACTCATGAGCCAAAGCTCGATGAAAAAGGGCGCATTATCCTTCCAGCCCGTTTCCGCGACGAACTCTCGAATGGCCTTGTGGTTACCAAGGGCCAAGAGCGTTGCCTCTACGTCTTTCCATCTAAAGAGTTCACATCCATCACTGAGCGCTTGCGCCAAGCTCCCGTCACCGAGAAAGCAGCACGCGATTACATGCGCGTGATGTTTGCAGGCGCTCACGATGAAGTTCCTGACAAGCAAGGTCGCATCACAATCCCTGCAGGGTTACGTACCTATGCAGCTCTGGAAAAAGATTGCGTTGTCATCGGAGCAAATACTCGTTTAGAAATTTGGGATTCCGCTTCTTGGGATTCATATCTCGCCGATCGCGAGAAGGGATTCGCAGATGTTTCAACGGAGGTGCTACCCGGACTCTTTTAGAACTTTCGAGTTCTTTATTTAGGCCATCGTCGACTCTCACGCAAAGCGACGCCACTTCCCCGGCGCCGCTTCCCCCCAAGAGCACTGCAGCAGTCACCTAAGAACGCAGATGCGATCTCCGTCAGTCGACGGTGACCTAAGTAAAGAAATGCAAGACCAGCTACATAGAAGAAGTTACAAGCCAAGTAAGAAATGAAACGGGGAAGGAGTAGAAATGCAAGAGACACGTCACATACCAGTTGCGCTCAATCGTTGCATTGACCTTCTCACCCCAGCAATTGAAAAAGCAATCACTTCTCGCGGCCACGCTCTCGTTATTGATGCGACTCTTGGACTCGGTGGGCATACCCGCGCACTCCTTGAAAAATTTGCAGATCTTCGAGTTATTGGTTTTGACCGCGACACTGCAGCAATTGAGATTGCACGCGAAGCAGTTGCACCATATGGCGATCGCCTCACAATCATTCATGCTGTTTATGATCAGATTTCAAGCACTCTTGAAGAACTCAATATTTCACATATAGATGGCGCACTATTTGATCTCGGTGTCTCATCTATGCAACTCGATGAAGCAGAACGCGGTTTCGCTTACTCTCAGGATGCGCCTCTCGACATGCGTATGGATCAAAGCCAAGGGCTGACTGCAAAAGAGATTTTGGATAGCTACGACAAGAGCGCTCTTGTACGCATACTTCGTGCGTATGGCGACGAGAAATTCGCACCACGCATTGCCGATAACATCATTGCAGCGCGCGAGAACAACTCACTCAACACAACTCGCGAATTAGCAGACCTTGTAAAAGAGAGTATCCCTGCACCTGCTCGTAGAACAGGTGGCAACCCTGCCAAGCGCACTTTCCAAGCTTTGCGCATCGAAGTAAATCAAGAATTAGAAGTCTTAGAACGCGCAATTCCAGCAGCAATGGATGCTCTCAATCTTTCTGGTCGCATCGTTGTCATGTCGTATCAAAGTCTTGAAGATAAAATTGTTAAGAGTTTCTTTACGAAAGCATGCACATCGACTACTCCTCGCAATCTTCCTATCGAGCTTCCTAATTCTGCAGCGAAATTTGCATACGTTATTACTGGAAGCGAATCAGCTACAGAAACTGAGATTGCAGAAAATCCTCGCGCACAAAGCATGCGCCTTCGTGCGATTGAGAGAGTGGCTGCGTAATGGCTACATCAATCTTCGCACCGGCAATCGCGCGTTCTCGCGAAATTGTTATCTCTCGTTCCACAAAAGCTGTACTGCAATTAGTTCCAGAGCTCAAAAAAGAAGAGGGCGAGCAGATCCATACTCGTGCATTCCTCTTCTTGTTAAGTGGCATCTTCGGTATTGGTCTTCTCTCACTTCTCCTGATCAATACTTTGCTCACCCAGGATGCCTTCGTTCTTCAACGCTTGAAGCACAATGTGAATATCACCAATGATCAACGCGATGCGATTTTGCGTCAAGTGGCGACTGCGTCCTCTCCTGAGAACCTCTCTATCCAAGCAAAAAAGATGGGAATGGTTCCAGCGAGTAACCCACAATTCATCGATATTTCGGTGAAAACCAAATGAATGAAAAAGCTCTTTTTCACAAGCGTATCTACGCTCTTCTTCTCGTTGCAGTTCTAATTTTTTCAATATTCGCAATTAGATTGCTTGATGTACAAGCTGTTCAAGCAAGTGGTTTTGCAAAGCGCGCAAGCAATGAAATGTGGAATTCTTCAGTGCTCTTGGCTCCACGCGGAACTATTACTGATGTCAATGGGTTGGAATTAGCTCGCAGTGTGGCTGCAGTAAACATCGTTGTAGATCAGACGATGATTACCGATCCGCAAACAACTGCTGGAATTGCTGCACCAATCCTTGGTATGTCCACCAGTGAAGTTGCGACACTTCTCACCGGCAAGAAGCGTTACCAAATCATTGCCAAACAAGCGAAGCCAATTGTTTGGCGGAATTTGATGTCGACTCTTGATTCCTACAACACTGGAGTGATGAAAGAGCGCGGGGGAGTCGCTAAAAGAATTGTCGGTTTCTTCTCTGAACGATCCTACATTCGCGATTATCCAACTGGTCGATTGGCTGCATCGCTCGTCGGAATTATTAACGATGCCGGTGTTGGAGCTGCTGGTTTGGAATCCAGCATGGAGCAATCACTTGCTGGCCAAAACGGTCGCTATGACTACGCAAATGGCGCCGGCACGATTATTCCTGGATCCCAACAATTCGTTACTGAAGCTAAACCTGGAAAAGGTATTCAGCTGACCATTGACCGCGATATTCAATGGGTCGCTCAAAACGCTATTTCTCAAGCCGTGAAATCTGCTCAAGCAGCATCAGGAACTGTTGTTGTGATGAATCCAAAGACGGGTGAGATTTTGGCTCAAGCTAGTGCGCCGAACTTCGATCCAGCCGATCGCAAAACTCGAACTCTTGCAAGCTTGCGAAATCCAGCAGTGCAAGATGTTTACGAACCTGGATCAACTGGAAAAATTATTACGATTGCATCAGCTCTTGAAGAAGGAAAAACAACTCCTGAAACAGTATGGACAATCCCGTATTCCATAAAAGCAGGTAGCGGAACTTTCCACGATGCCGAAAAACACAAAACGGAACGTCTTACAACAGCAGGAGTCTTAGCTCAATCAAGTAACGTCGGAGCAATTCAAATTGGTTCATTGCTTTCACATTCTTCGCTCTACGACTACTTGAGAAAGTTTGGAATTGGCGAATCAACCGGATCTCATCTGCCAGGAGAGTCTGCTGGAATTCTTCCACGAGTTGATACGTGGTCTGCCACAACAGCTCCAACAATCGCTTTTGGACAAGGTTATTCATTGACTGCTCTACAAGCGACAAGTGTTTTTGCAACGATTGCCAATGATGGAGTGCGTGTGACTCCCAATGTTATTGCTGGTTCAATCGATACATCAGGAGGATTCACACCATCGAAACCTCAAAAGAGTTTGCGTGTAGTAAGTCCTGAGACTGCACAGAAAATGCGCCTCATCATGGAGAGCGTTGTCTCTGAGGCGGGAACTGCGCCAGCAGCTGCAATTCCTGGATATCGAATTGCAGGAAAGACTGGAACTGCCCAACGTGTAGATGACTCGTGTCATTGCTATCGCGGTTACACATCTAGCTTTATTGGATTTGCTCCCGCTGATAAGCCTGCATATGTCGTATCGGTTGTTATCCAAAATCCCCGCGGCCAACACTTCGGTGGCGTCATTGCTGCGCCAGTATTTAAGACTGTTATGAGCTTCGTTCTCCAAAGCAAACATATTCCACCAACGAATACACTTAAGGTCAGCTTTGCCCTCAAAGAAGCAGATCTATTGAAGAAAGCGCCACAACCATGAGACCAGTAATGGAAATCTCGCGCACGCTGGCCGAACTCACGCGTTTTCTTGGCATTGATGAATCTTCTATTTCTTTAAATTTCACAGGAATTACCAGTTCGACTCAGTATGTATCTGAGGGCGATCTTTTTGTTGCACTACCTGGCACAAAGAGCCACGGTGCTGATTTTATTGACCAAGTAGTGGCATCTGGTGCAGTTGCAGTGCTGACAGATGAGGCGGGTACTCACAAAGTGGGTGGAGCACTTCCTACAATCGTTCATTCGAATCCACGATTTGTTTTAGGTGATCTTTCATCGTGGTTTTACAGTGCGCCTTTTCGCTCTCTCCACGCTGTCGGGATTACTGGAACCAATGGGAAAACCACAACTGCGTCCCTGCTTCACCAAATATGGGAACTCAACAACCGAGAATCTGGATTTATCGGGACAGTTGGAATCTCAATCGGTAAGGATCGTTTTCCTGCCCGTTTCACCACACCTGAAAGCCCCGAACTTCAAGGAGTTGTGGCAGCCATGGTAGAGCGAGGCGCTCGCCAACTTGTGATGGAAGTCAGCAGTCACGCGCTTTCACAACGACGTGTTGCCGGTGCTTTTTTCTCCAGCGTCGCATTTACTAACTTGACTCAAGATCATCTGGATTACCACGGTGATATGGAGTCATATTTTGCTGCAAAAGCAAAACTTTTCACTACTGAATATGCCGATGAGGGATTTGTAAATATTGATGATCTGTACGGGCGTAAACTTTTAGAAATCTCGGAAATTCCACTGCAAACACTCTCTCGAGATTCGCACGAAGCAACATGGCATTACACCCATCATCAAATATCTGGATTCGGATATGACGTTGCAATTCGAGGCGTCGGTGGAATTCTCATTGAGGGGCACTTGCCGCTTGTCGGAGGACATAATCTTGATAATGCTTTGATGGCAATTGCTCTTGCTGTACACAGTGGAGTAGATCCTGTGGCGATCGCTATGGATATGTATCGCTTAGTTGGCCCAGAAGGCAGACTTGAAAAAGTTGATTGCGGCCAGAAGTTCTTAGCTCTTGTTGATTATGCGCACACTCCTGATGCAGTTCAACGCGTTCTCGCCGCTGTTCGTGAAATTACTGCTGGAAAAGTCATCGCTGTCCTCGGCTGTGGTGGCGATCGCGATGCTGTGAAGCGCCCACTCATGGGATCAGCTCTGGTTGAAGGTAGCGATATGGCTGTGATGACATCCGATAACCCTCGAAGCGAAAACCCTGAAACAATTTTGGATCAGATGATGACTGGCATTGAGCTGGGCGACTCTGTTCTTCGCGAAGTTGATCGTCGTGGCGCGATCGCAATCGCTGTTGCTGAAGCTCTTCCTGGCGATACCGTCCTCATTCTCGGCAAAGGTCACGAAGTGGGACAAGAAGTAGCGGGAGTCAAGCATCCTTTTGATGATCGCATCGAGCTGGCACGAGCAATCGAGCAGCTCGCATGATTACTTTAACTTTCGGAGAAATTGCCGCAGCTGTGGGTGGGACGCTTCACGGGCTGGATTCTTCTGCCACAACAACGGCATCGCCTGTTATCGATTCTCGAAAAGCAGAGGCCGGTACTTTCTTTGTTGCGCTTCCGGGCGAGCGCGTTGATGGAAATTCTTTTTGTCGGGAAGCAATTAACTCTGGCGCTGACTTTGTTCTATGCACTGAGTTTCTGGAGCTTCCGTCAATTGTTGTAAAGAATTCTCTCGAAGCGCTAACAAAACTCGCTACATATGCCCGAGCAAAGATGGAGAAAACCACAGTCATTGGTCTCACCGGATCTCAAGGCAAAACCACTACAAAAGATTTGTTAGATCACATTCTTGGTTCGCACGGGAAAACAGTTGCGCCAGCGGGGTCATTCAACAATGAAATCGGCGTACCTGTCACAATTCTGATGTGTGATGATGACACTCAATATTGTGTTGTAGAAATGGGTGCTCGTCATTCTGGTGATATCAAGTTCTTGTGTTCTATTGCTCAACCGCACATAGGTGTTGTCCTTGTTGTAGGTTCAGCGCATCTTGGTGAATTTGGTTCGTTGCAGGCGATTGCAGATACCAAAGCTGAATTGATTGATTCACTTCCAGATTCTGGAATTGCGATTCTTGGAAGTTATGATGCGATAACGCCGACAATGGGCGCTCAGAGAAAATTTCAGAGAATCTCTTTTGGCGAGAAGCCATCCAACATTGTTCGAGCAGCAGATGTTGAAGCGCGAGAAGGTCGAGCGCACTTTGATCTTGTAACTCCTGCCGGGCGAGCACCTGTGAGCTTGCGTTTACTGGGCTTGCATCAAGTTGCGAATGCTTTAGCTGCAGCTGCAGTTGCAACAGCGTTAAATTTCGATATTGATTCCATTGCCGCATCGCTTTCCACTGCCGATTCCGGAAGTAAATGGCGAATGGAACTTCATGATGAAGGTGGCATCCTTTTCGTAAATGACGCATATAACGCCAATCCTGATAGCGCTTCTGCTGCTCTGCGCACTTTGGCCTTACTCGCGCAAGAACGCGGTGGAGTTTCATGGGCATTCTTGGGCAAGATGCACGAACTCGGCGAGTCAGAAGTTGAAGATCACCTACGAGTTGGCAGACTCGCCTCTGAACTAGGCATAGATCAACTCGTTTCCATCGGAACAGATCTCTATCTCAACGGGCTAGAGCTGGATTTTGAAGCAGGAGATGAGATGACCACGCACTATTTCCTCACACAGGAAGAGGCGCTCGGCATGAGCAAATTCTTCTCTGCAGGGGATGTGATCTTAATCAAAGCGTCTCGAGCCGAGCACTTAGATGAGATTGCCGAAAAATTTATTGTTGGAGCACATGCACGATCGATCGAAGAGGGGAGCGCGAAGTGAAAGGCATTCTTGTAGCTGGTTCGGTTGCAACACTTCTGAGTTTCCTTTTTACTCCAGCACTTATTCGCATTCTCGCCAAACGTGGGTATGGCCAGATGATTCGCGATGATGGCCCACAAAGTCATCACACCAAGCGCGGCACTCCAACTATTGGTGGAGTGGTCTTGATTCTTGCTTCATCGATTGGTTACTTCGCGAGCCACATTCTCGATGGCGTCGGAGTAAGCACATCGGCGCTCTTGGTGATTGGTCTTGTTGTGGGTCTTGGAGTTGTTGGATTTATTGACGACTGGTTGAAAATTGTTAAACAGCGCTCACTCGGACTTCGTTCGAAGCAGAAACTTTTTGGACAGACAATCGTTGCTGCAGCATTTGGTTACGGTGGAATTCATTTTGCAGATAGTTACGGGCTTTCTCCGATCTCATTACATCTCTCGACTGTTCGCGATACTTCGCTCAAACTCGGTGCAGCACTTGTCGTTATCTGGGTAATTTTTCTTGTTCTCGGCACCAGCAATGGAGTTAATCTCACTGACGGCCTCGATGGTCTGGCAAGCGGAACGTCGATTATGACTTTCCTTGCTTTTGTCATGATTGGGGTCTGGGAGTTTCGTCAGAGTTGTGCATTCGCTCAAGTTGGGCGTTGTTACTCAGTTCGAGATCCCCTTGATTTAGCAGTGCTAGCCGCTGCTTATGCGGGAGCATGTGCAGGATTCCTGTGGTGGAACACATCGCCAGCGAAAATATTTATGGGAGACGTTGGATCACTTTCACTGGGTGGCGCCATTGCTGGTTTGGCAATCACACTACGAACAGAGATTCTTCTTGTCGCACTCGGCGGACTTTTCGTCATCATCACCATGTCAGTCATTATTCAAACTCTCTACTTCAAAATATCTGGTGGCAAGCGCGTCTTTAGGATGGCTCCTCTTCATCACCACTTCGAGTTATTGGGTTGGGGCGAAGTCACAATTGTTATTCGATTCTGGATCATTGCTGGATTAAGCGTTGCTGCAGGTCTGGGACTCTTCTACGCGCAATGGGTCGTATCTTGAGATGTCATTTCTTGAAAGTCTCCATAAGCGCCAGATAGCAATCATTGGCGGGGGAGTGACGGGCGCTGGAATATTTGAATTCCTTAAAGTCCGTTCGATAAAGGCAACAATTGTTGATGAGAAATCCAGGGTTGTATCTGGCTTTGAATCAGTGACAGAGGTGCCTGCAGGGATTGACTTTGCAATCGTGTCACCTGGCTGGAAACTTGATCACCCATTCATTGCGGCTCTTAAATCAAACGGCGCTGAAATCTTAAGTGAGATTGATTTTGCTTGGCGCGTTAAATCTGAAATTGCTCCTCACCAAAAATGGATTGCCCTCACCGGAACAAATGGAAAAACCACCACGATTCAAATGGTGGCAGCCATGATGCAGAAAGGTGGATTGTGGGGAGTGGCATGTGGCAATGTCGGCGACACAGTTATCGAAGCGCTCTCGGGTCATAAACCCTATGACGTACTGGCTTTGGAACTCTCCTCTTTTCAAATCGAATGGAGCAAAGAAGCTCGTTTTAGCGCTTGCGCGATATTGAATATTGCGGAAGACCATATCGATTGGCATGGCTCATTCGACAGCTATGCAAACTCAAAACTCTCGCTCTTGTCGTATTCAGATTTAGCTGTGTTGAACGCTGAGGATGTAGAAGTCGCAACCCGATCGGTTGCATGGCAAGGAAAGAAAGTCTTCTACTCTCTTGAGACTCCAGCGCCTGATGAACTTGGCCTTGTTGAAAATCTTCTCGTTGATAGAGCATTTATCGATGACCCAGCACATGCGGAAGCTTTCGCTGAATTAGCTGATATCACTCCAACAGTTCCACATAATGTTTCCAACGCGATGGCTGCTGCAGGGCTGGCACGATCGCTCGGAATCTCGCATGACGATATTAAAGAGGCGCTCAAAAGTTTCTCTATTGATCATCACCGACTAGAAACTGTTCTAGATAAAGATGGAGTTCGTTGGGTCAACGACTCAAAAGCTACCAATCCTCATGCAGCGATTGCTTCGATTTTGTCCCATGAAAAAGTTATTTGGATTGCGGGAGGACTTGCTAAAGGCGCTTCCATGGATCAGCTCGTTCAGCGAGCAGCTCCACGACTTGCTGCGGCGATACTCATTGGCACAGATAAAGACCTTATTCATCGCGCATTGAAAGCCCATGCGCCCCAGGTGCCGGTCATGATTATTGAGAATCAAGAGACTCCCGAGAGACTCATGGAAGAAATTATTAAGAGTGCATTGAGTATGGCTAAGAGCGGGGATGCAGTTCTTCTTGCTCCAGCTTGCGCATCGATGGATCAATTCACTTCGTACTCCCACAGAGGGAACCTATTCTCCGAAACCGTTAAAAAGATTGTTGGTGCATGATGCGTCGCTACGCCCATTTCTTGGCTCGACCTTCAGCTCCGTATCTCATCATTCTTTCCTCAACAACCCTGCTCTCTGGGCTTGGCTTAGTGATGGTGTTGTCATCCTCATCGGTGAAGTCATTTGAGCAAACGGGTTCTTCGTACTCCATTTTTCTCAAGCAACTTCTCTTCCTCGGAATCGCACTTGGCCTTACATATATTGCTTCGCAGATGAAGATGGAGATCTGGGAGAAACTCGCAAAGATTTCCATCCCGCTGGCTGTCTTTGGATTGATATTGCCTCAACTTCCATTTATCGGAAGAGAAATCAATGGAAATAAATCATGGATTGGCCTTGGGCCATTCACACTCCAGCCTGCCGAATTCGCAAAGCTCAGCTTGATTCTCTTCTGCGCTGCACAGCTAAGAAAATTTGAAGATCGAGTTTCAAAGAACCCTGATAAAGAATTCTCTCCGTGGCAGCTAGTTTCATACATTGCGCCTGGCGCAATCTTGTTGCTAGCGATGATCATGTTGGGTAAAGATTTGGGTACCGCAATTATCGTGATGTCGATTGCTGGAGCGATGATTTTCTTGAGCGGCACACCTATGCGCCACTTCTTAATTCTTGCGGGATTAGGTTTGATCGGAGTTGCCGGCTTCATTGTTACTCAACCAAACCGTGTCCATCGGTTTCAAGCAGTTCTCCATCCATTTGATCCACAGGTTTATAAATTCGCAGGTTGGCAGACTGCTCACTCAGTAATGGGTCTTGCAAGTGGTGGTTTCTTCGGAGTTGGTTTGGGAGCAAGCCGTCAAAAATGGGGAAATCTTTCTGAAGCAAATACAGATTTCATTTTCTCAGTAATTGGCGAAGAGCTTGGATTAATTGGAACGCTTGCCGTGCTCATTCTCTTTGCAGCGTTGATATATGGAGTATTTCGAACTGCGCTGCACACCAAAGACCTTTTCCAAAAGTATGCATGTGCTGGCGTTGGTGCATGGCTGCTCTTTCAGATAACTATCAACGTTGCGTCTGCCATTGGAATTTTTCCGGTTGTGGGAGTTACGTTGCCTTTCATTTCATACGGTGGCTCTTCGTTGATTGCCAATTTCTTAGGAATAGCTTTCGTTTTGAATGTTTTGCGACGCGATCCAGAAGTCAAAGCATCGATTGCTACACGTAAAGAGGCGAGAAATGCCTCTTAAGAAAATTCTTTTAGCGGGTGGAGGAACAGCGGGTCACGTCGAACCCGCACTTGCAGTCGGGACATGGATTCGTTCACACCACCCTGAAGTCACCTGCGAATTCTTGGGAACCTCCTCTGGACTCGAAAGCTCACTTGTTCCAGCAGCTGGTTTTACTCTGAGGGTTATTACGAAAGCTCCACTTCCTCGTTCGCTTTCACTCACTTCACTTATATGGCCAGTAAAGATGGTGAAGTCTCTTCGAGAAACGTCGCGAGCACTTAAAAGCGTTGATTTATTGGTGGGATTTGGTGGCTATGTTTCTTCTTCGGCGTACATCGTCGCCCGTTTTAAAAAGATTCCGATGATTGCCCATGAGGCAAATGCTCTACCTGGTTGGGCAAATAAACTTGGAGTTCGATGGGGAGCACGCCCCCTGATTGCTTTTGAAGAAACGCGCACTACCGATGAGACGTGGCGCAACGCAACGCTTGTGGGTATTCCCCTTCGCGAAGAAGTTGTGAAACTTGCATCGAGCGATGCAGTTACGCGCAACGAGATTCGAACTCGTAAAGCAGCTGAGTGGGGATTTAATCCAGACAAGCCGATTGTCGTTGTTTTTGGTGGCTCTCAAGGCTCACTTCATATCAATAAGGTGATTGCAGAATCCCGCGAATTGATCACTCGAAGCGGAATTCAAGTTGTTCATGCCGTTGGTCGAAATAATCCGCTTCCGGAAAGTTCATCAGGCTACAAAGCGGTTCATTATTTCACCGATCTACCTGAAGCGTATGTGGCAGCTGATGTAGTGATTTGTCGAAGTGGAGCTGTCACCTGTCACGAAATTGGTGCTCTTGGAAGCTACGCTCTGCTTATTCCACTTCCTGTTGGAAATGGCGAACAACGTCTCAATGCTCAGATGATAATCAATGCGGGACAAGGCTCAGTGATCGCAAATAAGGAGTTCACATCACGTTGGTTGGGCGACCATCTCATAGGACTTATAACTGCTGGGAAGAAAATGCGCGACCTTTCACACGCGAGTCTGGTTCCATTAGACGGTGCATCACATATTGGAAAGATTGCTGTTGAAGCGCTGGGGGAGGGAAAGTGAGTACTAAACGCTTTCACTTCATCGGGATAGGTGGAGCCGGCATGAGCGGCATTGCTCGCATCATGCTTGCACAAGGCCTTCACGTGTCAGGGTCTGATGCAAAAGAGAGTGCAGTTACTGCTCAATTACAGACGTTAGGTGCCGACGTTTATCTTGGCCACAGCGGTGTAAATCAAGATGGTGCTGATGTAGTCGTGGTGTCCTCTGCCATTTCGCCGAACAACCCGGAATTAGTTGCTGCGCAAGCTCGCGGTGCGGAGATCATGCCTCGCGCGCAAGCGCTCGCATTGGTGATGGCTGGAAAACGTTCCGTTGCAGTAGCAGGGACACATGGAAAAACTACGACGACTTCGATGTTGACTGTTGCGCTTCAAAGAGCTGGAGTGGATCCCTCTTTTGCAATCGGCGGCGCTATCAACACATCGGGCACAAATGCCCACTTAGGCAGTGGCGATATTTTTGTTGCAGAAGCTGATGAGTCAGATGGATCGTTCCTTGCTTACAAACCACTTGGCGCAATTATTACCAATCTCGAGCTCGATCACGTTGATCATTTTGCCTCCCTCGATATATTGACCGAAGCATTTTATGAATTTGTAGCTTCCATTCAAGAAGGTGGATTCCTTGTTGCATGTGGGGATGATGAGAACGTGCGCACACTCTTGGAGAGAATTGAACGAACTGATTTGCGAATTTCAACGTATGGTTCCAAGCACCCACTCAACGATTACCAGCTCTCTCGCATTCATTTAGAATCAACATCTGGCATAGCGCGAGTCACCCATAAAGGTAAAGTGTTGGGCGAATTGGAGCTGAGCATTCCAGGTGAACATAACCTCATGAATGCCACCGCAGCGCTTGCCGCCGCACATGCGCTAGGTGTTCAATCGAAGGATGTTTTCACAGGGCTTCAGGAATTTAGTGGAGCACGCCGCCGCTTTGAGCTCAAAGGAAGCGTCAATGGAATACGCGTCATTGATGATTACGGGCACCATCCCACTGAAGTTCGAGTCACTCTAGAAACTGCACGTCGGTATGCAGAATCCGGCCGAGTATTTGTGGTCTTTCAGCCACATCGATTTACCCGCACCCAGATGTTTGCCGATGAATTCGGAGCTGCACTCAACTTGGCAGATCAGGTGTATTTGCTTGAAGTGTATGCGGCTAGCGAGAACCCAATTCCCGGAGTCTCATCCTTATTGATTGCGCGCAATCAAAGTGCAGATAAGTTTCATTACCAACCATCCATGATTGATGTTATTAATGAAATTTCTCAAAAAGTCGAGCCAGGCGATGTTGTTCTTACGCTTGGTGCAGGAGATGTTAATTCCTTAGGCCCAGTATTGATGACTTCCTTAGGGGAGCGTTTTGCTTAAATTCAAAAGCCCAAAAAATGGATTACATCTAAAAATTCGGAAGATTAAACACTTCCCGGGAATCTTTCTCGCAGTCGTTCTGCTTGGGCTGCTCACGTATCTCTTAGGATGGTCAACGCTTTTAGCTGCTCGGACAGTTGTTGTGGATGGAACAACGCGAAGCGAAGAAATCAATGGACAAATTCTCAATTCAGTTTCAAACTTTCATATTGGTGAGCCACTGGCAAGAGTCGATGTGCACTCGCTTACGAGAAGAATCTCGCTCCTTGAGTGGGTAGATAAAGCGAGTGTAAAACGTGATTGGTTGCATGGACGGATTCACGTCGTAATTCAGGAACGAAATCCGATAGCTCAATTCGTTGATTCGTCAGGATCGTTCAAACTTATCGATAAGAGTGGAGTTGTTTTTACGGCTAAGGGAGATGGGAAGTACCCGCACATTTCATTTTCTTCGATCAATCCCGAGTTGATTTCCTCAATGGCCATTTTCGTGCAGGCGCTTCATCCGGATTTGATTGAGAACCTTGAGTCATTGGCGATCCGGTCGACAGATTTTATTCAAAGCCGTCACACTGGGTTGGGTTCTGGACACCTCATTATTCGATGGGGCGATAATTCTGAAATGGCTACTAAAGATAAAGTTTTACGGGCTTTATTGACACTTCCGGAAAATGCAAAAGCAAAGTTAATTGATCTCTCTTCACCACTCTCTCCAATCGTTAAGTAGCAATTAAATAGCACGAAGAATTATCGTGTCGGTGTTTGCGTGGACTTGTTAGCGGTCTTACTTTTACGCAACCGAAAAAGCAGAACTTTAAGTCTCAACTAAAGGCTTAGGGTGAGGAGAAACCGTGGCAACACCGCAAAATTATTTAGCAGTCATCAAAGTCGTCGGCATCGGCGGTGGCGGTGTGAATGCTGTCAATCGCATGATTGAAGCTGGCCTTAAAGGTGTCGAGTTCATTGCTATTAACACTGATGCACAACAACTCATCATGAGTGATGCAGATGTGAAATTAGATATTGGAAGAAAATCAACACGTGGTCTTGGAGCAGGTGCTGCACCTGAAGTTGGTCGTCAAGCAGCTCTTGATCACAGTGAAGAGATTGAAGAAGTTTTGCGCGGTGCAGATATGGTTTTTGTTACCGCAGGGGAAGGTGGCGGTACCGGAACAGGTGGCGCACCAATCGTTGCAAAAATTGCAAAAGACCTTGGCGCACTCACAGTTGGTGTTGTTACAAAGCCATTCTCATTTGAAGCAAAGCACCGCACAGTTCAAGCAGAAGAAGGAATCGATAATCTTCGCGTTGAAGTAGATACTCTTATTGTTATTCCAAACGATCGCTTGCTTGCAATTTCAGATCGCTCAATCACTGCTGTTGAAGCTTTCCGCAGTGCAGATCAAGTCTTGCTTTCCGGTGTTCAAGGAATCACTGATCTCATCACAACTCCTGGACTTATCAACCTTGACTTTGCAGATGTAAAGAGCGTGATGGCTGGCGCTGGCTCTGCGCTTATGGGAATCGGTTCAGCTCGCGGAGAAGGCCGCGCAACTCGCGCAGCTGAGTTAGCGATCGCAAGCCCTCTCCTGGAAGCCTCTATCGATGGTGCTCGCGGCGTGCTTCTCTCCATCGCCGGTGGATCAGATTTAGGTCTCTTTGAACTTTCTGAAGCAGCTGAAATGGTTGCCAAAGTCGCTCATCCAGATGCCAATATCATTTTTGGAACTGTTATCGATGATGCTCTCGGCGATGAAGTTCGTATCACTGTGATTGCAGCTGGCTTTGAAGGGGGAGCGCCAAAGCGCGTTTCAGTCCCTGTTATTGATGCAGCATCTCTCTCCGGTGAGGCGGATCCAATAGCAAGCAATGACCCCATTGCTGTAGCACTTGATCTTGGAATTAATGAAGATACAGATTCCATTCCTACATCGACTGCAAGTTCACGCCGTCGCATCACTTTTGAAGAGCTCGTAGCAGAGGATGAGATAGACGTTCCAGATTTCATGAAGTAGAACTTCATGGCGGGAATTCTCTTTACCTCGGCCCTCTGGGGCAATTTAGGGTTGCGCCTGGGTGATGGTGAGTCAGATGTTCTTGATCGCCGAGAAAATCTACGACAATCCCTCTCATTGCCTGCGCTTGTTTTCATGAATCAAACACATTCCAGCGATGTGGTGCAGGTAAGCAGTTCTGATTCAACAGTTGATGCAGATGCAATCTTCACAACTGAAAAAGGATTGGGATTGGCTGTTCTTGTTGGTGATTGCGTTCCCATCTTGTTGAAATCTAAAGATGTTGTTGCTGCGGTTCATGCCGGTCGTATTGGAATGACAAATGGAATAGTTGAGAAAACAATCTCAGCAATGCGCAATCTAGGTTCATCAGATATTGAAGCTATCTTGGGACCATCAATCTGCTCTGATTGTTATGAGGTTTCTGCGCAGATGTATCACGAAATCATTGCCGACCACCCAGAGTCTGCAACTAAGGATGTAAAGCGCTCCCTCAATCTTCAGATGGGTATCGCTGCGCAACTCACTGACCTCGGAGTTGAAACTTTGAATTTAGGAATTTGCACTCGAGAACATAGCGAATTTTTCTCACACAGGAGATCACAATTTGAAGGCAGCCCAGAAGGGCGTCAAGTCGGAGTAATTTCCTTATGACGATAGACCGAAAGAGCGAACTTGCTGCCAAGCTGCTCGATATAGAGAAGCGCATATCAAGAGCGGTGAACGAAGCAGGACGTAGCCGAGAAGAGATCACTCTTGTCGTCGTCACTAAGACATTTCCACTCGCCGATGCGCAGCTTCTCTATGAACTTGGCATCAGAGATTTCGGTGAAAATCGGGATCAAGAGGGAGCAATGAAAGCGCCGCAGCTTCCAGCCGATGCCCGTTGGCATTTTCAAGGCCAGATTCAAAGTAGAAAAATTACCTCTATCTGTGAGTGGGCCGATGTTGTGCACTCTTTGGATTCACTCGACCATGCGGCAAAGATTGCCCAACGACCACATGCGGGGAATCGAGAATATTTCCTTCAAGTCAATGTAGAAGAGGGTGCAGAACATCGAGGGGGAATCTCACCACGGGATATCCCTGATTTCATTGAAAAATCTCCATTGACCGTGAGCGGATTGATGGTGGTCGCTCCTCTCAACGAAGATCCACTCCCAACATTTCATCTTCTCGCTGCACTTGGCCGAGAAGTGAATCTTCCTTATCTCTCCATGGGAATGAGTGGGGATTTTGAAGAGGCGATTTCTGCTGGTGCGACACATATCCGCGTAGGCAGCTCAATCCTAGGTTCGCGCCCTCCACTCACCTAAAATTCTCGTATGGCTAATGCATTTAAGCGCGTCGCAAATTATCTCGGTCTCGTTGATGACGAAGATGACCTACAACCAGTAGTGGAAGCTCAACAACCACTTCGCCCAACACGATCTGTTCGCTCAATCCCAGCAGCGCAAACAGAGACACCAACATGGGCGCCACCAACTGCGAAAGTAACTCCAGCTCAACCTGCACAACAGATGCACGCTGTACAAACGGAGTTGCCAGTCATCGATCAAATTTTCACCATTCACCCACGTTTCTACAACGAGGCACGTACCGTTGGCGAAAAGTATCGCCAAGGCCAACCAGTTCTTATGAACTTGAGCGATATGGAAGAGTCAGAGCGCAAGCGCCTCGTTGATTTCGCATCCGGTCTTGTCTTTGGTCACTTCGGAAGTATTGAACGCGTTACCTCAAAAGTCTTTCTTTTGACTCCGCCAAATGTGCGTGTATCAACAGAAGGAAAAGTTGCAGCAACTGAGGCAAGTTTCTTTAATCAATCCTGATGATCAGTATCGGCGGGATACTTAATAGTCTCCTACAGTTTTTCCTTTTAGCGCTCTTCGGGCGATTGATTCTCGATTATGTTCGCATGTTCGCTCATAATTGGCGCCCACGTGGAGTGGTTCTCTTTATTGCAGAACTTATATACGGAATCACTGATCCTGTAATGAAAGTTGCTAGACGGCTAATTCCACCGCTACGTCTTGGTGCAGTATCGATTGATCTCTCTTTTATTATCGTCTTCTTCGCTGTGCAGATACTTTCACAGCTCACCCATTTAATCCCTTAATAAATTTTCAAGGTTTACCGAGTTAATTTAAGGGCAAGACCAATCTCGCTATCACCGCTTGAAAGCGTTGCATCGTGCTCAATGGACGTTGCAAGAACCTCATCCGAAATCAGCTGATGTGAAGAACCAATGGCATCTGCAATCTCTTGAGGCCCATTCCACTCCACCTTAATTCTGTCGCTAATATCAAAACCTGAGTTCTTTCGCTCCTCTTGAATAGCGCGAATAACTTCACGGACCAATCCAGCTTGGATAAGAGCAGGAGAGAGTTCTAAATCCAGAGCGACGCTTTCGCCAGAGTGGCTTGCTACAGACCAACCTGATTTAGGAGTCTCGGTCACGACTAAATCATCGATGGTGATATCCGCAGTAAGTGAGTTGCCATCCTTGGTGTAAGCAAGTGAATGGCTTGAATTGGCACGCAAATCTTTCACGAGGGCAGTCGCATCTGTTGCTCCGATAGCTGAAGCAATCGCTTGTACATCTGCACCATAACGTGACCCGATAGCTCGGAAATTTGCTTTAATCGAAATATCAACAAGATCGCCACCAGCGGAAGAGAGTTCATCCATATTCAAAACGTTGAGCTCTTCGGAAATATGAGTGCGAATTTCCTCATCCATCTTCTCCCACCCTTGGGCAGAGACAAGTGCGCGCGCCAATGGTTGGCGAATCTTGATCTTCGATTCTGCGCGAGCTGCGCGTCCGAGTTCGACCAAGCGACGTGAGAGTGAAACTGATGCTGAAAGTTTTTCGTCAATACGTGATGTATTGGCTGCAGGGAATTGTGCGAGGTGAACTGATTCCATTTCGCTTGGCTCAGCTACACGAACTAGCTCTTGCCAGACATGTTCAGTGATGAAGGGAACCATCGGTGCCATGAGTTGAGTCAATACTTTGAGAGATGTGTACAGGGTTGAGAGAGCTGAAAGATCTCCATCCCAGAAGCGCCGACGAGAACGACGTACATACCAATTGGATAAATCGTCGATGAATTGAGCCAGAATCCGACCAGCTTCTTGAGAATCGAAATCCTCGTAAGCGCTCTCTACTTTTCGAGTTAAATCATTGAGCTCCGAGAGAATCCAACGATCCATCGTTGCGCTTGGATCAGCAACCAGTGAATCGACTGTGAAATGTGAAGCTTTCGCATAGAGAGTGAAGAAAGAGACGGTATTCCAATAAGTAAGGAGAGTCTTGCGAACAACATCGGAAAGCGCGTCGTGCCCAACTCGGCGAGCACTCCACGGTGATCCTGCAGCGAGCATGTACCAACGAACTGCATCGGCGCCATGTTGATCCATGAGCGAAATAGGTTCAAGAACATTTCCCAAATGCTTGCTCATCTTTCGACCATCTTTATCCAAGATATGGCCGAGGCAGAGGACGGTCTTGTACGAACTCTCATCGAAGACCAAAGTTCCGATGGTCATCAAGGTATAGAACCAACCACGTGTTTGATCAATCGCTTCGCAAATGAAATCTGCTGGATATGCAGCAGCAAATTTTTCTGCTGATCCTTCTTTATGAGGGTAGCCCCATTGAGCAAATGGCATTGCACCAGAGTCATACCAACAATCGATGACTTCAGGCACTCGAACCATTGTTTGCGAGCAACCAGCTTCAGTACATGGGAAAGTTATGTCATCGACAAATGGTCGGTGAGGATCTGTGTTGCGCACATCTTTACCAGACAGAGTCGAGAGTTCAGCTAGCGAAGCAATGCAATAGAGATGGTCATCGCTACAACGCCAAATTGGAAGTGGAGTACCCCAGTAACGATTGCGAGAAAGAGCCCAGTCAATATTGTTATTGAGCCAATCTCCGTAACGTCCCGTCTTGATGGTGCCTGGGTGCCAATCGGTTTTTTCGTTTTCGCGAATGAGCTCATCTTTAATAGCTGTCGTGCGGATATACCAAGAAGGTTGTGCGTAATAGAGAAGTGCAGTGTGGCAACGCCAACAATGAGGGTAGGAGTGCTCGTACTGAAGTTGCTTAAATAGGAGACCGCGAGATTTCATATCTTTAATAAGAGCTTTATCAGCTTCCTTGAAGAAGACGCCTCCAACAAGAGGAACGTTTGGAAGGAAAGTTCCGTCCGGTGCCACTGGATTTACGACAGGCAATCCGTAGCGGCGACACACTTGTAAATCGTCAGCTCCAAATGCAGGGGATTGGTGAACTAAACCAGTTCCATCTTCAATGGTGACGTAGTCAGCAAGGACAATGAAATGTGAATCTGGAATCTCAACAAAATCAAAAGGACGCGTGTACGTAATCTTTTCAAGATCTTTGCCTTGGAAAGTTGCAACAATGGTGCGCTCTTCTCCGAGGATATGAGCAAGATTTGAAGCGATAACCAGACGTTCGGACTTCTCGTCAGTCACAACCTCAACAACTTGATATTCAACTTCTGGATTAACAGCAATAGCGGTGTTGGAAACTAAGGTCCATGGAGTTGTAGTCCAGACTAGGAATGAAGCGCCTAAATCTGCAATTGCACCAGATGTTGCAGGAAAGCGAACATAGACTGAAGGATCAACAATCGTTTCATAACCTTGTGCTAATTCGTGATCCGAAAGCCCCGTTCCACATCGAGGACAGTATGGAGCAACTCGATGATCTTGAACGAGAAGACCTTTCCTCCAAATTTGCTGAAGTGACCACCAAACGCTCTCAACATATTCAGGAGACATCGTCCAATACGCTTCATCAAAATCCACCCAGAAACCCATTCGACGAGTCATCTTGGTGAATTCATCGACGTGACGTTGTACAGATGTACGACATTTATCGTTGAATTCAGCAATACCGAATTTTTCAATATCGCCCTTGCCGCTAAAGCCCAACTCTTTCTCGACTGCAATTTCAACAGGAAGACCGTGACAATCCCATCCTGCTTTACGGATAACTTGTTTACCCTTCATTGTTTGGAATCGAGGGAAAGCATCCTTGAAAACGCGCGCTTCAATGTGGTGAGTCCCTGGTACGCCATTAGCTGTTGGGGGACCTTCAAAGAATGTCCAATTATCGGAGCCTTCACCGGCAGCAACGCTCTTATGAAAAATTTCTTGAGTTTCCCAGAAAGAGAGAATGGAGTGCTCGGTGGCGGGCAGGTCGATCTGCGGGGAGAGCGCCTTAAACTGCGTCACAGATCAACTCCTCTTTATTCAATGTACTCGCCAATGTGAGCGTAAGCGGCGATTCTAGCGTGGCTGAGTTGGAGTTTAGACGCGAGAAGTCTTAGCCTTGCGGCTTGCCGCGGGTGAGTCCCGGGTTAATGATTCTGAGTTAAATATTGAGAGATTTAGAGGAGCCAGCTATGGGTAAGGTCGCCAAAGCGGTACGAGCAGTAAAGAAGGCAGTCTCAAAGTCTGCGCCAAAAAAAGCTGCACAATCGAAGAAAGCCCCGGTGAAACCCGTTAAAAAAGCTCCTGCAAAAAAGGCACCTGCGAAAAAAGTAGCGAAAGCACCAGCAAAGAAAGCTCCTGCTAAGAAAGCGCCTGCGAAAAAGGTTGCACCAGCTAAGAAAGCCGTTTCAAAGAAAGCTGCTCCTGCTAAGAAAGCTGCTCCTGCTAAGAAAGCTGCTCCTGCTAAGAAAGCACCACAAGTTTTAAAGACCCCCAAGGCTCCCGCAAAGCCAATTGCTGCAAAACTTCAAAGCACAACTAAGGGAAATGCAACAACAATCAGCGTTGCACCAAAAGAAGTGAATACTGCTGAAGTAGTTGTGGAAGAACGCCGCTTAACAATGCTTCCACCTGTGCGCCCATCGATTGCACTCAAGAAAGCAGCAGCACTCAAGCCAATTAAAGCTGCTCCAGCTCCACTCGTTGTGAGTGAGAGTGAAGGGGCGTGGACTGCTGCTGAATTAAAGTCAATGCGCGCTCAACTTCTTAAAGAGCTTGTGCGTTTGCGTCAAGAACTTGCAGATGCTGAGAAGGAGATGGAAGATCTCATTGCTGCAGCCGGAGTTGGCGCCGGTGATGATCAAGCTGATGCTGGTACCAAGACTTTCGAACGTGAACACGAAATGTCACTCGTCTACAACGCACGCGACATGGTCACCCAAACCGAACGCGCAGTTGAGCGAATCGATACAAAGACTTATGGAAAATGTGAAGAGTGCGGAAGCTTTATTGGAAAAGATCGACTTCAGGTTTTCCCTCGCGCAACTTTGTGTATGGCCTGTAAGCAGAAAGAAGAACGCCGCTGATTCAACCGGTCAACACGATGAAAATTCGCAGAATAATTATCTGGGTCACTTTCATCGCCGCTGGCTTGGATATCGTTTCAAAGCAAGTTGCACTGAAGAATTTAGGTTCTGAACCTAAACGCCTCATCGGAAGTTTTCTTCAGCTCCATCTCCTGTTTAATTCTGGGGCAGCTTTTAGCTTCGCCCCTTCAGCAACCTACATTTTTTCAATCATTTCGCTCTCTATCGGGGGAGCAACGGTTTATTTCTCTCGGAAGATTACTTCGCAAGCCTGGGCTTATGTTGCTGGTTTAATTCTTGGAGGCATCATCGGAAATACCTTAGATCGCCTCTTTCGCCCACCGGGATTTCTTCGTGGAGAAGTGGTGGACTGGATTCAACTTCCTCACTGGCCAACCTTTAATCTCGCCGATTCCTCAATATTCGTGGCGGCAGCTATCGCCTGTATCCTCACCTATAGAAATATCCATCCCACTCAATCGAATAATTCACCCAAGCAGAACTGACCACACCAAAGTAGATGACACATATGAGTAAATCCGAACGCGAATCAAAGCTGGTCACCATTCCTGACGGCTTGCATAACGAACGCGCTGATGCGGCTTTAGCTCGCTTGCTTGGAATATCTCGTTCAACAATTGTTGAGCTGATTGAAGCTGGCGAAGTCACCCGCAAAGGCAAGCCTCTGAGTAAATCGGACAAAGTAAATGGTGATGAACTTATCGAAGTATTGATGCCCGCTCAGAAAGCTGCACCAGAACTTACGCCTACTCCGATAGATGGATTGGACGTTGTTTACAACGACGAAAATATTATTGTTATCAATAAGCCGGCAGGTGTTGCAGCTCATCCAAGTCCTGGATGGCACGGTCCAACTGTAATTGGCGCTGTCATTGCAGCTGGCTACACAGTCACAACAAGTGGCGCAGCAGAACGACAAGGCGTTGTCCATCGTTTAGACGTCGGCACAACAGGCTTGATGGTTCTTGCAAAAGATGAAACGTCATATAGCAACCTTAAAGATCAATTTAGAGATCGCACTGTTACAAAGGTTTATCACGCGCTAGTCCAAGGACATATGGATCCATCTGAAGGAACTATCGATGCACCGATTGATCGCCACCCAAAAGAGGATTACCGATTTGCAGTTGTGCTCGATGGCAAACCAAGCGTGACTCATTACAAAACACTTGAATTCTTTCCTGCAGTTTCCCTTCTTGAAATTGAGTTAGAAACTGGACGCACCCACCAAATACGAGTGCACTTCGCAGCGCTCCACCACCCACTTGTTGGCGATATGACCTATGGCGCCGACCACACCATCGCTTCTCGACTTGAATTAGCTCGCCCATGGCTCCATGCCAAGGAGCTTCGTTTCAGCCACCCCATTACCGGCTCGCCGTTGGCATTCACCAGCGATTACCCAGTCGAACTGACACGCACTCTTGCACTTCTCGGGCATGTCCGAGAAGGGGAGTAGTTCCGGTAGTAATCTCCCAACCGTGTCAGCCTCAGCTCAAAACTCCGAAAACTTTGTGCACCTTCATGTGCATACGGAGTATTCAATGCTCGATGGAGCTGCGCGAGTAAAAGAGTTGGTCGCAGAAGTTGCTCGGCAAGAGATGCCAGCCATTGCAATTACAGATCATGGAAATGTCTTTGGAGCGTATGAATTTAATAAGCAAGCGCTCAAAGCTGGCGTAAAACCAATCATCGGAATTGAAGCCTATGTTGCTCCCGAAAGTCGTTTTGAAAAGAAGCGAGTCAAGTGGGCCGAAGGCGGCGAGGACGATGTCTCAGGCGGCGGTGCATATACACACATGACAATGTGGGCCGAAAATAATGAAGGCCTTAGCAATCTCTTTAAATTATCTTCGCTGGCATCACTGGAAGGCTTCTATTACAAACCCCGCATGGATCGAGAGCTCCTTTCGCAATATTCCAAAGGCATCATTGCGACAACAGGTTGTCCTGGTGGAGAAATCCAAACTCGCCTACGTATGGGCGCATACAAAGAAGCGATCAAAGCCGCGAGCGATTTACGCGATATTTTCGGCAAAGAGAACTTCTTTTTAGAAGTGATGGATCACGGAATCGATATCGAAACTCGCGTCCGTAAAGATTTAGTAAAGCTTGGCAAAGAGCTTGGCCTTCCTTTTCTGGCAACAAATGATTTGCACTATACGAAACAGGAAGATTTCAGTGCGCATGAAGCGCTTCTCTGCGTTCAATCAGGCTCCACAATCGCTGATCCCAAGCGCTTTAAATTTGAGAACGATGAGTTCTATGTCAAAACTGCAGCCCAAATGCGCACGCTATTTAAGGATTTTGAGGATGCTTGCGATAACACTCTTTTAATTGCTGAACGCTGCAACATAACAATGCGCGAAGGCGATAACTTAATGCCTCAATTCCCAGTACCAGTTGGGGAGAGTGAAGATTCATGGCTGACAAAACTTTCACAAGAAGGCTTGATCAAGAGAATGAATGGAACAATACCGCCGGAGTATCAAGCCAGACTTGATTACGAAGTTGGCGTGATGATTTCTATGGGGTTCCCTGGATACTTTCTTGTCGTCGCAGATCTCTGCTCGCACGCACGCGAAGTAGGAATTCGCGTAGGACCTGGTCGTGGTTCTGCTGCTGGTTCATTGGTTTCATGGGCGCTCGGTATTACACAATTGGATCCCATCAAACACGGTTTATTGTTTGAGCGATTCCTCAACCCAGAACGTATTTCAATGCCAGATATTGATTTGGATTTCGATGAACGCAGACGTTCTGAAATGATTCAATACGCAACCGATACCTATGGTGAAGACCGCGTTGCTCAAATCATTACGTACTCAAATATCAAATCAAAACAAGCGCTCAAAGATGCCACGAGAGTTTTGGGATATCCCTACGCCATCGGAGATAAAGTAACAAAAGCTCTTCCACCAACAGTTATGGGTAAGGACATCACGCTCTCTGGCGTATTTGACCCTAAAGATGATCGTTATGGCGAAGCTGGAGAATTCAGAAGTATTTACGAGAGCGACCCAGATGCTAAGAAAATTGTTGACACTGCTCGTGGATTAGAAGGGCTCAAGCGCCAATGGGGAGTGCACGCTGCTGGCGTTATTCTCTCGCGCGACCCACTCCTTGATGTAATTCCTATTCACCGTCGTGAAAGCGATGGAGCCATCATTACCCAATTTGATATGGGTGCTTGCGAATCAATTGGTCTCCTGAAAATGGACTTCCTTGGGCTTCGAAATCTTTCCGTTATCGATATTTGTCTTGAAAACATTAAGAAGAACCAAGGCATCGATGTGGACCTTTCGACGTTGACTTTGGATGATGCTCAAACTTTTGAATTAGTAGGAAAAGGTGAAACTCTCGGAGTATTCCAGCTTGATGGTGGGCCAATGCGTTCACTCCTCAAGCAGATGGCGCCCGATTCTTTTGAAGATATCTCGGCTGTGTTGGCGCTCTATCGCCCAGGACCAATGGGTGTAAATGCACATACTGATTATGCAGATCGCAAAAATCGTCGCAAACCTGTTGAACCGATTCACCCAGAGTTGTCTGAACCACTGGGAGAAATTCTCGATGACACCTATGGCTTGATTGTGTATCAAGAACAAGTGATGGCGATTGCTCAGAAAGTTGCAGGCTTCTCTCTTGGACGCGCGGATCTCTTGCGCAAAGCAATGGGTAAGAAGAATAAAGATATTCTCGATAAAGAATATGTGAACTTCGAAGCAGGAATGAAAGCCAATAACTTCTCTGAAAGTGCCATTAAGAAGTTGTGGGATACCTTGATTCCGTTCTCAGATTACGCTTTCAACCGCGCACATAGCGCGGGCTACGGCTTGGTTTCGTATTGGACTGCGTATTTGAAAGCCAATTACTCGACTGAATATATGGCAGCTCTGCTTACATCAGTGCGCGATGATAAAGATAAGAGCGCTCAATACCTTAATGAATGTCGCCGAATGGGAATCAAAGTCCTCGCTCCCGACGTCAATGAATCATTCTCGGATTACGCTGCGCTCGGCAAAGATATTCGCTTTGGATTAAGTGCAATTCGCAACGTTGGAGAGAACGTCACTGAATCAATCGTTCATACACGTGAGCTAAAAGGTCGTTACCAATCATTTGGCGACTTCCTTGCTAAAGCAGATCAAAGCGTCTGCAATAAGAAGACGATTGAATCACTGATTAAAGCTGGCGCATTTGATTCACTGGGCCACTCTCGTAAGGGACTCATGATGGTCTATCTCGAGGCAATCGATGCTGTCAATGAAACAAAGCGTGCCGAAGCAATCGGACAATTTGATCTCTTTGGTTCAGCTCCCGTCGGCGGCTCGCAGATGACCGATGTCGAATTAGTGATTCCTCAAGGGGAGTGGGATAAATCTTCACTCCTTGCTTATGAACGCGAGATGCTCGGACTGTATGTATCCGATCACCCGCTCCTAGGTGTCGAGCACCTGCTTCGCGCCGCTGTTGATATTCCGATCGGTCAGCTCAATGATGAAGGAATTGGTCATGAACAGATTGTTTCTATCGGCGGACTGATCACTCAAGTTCAGCGCAAAGTTTCAAAGCAAGGAAACGCATGGGCAATTGTGACCGTTGAAGATCTTGAAGGCGCTCAAGATGTGATGTTCTTTGCAAATGCATACACAACTCATGCGCTCAATCTTGTAGAGGATCGCGTTGTTGTCGTGAGAGGTCGCGTCGATAAGCGTGAAGAGGCTTTGAGATTTACTGCAATTGAAATGTCGATGCCTGACATTAGCCAAGGCCCTACTGGTCCTCTCCTTATAACTGTTGAATCATCTCGAGTTACTCCGCCATTGGTTGACAGAATGAAAGAGATTTTGCGTTCTCATCCAGGATCGAGAGAAGTTCATCTTCGTCTCGATGATGGAAAAGGTGGACTTGTGATGAAACTCGATGATGACTTGCGAGTAACATCGTCACCAAGCCTTTCAGCAGATTTGAAACAGGTTCTTGGCCCGGATTGTCTGCCTGCCCTCTAGAGCCTTACAAAGGAAGTATTGGGAACGAGGGGCTCTCGCCTGCACGTAGAATTGGGCAGTGATTATTCGTCGCCTCGACTTTCGCGGAAAGTCGCTCACAAAGAGCGCTTATAAGCGCGAACTTCCTCGAGCAACCATGGATATCGAATCTGCAATGGTCGCAATTGCGCCGGTTCTTGAAGCAGTTAAAAGCGGTAACGAACAGACGCTGATTGAACTAGGTCAAAAATTTGATGGCGTTACTCCGAAAAATATTCGCGTACCACGTGAGGTTCTTCAAGCGTCCTTGGCACAACTTGATCCTGCGATCCGCTCAGCTCTTGAAGAAGCGATTATCCGCATAAAGAAAGTGCATGGCGATCAAGCACGAGTGGATAAGACGAGCGAGGTCGTTGAGGGTGGATCTGTCACGCAACGCTGGATTCCTGTCGATCGAGTAGGACTCTATGTTCCAGGCGGAAAAGCTGTTTACCCAAGTTCTGTAATGATGAATGTCATTCCTGCACAAATTGCACAGGTACCAAGCATTGCCGTGGCATCGCCTCCACAAAAAGATTTTGACGGTTTGCCACACCCCACGATTTTGGCGACATGCGAACTTCTTGGAGTTTATGAAGTGTATGCAGTCGGGGGAGCACAAGCTGTTGCGATGTTTGCATATGGAGTGGATGGGCTGTGTGAAGCTGCGGACATGGTGACTGGGCCTGGAAATATTTATGTCGCGGCTGCAAAGCGCGCACTTCGAGGCGTCATTGGAATTGATTCGGAAGCTGGACCAACAGAGATTGCAATCGTTGCAGACGCATCTGCTCGCGCGAAAGATGTCGCAGCTGATCTGATCAGCCAAGCCGAGCATGACACGATAGCTGCAGCAATTTTAGTGACTGATTCTGCTAAACTTATTGAAGATGTAGAGAAAGAACTCGAACTCCGAATCAGTCAGACAAAGCATTCTGAACGCATTCGTACTGCTTTAAGCGGAATCCAAAGCGCGCTTGTCCTTGTTGATAGCGTCGATCAAGCCGTTGATGTTGTGAATGCGTATGCAGCAGAACACTTAGAAATCATCACAAAAAACGCAGCTGATGTAGCTCGCAAAATTCGCAATGCTGGAGCTGTATTTATCGGCGAATTCTCACCTGTGTCACTTGGAGATTATTCGGCTGGTTCTAACCACGTGTTGCCTACCGGTGGTTGTGCATGCCACTCAAGCGGACTTTCTGTTCAATCGTTTTTGCGTGGTGTGAATTTCATTGAGTACGGCGAAAAAGCCTTCAAAGATATTGCCTCTAACGTCATTACATTGGCAAACTCTGAAGACTTGCCAGCACACGGGGAAGCTATTCAAGCGAGGTTTGAATGAGTACTTGGCCATCCTGGTTACCTCTCCGTGCTGAACTAACCACACTTTCTCCTTACGGCGCTCCGCAGATTTCAGATGTTGTTCAATTGAATACAAATGAGAATCCGTTCACTCTTCCGGTTGAGGTGCAAAGCGCAATCGTCACGGAAATTAAAGAGGTCGCTGCTTCGCTCAACCGTTATCCCGATCGCGATGCGGTTCGACTTCGATCAAAGCTGGCTCAATACATCGAAGCTAATACTGGAGTTAGAACTTCTGTAGTAAATATTTGGGCAGCCAATGGAAGCAATGAAATTCTTCAAACAATATTCTTGGCATGTGGGGGATCGGGTCGAAAAGCTCTGGGCTTTACTCCCTCCTATTCCGTTCACCCATTGATCGCCAAAATCACGAGCACTACATGGGTTGAGGGAAAACGTACTTCAGATTTCACCATCGACATCGCTGTGGCTATCCAACAAATTCTCGATGAGAAACCTTCTCTTATATTCATCACAACACCTAACAACCCATCCGGAACTTGTACTTCTTTGAGCGACGTAGAGAAGATGGCACAAGCAGCAGGTACAGTCGGAGCACTTCTCGTTGTCGATGAGGCGTATGCAGAGTTTTCCGATGAGCGCTCAGCAATCGCTCTTATTGCGAAATATCCTCACGTGATCTCCTCCAGAACAATGAGCAAAGCATTTGCTTTCGCTGGCGTGCGCGTTGGTTATCTCGTAGCAGATCCTGCAGTCATTGATGCAGCACTCGTTACCCGTTTGCCATATCACCTCAGTGCTTTAACTCAAGCGGCTGCTGAAGTGGCAATTGACCACGCATCTCTGATGCAACGCGGAATCAAGGAGTTGATTTCAGAGAGAGATGTGCTCGTTCGGGGAATCAAATCCGTTGGATGGAGCTCTCTCGAAAGCTCAGCAAATTTCCTTCTCTTCTCTGGCTTCGCTCGACCAGCGAAAGAGATCTGGCAAGAGTTTTTGAATAAGGGAATTTTGATTCGCGATGTTGGCCTTGAGGGTTACCTGCGAGTTACAGTTGGGACTCAAGCTGAAAACCAACGCTTCTTAACGGCGCTCCAAGAAATTGCGCAATAATACCTACCTCCTCATGAGAAAGTTGTGATCATATGACCGCATCTACCCAGGCACGTACTGCACTCGTTGTGCGCGAGACAAAAGAATCAAAGGTGAGTGTTTCACTTAACCTCGACGGATCTGGCGTCATCGACATCGATACTGGTGTTCCATTCTTTGATCACATGATGTCCCAACTAGGTAAGCACGCTGGCTTTGATCTCACCATTAAAACAGTCGGGGATGTCGATGTTGATTCGCACCACACCGTTGAAGATACATCCCTTGCATTTGGACAAGCGCTTCGCGAAGCTCTTGGAGATAAAAGTGGAATTCGCCGATTTGGTGATGCGATAGTTCCCCTCGACGAAGTTCTCGTGCAAGCGGCTGTTGACCTTTCGGGTCGCCCATATATCGTTCACCGCCAACCAGAAATTGTTGAGCTCATTGGCACATTCGATACGACTCTCGGACGACATATTTGGGAATCGATTGTTGCAGAAGCTCGAATCGCTCTTCATGTTCGTGTTTTCGAAGGCCGTAACGCCCACCACGTATTTGAGGCTCAATTTAAAGCCGTTGCCCGCGCTCTTCGTGATGCAGTGACGGTCGATAATCGGGTAGCTGGAATTCCTTCAACTAAGGGCTCTCTTTGATAGCAATTCTTGATTATGGTTCAGGAAATCTTCGATCTGCACAACGTGCTTTCGAATTAACTGGCCATAAAGTTTCACTAACATCTGATGCTCAAGAATTTCTGAGCGCAGATGCACATGTTGTTCCGGGTGTAGGCGCATTCGGTGCGTGCATGGAACAACTCAATGCAATTAACGGAGCACAGCTTGTCGGGCAAGCGCTTCAAACAGGAAAACCGGTTTTTGGTATTTGCGTCGGAATGCAAATCTTTTTCTCAGAGGGCGAAGAGAAGGGTTCACACAAAGGACTTGGATTCTTTGAGGGAAGCGTTTCTCACATTGACGCTCCTGTGTTGCCTCATATTGGATGGAACTCGGTTGAAACCGATTCAGAGTTATTCTCTGGAGTAGAAGAAGAAATGTTTTACTTTGTTCACTCCTATGCTGCCAAAGCTGCACCTCGCGATTCACGCGTCACATGGACAACCTATGGAGAGAGATTTATCGCCGCTGTTGAAAAAGAGAATGTATTTGCAACGCAATTCCACCCAGAGAAGAGTGGAGCAGCAGGAGCAAAGCTGATTGAGAATTGGGCCAAGAAAATATGAAAAAGTTAGAACTCTTACCTGCCATTGATGTGAAAGGTGGACGAGCAGTACGTCTTGTTCAAGGCGAGTTAGCTCACGAAAGCCAATATGGAGCTCCCATAGAAGTCGCGCAAGAGTTTGTTGCAGCAGGAGCTGAGTGGATTCACTTAGTTGATCTCGATGCAGCATTTGGAATCGGCAGCAATGCACAATTGTTAGCAGAAGTGATTGCGTCTGTTGAGATCAAAGTGGAGCTCTCAGGTGGCATTCGCGACGATGAATCTCTGCGCAAAGCTTTAGCAACAGGGTGTCAGCGAGTGAATTTAGGAACAGCTGCGCTGGAAGATCCCGAATGGACAGCAAAAGTCATTGGCGAATTCGGCGATCGCATCGCGGTTGGGCTGGATGTGCGCGGCCACACCCTTGCAGCGCGAGGATGGACTCGCGAAGGTGGCAATCTCTTTGACACTATCGAACGCCTTGATCGAGATGGTTGCTCACGATATATCGTGACAGATGTAGCAAAAGATGGAACTTTGACAGGGCCAAACCTTGAACTGCTTCGCGAAGTCTGTGCTGCTACCAATAAACCTGTCGTCGCAAGTGGTGGAGTATCAACTCTGGCAGATTTGATCGCTATTCGCGCTCTTACGGAAATCGGTGTTGAAGGTTCGATTGTTGGCAAAGCACTATATGCAGGGGCGTTTACTCTCGAACAGGCGCTTGCGGTAACCCGATGACACTCGCAAAACGAATCATTCCGTGTTTGGATGTCGATGGCGGACGTGTTGTTAAAGGCGTCAACTTCGAAAATCTTGTTGATGCAGGGGATCCAGTTGAATTAGCAAAACTGTACGGTTCTGAAGGCGCAGATGAATTAACTTTTTTAGATATTTCAGCAAGCGTAGATGATCGCTCGACAACGTTAGATGCCGTACGACGCACTGCTGAACAAGTATTCATTCCGCTCACTGTAGGCGGGGGTATTCGTGAAGTGAGCGATGTTGATCAATTGCTCCGTGCCGGTGCAGATAAAGTCTCAATCAATACAGCTGCGCTCAATCGCCCAGAACTCATTAATGAGATTGCAGATCGTTTTGGAAACCAAGTGCTCGTTCTTTCAATTGATGCACGTCGCGCACAGACAGCTTCAGGATACGAAGTCACGACTCACGGTGGTCGCAAAAGTGCTGGAGTAGATGCACTTGAGTGGATGAGTAACGCTGTCGCAAGAGGAGTTGGAGAAATCCTTCTAAACTCTATGGATGCCGATGGAACACGATCTGGATTCGATATCGAAATGATTCGGGCTGCCAGAGAAGTGGTGACGGTTCCCATCATTGCTAGCGGTGGAGCGGGCGCACTCACGGATTTCTCGGCTGCTCTTGATGCAGGGGCAGATGCCCTTCTCGCGGCCAGCGTCTTTCATTTTGGAACATTGAGTATTCAGCAGGTGAAGGAACACTTGGCTGCGGGCGGATATTCGGTTCGGCTCTAGTAATCCTTACGGCAGAATAAGCCCGTGAACTTCCCTGCAGAGATCCAAGAGCGCTTCGACCGCAATGAGCTGGTCGCTGCCATCGCACAGGATGCCACAACAGGTGAAGTATTGATGTTGGCCTGGATGAATCAAGAAGCTCTCTCTCTTACGCTTGAAACTCAGTCAGTCACTTATTGGAGCAGAAGTCGCAACTCCCTATGGGTAAAAGGTGAAAGCTCCGGACATCACCAAAAGTTAGTGTCACTTTCCTATGACTGCGATGGTGATGCGCTGCTTCTCAAAGTTCAACAAACGGGCGCTGCTTGTCATACCGGAGCACAGACGTGTTTTCATCGGGAGCTCTCTTCATGATGACTCTGGAAGAATTTAGAAATTACGCAAAAAGCTTTAATGTCATTCCGGTTTCGCAAAAGTTTATCGCTGACAGCGAAACGCCACTTGGCCTGTACCGCAAGCTAGCCAACGATCGTCCTGGAACCTTCCTTTTGGAATCTGCTGAACACGGTGGAGTTTGGTCGCGCTACTCCTTCATTGGAGTAAACAGCGTTGCAACGTTGACAGAAAAAAATGGCGTGGCGCATTGGATTGGGACTGCTCCAGCGGGCGCACCTCAGGGAATTGATCCGCTCGAAGCAGTACGCATTACGGCAGCGCACTTACAGTCACCACATATCCCAGAACTTGGTCCATTGACCGGGGGACTTGTTGGTTATATGGGTTATGAAATTGTTCGACGTTTAGAGAAACTTCCAAACCATGCTGAGAAAGATCTCGATATTCCAGAAATCTCGTACATGCTCACATCTGATCTTGCAATTTTCGATCACTTTGAAGGATCACTTACTTTGATTGCCAATGCAATCAATTGGGATGGAAGTAATGATCGAGTGGATGAGGCATACGAGGATGCCATTCGCCGTCTTAAAGTGATGTCCCAACAAGCTCACGAAGCGCTACCAGCACACATCACTCTTCCCACGTCAAAGTCAGAAGCCATTTTTACTCGCAATATGAGTTCGGACGAATATTGCAACAAAGTCGATCTCATCAAAGAAGAGATCCGTTCGGGAGAAGCATTCCAAGTTGTTCTCTCTCAACGCTTCACGATGGAGTGCACTGCTTCTCCGTATGACGTTTATCGGGCTTTGAGACTTCAAAATCCAAGTCCGTATATGTACTTATTCCGCTTCCATGACGGCCTGGACATTGTCGGATCAAGCCCAGAAGCACTTGTGAAAATAAGCGATGGAGAAGTTCTTATCCACCCAATTGCAGGAACTCGCCCTCGCTCTGATAATCCTGAAATTGATAATCAACGAGGTGAAGAGTTATTGGCAGACCCTAAAGAGCGAGCCGAACATTTAATGCTCGTTGATTTGGGACGCAACGATCTTGGACGCGTCTGTAAACCTGGTTCGGTTGAAGTTGTCGAGTTTATGCATTTAGAACGCTACTCACATGTTATGCATATTGTTTCAACTGTCGTGGGCACACTTGACGATAAACATTCACCGGTCGATGCGTTGTATGCGGTTTTCCCAGCCGGAACACTTTCCGGTGCACCTAAACCTCGCGCAATGGAAATTATCGAAGAGAATGAACCAACTCGCCGAGGTATTTACGGCGGAACAATCGGGTACTTAGATTTCCGCGGCAACATCGATGCGTGCATTGCTATTCGCACTGCTGTCATCAAAGATGGCAAAGCATATGTGCAAGCAGGCGCAGGAATTGTTGCTGACTCTATTCCTGAAAGTGAAGAAGCAGAGTGTCGCAATAAAGCTGCAGCGGTTCTTAACGCAATTGCAACTGCGAATTCCATGAAAGCGCACCAAGCATGAAGAGTTTTATTCTGCTTCCCTTGCTAGCGCTGGGAACGTACCTGCTTTTGAAGATGCGCAAACGCAAGAGTCAACCGTCACGGTATGAGCGCAAAGCTCCAACTCCATGGAACTCTCTCAATAATGGAGAGGACCCGACTCTATGAGCACAGTTCTCGATTCAATCATTGAAGGTGTACTAGAAGATGTTAAAGCGCGTGAAGTCCCGCTCTCTCAACTTCGTGAGCGACTTGATAGTGCTCCACAACTGCGCGGCGCTCGAAACGCACTCGTACAATCAGGCACGCAAGTTATTTCCGAGGTAAAAAGGTCCTCGCCAAGTAAAGGCGCGCTAGCTCATATTCCAAGTCCCGCCAAACTTGCAGAGAAGTATCAAGCAGGGGGAGCGGCTGTAGTAAGTGTATTAACGGAAGAGCGCCGATTCAAAGGTTCGATCGCTGACTTTCTTGAAGTGCGCAGTGCAATTCATTTACCTGTTTTGCGCAAAGATTTTATTGTGACTGAATTTCAAGTGTTGGAATCTCGCATCATGGGCGCCGATTTACTTCTACTCATTGTCGCTGGATTAAGTCAGAGTCAGTATTGTGATTTTTATCAGATGGCTACTGAGCTGGGAATGGATGTCCTCGTTGAAGTGCACAATCACGAGGAACTCGAACGCGCTTTCGAAATCAATCCCGCCATCATTGGGGTTAACTCGCGAAATCTTAAAACTCTTGAACTTGATGCTCGTATCTTTGATGAGCTTCTCCCTGAAATTCCATCAACCGTCATTAAAGTGGCAGAGTCAGGTATCTCCGAACGCCATGAAGTAGCACACATCGAAGCTCTTGGAGGTGACGCAATTCTCGTTGGTGAGACTCTCGTGAAGGCCGGAGACCCTGCTGGCGCAATTGCTCGACTTCTCGGGCGCAACGAGGCTGGTACTTTGTGACTGTGAACCCATCTCTTGATCAGAGCGAAATCCTCGGGCACTTTGGTCCGTATGGTGGTCGTTTTGTTCCCGAAGCACTCATCGAAGCGCTTGATTCATTAACAGCTGCTTACGAAGCTGCACGTATCGATCCAACTTTTATTGCGGAACTTGATCACCTTCACAAAACCTACACAGGTCGCCCCAGCATCATTACTGAAGTACCCCGCTTTGCCGAGCATGCCGGTGGTGCACGAATTATTTTGAAACGTGAAGATTTAAACCATACTGGTAGCCACAAAATCAACAACGTTCTTGGTCAAGCACTTCTGGTAAAGCGTATGGGTAAGAAGAGAATCATCGCTGAGACCGGTGCAGGCCAGCACGGAGTTGCATCCGCAACTGCTGCAGCGCTTATGGGTCTTGAATGTGTTGTGTATATGGGCGAAGAAGATACAAAGCGTCAATCGCTCAACGTTGCCCGTATGAAGTTGCTTGGCGCAGAAGTTGTTCCAGTAACTCAAGGATCTAAAACATTGAAGGATGCCATTAACGAAGCGATGCGCGATTGGGTCACAAATGTTGACACCACACATTACTTATTAGGCACAGTTGCAGGACCTCACCCATTCCCAACAATGGTTCGCGACTTCCACCGAATTATTGGCGTAGAAGCTCGTGCTCAGGTTTTGGAACTAACTGGAAAACTTCCTGATGCAGTACTGGCATGTGTTGGGGGAGGATCCAACGCGATTGGAATATTCCACCCATTTATCGACGATCTCAGCGTTCGCCTCATCGGATTGGAAGCGGGTGGAAGCGGTGTGGCATCTGGCAAACATGCAGCAACGATTACTGGAGGAACGCCTGGCGTTCTGCACGGAACACGTTCGTATGTTTTGCAAGATGAAAACGGTCAAACAGTTGAATCCCATTCCATCTCTGCGGGTCTTGATTATCCCGGCGTAGGTCCAGAGCATGCTTATTTAAGCGATATTGGCCGCGCGGAATATCAAGCGATTACCGATGCTGAAGCTATGGAAGCATTCTCGTTACTGTCAAAAACAGAAGGCATTATTCCGGCCATTGAAACTGCGCACGCACTCGCGGGAGCGATGAAACTTGGTCGTGAACTTGGACCAACTGCAACGTTGCTCATTAATCTTTCTGGTCGCGGAGATAAAGATGTTGATACAGCGGCACGATATTTCGGGATTCCCCTCTAAATGACACCTCTTTCAGAACTTTTCGAAAAGACTCGTGCCGAAAACCGTGCAGCGCTCATCGGTTATCTACCAGCAGGATTTCCTTCGCAACAAGAATGTATCGATGCAATTTCGGCTATGGTCGAAGGCGGCGTTGACGCAATTGAAATCGGTTTTCCCTATAGCGATCCCGTGATGGATGGACCGATTATTCAAGCAGCCGCAGACTTGTCATTGAGTCAAGGCACCGGTGCAAAAGAAGTTTTTAGTACTTTAAAAGCTGTTGCATCGACTGGCACGCCAGCCGTTGTCATGACATATTGGAATCCCATTGAACGTTATGGTGTAGAAAACTTTGCACGAGACATTGCTGGATCGGGAGGTTCGGGAGTCATTACTCCAGACCTTACAATTGAAGAAGCGGCGCGTTGGCGCGATTCGGTGAAGAAAGAAAACATCAACAGTATTTTTGTTGTTGCCCCGAGCACTAAAGATGATCGGTTAGCTAAAGTCACCGAGCAGTGCAGCGGATTCATTTATGCAGCTTCTCTCATGGGAGTCACAGGAACTCGCACATCTGTCTCATCATCAGCGCGCGATCTCGTCACTCGTGTGCGCAAAGTTTCTGATACTCCAGTAGCTGTCGGCCTGGGAGTGTCTACCCGCGATCAAGCACATGAAGTAGCTCAATATGCAGATGGCGTCATTGTGGGCTCAGCATTCATTCGCTTGCTCCAAGAGAGCCAATCGATGGGTGAGGGACTGATTCGAGTCCGAGAACTCGCTCAATCCTTGGCTGAAGGCGTTCGCCGCTAACTTTCTACTGTAAATTTAGGTTCACGTAATACGGGTAGCCCAGTCAATCTCATGTGGAGGAAAGAAATGGCTCAACAAAAAGGCGGAGACAAGATCACACGCAATATTGTGATTGGAATGGTTCTCCTTGTAGTGCTTGCTGGAGTCGGCGCATCACTGTTCTCTTCACACTCCACTTCATCGGCTGCAAAACCGGTAGCCGCCTCAAAGGCTGATGGTTACGGAATTGCTCTTAACCCAACCGCGAAAGTTCGCGTAGATTTCTGGGAAGATTTTCAATGTCCAAATTGCCGTAACTTCGAAGCAGTGAATAACGCGTACATCGATTCACTCGTTAAAGCTGGAAAAATAAAAGCCGTTTACCATCCAATGTCATTTATCGGACCAGAATCAATCATGGCCGCCAACGCAGCAGCGTGTGCATCAGACGCAGGAAAATTTGCTGAGTTCCATACTGCTCTCTACGCCAACCAATCGAAGACAGAAAATTCTGGGTTGTGGAACGCTCAAGTTCTCACAGTACTTGGAATCGGCGTTGGAATTAAGGATAAGAACTTTGCAAGTTGCGTGAAATCTTCGAAGTATGAAGGTTGGGTCTCAACAATCGAGACCGATGCAACTAAGCAAGGCGTCAACTCAACTCCAACGGTTTTCGTTAACGGTACTTTGATGCCAACTGAAAATTATCTCGACCTAAAGAAGTTCACCGCTTATCTTGCAGCAGCAGGAGTGAAGTAACAGCGGCTCGATAGATATTACGAAGATGCTCCGCTTCTTGCCATCGCCATCGGCAAGTGCGGTGCATTTTGGTTTTCTGACAATTCATTTTTATGCTCTGTCGATTCTGATCGGCATCCTTGTTGCAATCTCTCTGGGCCGCCATCAATATCATCGAGTAGGCGGAGATCCAGAAGTTATTTCTTCACTGGCTCTGTGGGCGATACCCAGTGGAATTATTGGAGGTCGTCTCTATCACTTGATGACATCGCCGGATGCTTATTTTGGTCGTAATGGACGCCCACTTGATGCGATAAAGATTTGGGAAGGTGGCTTAGGCATCTGGGGCGCCATCTCTCTTGGCGCTTTGGTCATCTACCTGCGCGTGAGAAAGAACCCAGCAATCTCTTTTGGAACATTGGCGGATGCGCTAGCACCGGGCTTGTTCTTCGCTCAAGCGATTGGTCGTTGGGGAAATTGGTTCAATATCGAACTTTTTGGCAAACCTTCATCTGCGCCGTGGGCTCTCGCTGTTCCACTTTCGCACAGACCGATCGGTTATGAAGAGTTTGCGACATTTCACCCCACTTTTCTCTATGAATCTCTCTGGTGCGCAGCTGGTGGTGTCTTCTTGTTGATGCTCCCGCGCCGACGAACGATGGTTGCCGGAAATATCTTCCTCATCTATGTGGCCACATATTGTCTAGGGCGCTTTGGGATCGAGTCGCTACGAATCGATAGCTCTCATGCGATAGCGGGGCTACGGATAAATGAGTGGGTGAGTGCCGCGGGCTTCTGTGTCGCAACCTTCTATTTGAGCAGAACTCGTAATGCTGGACGCTAAGGTAAGCCCATGAGTTTAGAAGAGGTCTTCGCTCGCAACCTCGAGCATAAGGTGCATAAAGCGGGTTGGTTGCGCGCTGCTGTTCTTGGCGCAAACGATGGTTTAGTTGCAACTGCATCGTTGATGATCGGAATTTCGGCGGCAGGTAAAAGCGATTTTATTTTTACCGGTGGTTGCGCCGGTATTGCTGCTGGTGCGATGTCGATGGCAGTAGGCGAGTACATCTCGGTGCGATCTCAAACAGATATTGAATTAGCGGACCGCCGCATCGAAGCAGCTCACTTGGCAATTGATCCCGCTGGTGAGTTAGAAGAGTTGACACATATTTATATACAGCGTGGATTGAGTCGTGATTTAGCGGAGCAAGTTGCAAAAGCGATGCACGAAAAGGATGCCCTCGAAGCTCACCTTCGCGATGAGCTTGGCCAATTTGAACACACGAAAGCTCGCCCAGTTCAGGCAGCGATCGCTTCAGCCATTTCGTACACAATCGGCGGAATCATCCCGCTCTTGGGTGCGCTGGCCCCTTCCAACGGAGCGAAAGTCATGAGCATTGTCCTATTTACGATTGCTGGATTGGCAGGCACTGGCTATATCAGTTCTAGGCTCGCTGGATCCCCGCTCATCTCTACCGCTCTTCGGGTAGTGATAGGTGGCTCACTTGGCATGGCTATCACGGCCGGAATTGGTTCTTTGGTTCACCTTTCTGGCATCTAGTTGCTACCCTTTCCCACCGGTTCTGAGCGGGAGAACTCTCCACTCGACCAGGTTTGAAATCCCGTAGGGGATAGGGCCACTGTCGTCCCGATTGCACGTTATCGGAGTGAGACAGGAGTTTGTGTAATGAGCCTCTTCAGCACGGTTCCACCAGCACAAGGTCTTTACGATCCTTCTAATGAGAAGGATTCATGCGGCGTTGCCATGGTTGCAACTCTCAATAAAAAAGCAACTCACGAAATTGTTTCACAAGCGCTCACTGCGCTTCGCAATCTTGAACACCGTGGAGCATCTGGAGCTGAACCTGATAGCGGCGATGGCGCTGGAATTCTTATTCGCATTCCTGATCAATTTTATCGCGAGGTCGTTTCATTCGATCTGCCCTCTGCAAGCAAATATGCATCGGGTATCGCATTTGTTGATGCATCATTCTCAGATTTTGATGCGCTCGCTCGTATCGCAGATGAAGAAGGACTAACAGTTCTTGGATGGCGTGACTTGCCAACAAACTCTTCATCTCTTGGCAAGACCGCGCTTTCAGTAATGCCAAAGTTTATTCAACTCTTTATCGCTGGAAAAAATAGCGAAGAGGATCTCAATCTTGATCGTTTAGCATTTTGTTTCCGCAAAAGAGTCGAACATGGATTCCCTATCTATTTCCCTTCACTCTCAACTCGTACCATCGTCTATAAAGGCATGCTTACGACTGGACAACTTGAAGAATTTTTCCCAGACCTCTCTGATGAGCGCGTAGTCTCTCCACTTGCAATTGTGCACTCTCGCTTCTCCACAAATACTTTCCCTTCGTGGCCACTTGCTCACCCTTATCGATTCATTGCACATAACGGTGAAATCAATACCGTTAAAGGAAATCGAAACTGGATGCGCGCACGTGAAGCGTTGCTTGAATCTGATCTGATTCCTGGTGATTTAAGCCGTCTCTATCCAATCGTCGATCAATCAGGAAGCGACTCAGCTTCATTTGATGAAGTACTCGAGCTTCTATACCTCGGCGGACGTTCACTCCCACACTCAATTTTGATGATGATCCCCGAAGCGTGGGAGAACCACACCACGATGCCGAAGAATCGCAAAGATTTCTACCAATTCCACTCAACTCTGATGGAAGCATGGGATGGACCAGCCTGCGTAACTTTCACAGATGGTCTCCAACTTGGCGCCGTTCTTGATCGCAATGGATTGCGACCATCTCGATATTGGGTAACGAAAGATGGACTCGTTGTTCTTGCATCTGAAGTCGGCGTACTCGATTTCGATCCTGCAAACATTGAACGTAAGGGACGTCTCCAACCAGGACGTATGTTCTTAGTTGATATTGAAGAAGGTCGCATCATCGAAGATGGTGAAATCAAAGATCAACTCGCTGATGCTGCTCCGTATGGAGAATGGCTTAACGATGGATTAGTGCGTCTTGCTGATCTGCCTGCTCGCGAACATATTATTTATCCTCACTCATCAGTTGTACGTCGTCAACGCGCATTTGGATACACAGAGGAAGAACTTCGCATCATCGTTGCGCCAATGGCAAAGTCTGGTCTTGAGCCGCTTGGTTCGATGGGAACAGATACACCGATTGCTGCGCTTTCCAGCAAGTCACGTCTTCTCTTTGATTACTTCGCACAGCTATTTGCTCAAGTAACCAATCCGCCACTTGATGCGATCCGCGAGGAACTCGTGACGAGTCTTGGCGGAAGCATCGGACCTGAACACAATCTTCTTGATCCTGGCCCTCAATCCTGTCAACAAATTGCATTGGATTTCCCGGTCATCGACAATGACGAATTAGCAAAAATCATTCACGTCAACGCTGAAGGTGATCGCGAAGGATTCCATTCACATGTTGTCCATGGATTATTTCCTGTAACAGGTGGGGGAGAAGCACTTCGCCAACGGATCGAAGAGATTCGCGCTGAAGTATCACAAGCTATTAAAGATGGCGCTCACATCATCGTGCTCTCAGACCGCGATGGAGATTCAGAAGAAGCCCCTATCCCTTCACTTCTTCTTACTTCTGCAGTTCACCACCACTTGATTCGCGAGAAGACTCGCACGCAAGTAGGCCTCGTCGTTGAAACCGGTGAAGTTCGCGAAGTGCACCATGTTGCTCTTCTCGTTGGATTTGGCGCAGCAGCAGTCAACCCTTACCTCGCTATGGAGTCTGCTGAAGATCTCGTACGCCAAGGAGTCATTAAGGGAATCACTCCTGAAAAAGCTGTTGCAAACCTCATCAAGTCACTTGGCAAAGGCGTTCTGAAAGTAATGTCGAAGATGGGTATCTCGACCATCGCTTCATATACAGGTGCGCAAGTTTTCGAAGCAATCGGACTTTCTCGTGAAGTAGTGGATGAGTACTTCGTTGGCCTCACCTCGCGTCTTGGTGGAGTTTCACTCGATGTTATTGCAGAAGAAACAATTAAGCGTCACCACATTGCTTACCCACCAGGGGGAGAAGTTCCTGGATCCAAGAAGCTACAAATCGGTGGGGAATATCAGTGGCGCCGGGAAGGTGAGCCTCACCTCTTTGATCCTGAAACTGTTTTCACACTTCAACATTCCACACGTGCAAAGCGTTACGATGTTTTCAAGCGCTACACAACAAAGATTGATAACCAATCAAAGTCGCTCATGACTCTGCGCGGGCTCTTCTCGTTTAAAGAAGGCGTTCGTCCTGCAATCTCTATCGATGAAGTCGAACCGGTTTCGTCAATCGTTAAGCGATTCGCAACTGGTGCGATGTCCTTTGGTTCCATCTCACAAGAAGCGCATGAAAACCTTGCAATCGCCATGAACCGCTTGGGTGGTAAATCCAACAGCGGTGAGGGCGGAGAAGATCCAGATCGCTTCGTAAAAGATTCCAACGGTGATTGGCGCCGCTCAGCAATTAAGCAAGTTGCAAGCGGTCGCTTTGGTGTGACAAGTAATTACCTTGTTAATGCAGATGATATTCAGATCAAGATGGCTCAAGGAGCAAAACCTGGTGAAGGCGGACAGCTTCCTGGTAACAAGGTCTATCCATGGGTTGCGAAAGTTCGTCACTCAACCCCTGGTGTGGGACTTATTTCACCACCACCGCATCACGATATTTATTCCATTGAAGACTTGGCTCAACTTATTCACGACCTTAAGAATGCAAATAAGAATGCACGTGTGCACGTCAAGCTTGTTGCTGAAGTAGGTGTCGGAACTGTTGCTGCTGGTGTTTCAAAAGCACATGCCGATGTCGTTCTTATTTCTGGGCACGATGGCGGAACAGGTGCATCTCCGCTCACTTCGTTGAAGCACGCTGGGGCTCCATGGGAACTTGGGTTAGCGGAAACACAGCAAACGCTGATGCTTAATGGTCTTCGCGATCGCATTGTTGTTCAAGTTGATGGCCAAATGAAAACAGGTCGCGATGTTGTCATCGCAGCGCTTCTCGGAGCAGAAGAGTTTGGTTTTGCTACAGCACCGCTCGTTGTTTCTGGATGCATCATGATGCGCGTATGTCATCTTGATACATGTCCAGTTGGTGTTGCAACGCAAAATCCAGAACTTCGCGCGAAATTCTCTGGCAAGCCTGAGTTTGTCGAAACGTTCTTCGAGTACATTGCAGAAGAAGTTCGCGAGTGGCTTGCAAAGCTTGGTTTCAAAACTTTGGAAGAAGCAATCGGACAAGTTGAAATTCTTGATACAAAGCAAGCAGTGGATCATTGGAAAGCAAGTGGCTTAGATCTTTCTCCACTTCTTCTCGCTCCAACAATTGCGGGAGATCGCAAGAACACAACGACTCAAGATCATGGACTTGCTGCTGCACTTGATAATGAACTCATCACACTTGCAGATGCAGCTCTCACAAAGCGTGAGCCAGTTCGTATCGCGAAAGAGATTCGCAACGTTAATCGCACAGTGGGCACAATGCTTGGAGCTGAAATAACACGTCGCTTTGGCGCTGAAGGGCTTCCGTCAGGAACCATCGACATCACTCTTCATGGCTCCGCTGGACAATCTCTTGGAGCGTTTATTCCTCAAGGACTTGTGCTCCGTCTGTACGGAGACTCCAACGACTATGTTGGTAAGGGTCTATCAGGAGGTCGCGTCATTGTGCGCCCCGATGAAAAAGCAACATTCCCGTCAGAAGAGAATATCATCGCTGGAAATGTCATCGGTTATGGCGCAACGAGTGGCGAAATCTTGATTCGAGGAATCGTTGGAGAGCGATTCTGCGTCCGTAATTCTGGCGCGACAGCAATTGTCGAAGGAATCGGCGATCACGGTTGTGAATATATGACAGGTGGACAAGTTCTCATTCTTGGACGCACTGGGCGCAACTTTGCAGCGGGCATGTCAGGCGGGCGAGCATTTGTCCTTGATCTTGATGAGCGTCTTGTTAATCCTGAGATGGTCGATGTACTTGCACTTCCTGCAGATCAAGAAGCAAACGTCCAATCGATGTTGACTCTCTTCTTCACCGAAACTGGTTCTGTTGTTGCAAAGTCGATTCTCGATGGCTGGCAGACAGAAAAGAATCGCATCTCTCTCGTTATGCCACGCGACTATGCGCGAGTTCTCGCAGCAATGGAACGTGCTGAACGCGAAGGTCTTGATGTCAACAAAGTTGTAATGGAGGTGATTTAATGGCTGATCCAAAAGGATTTCTGACTGTTAAGCGGGAGACACCAACGCGTCGACCTGTAGACGTTCGCATTCAGGATTGGAAAGAAGTTTACGAGCCACAAGAGTTCTCGCATCTTCAAAAGCAAGCAAGCCGCTGCATGGATTGCGGTATTCCTTTCTGTCACCAAGGATGCCCGCTTGGAAATCTCATTCCAGAGTGGAACGATTTAATTTGGCGCGGTGAAAAGAAGGAAGCAGTTGCACGTCTTCATGCAACGAATAATTTTCCAGAGTTCACTGGACGCCTTTGCCCAGCACCATGCGAAACGGCATGCGTTGTTGGAATCAATGGAAGTCCAGTCACTATCAAACAAGTAGAACTTCGCACTATTGAAGAAGCTTTTGATTATGGCGATGTCAATCCACTTCCTCCTGATCGCCTATCTGGAAAGACTGTTGCAGTCATCGGTTCGGGGCCATCTGGTCTTGCTACTGCCCAACAGCTCACACGTGCAGGGCACACAGTCGCTGTCTATGAGCGTGCAGATAAAGTCGGCGGGCTGCTTCGTTACGGAATTCCTGAATTCAAAATGGAGAAGCACATTGTTGATCGTCGAATCACTCAGATGGAAGGCGAAGGAACTCGTTTCCGTGCTGGAGTCAACGTTGGAGTCGACATCACTGGCCAACAACTTCGTGCCAAGTACGATGCAATTGTTCTCGCAGTAGGTGCAACCAATTGGCGTGATATCAATGCACCAGGACGTGACCTCAAGGGTATTTATCAAGCGATGGAATTTCTTCCTTGGGGAAATAAGCAAGGTTTAGGTGAACTCACTGGCGAACCTCCAATCAATACACATGGAAAGCACGTTGTGATTCTTGGTGGTGGAGATACTGGTGCTGACTGTCTTGGAACATCCATTCGTCAAGGTGCAGCAAGTGTGACTCAACTTGAGATCATGCCTCGCCCAACTGATGAACGTCCTGGCTCACAACCATGGCCAACATATCCAATGATTTATCGTGTGAGCAGCGCACACGAAGAAGGCGGAGACCGTTTATATGCGGTATCCACTGAAGAATTCATCGGTGATGGAAACGGAAACCTTCGTGCTATCAAACTTGTTGAAACAAAGTTTGAAAATGGGAAGTTTGAAAAAGTTCCTGGAAGCGAAAAAGAAATTCCTGCAGACTTTGTATTTCTTGCAATGGGCTTTGTTGGACCCGAGAAGAGTGAATTACTTCAACAACTCGAAGTGGAATTTGACGAACGCGGAAATATCAAACGCGACAGTGACTACTCAACAAATGTTGAAGGAGTATTCGTTGCAGGCGATGCAGGACGTGGGCAATCTCTCATAGTGTGGGCTATTGCTGAAGGCCGTAGTGCTGCATCTGCAGTAGATCGATTCTTAATGGGTGAGACGCAACTCCCAGCACCGATTGAGCCAACTGCACGCCCGTTGATGGTTTAGGCTGACCTCATGCGTAGAGCGAAGATTGTTTGCACGATGGGTCCTGCCGTAGAAGCACCTGAAAAGGTCGCTGAATTGATTAGCGCAGGCATGAATATGGCCCGCCTCAACCTTTCCCACGGGGGATATGAGGAGCACCAAAACCGTTTAGATCGCGTGCGCGAAGCTGCCCAAAAAGCAGGTAAATCCGTCGCGATTCTCGTCGATCTACAGGGTCCCAAGATTCGCTTAGCTCGATTTAAAGATGGTCCTCACGAACTATTCCGTGGAGATATTTTTACCATCACCACAGATGAAGTCGAAGGCACAAAAGAACGTTGCGGCACAACATTTAAGGGTTTGCCTGGCGATTGCAAAGCTGGCGATCGCATTTTGATTGATGATGGAAAAGTTGCTGTTGAGGTTGTAGAAGTTAAAGGCAACGATGTTGTCACCAAAGTTATTCAGCCAGGATTCGTAAGCAATAACAAAGGCATCAATCTTCCAGGTGTTTCTGTATCCGTCCCTGCATTGTCTGAAAAAGATAAAGAAGATCTCCGTTGGGGTCTTGCAGCCGGCGCAGATTTCATCGCTCTCTCATTCGTCCGTAATGCAGCAGATATCGATGATGTCCACCGCATCATGGATGAAGTTGGAATTCGCCGTCCTGTAATTGCAAAAATTGAGAAGCCGCAAGCCGTTGCAAATCTCGAAGAGATTGTCACTGCATTTGATGGAATCATGGTTGCTCGTGGCGATCTCGGCGTTGAAATGCCGATCGAAGAAGTTCCTCTTGTTCAAAAGCGCTGCATCACACTTGCGCGTGAGCAAGCAAAACCCGTCATTGTTGCAACACAGATGCTTGATTCAATGATCGTTAACTCAACTCCTACACGTGCTGAAGCTACAGACTGCGCAAATGCGGTGCTCGATGGCGCAGATGCGTTGATGTTGTCGGGGGAGACAAGCGTTGGAGCATTCCCAATCGAAGCTGTCGAAGTTATGGGACGCATTATTGAGCGCACTGAAGAAGCAATGCTTGATCGCATTGCACCTCTTCAACACCAACCTCACACAAAGGGTGGCGCGATCACCAAAGCCGCAACTGAAGTTGGCGCAATTGTCGGTGCGAAGTATCTAGTTGCATTCACTCAAAGCGGAGACTCTGCTCGCCGCATGTCGCGTCTTCGCTCGCCAATTCCTATAATTGCTTTGACTCCTGAGACTCCGGTCTACAACCAGCTTGCACTGTCGTGGGGCGTAGAACCTCTCATCATTCCTTCTGTGGATCACACCGATGAGATGGTGAAGCAAGTAGATGCCTTATTAATCGAATCAGGTCGAGCAGCGAAAGGTGAGTCGGTGATGATTATCGCTGGAGCGCCTCCAGGAATTCCCGGTTCCACCAACGCAATGCGCGTGCATGTTGTTGGCAATGCCGTTGACGGCATCGCCCCTGCCTACCGCAAATAAGCAATTCGCTCATCCTGCTCTGCCGTTATAAACTGAGGGCTGTTAGTTGATTGATGCCTCGGTACTCCAACGGTAGAGAGGGCGGACTCAAAATCCGCACAGTGTCGGTTCAAATCCGACTCGAGGCACGTGAACATAAACTCGAATAAGGCGCAAGAAGAGAGCGCTCGAGTTTCGCCACGCATTCTTGTTGCTGAAGATGAAGCAATCATTCGACTTGATCTCGTTGAAATGTTGACTGATGCCGGATACACAGTTGTTGCAGAAGCTACAAATGGTGTTGAAGCAATCTCGCTCGCAAAAGAACATCGCCCAGACCTAGCAATTCTCGATGTGAAAATGCCGGAACTTGATGGAATTTCTGCTGCTGAACAAATTATTGAAATTGCACCCGTTCTCATGCTCACAGCATTCAGCCAAAGAGAGTTGGTGGAACGTGCGCGTGATGCTGGAGCTATGGCCTACGTTGTTAAGCCATTTAGCATCTCCGATTTAGTTCCCGCTATTGAAATCGCAATGAGCCGTCATGCACAAATGAAGAGTTTGGCTGATGAAGTTGCCGATCTCCATGAACGTCTTGAGACCCGAAAAGTGATCGATCGCGCCAAGGGAATCTTGATGGCAGCCCTCAATCTCACCGAACCACAAGCGTTTAGCTGGATCCAGCGAGCAGCTATGGACCGCCGAATCTCGATGAAGGAAGTCGCCCAAGCCGTTATCTCACCGGACGCCGTTCCAGAGAAGTAGGGCTCTTTTCGCTTCAAAAGCGAGTTGGTAACAAAAACTTAACCTGATCGACCCCTCTTGGAGGGCATTCCCCGTTGAGTAATTGGCCTGACACCTATAGCCTTTCGGTCTCCCTGTCCCGGGATTAAAGGAAATAATTAGGAAGGTATACCTAACGACTATGACAAAACTCAATCGTTTTGTGAGCGTTGTTGCTGCTGCAGGACTCGCAGCAACTGCTCTCGTAGCTGGAACCATCACATCTGCTGATGCAGCTACAAAGACACTCGTAATTTCAAGCGACTTGCCTCTTCAAGGTTCAGCATTTGATTCAAATGACTCAACAAACAAGGCAATCGAACTGTACCTAAAGTC
>CANFVU010000005.1 GCA_947450545.1 Actinomycetota bacterium
TAAAGGGTTCACCTATTGAAAAGGCGAAGAAGATTTCTGACCTTTCTAAGGTAGTTCTTGGTGCACAAGTTGGAACAACATCACTCACCACCATCAACACAGTCATTAAGCCTTCCAAGAAAGCTTCTGTCTACGACACCAACGATCTTGCAACAGCAGCTCTTACTGCTGGTCAAATCAAAGGACTTGTCGTTGATCTCCCAACAGCTTTCTATATTGCAGCGACTGCGAAGAATGCAGTACTTGTAGGACAACTTCCTGCACAAGCTAAATCTGAGCAATTCGGACTCGTCCTATCAAAGGGAAGCGCTCTTACTTCAAAAGTAAGTGCCGCTGTTGATGCACTTCGTGCAAATGGAACTCTCAAGGCAATTGCTGATAAGTGGTTAGCAAATGTCGGCGGCGCTCCTGTTTTCACAAAGTAAGCACGCGACGAAAAGTTAGATAACTCGAGGCCTGATGTCACAGCAGTCTTACCAACCTTCGCCATTGCGAAAGCAACGTGAGGCTGCCCGACGTCAGGCTTCTCGACGTTCTACGACCATTGCTCTCCTTAGCACTTTTGCTGTCGGCGCAGTAGTGGTGCTTGTTGTCACTGGCGCCAAAGGTTTTGATCTCGTACGACAAAGCTTCTTTAGTTGGCACTACGCCGTACATTCATTTCCATCAGTACTTTCGGGAATCTGGCTCAACCTTCGAGTCATGCTCATCGCAGAATTCTTTGTCCTGATTTTCGGACTTCTACTTGCCCTCGCACGTACCTCGAAGAGTCCGGTCCTCTATCCCGTTCGACTATTTGCGACTTTTTACACTGATATTTTTCGCGGACTCCCGCTCCTCCTCGTTCTACTCCTAGTCGGTTTTGGAATACCGGGGCTTCAGATTTCGTGGATCCCTAATTCAGCAGTAACGCTGGGCACAGTGTCGTTAATACTTACCTACTCAGCATATGTAGCCGAAGTAATTCGCGCCGGCATCGAAGCAGTGAACCCTGCACAACGTATGGCTGCGCGTGCACTGGGGCTCTCCCAATCGCAAACCCAGCGCCATGTTGTGCTTCCTCAAGCTCTTCGTAAAGTCACTCCGCCGCTGTTAAATGATTTAGTCTCGCTCCAAAAAGATTCAGGTTTGATTTCAGTTCTTGGTGCGATTGATGCGATTCGCGCAGCAGGAATTGAAACTGCGCAATCATTTAATTTCACACCGTATTTAGTTGCGGGAGCAATTTTTGTCGCTCTCACAATTCCACTCACTCGTTTTACCGATTGGCTCACTCGCAAACAAGATCGCGCCCGCCAACAACAAGGTCGGTGGTAATGATGAACGCTCTTGAATTGAAGAACATTCGCAAGTCCTACGGCGATGACCTAGTCATTTCCAACCTTGATCTCACCGTTAAAAAGCATCAAGTAAAAGTTCTGATAGGGGCAAGCGGTTCTGGGAAGAGCACGCTACTTCGTTGCATCAATCTGCTTGAAGAGATTGATGATGGCCAAATTTTCCTCGATGGTGAAGATATTTCCGCCGTTGGAGTAAATGCAGATTCGGTGCGTTCATCCATCGGCTCTGTCTTTCAAGCATTCAATCTCTTCCCACATCTCACCGTCCTGCAAAACATTACGCTGGCACCGCGTTTGGTTCACGGCTATTCACAAGAAGAAGCGAGCGCAGAAGCTCAGGAACTCCTTCGCCGCTTTGGCCTACTCGAGAAAGCGCACCAGTACCCAGACTTACTCAGCGGAGGACAGCAACAACGAGTTGCGATTCTGCGAGCAATTATCTGCAAACCAAAACTCCTCCTCCTTGATGAAGTAACAAGCGCGCTGGACCCTGTCCTGATCGCTGAAGTTCTCTCCCTTATTAGCGAACTCAAGCGCGATGGCATGACGATGGTGATCGCTACACACGAGATGGGTTTTGCTAAGAAAGTCGCCGATGAAGTGCTCTTCCTGAAAGATGGACAGATTCTGGAAGCCGGATCTCCTGCGCGGATGCTTGAAGACCCACAAAGCCAAGAGTTGAAGAGCTTCCTCTATGCGTTAGAAGAGGCAGGACGTCTCTAATAGGTGCGATGCTTTTGCATATGCAAATCGTTTGCAATAACCTCACCCAATGAGCGTCACCCCTAAGCCCCGTCTGCGTGAGCATCTGCGTTTTGAGCGTGATGAGCTTCCTGCCCTCTTTGGGGTACTGGGAACGGTCGCAACTCTTCACATCATTGGTTGGGGCCTCTTTATTCACTACAACTCCATGCCTCAATTCCACGCAATAGCCGATGCCAATCACACGCTGATTTACGCAGGTGCTGGAGCGCTCGCGTACTCCTTTGGGCTGCGCCACGCTTTCGATGCCGATCACATCTCTGCCATTGATGACACAACGCGCTTGATGTTGGCAAAAGGCAAGAAGCCGATGGGTGTTGGGCTCTTCTTCTCGCTCGGTCACTCCACAATCGTCCTTGCTCTATCTATCGCTATCGCCTTTGCTGCTAAGCAAGCAGTGAAGTTTCAACATGACTTCGCCAAAACGGGCGGAATCATCGGAGCAAGCGTCTCGGCATTTTTTCTCTACCTCGTAGGCATACTCAATCTCATCATTCTTGTTGGAATCATCAAAGTGTGGCGTCAAGCAAAGTCTGGTCAATTTTCACATGAGCACCTCAATCAACTCCTCAACGAGCGAGGACTGTTCAATCGAATCTTCCGTGGCTTCTTTAAAAAGGGTTTTGATCATTCCTGGCAGCTCTATCCCATCGGAATTCTCTTTGGATTGGGTTTTGATACTGCAACAGAAGTCGGATTACTAGGCCTGTCAGCTACTGCTGCAATTGGCACAGTGGGCGGAACCCTTCCACCGCTTGCCATCATCGCTCTCCCATTTATTTTCGCAGCCGGTATGTCATTGATGGACACCTTGGATGGAATCTTTATGACAAAAGCCTATGCGTGGGCATTTACATCTCCCCTACGTAAGATTTACTACAACCTTACGACCACAGGCATTTCAATCTTTGTTGCCATGGTTATCGGCACCATCGAATTAGTAGGTGTTTTAAGCGAGAAAACTTCGATTGCAAAGCACCAACCATTCACCTTTATTGCCTCTATTGAACTCAATGCAGTTGGGTATTGGATTGTTGCCAGTTTTATCGCAACGTGGATTGGTTCAGTGTTGATTTGGAAATTTGGACGCTACGAGCAACGCTTCAGTTCAGGTATTGCTGAAACCGAGCACACCCATACTGAGCTTGAAATTTAATCCAAATACAGATCTTTTAAGAAGTCAGTAGTACCTGGCACGACTGCGTATTGATCCAGGTCGGTAATTCCCTCTTCAGCCAGAACTTCATCATCGATAAAAAAATTGCCGGTGCACTCTTTCGAAGGCCTATTGAGAATTGCATATGCAGCGTCGCCCATAATCTCTGGTTTGCGACAGAAGTTGGTATCCATTCCTGGAATCATTTGAAGCGCAGCTGTATCGATTACGGTCCGAGGCCATAGCGCGTTGACAGCGATGCCCTCTCTTTTGAACTCTTCAGCAAGCCCTAACACCGTCATACTCATTCCATACTTCGACATTGTGTATGCAACGTGACGCTTAAACCATTTTCCTTGAAGGTTGATGGGTGGCGAGAGAGTCAAGATATGTGGATTGGCGCTCTCTTTAAGATGAGGAATCGCTGCTTGCGAGACGAGATATGTTCCGCGAACATTGATATCAAACATCAAGTCATAACGCTTGGCTGGTGTTTGCAGAGTCGGGGTCAAGTTAATGGCGCTCGCGTTATTCACCAAAATATCGAGTCCGCCGAATTGAGCTACAGCGTGCGCTATCGATGCTTCAATTTGGGCTTCATCTCGAATATCACATTGAATCGGCAGTGCTTTTCCGCCTGCATCTTCAATCTCTTTCGCTGCTGTAAAAATAGTGCCTGGCAATAACGGATGGGGTTCGGAAGTCTTTGCTGCAATTGCAATCATTGCACCATCGCGAGCAGCTCTCTTGGCAATCTCTAAGCCGATTCCGCGCGATCCTCCAGTAATAAAGATTCGTTTTCCTGCGAGTGACATTACTTCCCCTTCCCCGAAAGAAACTTCATAAATGCAGCTTGCGCTTCGTCAGATTGCAAAGCGATTCTAAATAATTCACCTTCTGCATCCATCACTGCCCCAACGGCTGCGTGATTGCTGCTCTTCAACAAAGCTTTGGTATTGATAACGGATGTAGGAGGTTGTTCAGCAATCAGGTGAGCAGTTTTCATAGCTTCTGCCAAAGGATCTGCAACAACCTTGTTTACAACGCCGAGCTCAACAGCTTCTGCTGCATCAAAGGAGCGACCTGTAAGAAAAATCTCGGAGGCTCGGGCGTGACCAACAAGGCGTGGGAAGAGAAAGCTCGAACCAGCTTCAGGAACGACCCCTAGAGTGACGAATGGCATTTTGAACTTAGCAGTGTCGGATGCATACACAACATCGCAGTGCAGAAGCATGGTCGTGCCGATTCCTACCGCATTGCCTTGAACTGCAGCGATTAATGGCTTTGGAAAATTGTGAAGGTTTTTAATGAATTGAAAACCTGGTGCGCTTCCATCAGAAGGTACATCATTAGCGAAATCAAAGATGTCATTGCCAGCTGTGAAAGATTCACCTTCGCCTGAAATCACCACAACGCGAATATCAAATTCTTGTGTTGCGCGAATGAGAGCTTCATTGAGGGCGATATACATGCCCTTGCTAATCGCATTCTTCTTCTCAGGTCGATTGAGCTTGACTGAGAGAACTGCGCCGTCCTGGGTTATGTCAATTTCATGCACATCGTATCTTTGCACTTTTTCCCAAATAAAAAAGTCCCTCACCCGTTAAGAGGAGGGACTTTTTCGCTAATTACTTATGATTGAAGCTTGCCAGAGATGAAATCCTCTGTCTTTTGGTGCGCTGCTTCATCTGTGTATTGAACTGGAGGCGACTTCATAAAGTAGCTTGAAGGCGAGAGAAGTGGTCCACCGATCTTGCGATCAAGGCCAATCTTCGCGCAACGAAGCGCATCAATGATGACGCCAGCTGAGTTTGGTGAATCCCATACTTCGAGCTTGTATTCGAGGTTCAGTGGAACGTCACCGAAAGCACGGCCTTCGAGGCGCACATATGCCCACTTGCGATCATCGAGCCACTGAACATAGTCAGAAGGTCCGATATGGACGTTCGCAGCGCCGAGATCATGGTTGAGCTGAGATGTCACGGATTGAGTCTTTGAGATCTTCTTTGACTCAAGGCGATCGCGCTCCAACATATTTTTAAAGTCCATATTTCCACCAACGTTGAGCTGGTAGGTGCGATCAAGGTGAACGCCGCGGTCCTGGAACAACTTAGCCATGATGCGGTGTGTGATGGTTGCGCCGACCTGTGACTTGATGTCATCGCCAACGATTGGAAGACCTGCATCTTCAAACTTCTTAGCCCAGACTGGGTCTGATGCGATGAAGACAGGAAGTGCGTTAACGAATGCACAACCAGCGTCGATTGCACATTGTGCATAGAACTTTGCCGCTTCTTCTGAACCTACTGGGAGATAGCAGATGAGGACATCAACTTTGTTCTCTTTCAATGTTGCGACTACATCGACAGGAGTAGCTGATGACTCCTCGATTGTTTCACGGTAATACTTACCAAGGCCATCGAGTGTGGTGCCGCGAAGAACTGTTACGCCAGTCTTTGCAACTTCACTAAATTTGATTGTGTTGTTTTCACTTGCCCACATCGCATCGACGAGATCAAGGCCAACTTTCTTAGCATCAACATCGAAAGCTGCAACAAACTTGATATCGCTGATGTGGTATCCACCAACAACTGGGTGCATGAGACCTGGGATCTCTGTGTCAGGCTTTGCGTCCTTGTAATAGGTAACGCCTTGGATGAGCGAGTTAGCGCAGTTTCCTACACCAACAATCGCAACGCGGATCTCTTTATTGCTCACGAGGATTTCCTTTCGGTATTGATCATCTCTTCAAGCCAAGCGATTTCTCGTTCAGCTGATTCCAATGAGTGACGACGCCACTCAACTAAGTACTTATCGAGCCCTTCTGGAAGTTCATCGGATGCAGTTGCAGCGCGAAGGATTTCTGCCTTCTCAACTAATCTGCGGTGACGACCTTCGAGAATTGCGACTCGATTGCCGCGTGGGGTCGGGCCAAAAAATGCGAAACGAACTTCAAAACTCTCATCCTCCCAAGCCTCAGGGCCTGACGAATGGGTGAGTTCATCGAAACGGTTCTGTCCTGCTTTGGTAATTGCATACACAATGCGGGAGCGACGAGATAAGCCGCCGATATCAGAGACTGACTCCTCAATGAGCTTCTCTTCCAACATGCGGTGAAGCTGTGGGTAGAGAACGGAGAATGAGAGAGCGCGAAATGGGCCGTAGATGGCGATCATTCGCTTGCGAAGCTCATAGCCATGCAAAGGTCCCTGGCTGAGCAGCCCAAGGAGGGCAAACTCGAGGGATTCTGAGCGCGAGCGCATGAGGTTCCTATCTCTTTTTATGCTGCTATCGGATGGACATATCGCATCGATACATCTGGCTGTATCTAACTCGATATATCGAATCGATGCAAATCTCTCCCCCAAATCTCATCCGCGTGTTGACTGTGAGCCTGACCACCCTCCTGAGAGCGAGGAATTACCGTTTAACCACTCGACCTTCTACAGAAAGGCACAACGATGAGCCTCTTTTCTTGGAAAGAGAACACTTCGGGCGGAGTTATCGCCCCAGACGAGCGCCTGAGCTGGCCTCGCACCATTGGAACTGGCCTCCAACACATCGCAGCGATGTTCGGAGCGACCTTCCTCGTACCAATTCTCACCCACCTTCCACCGACAACCACAATCTTCTTCTCTGGTGTTGGAACTCTTCTCTTCTTAGTCATAACGCAAAACAAACTTCCAAGTTATCTTGGATCTTCCTTTGCATTCCTAGCTCCAATCGCCGCAGCGTCGGCGAAAGGTGGAATGGGCGCAGCTCTTGGCGGAGTTGTCGCAACCGGAGTTCTTCTTGCACTCGTCGGTTTCCTTGTAAAAGCAATCGGTATCGGATGGATCGAAAAGATGCTTCCTCCAGTTGTGACTGGATCGATTGTCATGGTCATTGGTTTGAACCTTGCAGGCGCTGCGAAAAATAACTTCGTGACGAAGCCGATTCTTGCAATTGTCACTCTCGCATCTATCGCTCTTGTTTCGGTTTTTGCAAAAGGATTCCTCGCTCGAATCTCTATCTTCGTGGGCATCGTAATTGGCTATGTCTTTGCAATGCTCAACGGCGATATTGATTTCAATGGAGTTAAAGCAGCGAAGTGGCTCGCGCTTCCTGATTTCACATCCCCAACATTTAAGATGAGCGCAATCGTTCTCTTCATTCCTGTCGTGCTTGTTTTGATCGCTGAAAACGTGGGCCACGTTAAAGCAGTCATGGCGATGACTGGAAAGAATCTTGACGATCAAATGGGTAACGCACTAGTCGCAGATGGCGTTGCAACAACGCTCGCTGGATTTGGCGGCGGTTCGGGAACTACAACGTATGCTGAAAATATCGGCGTTATGGCTGCAACAAAGGTCTACTCCACGGCTGCATATTGGGTAGCTGGCGTAGGCGCTGTTGTTCTCTCCCTCTGTCCTAAGTTTGGCGCAGTACTGAGCGCTACTCCTGCTGGTGTTCTTGGCGGTGCTGGTGTTGCTCTCTACGGAATGATCGGAATTCTTGGTGCACGTATTTGGATCGAGAGTCGCGTTGATTTCAGTGACTCCACTAATCTCATCATCGCTGCATCCACTGTGATTATCGGTATCTCTGACTTCTCTTGGACAAAGGGAGATTTCACATTTAACGGAATCATCAATGCAACGCTTAACGCAGTTGTCGGATATGCAATCCTCCGAGCGATTGCTAATGCACGCAAATAACCAGTAAAAGGTAATCAGATAAAGGGCGGCGGGAAATCCTGTCGCCCTTTATGCTTCTCTCATGACAATAGTGATTCCCTCTCACGTGTGGGAGTTTGTGGTCACTGCAACGTTGATCATCCTGGTTCCAGGTCCCAGCGTTCTCTTCACAATCGCTCGCGCTATTGCGTGGGGTCGTTTGGTTGCAATCGCAACAGTTTTGGGAAATGGCTTAGGTGTTTATCTCATTTCGATTGCCGTGGCACTTGGCTTGGGTCCAATATTGCAACACTCATCTCTTGCGTACAACGCTGTCCAATGGTTCGGCGGTTCGTACTTGGTCTATCTAGGTTGGCAAGCAATTAAAGAGAGCGCTGCACACGCGCAGGATATGCAATCGGTTGCTGAATCCAAACCTTCTATTCCACAAACCATTCGCCAAGGTTTTATCGTGGGAATTCTCAACCCCAAAACAGTCGTCTTCTTTGCTGCGATTTTGCCTCAATTTGCTGATCGCCCACGTGGACATATGTCTGCTCAGCTCATTCTCCTGGGAACGATTTTTGCGATTATCGCTTTCATCTCAGATTGCGGATGGGGAATCCTTGCAGGCACATTTCGCGAGTGGCTTGCCGATGATGTGAATCGCTTGATTCGCCTTCGCAAAATCGGCGGCTGCATCATGATTGCGCTCGGCGTTTTCACCATTCTCAACTCATTTCGCTGAAATCTCCCTTTTTGTCGGTGGTAAGCGGCACAATTAGCCACACACACGAAAACTATGGGGGCCACTAAATGGGTGAACGTCGTTCGAATATCAGTCCAAGTGATTTAACTTTTTCATGGGATGGATGTCATCGCTGTCTCTGGTTGTATTACAACCATCAAGTCAAAGCACCAATGTTTATGCCGACTGTTGGCGAATTGGCAGATATGCAAGAGAAATACTTTATTGGGGCAAGCACTGCAGATATGCATCCCGATATGCCTGCCGGAAAAGTATTTGATCACGGTGGTTGGGTTCAGTCCACTCCTATCCAAGTCGATGGAAAAGATTCACACCTTGCCATTAGAGGCAAATACGATCTCTTGATTGAATTTCCAGATGGTACGTATGGAATCATCGATTGCAAGATGCAAGCGCGTGCATCTGATAAATCTTCGTTCTACTCCCCTCAACTCGAGGCTTACGCATTTGCTCTCGAGAATCCAGCCAAGGGTGAGCCAAAGAAGATTTCGGTTTTAGGTATTTACTCGTGGTCTTTAGACCGTGCTTCTGGAAATCTCACAGTGGGCTTTGGATATCGCGTTAATGCTGCGTGGTACCCAGTCGACCGTGATCCCATTGCGCTACAGAAGCGACTCGTTGATTTTGTCACTGTGGTGAATGGCGATATGCCTGAATCCAAACAGAGCTGCGATCAATGTAAATATATTGCTGACCGCAATTCGATTGTGAAAAGTATTTAGATTTCTTCTCCGCGAGCAATACGATTCTTCGCTTCTGAAGCATACATATCCACGGTCTCTTGACCCGATAGTTGCTGAATAGCAGCCATGATGCGATCTGTTGCTTCGCGCAATACTTGAACGTTGCTTGAATCGCCGTCGAAATACATGGGTTCACCAAAAACCATTTCGACACGTTGAACTTTAGGAACGACTTTGCCGGTTGGTTGAATTTCCGCAGTATTAAACATCGCCACCGGTACAACGGGAGCACCTGATTCAATTGCCATGCGCGCAATACCGGTGCGACCTTTGTAGAGACGGCCATCCGGTGAACGTGTGCCTTCAGGATAAATTCCAATACACGCGCCATCTTTAAGAAGATCAAGTCCGGTCAAGAGCGCAGCTTCACTGCGACGACCGCCAGCGCGATCGACAGGAACTTGCCCTAACGCAATAAAGGTTATTTTCTTCAGCAAACCTTTTACTCCTGGCGAAGTGAAATATTCACTCTTTGCGAGGAAGGTAACTTTGCGAGGCACAACGAGGGGCATAAAAATCGAATCGCTAAAGGAGAGGTGGTTCGACGCGATGATGACTGGGCCGATAGTAGGAACTTGGCGTAAGCCCGTTACCTTGGGACGGAATGTCAGCATCAAGAGCGGACTGAGGAAAGACTTCAGAGTCGTATAAACCACGGGCTTAATTTACGGCTAATTGCTCCGCAGAGCACCATCGTGTGACACCATCTGAGCGTGGCAAATATCCCAAACCCCCTCGATATCCGACTTTCGGGCGGGAAAATCGGAATATTGGTGATCCATGGATTTACTGGCTCCCCTGAGAGCATCGCGCCGTGGGCTCACGGATTTAACGATGCAGGGTTAACCGTGCTTGCTCCCGTCCTACCTGGCCACGCAACCCGCTGGGAAGATCTCAACTCAACAACGTGGCGCGATTGGTATTCACGTGTTGAGGAATCATTTTTAGAGTTAAAAAGCCAATGTGATCGAGTCTTCGTCGCTGGTTTTAGCGTTGGTGGGGCTTTAGCTCTTCGATTGGCACAAATACGTGGCAGTGAAATGGAAGGCGTTGTCCTGTGCAATGCATCTATTTTCGATGACCGCAAAGCTCTTCGTCTTCTTCCGATTCTCAAATACATCATTCCATCTTTGCAAAATGGAACCATGGATGTAAAGAAACCTGTTGAGAAGAGAATGAGCTATGAACGCATGCCCCTTCGTGCGTTGGATTCTTTACGTGGATTATGGCGAGAAGTTGAAGCAAATCTCTATCTGATTGATGTACCTCTCATGGTCAGCTATTCCATCGATGACCACGTTATTCATCCCATAAATAGCGAAACAATTATCGATAACGTGTACTCCGCCGATATTCGAGAAGTGATATTTGAAGATTCTTTCCACAATGTTGCGTGGGATAACGATGCCGATGTTTTGATTGAAGAGAGTGTGAAATTTATCCACGATGTATTGAGCGGAGAGATTGAAAGCGGAGAAGCTTTCGACGAACGTGATCTCATTAACGCAGAATTTGAATCTATCGTTTCTGGACTGAGTCTCGACCAATCATCGCCATCCACCTACCTTGATGAGCTGGAAGATTCGTCGCACTTTAACCAACCCAAACCTCGTACTCTTAATCTTTCTGATGCCTCAAAGTTTTCACTCGCTGCAATAGTAGGCAGCGGTGCTTATATTTTATTTGAGGGATTTAATGGTGGTGATCCCCTGAACTTAGGTGGATGGCCCGCTCTTCTACTTTTTACTGGCGGCGTAGCTTCCCTTATTTGGCGCACCTCCAAGAAACGCCACGACGATGGTGACGACGGAGCAATTCTTTAATTTCGAGCTAAATCTGCTGCTCCCACAACGCCTGCATCGTTACCCAGTTCTGCAGCGACGATTCGTGGAGTTGGGTGCTTGCCATTAAATGGCATATATCGATCGACAGCAGCGCGTGTAGGTGCAAGCAATATTTCACCCGCATCAATAACTCCCCCGCCAATCACAACGCATGCAGGATCAAGCAGAACACAGAGCGATGCGATTCCAGCGCCCAACCACTGAGCTGTTGTGTTGAATGCTGCGAGGGCGACCATGTCACCTTCGCGCGCAGCTTCTGTGATGTGCTTACCGCTAAGGCCTTCGATTGTGCCATTGCCTCGAGCAAGAAGATTGTGCGATGCGTCAGGTGAAGCAGCAATTGCTTCACGAGCGTGACGCATCAAAGCGTTCCCTGAGGCATATTGCTCGAAACACCCTCGTGCACCACATCCACACAAGTGCCCTTCTGGGACAACGCGAATGTGGCCAAATTCTGCTGCGACACCAAATGCGCCACGATGAAGAGCACCGTTCACAACTATACCGCCACCAATACCTGTCCCGACCGTGAGCATCATCATCTGATCTTCACCACGGCCTGCGCCGTATCGCGCTTCTCCCCATGCTGCAGCATTGGCATCATTTTCGATTACGACGGGAAGATTTACACGACTAGAAATTTCTTTCTCTAAATTAATTCCATTCCAACCAGAGATGTTGGGAGTTGCTAACATTGTTTTGCGATCAGAGGATACAAAACCTGCTGCAGATATTCCTACGCATTCGGCCTGGTACTCACTTTTCAATTCGTTGATGACATCAGCAATTGTTTGAGTGAGAGCATCGCCACCTTGCTTCGGCGTATCTTTGCGATGCGTTGTAAGTATTTTTCCTGATGCATCAACGACGCCACCAAGAACTTTAGTTCCACCGATATCGACACCGATGCTTAACCCTGACACTGAATGAGACTGTGACATCAAAATTAAGCCTCGAGCTTGCTCTTCAGCTCGTTGAGGGCTTTATCAATAGTTTCGCGCTCAGCTTTAGTACGCATCATGTCTGGCACAGGCATCGATAGTTCAACATGAAGTTCATATGTCACAGTGACTGTGTCATCTGCATTGTCCTTGAGTTCATATCCGCCTGACATCTCAGTCAACATATCTGCTTCATCGAGTGAGAAGTGCAGAGATGTTGGAGCACCGCTCCAGTCGTAATCTAAAGTGACTCGATCTTTTACTGGTCCAGCTTTGATTGTCATCTCCACTTTTGTTGCGCGGCCTTCTGAGTCACTAGCAAGTGCTTTAGCTGTGGGGGTCGCTGACGACCAAGTTGGATAGTTTGCAGGGTCAAAAAGGAGTGCTTGCACATCCTCGAGAGAGGCTTCAATGGTGATGGAGTTCTTCGATGCTTGGCTCATAAGCAGAGGTTACAGGTAGCCCAAACACTAGAAAACAAGGGCTCCCGGCGATAGCGTTCGGGCATGGATTTGTACACGACTCCCGCAATTGTTCCCGCAGCGACCGCCGGCAATCTCACCAACTTGATTGCAGAACGTGCCTGGTTTGAAGCTGACCGAGTCATGGTCTCCCGTCCCCTTGGTGACGGCTGGCAACCGGTAACCGCTCGTGAATTTGATGAGGAAATCCGTGCCACAGCTAAGGGTTTGATCGCCTCAGGTCTCAACATCGGTGAGCGCGTAGCGATCATGGCTAAGACTCGATACGAGTGGACTGTTTTAGATTTCGCAATTTGGTACGCCGGTGGCGTAGTCGTTCCGATTTATGAAACGTCCAGTGCTGAGCAGATTGATTGGATTCTCTCTGACTCCCAAGCTGTATCGATTATTGTTGAAACTCCCGCTCTTGCTGAGTTGGCACGCCCTGTCCTTCCATCACATTGCAAGAATTTGTGGGTCATCACAGATAACGCACTCGCCACTCTTGCTCACGCTGGCGCGCATATTTCAGATGAAGATGTCGCACACCGACGCGCATCCATCACACCTGATTCACTTGCAACACTTATTTACACTTCCGGTACAACGGGAAAGCCGAAGGGCGTTCAGCTCACACATGGCAATTTTCTTTCAGAGTGCGGCAATGTGGTGCAAGGTGCGAACGATCTCTTTCTCAAACCTGGTGGATCAACACTTCTCTTTCTCCCCGTCGCTCACGTCTTTGGCCGCATGGTTCAGATCGGCGCACTCAATGCGGGGCTGCATTTAGCACATTGCAGCGATATCACTCGCTTGCAACAAGATCTCGGAACTTTCAAGCCTACTTTCGTTCTTGCCGTTCCACGTATTTTCGAAAAGGTTTACAACGGGGCAGAAGCAAAAGCTGATGCTGCAGGAAAAGGAAATATTTTCCGCAAAGCAGCAGCGATTGCTATCGCATACTCCGAAGCGACGGACACCGGAAAAATTCCACTTGTTCTTCGTCTCCAACATACGATTTTTGATCGACTCGTGTACTCAAAGATTCGCCATGCTCTCGGTGGCCGCGTTGATGCTGCTATTTCCGGCGGAGCTCCCCTAGGAAAACGCCTTGGACATTTCTATCGTGGCGCGGGCATAAGAATTCTTGAAGGATATGGACTTACCGAAACAACTGCTGGCGCAACGCTCAATCTCACTGCGCATCAGAAAGTTGGATCTGTAGGACGCCCTGTTCCTGGAACAACAATTGCGATTGCTGAAGATGGTGAAGTGCTTATCAAGGGCCCTATCGTGATGCGGGGCTATTGGCAGAATGATGAAGCTAATCGCGAAGTATTCACAGATGATGGGTTTTTCCGCAGTGGCGATCTTGGAACTCTCGATAGCGAAGGTTTCCTCAGCATCGTCGGCCGTAAGAAGGAATTGATTGTTACTTCTGGCGGAAAGAATGTTGCACCAGCAGTTCTTGAAGATCGCGTTCGTGCGCATCCTCTTGTAAGTCAATGTGTAGTACTCGGCGATAACCAACCATTTATCGCAGCTCTTGTCACTCTCGATCCTGAGGCTGTCAAAGGTTGGGCTGCTGCAAATAAGAAAGCCGGGACTTCTGCCGCCGACTTATGTAACGACCCAGATTTACTTGCGGTCATCCAAACGGCCATTGATGATGCCAACAAGGCAGTGAGCCGCGCTGAATCAATTCGTAAATTCACCGTATTGCCTGTTGATTTCTCTATTGCTGATGGCCAATTAACTGCAAAACTTTCAGTGAAACGCCATGTTGTTGCCCAACAATTTGCGAAGGAAATCGCAGAGCTTTTCGGATAACCATTGGCCTGAAAGCCAGAATGGAAGTGGCTCTTGAAAAAGAGTTCGTATCAGGAGAGAAATACTATTGCGCGCGAGTTATACGAAACTTTTGCGCGAGATCTTGCTGAAGTGAGTTTCCGAGTGGATGAAACCATTGGTCGAAACTCGACTAATCCCTCAACTCGCGAATCATTACGAGCAATCCGCTCCTCACTGTCCTCGCTCATTGCCAAAAGTGCTCATTTGCGTGAAGAGAAATTTGAATTAAGTCATCGAGAGCGAGAAGTCCTCCAATTAGTTTCACAGGGGCTTACATCTCCGGAAATTGCCGAGAAACTATTTCTCTCACTCCCAACAATCAAGAGCCATCTCGCATCGTCGTATAGAAAACTAGGTGTCGCAAATAGAGTGGAAGCTCTTAGCGCAGCTCAGAAATTGGGATTACTCGCCAAGCAATAGTTCGTTAAATTTCTTTCCCCAAATTTTCCAACTCCACTCTTGCTCTGCCCACTCGCGTCCACGCTGAGACATTGCAAGTCGTTTTGATGGATTCAGGAGGAGTTCAGAAACACCTTTCGCTATAGATGAAGGGCTATTTCCATCTACAACAATTCCTGTTTCTCCCTGAAGAACTGCATCGGGTGCGCCACCAGATGCGCCTGCAATAACCGGGACACCGCATGAACTCGCTTCGAGATAAACAATTCCTAAACCTTCAACTTCTAGTCCGAAGAATCGAGAACGAGATGGCATGGCGAAGACATCACCCAATTGAATATATGTCGGCAATTGCGCGTAATTCAATCGTCCGACAAATGTGACCGAGGCTTGAATTTCAAACTTTGATACAAGTTTCGTTAGATAATCTTTATAAGGACCTTCTCCAACCAAAAGTAAATGCGCATTGGGAACCGTACGTAAAATCTCGGGCATTGCTTCAATGAGCTTGTCTTGTCCTTTGCGGTGAACTAAACGTCCAACACAGACAATGATTGATTTACCAGAGAGATTAAGGCTGTTGATGATCTCGTCAGACTTTGCGCCCGGGCGAAAGTGATCGATTGAAATTCCTGGAGCAATTCTCTCCATCCGAACACGAGGTCCGACAGATTTTCTAATCGCTCTCTGGGTGAAGTCTCCTAAGTATCCGATTGCATCGATATTTCGTGCAGACCTTTTGAGAATCCAGGAAAACGGCCAGACTTTAGACCACCACACCTCATGTCCGTGTGTCAGCGTAACGATGCGCCTTGCTCCACGCTTCTTAAGATGTCCTGACATCCAACCAAGAGGCATAGCTGCACCAAACCAGATGTACTCGGATTGATAACGCTTCATCACTGCGCTTACCGCTCTATTTACTCGAGGAGTTGGAAGTAAAACTTTCGCGCGGTCACGAATAACCTCTACTCCATGTTGCGCCGCAAGCTTTCGATCAAATTCGGCATCGCCATCTTGAGATGATGTAAAGATGACAACATCCTTGCCATCCATCTCGCCTAATAGACCGAGGATGAAAGACTCAATTCCACCAGCATGCGGACCAAGATCGTTTGTGACTAAGAGGATCTTGCGCGCACTAGATTCGACGCGCACCGACAAATCTCAAACTTCCAAAGGATGTTCCGAAGTCGGTAACTTTCACACGCGCTCCGGGACGAGGGGCATGGACCATTCGTCCTCCCCCAAGGTAAATGCCAACGTGTGAGACATAACTTCGTCCCCCGTGATTAAAGAAGACGAGATCGCCCGCTTTAAGGCTGCCAAAACCAATCTTCTTGCCGTAATTCATTTGTGCAGCAGCTGAGTGAGGAAGCGAGACTCCAGCGGCACCGAATGCGCGCATTGTTAATCCCGAGCAATCCCACCATGTTGGGCCTGCGGCACCGAAAACATATCGATCACCGATCTGCTTAATCGAGAAACGCAGCGCAGTTGCGCCGCGTCCGGATCCTAAATTCGCTTTCGCAGCGAGTTCTGCTGATGCTTTTTGATCAGCATCTTCTTGACCGTTGATAAGCGCGGCAAGACGTTCGCGCTCTGCCTTTGTTAACTTATCCAGAATGCTTTGGGCTTGCTTCAACTTTGCATTTGCCGATGCAAGTTGCTTTACATAGCGAGCTTTTGCAGCTGCTGCTAAAGAAATTTTGTCATTGACCGTGAGCGATGTCGCAGTAAGGCGCTGTTTAGCCAAGGTGTAACGACGAAGTTGAGCGCTCTTCTTTTTTGTGATTGTTTCGAGTGATCCCGCAGCAGAGAGATACAACGTAGGGTCAGAAGAGAAGAGAAGCTCCATGCTCTGCGACATGCCACCAGATTTATATTGATCAGCAGCGATCGCACCGAGCGACTTCTTCAGAGTTGTGAGATTGCCAGCTTGCTGGGCTGCTTGCTGTTGGACGGAAGCTAATTGTTTGCTGAGTTTGTTAAATTCGACTTGTGCTTGCTGCGCTTGTTCAGCGGCAGCAGCTGCATCTTCTTGAAGGCTTCGTACCTGTGCTTGGACGGAAGCGAGTGATGGCGCAGCATATGCAGAGCCGGAGTCGAGAAGAAGTGCGAGTGAGAGCGCAGCTACGCCGAAGGCGGAAGGTGCAACGCTTCGAAACTTCATTCGGAAAGGGTAACCGCGTGAGCGTAGGTCAGCCAAACTTACGCGTGAAATATCCGTGTGAATCGGCTGTGAGCGGAGAAATTTAGCTCGAGTAACGCAGCGGAGGGACGAGGCCTTTCTCTGCCAAGAGTGAGATAGCTTCGACGTTGGGAGCCAATATTTCGGCTGGTGGAGTATCGAGGATGAAAGAGACAACGCAATCGCCACAGGCGATATTGCGCATCGTGCATGAGGAACAGTTGATGATCATGGTGAAACGGTAGAGGCAGGCACTGACAGTGGAGCCGGTAGCGTAGGGCTATGGCTACGCGCGTGATTGCAAACCTTGTTATCGGGGCAGATGGTTGCACGACGCTCGATGGCCGCTCACGAGGGTTGAGTTCAGCTGAGGACCGCACGCGATTTCATACCCTTCGAAGCCAAGCCGATCTTCTGCTGATTGGTGCCAACACCGCTCGACATGAACCCTATCGCTCAACCCCACTGCCATTAGTGGTAGTAACGCATGGGCAGATGCCCGAAGAAGTCTGTGCAAATCCACGTGCCCACGTGAGGAGCGGAGATCTTTCGCAGATAATTCATGAGCTTGATGGCGTAGTGCTTATCGAAGCCGGTCCGCAGCTCTTGAAAAAAGCTCTTGAGCAAAAACTCGTCGATGAAGTATTTATTACCCAAACTAACGTTGTAAGTGGAGAAAATTGTATCGATATCAATAGCTTCTTCTCCGGCTACAAAGAAAGTGCACGAGAAGCGATTGGCGAAGAAGTTTTCTTTACCTTTGTTCGTGCTTTAGCCTAAAGAAATAAGAGATACGCCAGCAATTGCGCAGATGATTCCCAAATACTGAAGTTTGTGAAGGCGCTCATGTGCAAACTTAAATGCCCACACTGCAGTGATCAGTGGATACATTGATGCGAGCACCACGGAGACGGATACAAGTCCCGATGTCGATGCTGCTCCTAAAGTTACATTTGCCATGAAATCTGCAAATCCACCAAAGAAGAGGAGCGCGAAACTTGATTTACCAAATCCGCCTAAAGTCTTGTAGCGAATTGCAAAAAGAATGAGGACGACGGAATTCGCAACGCGCATGGATACTGCAGTCATCAATGAATTTGTCTGCGCACCTTGAGTAAGGAAAATAACTCCAGTTCCAAAGAGAACAGCAGCAAGAACAGCAAATAGAAGAGGCTTAACGCTTAATCCCCCGCGAATTTCAGGACCACTTCCAAAAAATGCTCCAAGAATCGCAATCGCCATTCCGAGAATTGCAAGATGGCTTGGGCGTTCACCTTGAATGAATGAATACACAACTGGGATCATCACTGAGAGAGAAGAGATAGGTGAAACAACGCCCATCCGTCCCGTTGCAAGACCTGCAAAGAAAGCGTTGAGTCCAGCAAATCCAATCAATCCTGCAAAAACTCCTGGGAGGAAATATCCGTTCCATGAAAGGTTAGGCGCTATCCATGTCCGAGTCACCAGCATCATGACCAAGCCAACGAAAAGACCAACAACTTGGAAGACACCTGTAACAGCCATCGTCTTGTACTTCTTGCTCATGTGGCCACCGATGTAATCGCTGGAACCAAAGAGAAGGCTTGAAAACAATGCGAGAAGTGCGCTCATGAGGAAAGGTTATCGTTTATGTTGCTCGCGCCTAACCTATTAACGCTGAAGCGCAATTTATTATTAACCAATGGCTGCTCCTCAGATTTCTTTTGACCAGATTGTCGCCGAGATTCGCGCAATCACTGCGAGAGCCGAAATAGTTATCGACGAAGTTCCAGCGCCACAAAAACTCGCGCCATTTTCTATTGCTCTCACAGCAGATGTTTTAGAAGATGCAGCTACGGGACGATTCGTACTGCTACATGATCCCAAAGGACAAGAGGGATGGTCTGGCGAATACCGATGCGTCACTTTTGTTCGTGCGGCGATTGATCAGTCGATGGCTGCCGATCCCATGCTCTCCGATGTTGGATGGAGCTGGCTTGTTGAAGCTCTCAAGAAGTACAACTGCCAATACGTTGCACCGAGCGGAACTGTTACGCGCGTTGCATCTGTTTCTTACGGAATGCTTGCAGGTCGTGATGAGGATTCTGAAATGGAAGTCCGCGCATCATGGACCCCAACTAGTGGATCTGGAATCTCCAACCATGTTCGCGCATGGCTCGACTTGCTTGGTTTGTCTGCTGCACTTGAACCCATCCCAGATGGCGTTACGCAATTAACTCCGAACCGTCGTTAAGAAGTTTTCTTATTTATGTCTGAAGAAATCCACGAGGCAGAGAATCTAATTCCAGAATCCACAGCAGAACCGTTGCTTTCTCCTCGAAACGGTGTTCCTGAACTTGTAACAAGCAATGAAGGCCTTGCTGCAGTCATTGCAGAACTCAAAGCTGGCAGCGGCCCTATAGCAATTGATGCTGAAAGAGCTTCCGGATACAAATACAGTCAACGTGCATACTTAATACAAATATTTCGCCGCGGCGGCGGCTTGCATCTCATCGATCCGATTGCTGCAAACTCTCCTGATTTGTGGCGAGAGTTGAGCGATTCATTCCCTACAGAAGAGTGGATTATTCACGCCAGTACTCAAGATTTACCGTGTTTAAATGAGTTGGGGCTCTATCCAAAAATTCTCTTTGATACTGAGCTAGGCGCGCGTATCGCAGGCTGTCCTCGCGTTGGATTAGGTCCACTTGCTGAATCGCTATTGAATCTCTCTTTAGCAAAAGAACATAGCGCAGTTGATTGGTCGAAGCGTCCACTCAATCCAGAATGGCTTATCTATGCTGCTCTTGATGTTGATGTGTTAATCGATTTGCGGGACAAAGTTTATGACTTGCTGGTTGACGCAAAAAAGTTAAAGTGGGCCGAAGAAGACTTCGCTCAAATTCTACGTAACCACGCACCGGGCTCTGTAAAGACTCCTCGCAAAGATCCATGGCGCAGAACTTCAGGAATGCATAAGATTCGCGATCGAAGAGTTTTAGCAATCATTCGCGCATTGTGGTTTGCTCGTGACGAGTACGCATCGAAAATTGATATCGCGCCAGGTCGTGTATTTAATGATGAAGCACTTGTTGCAACTGCTTTAGCAAAACCCACAAATCTAGATGATATGCGACGAATATTGACTAAGCGATCTCGTTTACAAAATCTTCCTCTGACTGATTGGTTTGAAGAAATTCGTAAAGCGCTGGCGCTTCCCGTTGACGAACTTCCAGAACTTCGCACTCCTTCCACATCTCTTCCGCCTCCCAAGCTATGGAAGGATCGAAATCCACTTGGATATGCACGTCTCTCACATGCTCGCGCTGCGGTGATTGCTCGTGCAACGGAACTCAACATGCCTGCTGAAAATTTGATCTCACCAGATGCTCTGCGAAAACTCGTTTGGCACAATCCACCGGCCGACACCGATTTAGAGGTTTATGCTCGAGACTCTTTGATCGAATCAGCTGCTCGTCCTTGGCAAGCGGCCGAGCTAGCTCCACTCCTCGTGCTGCCGCTCCAGGCTCGCGAACCCCTGCCTACGCCAGAGCCTGCTGAGGGGGCTACGCCTGAAGAGTGACGAATTTCGCAACAGAAAAGTTGCGTAATTCGAGCCAAAAGTCTTAGGCTCAGCATGTGTTGAACACCTTCCTGATCGCAATACGCGAGGGGCTAGAAGCCTCACTCATCGTTGGAATTCTTCTTGCCTATGTGGCAAAAACTGGGCGCCGCAACGCACTTCCCTCCATTTGGGCTGGCGTCACTCTCGCAATCGTTCTCAGCCTCGGGTTCGGCGCATTCCTTTCATTCACTTCACATGAGCTTTCCCCATCAGGTGAAGAGTTCTTCGCTGGAGTGACATCAGTTGGTGCAGTCACTCTCGTTACGTGGATGGTTTTCTGGATGAAGAAAACTGCGCGCAACATCAGCAAGGAACTTCACTCCAAAATGGATCAAGCAGTTGCACTCGGCACTTTTGGCTTGATTTCAACTGCTTTTTTGAGCGTCGCACGTGAAGGCCTTGAGACATCACTCTTTCTCTATGCAAGTTTCAAAACAGTCGGATCAAATGCAGCGCCCACCATTGGACTTATTCTCGGTCTAATTTTCTCCATCACTCTTGGAACGCTGGTGTATAAGAAATCTGTTCGACTCAACCTCAGCAAGTTCTTCACCTACAGCGGTATCGCTTTGATCATCGTTGCCAGCAGCGTTCTCCATAAGGGCCTCCTCGATCTCCAATCATTCGGAATGGTTCCTGAAGGCGCCTGGCTCAATTGGGTACTCGTCGCTGCCTATCTCTTCTTCACACTGAAGCCATTTACTTTTGCCCTTCGTACAGGAGCGCTTAAAACCCCTGTAACGAAGTAGTTTCAGACCTTCCCTTTTCTATTACTCACCGGTAACCTTCTAGTACGTTCATTTGGAAGGTGCAATTCGATGTCTCGTTCACATATGCAATCTCTCGGCGATAGCCAACCGGTCTTGGTCGATGCTGTTCGCTCCCCTTTCGGCAAATCAGGAAGTTTGTATGTCAACACTCGAGCCGATGACATCATGGTCCGAGTCTTAAGAGGCTTGCTCGAGCGCAATCCTCAACTCTCTCCATCGGCGATTGATGATGTTGCGATCGCTGCAGCAACTCAAGCTGGCGATCAAGGTATGAACATCGGTCGAAGCGCATCACTCTTGGCAGGCATTCCAAATACCGTCCCTGGATATTCAATAGATCGTTGGTGTGCAGGCGCCATGACTTCTGTAACAACTCTTGCAGGAGCGATTGCTGCTGGCGCGTATGACATCGCTGTTGCAGGCGGCGTTGAACATATGGGCAATCACCCAATCGGTGAAGGAATGGATCCCAATCCTCGCTATCTTGCAGAGAAAATTGTTGACCAAGATGCGCTCGCTATGGGTTCAACTGCTGAGCGGTTGCATGACAAATTTCCACATTTGACTAAAGAGCGTGCAGATAAGTTTGCACTCTCTTCACAAATGAAAACTGCAGCAGCTTATGCAGCAGGCGAGATTCAAAGAGATTTGATTCCCGTCGCAGTTCGGAGCGCTGAATTGGGTTACGGAATAGCCACAGTGGATGAACCTCCACGTCCCACAACAACCATGGAAGGTCTTGCAGCTCTCAAAACACCTTTCCGTCCTGCGGGTCGAGTCACTGCAGGAAACTCATCAGGTCTTAACGATGGAGCAACAGCTGCAATCATTGCAAGTGCTGGAAAAGCAAAAGAGCTTGGTCTTCCCGTAAAAGCCAAAATGGTCTCTTTCGCATTCGCTGGAGTTGAACCAGAAATTATGGGTTACGGTCCTGTGCCAAGCACCATCAAAGCACTTGAAAAAGCTGGCTTATCAATTGGCGAGATCGGACTTTTCGAAATCAATGAAGCTTTTGCGGTGCAAGTCTTATCCTTTCTGGATCATTTCGGAATTGGCGATGACGATGCACGAGTGAACATTCATGGAGGAGCAATTGCGGTGGGACACCCACTCGCCTCTTCGGGAATACGTTTGATGCTCAATCTGGCTCGTGGCTTTGAAAAGCACCCAGAAGTTCAATACGGAATCACAACAATGTGCATTGGCCTAGGTATGGGCGGCACAGTGATTTGGGAGAACCCACATTTCACTCAAAAGGCAGGTGCATAAAGATGGTTGATATCACCAATCCCGACGAGGTAATCACGCAGGCACTGCTTCGTGAAGTTGACCTGACACCATTTGGTTTCGCTGGTTCTCTTGCTCTGATCACTCTCGATAACGGAATGGATCACACGCGCCCTAATACTTTCGGCCCTGGGTCTCTCGAGAAACTCAATGAGGCAATTACGGCCGCTTTGGCAAGTTCAGCATCTGCAATAGCAATCACCGGTAAGCCATTTATTTTTGCAGCTGGTGCTGATCTTTCTGCTCTCTCGCTTTTGAGTAATCGCGATCAAGCTCTTGCCATTGGCAAATTGGGACACGATGTATTTCGTCGACTCGGCGAAAGTACTAAACCAACTTTTGCTTTCATCAATGGTTTGGCGCTGGGCGGTGGCTTAGAAGTGGGACTTCACTGTCATTACCGCACATTGGCAGCTACCGCTTTCACGGGGTTGCCTGAAGTGTTTCTTGGTCTCGTTCCTGGATGGGGCGGAGCAACAATTCTTCCAAAGCTAATTGGTCCTACAAACGCTGTTCAAGTAATTATGTTGAACGCTCTCAACAACAACACAATGATGAAAGCAAAAGATGCACTTGCGTTAGGCGTAACCGATGCAGTTTTTGCACCAGCTGACTTCCTCGAGAATTCAGTCGCTTTTGCAGCAACTGTTCTCTCAGGGAAAAAGAAGATCGAACGTAACGATTTCTCTGCAGATGACGAAGCATGGACAAGCGCTCTTGCTACAGGCCGCGCCGCCATGAATAAGAAGTATGGCGGTGCTCAATTGCCATCCCCAACCAAAGCTCTTGAACTCATCGCGGCAGCGCGAACAGCTTCGCTCTCAGAAGGCTTTGATGCAGAAGATCAGGTCCTCGCAGATTTGACGATGAGCGATTCACTGCGTGCATCTCTCTATTCATTCAACCTGATTCAAAAGAAGCGCAAGAAAGTCGAAGGCGCACCCAAACCAGCTCTGGCCCGCAAAGTCACGAAAGTCGGTGTTGTAGGGGCGGGATTGATGGCCTCGCAATTGGCTCTCATCATGATGCGCAATTTAAAAGTGCCTGTTGTTATTACAGACCTTGATCAAGAACGCGTTGACAAGGGTCTTGCCTACATCCATGGTGAAATCGCAAAACTCGTTGAAAAGCGCAGGCTCTCCCCCGAAGCTGCTGCGCGTCTCACCACTCTCATCAGCGGATCAACATCTAAATCTGTGTATGCCGATTGCAATTTTGTTATCGAGGCAATCTTCGAAGAACTTTCGCTGAAACAGAAACTCTTCACAGAACTTGAGAGCATTGTCAGCGAAGAGTGCGTCCTTGCTACAAATACCTCTTCGCTCTCCGTGGAAAAAATGGCTCAAGGACTCAAACATCCAGAGAGAGTTATTGGCTTCCACTTCTTCAATCCTGTTGCAATTATGCCTCTCCTTGAAGTTGCTCGTACCACCTCCACGGATGATGCCACCACTGCGACGGCAATTTCAGTGGGTAAAGAATTGAAAAAGACCATGGTGATTGTGAAAGATGCACCAGCATTTGTCGTCAACCGGTTGCTCACTCGATTCATGGGAGAGATTACCGATGCGATTGATGAAGGTACGCCATACGACGTAGCAGATGTAGCGATGAAGCCACTTGGTCTTCCTATGACATCTCTAGAGCTCCTCGGTCTTGTTGGACCAGGCGTTGCACTCCATGTTGCTGAAACACTTCACCATAATTTAGGCGAGAGATATCGCATCTCCCCCACTATGCAACGATTTGTAGAAAAGGGAGTGCGCACTTTCTACATCAAAGGCGCCGATGGCAAACAGATTCCTAATCCCGATGCTCTTGCTCTTGTAGAAAAGGGAACATCACCTTCGACTGCTGAGGCAGTTCGCACACGTGCTCTTAAAGCACTCGCTCAAGAAGCTCGGATGATGCTCGATGAAGGGGTAGTTTCAACTCCAGCGGAGATTGATATCTGCATGCTTTTGGGATCTGGCTGGCCAATGCATCTTGGCGGAATATTGCCTTACTTAGATAGAGAAGGAATAAGCGAAGAAGTTACCGGTCAACGTTTTCATCCTGCTGGAGTGGCTTCACTTCCTCAAATCTAGAGGTACTGCTCCATCCGACAAGAGAACGTGCAATGTTTTGTACGGTGATGCCTAAATCGTTGAGGATTTCTTGACGCTTGCTGTGTTCAATAAATTCAAGTGGCACGCCAATGGAGTGCACAGGCATTGCAATTCCTTCAGCAATGAAGAGCTCTGATATAGAACTCGCTATTCCTCCGTGCTTGATTCCGTCTTCAATGACAACAACTGATTTGTATCGTTGAGCCATCGTAGCTAGTGACAGTGGAAGTGGCTTTACCCAGCGAAGATCGATAACAGTGACTCCAACGCCTTCGCGATACGCCTGAGACGCAGCTTCAACAGCAATTGTTGCCATAGCGCCAACGCTAACTAAGAGCACATCTGCACTCTCGCCGCGGTACAAAACATCGATTCCGTCACGTCGTTCAAATGCTGGAATATCTGCCGAGACACTGCCTTTAGGAAAGCGAATAATCGAAGGAGCATCGTCGATATCTACAGCTTCATTCAAAACTTCTTTAAGTCGAGCGCCATCTCGAGGCGCAGCTACATGTGCACCAGGAACCATCCCAGTAAGTGCAAGGTCCCAAATTCCATGGTGTGATGGACCATCGTCGCCTGTAACACCAGCTCGATCTAATACAAAAGTAACGCCGGCCTTGTGAAGAGCGACATCTAATAGAAGTTGATCAAAAGCGCGATTCAAAAAAGTGGAGTAGACAGCGACAACCGGATGCAAACCAGCGAAGGCCATGCCGGCAGCAGATGTCACTGCATGTTGTTCGGCAATTCCGACGTCGAAAGTGCGCTCTGGGAAATTCTTTTGGAATTGGTCAAGGCCGGTTGGGCCAAGCATCGCTGCAGTAATTGCTACGAGATCTGAGCGCTTTTTACCGATTTCCACTAACTCTTTAGCAAAGACGTTCGTCCATGAAGGTTCAGATTTTGATAGTGGTTGACCTGTCTCTGGATCCACAACACCAACAGCGTGAAACTTTTCTGCTTCATCTTGAATCGCAGGTGCGTGGCCACGGCCTTTTTCAGTGATGACATGAACCAACACTGGCTTGCCGAAACTCTTTGCGTGGGTTAACGCTTCTTCTACAGCTTGGATGTTGTGTCCATCGATCGGACCCAAATACTTAAGACCCAAATCTTCAAACATTCCTTGTGGCGCAACAATGTCCTTTATACCCTTTTTAACACCGTGCAGAGTTTCATAAATGGGATGGCCAACAATGGGAGTGCGCTCGAGAACGCCTTTGCCCCAATCCAAAAACTTCTCATATCCGCTGGTCGTTCGGAGAGTTGATAGGTATGTCGAAATTCCGCCGATGGTTGGCGAGTAAGAACGTTCATTGTCATTAACCACGATGACAAGAGGCAGATCATCACTTGCAGCAATGTTGTTAAGCGCCTCCCAAGCCATGCCACCTGTCAGCGAACCATCGCCAACAACAGCAACGACTTTTCGATCACTTTCGCCTTTGATGGTGAAAGCTTTGGCGATTCCGTCAGCCCATGAAAGAGCGCCAGATGCATGTGAATTTTCGATGACATCGTGAACGCTTTCACGGCGATTCGGATAACCGGAGATTCCTCCACGTTGACGCAGTTTGTCGAACTCCCCCACACGTCCAGTCAGAATCTTGTGAACATAAGATTGATGACCTGTATCAAAAAGAATGACATCCTGTGGCGATGTGAAGACACGATGCGTCGCGATTGTAAGTTCCACAATTCCCAAATTGGGACCTAAGTGCCCACCAGTCTTAGAGACTTTTTGAATGAGAAATTCACGAATTTCAGCAGATAATGAATCAAGTTGCGCATAGCTCAACTCTTGAAGGTCGGCAGCACTGCGAATCGATTCAAGCATCAGGAGATTCTAGTATCTCTTAGAGCAAGTTACGAAGGACGTATTGCATGATTCCGCCGTGACGGTAGTAATCCGCCTCGCCCGGTGTATCGATACGAACTCGTGCTTGGAAGGTCGTATCTCCCGCTGTAACGGTAACAACCTTTGGCACTCCACCTGAATTGAGTTCGGTGATTCCAGAAACTCCGAAGACTTCTTCGCCAGTCAATCCAAGTGTCGACGCATTTTGACCGTCAAGGAATTGCAATGGAAGAACGCCCATGCCAATCAAGTTGGAGCGGTGAATTCGCTCGAACGATTCAGCGATAACCGCGCGAACACCAAGGAGTGCAGTTCCTTTAGCAGCCCAGTCACGGGATGATCCTGATCCATATTCTTTTCCTGCAAGAATGACGAGTGGAACACCATGTGCCTGGTAATTCATTGATGCATCGTAAATAGTTGATTGCTCGCCATTGTTGAGGAAGTCACGAGTAAATCCGCCCGAAACATCGTTAAGAAGCAAATTCTTTAAACGGATATTTGCGAATGTACCGCGAATCATCACTTCGTGATTGCCTCGGCGTGATCCGTATGAGTTGAAATCAATGCGATCAATACCGTGATCAGCAAGGTATTTACCTGCAGGTGAATCGGCTTTGATATTTCCGGCTGGAGAAATATGGTCAGTTGTAATTGAATCTCCGAGAACTGCAAGAACTCGAGCACCAGATATATCTACTACTGGTTGTGGTTGTCGAGGCATTCCTTCGAAATATGGAGGTTTGCGAACATAGGTGGATTGAGGATCCCACTCGAATGTTTTACCTGTTGGAGTATCCAAAGATTTCCAACGAAGATCGCCTTCAAAGACAGTCGCATAATCCTTCTTAAACATTTCAGATGAGATGGATGAGGCGATTACTGCTTCAATCTCTTCGGAAGTTGGCCAAATATCTTTGAGGAAAACATCGTTTCCGTTCTGATCTTTGCCAAGTGCATCTGTATCGAAATCGTGGTCCATGGAACCTGCAATCGCATATGCAACAACAAGTGGTGGAGAAGCGAGGTAATTCATCTTCACATCAGGACTAATGCGTCCTTCGAAGTTACGGTTACCTGAAAGAACGGCAGTAACAGCCAAATCATTCTCATTGATAGCTTTAGAAACCTCAGCAGGTAGTGGGCCAGAGTTTCCAATACAGGTCACGCAGCCGTAACCGACGAGATTAAATCCAAGGGCTTCCATGTAGTGGGTTAAGCCTGCTTTGTCGTAATAATCTGTAACAACTTTTGATCCTGGAGCAAGAGTGGTCTTTACCCATGGCTGAGCTTTCAGCCCTTTCTCCACTGCTTTCTTTGCAAGAAGCGCAGCACCCAACATGACTGAAGGATTAGAAGTATTAGTACATGAAGTGATGGAAGCGATAACGACAGCACCGTTTTTAACTGATGTCGCTTTTCCATTCATGGAGATCGCCACTGCATCTTTGCTCGTCTTATCTGAATAATATGTTGGAACAATTGTTTGATAGGCGTTCTTTGCATTATCCAGAGAGATGCGATCTTGAGGACGCTTTGGTCCTGAAATTGATGGAACAACTGTCGCAAGGTCGAGCTCAATGTGCTCAGAGAATCGTGGCTCAATTGATGGGTCATGCCAGAAACCATTGCGTTTTGCATATTGTTCGACAAGGTCAATCTGCTCTTGTGAACGACCAGTGAGCTCTAAATATCGAAGAGTCTCTTGATCGACTGGGAAAATTGCACATGTCGATCCATATTCCGGTGACATATTTCCGATTGCTGAACGATTCGCCATAGGAAGAGCACTGACGCCAGCTCCATAGAATTCTACGAACTTACCAACAACGCCGTGCTTACGAAGTGCTTCAGTAATTGTCAGAACCAAATCTGTGGCGGTTGTGCCTGCAGGCAGGGAACCTTTGAGTTTGAATCCAACAACACGTGGAATCAACATGGAGACAGGCTGACCGAGGAGGGCAGCTTCGGCTTCAATTCCGCCAACACCCCATCCGAGAACGCCAAGGCCATTCACCATAGTTGTGTGTGAATCTGTTCCGACAACTGTGTCTGGATATGCGCGAAGAGTTCCATCAACAGTGCGAGTCATAACGACGCGTGCAAGAAATTCAATATTTACTTGGTGAACAATTCCTGTTCCTGGTGGAACAACCTTAAATTCATCAAAAGCAGTTTGTCCCCAACGCAAGAAACGGTAACGCTCGCGGTTGCGTTGATATTCGATATCTGTGTTCTCTTCAAAAGAGCTCTTCGTTCCAAATACATCTGCAATAACTGAGTGATCGATCACGAGCTCCGCTGGAGCAAGTGGATTGACTTTGGTTGGGTCTCCCCCAAGATCTGCGATTGCTTCACGCATGGTGGCAAGGTCCACGACACAAGGAACGCCTGTGAAGTCCTGCATGATCACGCGAGCGGGAGTAAATTGAATTTCAGTATCGGGCTCAACTGTTGGATCCCATTGAGCGAGGGCTTTGATCTGTTCGGCGGTGATATTTGCACCATCTTCAGTGCGAAGTAAATTTTCGAGTAAGACTTTTAAGCTAAAGGGAAGATCTTTCGATCCCTCAACGGATGTGATGTCGAAGATTTCGTACTTTTTGCCGTGTACTTCGAGGCTGGTCTTTGCGTTAAATGAATTCTTACTCATGCCTCAATCTTAGTCGCACCCCTTAAGGGCGAGTAAATTGCACGACGCATTCCACGTGTGATGTCATCGGGAAAAGGTCATATCCCACGATGTGAGAGATGGAATAACCGCCTTCTGTGAGGTATTTCGCATCGCGTGCCAGGGATGCGGGGTCACACGAGACATAGACGATAGTTCGAGGCGCCAATCGCAACATTTGATCGACGACCTCTTTGCCTGCTCCAGTCCGAGGCGGATCTAGCAGAATGACAGTGGAGCGCGCAATCTTCTTCAGTTCATTCTCAACGCGACCAACATGTACTTCTACATTTTTCGTGAGTGCAAAACCTTTTTTAGCATCGCTTGTTGCATGGCGATCGAGTTCAATCAGATGAACTTTTCCCGTAGAACCTACGCGCTTCGACATTGCTGCTGCGAAGAGGCCGGCACCACCATAAAGATCGCACACAATGTCTCCATCTTGGAGTGCAAGAAGTTGCATGGCTTCCGTGACAAGCGTTGAAGGAGCTCTCTTATGTCCTTGCCAAAATGAAACCGCTGAAACTCTATAGGAAAGCCCATTCACTTCTTCGTGAAGTTCAGTTGCTCCAGAAATACTTCTTCCAGCACGAGATAGGTTGACTTGCCCTTTGCTAGAAACCGCAAGCTCTAAACGATCTTTCCCATTCCATTTGCGAGTTGCGATTTCGGATACTTTCATCTCTTCAACTGCGAGAAGACAGTCCTCAACTTCGACAACATCATTACTACGATTTCCAAAAAGACCAAGGCGTCCTTGTGGTGAAACTGCAAAATCCATTCGTGTGCGCCAGCGCAAACCGTTGAGAGGTTCAACGCCTTTCACATCGAGATCTATCTCGATTCCGCCGAGACGCGAAAATTGCTCAATGACAACGCGGCGCTTCAATTCCCGTTGGAAGGCCAAATCAATATGTTGGAAATCGCAGCCTCCGCAGCCGCCTGGATGCGCGTACGAGCACGGTGCTTCCACGCGAGCTGGTGATGCTTCTAAGACTTCGACGACATCGGCACGAACTACTTTGGAACTTGTGGATGTAATTTCGATAACCGCTTTTTCGCCAGTAATACCGTGGCGAACAAAAATAACTTGGCCATTGTGGCGGGCGATGAAGTGCCCTCCGTGGGCTACGTTGCCAATTTCAACTGTAACGCGATCCCCTACAGATAATCGATCCGCTTCCTGCATCTCCGTATCCACAGTGCAGAGCCTAAAGGGTGTAAGTTCTCCCTGTGCACGTAGTCATCATGGGATGTGGTCGCGTCGGTTCAGCTCTCGCTATTGAGCTTGAGGCTCTTGGCCATTCCGTTTCTGTCATCGATCAAAACCGTGAAGCTTTTCGTCGCCTCGGCCCTGATTTCAAAGGTCGCACAATCGCTGGTGTGGGTTTCGACAGAGACACACTTCTTGAAGCGGGAATTGAATCTGCTGGTGCCTTTGCTGCAGTTTCAAATGGTGACAACTCAAATATTCTCGCAGCGCGCGTTGCTCGCGAAAGTTATGGGGTCAAGAACGTTGTTGCTCGAATTTACGATCCAGGCCGTGCGGAAATTTATCAACGTCTTGGCATCCCTACCGTGGCAACAGTTCTATGGGCTACCGACCAAATTTTGCGAAAGCTTGCTCCCGAAGGTTCTCGCTCTGAATGGAGAGATCAAACCGCAACTGTTGAGCTCTGCGAAGTCGTTCTTCACACAGATTGGTATGGCAAGCCTGCTTCACTTATCGACCAGAAAACTCCAGCTCGCGTTGCATTCATTACACGCATCGGTGAAGGTTTAATTCCTACCGAACATACAGTTATTCAAGAAGGCGATCTCGTTCATGTAATGGTCGCTGAAAAAGATCGCTCAAAGACAGATTCAATCTTGGCGAACTCGCCAGATCAGGTGGGCTAACGATGAGAGTTGCAATCGCAGGAGCTGGAAATGTTGGTCGCTCTATTGCTCGCGAACTATTAGAGAACGGTCATCACGTTCTCCTCATTGACCGCGACCCTAAGGCACTTAAAATGGAGAGCGTGCCTGCTGCAGAGTGGCTCCTCGCAGATGCGTGTGAAATTACCTCACTGGATAAGGCTCAACTTTCAAACTGTCACGTACTCGTCGCCGCCACTGGGGATGACAAAGTAAATCTTGTAGCTTCGCTTCTTGCTAAGACCGAATATGGCGTACCTCGCGTTGTTGCACGCATTAACCACCCGAAGAATGAATGGCTCTTTGATTCATCATGGGGTGTGGATGTTTCAGTATCGACCCCTCGCATCATCAGTGCCCTTGTTGAAGAAGCGGTAAGCGTTGGAGATGTTGTACGACTCTTCTCGCTTCGCCGCGGTGAAGCAAATCTCGTGGAGTTAACTCTGCCAGATAATGCTCTGTGCGTCGGAAAAACAATTGAAGAAGTTGATCTTCCCGACGATGTTTCGCTTGCTGCAATTGTTCGCGATGGCCACGTAATTTCACCTCAGCCACACATGACTTTAAGCGCTGGAGATGAGCTTCTCTTCGTAGCTACCTCTGAAGCTGAATCGCAACTTCGTATCTGTTTATTAGGTGCTTAGTTCTCTTCAACTTTAACGCTTGGCACTTTCTTCAAAATTTGCCATGTAAGCCATCCCGCTAGAAGGAATAGTGGATAGCCCATGATCAAACGTGCAGTTCCAAGAGCTGTCAGATTTCCTGCTTTATAGAGCGGATACTGAACAAGGAGACGAGAGAGAAAGAGCCCAACCCAAATCCATCCAGCGCGAATGTACGCACGTTTTCTTTCAGGGACTTTTCGCCAAGCAAGGTTCTCTCCAAGAATAGGACCGAGCATCAGACCGAGAAGTGGCCAACCAGAAAGATTTAAAAGCGCGTAAGCAATTCCGTAACCAAAATTGGTCCATAGCCCTGGCAGATAGAAATCTTGTGCTTTACCGCTGTGACGGGCAAGAAGCGCACAAATTCCAATTCCTATAAACCCGGAGATTGCATGCTGCAAAGTATCTCGAGTAACCAATCGCACCACAGCAAATATTGCAGAAAGCGAGAGTGAGAGGATGAGTGAAAAGTTCAAATTATGCGTAACATTAAAAGCGATTAAGAAAACAATCGACGGCACACCGCTATCGATAAGACCTCGAGTGCCTCCGAAGGCGCCCATGACTTTTGCGCGATCGTCGCGGTCATCAGGAGTTGTCATTACTTACCTGTCGATCCGAAACCACCATCACTGCGGTGGGTCCCCGGAAGTGATTGGACTTCGATAAATTCGGCGCGTTCCACTTTTTGGATAACAAGTTGGGCAATACGGTCACCCTTTTTGATAACAAACGGCTCGTGCAAGTCATGGTTGATGAGAATTATTTGAAGTTCGCCGCGATATGCAGCGTCAACAGTCCCAGGAGTATTGACCATCGAAATTCCATGTTTGATTGCTAAGCCCGATCGAGGATGTACAAGTGCAACATATCCTTGAGGCAAAGCTATTGAAATTCCTGTCGGAATAAGGGCTCGCTCCCCTGCACCTAATACGAAATCGATTCGAGAACAGAGATCAGCTCCTGCATCTCCTGGTTTGGCATAAGCCGGAGCGGGAATAGATTCATCGAGTCGCGTGATGAGAATTTCAACGTTCATGGGTTTATCTCAAAGGTAGGATCGACAAAAGCAAGAATTTCGGGGTTCTTGGTGATGGCATCGAGATATTCCTTCGGTGCGTTATCCAAGAAATGTTTCATAGGGACAATGACAAAAAGCGAGGTTGATTTAACAGCTATCGGGCCGTCGAGAGAATTGAGATGGCCTTCAGCATATGTGTAAACCTTGCGACCAAGTTGTCCTGTGATATGCGCTCGAATATAGAGAACACTTCCGATCGGAACTGGGAGAAGAAAATCTGTTTCAAGATGGGCTGTGACTGCAGGAGATCGCAAAAGCCACATCAATTTTCCATGCGCTTCATCGAATGCAAGACTCAATAACCCACCATGAGCAAGCCCTGGTGCTCCTTGATGATTTTCGGTAACAGTAAATTCTGCGGTGAGGTTAAGTGCTTCTCCAGCGTGTGCAACCAAGTGAAGACCTGTTGGATGCAGCGAACCACAGCCAAAGCAATGTCCAAAGTGAGAAGGAATCTTCTCTCCGGGCTTTGGTGATTCAGGATGGCGCTCAGGAATCGTTGCGCCCGCTGGCATTGTGCTCACAATCGCGATTCTAACTCATTTATGTTTTAGTAGCGCCTTAGATAGGCTTGCATTGTGCGGCAGAAACGTGAGTGGAGAGATCGATGGAGCTTTGGGCTCTGGATATTCCTGCTTTTGATGAATCTGAGTTTTGCTCTTGCTCTATGGGCAGCTTTTGATACGCGGGCTGCTGTCATTGATTTTCTCATCACGCTAGGAATCACGATCTACTTATCGCGCTCAACGCTTCTCAGAATATCCCTTGAGAACGACTGGCTCTACATAGGTGGCGCAAAGATTGAAAGTAAATTCATCGAATCCATTGACGTCTTAGATAAATCTGAGATCTCTCTTCTCCGAACTCAAAACGCTGACCCAAATGCCTATTTAGATTTACGTTTCTGGGTTCCTCGCGGAATTAAAATTAACCTCAACGATTCACGAGATTACACGCCATATTGGCTTGTGAGCACAAATGATGGAGCAAAAATTAAAGAGGCATTGCGAAAGTAATTATTCGCAATCTTTGCAGACAGCTTTAGCGCCTTCGCCCTTTGCAAGTTGAGTGATGTGGTGGACCAAGAAGCAACGAGAGCATGTGAACTCATCTTCTTGCTTTGGTACAACGCGAACGGTGAGTTCTTCACCTGAAAGATCTGCGCCAGGAAGCTCGAGATTTTCTGCAGCTTCTTCTTCATCAACATCGACCTGACCTGATTGAGCATCAGCACGACGAGCTTTGAGTTCCTCTAATGACTCTTCATGTAGCTCTTCATCCGTTTTTCTCGGTGTGTCATAATCGGTAGCCATAGCACCCCCCTTTAAATTTCATGTCGGCGAATCTGCCAACAGGCGGATAGTGCCGTGTATTTCTGTATCTGCCTAATGAACCGGCGGCGTGTCGGGATTATTCCCGATTTTGAGTACGTTTGACCGCTTCCTGAGTGCGATATGCCTTGATGGCGCCGTGATTTCCCGAGAGAAGAATCTCTGGAACAGAAAGACCTCTCCACTCAACCGGTTTGGTGTAATTGGGATATTCCACAATCGCCTCACCCTCAACTGTCAAAGTATGTGACTCTTCCGCAAGTGATTCAGGGTTTCCAAGAACTCCTGGGATCAAACGAATAATCGCTTCGAGCATCACCAATGTGGCAACTTCCCCACCGTTGAGAACATAGTCTCCGATAGAAACTTCATGAACAATAAATTGTGGTTGAGATGAATAAAACTCTGTAACTCGGTGATCAATACCTTCATAGCGACCGCAAGCGAAAATAAGGTGTTCAAAAGATGCAAACTCTTGGGCCATCGCTTGATCAAATTTCTTTCCGGCAGGCGTCAAAATGACGAGATGGTTAGCTTGAGACGTTGCTACTTCATCAATTGCTTTTCCCCAGGGTTCTGGAGACATGACCATCCCAGCACCGCCACCATATGGTGTGTCATCTACGCTTTTGTGAATTCCGCCGGCATGATCGCGAAGGTCGTGTACAGAAATATTGACGAGGCCCGATGCGCGCGCTTTACCGATCAGCGAGAGGTCAAGCGCGGAAAAATAGCCAGGGAAGATAGAGATGAGGTCATACTTCGGCATCGCCATCCCCCATTCCAAGGTTGAGAAGTCCTGAAGGCGGATCAATCGTAATGATTTTATTGATGACATCAACGCCAGGAACAATTTCAAGTACAAATGGAATTAACACTTCTCCATTTTTACCCTCAACAGCGAGCAAGTCCTGACCAGGCAGATTGATGACATCAGTCAGAGTCCCAACTCTCTGCCCATCAACTGTGATGACTTGTGCGCCAAGAAGTTGTTGGACGTGAAATTCATCTTCATCCTCAAGTTCTTCATCCACATCAACATCTGCGAGCAGAAGAACATCACGAAGTTTTTCTACTTGCGTGCGATCTTTTACTTGTGTGAATTTAAGCAAGAGCACGCCATTGTGACCGCGTGCAGTTTCAACAGTTAAAGGACCGTGATGTGCAGGATCTGTGGTGAGTTGTGCGCCGACGTAAAAACGCTCGTCAGGAAGATCAGTACGAACTTCTACTGTGGCCTCGCCAAGAACTCCGTGTGCGCGGCCAATTCGACCAACGACTAGGAGCACTATTAACGAGCCTCGTCAGCCTCGATGAGATCAACGCGAACAGAACGACCAGCAATTGCGCTGACGACTGTGCGAAGTGCGCGAGCAGTGCGACCGTTTCGACCGATCACCTTGCCAATATCTTCTGGATTTACGCGCACCTCTAAAGTTGTTCCACGACGGTGATTCTTTTCGGTAATGACGACATCCTCAGGATTATCGACGATACCTTTTACGAGATGCTCGAGAGCCTCATCAATCATGGTTATTCGGCAGCCGCTTCTTCAACAACTGCTTCGACTGCTGCAGGTGCTTCGACTACTGCTTCTTCAGACAAGTTTTCTTCTTCTGTCGCAGCTACAGCTGGAACCTCTGCCTCAGCATGTGATTCTTCGGCTTGGACAGGATTTGCCTTAGCAGCAAGCTTTTCAGCAGCCTTCTTCTTCAAAGTTGTTGCACCATCTGCAGGTTCAGCCATTGCTTCTTTAACAGCAGCTTCATATGCAATGCGCTTATGTGGCTTCTCTGCAATTGTCTTGAGAGTGCCTTCAGCTCCAGGTAGGCCCTTAGCTTTCTGCCAATCACCTGTGATCTTCAAAATTGCCTCTACAGCTTCAGTTGGTTGTGCACCGACTCCGAGCCAGTACTGCACGCGATCAGACTTCACTTGAATAAAGGAAGGCTCTGAAATTGGTGAGTAGCGACCGATCTCTTCAATCTGCTTTGAGTTACGAGCAGAACGAGCATCAGCAACAACAATTCGGTAATGAGGTGTGCGAATCTTTCCAAGACGCATCAACTTAATCTTTACAGCCACGTTACTCCTATTAAAAAATTCGGATTCTCGCGTTTCGACAGTGGGAGCGTCGATTCACTCGTTATCCATATTGGTTGAATTTGGATCTGGCGCCAGGGGTAGAGGGCCCCGGTACAGGGTCGTAATTCTGCCAGCAAGGGCTCTTAAGCCCAAATCGACCGTACTTCTTATTCGGCAGCCTCAGCAGCTCGCTTTGCTGGATTTCCTGAGCGTGATTTCTTCTTTGGCGGGGTCTGTCCTGGCTTTTTCATTGGCGCCATTCCCGGCACTCCTGGCATCTGCGGCATCCCAGCCATACCTGGAATGTTTGGCAATCCTCCACCATTGCGCATCTGCTTCATTACTTTTTGAGCCTGCGTGAAGCGATCTACCAAATTATTTACTTCTGAAACTTGTCGCCCACTTCCCTTTGCAATTCGAGCACGACGAGATCCATTAAGAACTTTTGGATCGTGGCGTTCAAGTGGAGTCATGGATTGCACAATTGATTGGGTGCGAGTCAATTCATTATCGTCAATGCTTTCCAACTGCTTCTTCATCGCTCCGGATTGCGCGCCTGGAAGCATTCCTAATAGCTTGGACATCGAGCCCATTTTCTTCATCGCTTCTAACTGCGAGAGAAAATCATCCAAAGTAAAGTCTTCACCGCTTGCAAATTTCTTCTCTAACTTCTCGGTGGTATCTGAATCCATTGCGCTCTTTGCTTGTTCAGCAAGAGTTTGGATATCTCCCAATCCAAGTATGCGAGAAGCCATCCGGTCTGGGTAGAAGAGATCGAAATCTTCACTCTTTTCACCTGTTGAAGCAAACATGATCGGACGCTGAGTTTTAGCAACGATAGAAAGCGCTGCGCCGCCACGAGCATCACCATCGAGTTTGGTGAGTACAACACCATCAAATCCCACACCTTCAAGAAATGCTTGCGCAGTGCGAACTGCATCTTGGCCAATCATGGCATCGACAACAAAGAGAATTTCATCTGGGTTGACTGCATCTCTAATATCAATCGCTTGCTGCATCAATTCAGCATCGACACCCAGGCGACCAGCAGTATCAACAATGACGATGTTGTGCAATTTATCTTGAGCAAATTTCAAACCAGCTCGTGCAACCGCAACAGGATCGCCTACGCCATTTCCTGGCTCTGGTGCAAAGACAGGAACATTGACTCCCGCACCCACCTGTTGGAGCTGAGTAACCGCGTTAGGGCGTTGAAGATCTGACGCAACTAGAAGCGGAGTATTGCCTTGCTTCTTCAAATACAGAGCAAGCTTTGCGGCGAGAGTTGTTTTTCCTGCACCTTGAAGACCAGCAAGCATGATGACTGTTGGCGGTTTCTTTGCCAAACGAATGCGACGTGCGCTCCCGCCGAGAATTGCGGTGAGCTCCTCATTGATGATGGTGAAAATCGCTTGTGAAGGGTTGATTCCTTTATTTACTTCATCGAGTTGCTCAATCGAGCGCTCTTTAATCTGAGAGATGAAGTTGTCAGTTACTTCAAGAGCAACATCGGATTCGAGAAGTGCACTTTTAATCTCTTCACAAATGTCATCGATATCCCCACTCTTGATGCGGCCTTTCGAGCGCAGCGCAGAGAAAGCCTTGGAGAACTTTGATGAGAGAGAATCAAACACGGGGGAAGAATACCTACCTAGAGCGTGAGTAAGTAATTTTCGACCTGATTAGCGAGAATTTTTGCTTTCTCTTCGCTTAAAGCATTCCCTTGAAGGTCGGTGACATACAAGGTGTCGAAAGCTTCAGCCCCGAGCGTTGCGACAATGGCAGCGCGAATATCCACCCCGAATTTAGAGATAGTGCGCGAAACGTTAAAAAGGACTCCTGGCTTATCGTGCATTCGCACCTCGATGACCGTTGCATTAGTGGCTACATCGTTGATGGCACTCACCACAGGTGGTGGCGTTGGAATACCTGGATATCTCCTAAAGTTGGCGATTCGCTCATCGATTTTCTTAATCAAATCAATCTCACGATCGACAGCTTTAGAAAGCATTTCGTGAAGGTTCTCTTCGGTAGGTTCAGGTGCATACGCATCCAAAGCAACAAGCCATGTCATCACAGCAGAGCTGCCTACAGTTCGAGTTCGCGCCGATCGAACATCTAATCTAGAAATCGAAAGCACAGCAGCAACCATAGAAAGCAAGCCTGTACGGTCTGGTGAGACGATATCAATCAGGAAGTTCTCTTCACGTCGAGAGATCTTTACAACTAGCTCGCCACTATCCGCCATCTCCACTTGCTCGGGCGTAAGTTCTAACTGGGGAGCAGGAGCAATACCTTGCATTGCAGCAAGACACCTCGAAACTAAATCTGCGACGAGCCCTGCTTTCCAATTGCTCCAAGCGGTTTTTCCAGTCGCTTCCCCATCTGCGATGCTCAGCGCATGAAGAAGTTCGAGTGTATTCGCGTCACTAATGTGAGAGAGAACAAATGCGATTGTTTGCGGATCATCCAAATCGCGACGTGTTGCCACAGATGACAAGAGAAGATGATGTTTCACCATGAGAGCGAGAGTTGCAACATCTTCCGGTGGGAATCCCATTCGAGTAGCGAGAGGAGCAATGAGCTCTTCTCCATACTCTGAATGATCCTTGTCGGCGAAACCTTTGCCGATGTCGTGGAAGAGAGCAGCGACGAGCAATAAATCTGGTCGATGTACTTTACGAGTAAGTGCTGCAGCTCGAAATGCTGTCTCCAACATATGCCGATCAACAGTATGGCGATGCAAAACATTTCGCTGTGGCAAGAAGCGCACATGTTCCCATTCTGGAATCCAGCGTGAAATGAGCCCTTCTTGATCGAGAGCTTCGAATGTTTCAATCATGTGCTCGCCGGCACCAATAAGAGTGACGAGATCTTCGCGGCTCTGGCGCGGCCAAGGAACAACCATCTCCCCCAAGTGTTCTGCCATCGTGACGCATGCATCCACTGTCAGATGCAGGCCGCGTTGTGCTGCAACGGCAGCTGCGCGCAAGCCAAGTCCAGGATCTTTTTCAATCTCGTAACCTTCATCGATAGCAATTTCACCGTCGAAAGCAACTAGCCCTTTAGCGACACCTACAGGCCTTGAGCGTCTGAAAAGAGATCGTTTAGAAAGGCGTTCTATGCGGTCCCATGTACGAGCAGTTGTGTAATCAACTGCGCGAGCAGATTTAGCGACATCCATCATCAGAACATCGGCATCTGCGTAATGGAGAATAGCAGCAACTTTATCTTGCTCGGTGAAAAGTAATTGATCTCGATCGCGACCACTGCTCTCATGCAACGCATCACGTACATTCATCAAAATCGATTCAGCTGCAGCAACACGATCGAGCGCTACATCGAGAACATCAAGTTTCGCTAAAGCGCGCAGAGCATTGATGTCGCGCAGCCCACCACGCGCCTCTTTGAGATCTGGTTCGAGCAGATAAGCCAGCTCTCCGGATCGTTCATAACGTTCATCCATAGAGCTACGCAGTTTTGGAAGATTCTTCTTGTAGTCCTTGCGCCATAGTTCGAGCGCTGCAACCCCAACATCTTCGGCAATCTCGCTATTTCCAGCTAACGGCCTGATATCAAGGAGCCCTAAAGCAACTTTAATGTCATCGCTTGCTGCAGCGAGAGTCTCGTTCTTCGTTCGAAGCGAGTAATCCACTTTCCTATTTGTTGACCACAGTGGATAGAGAAACGCGTTAACAAACTCTTTGAGTTTCTCTTCGCCCAAACCTGAGTGAAGAATAAGTAAATCGAGATCCGATCCGGGAGATAGCTCTCCGCGCCCATAGCCACCTACCGCTGCTAGCGATACTTCAAGGGGATCAATGCCGACATGAGTAAGAGCGCCGTGAAAGAGAGTGATCAACTCTCCATCGATCTGATCAGATCGCTCACGACGCTCTCGAGTACCCATGCTGGTACTTTATCTAACCTGCCCTAGATTGCATCAACTCCACGTTCTCCAGTGCGAACGCGAACGATGTGGTCTACGGTTGTTGCCCAAACTTTGCCATCACCAATCGAGCCGGTAGATGCAGCCTTGACGATTGTGTCGATAACAGATTCAACATCTCCTGTATCAACCAAAACTTCGAGGCGGACTTTTGGTACGAGATCTACTGTGTATTCAGCGCCACGGTAAACCTCTGTGTGGCCGCGTTGACGACCAAAACCACTTGCTTCAGAGACTGTCATGCCAGTGATGCCAGCTGCGTTGAGAGCAGTTTTGACATCATCCAACTTGAAAGGCTTGATGATTGCTGTAATGAGTTTCATCTTCTGTAATTTCCTTTCTCGGGAGGATTTCTGACTTATGCTTTTGTGAAGCTAGATGTGAAACGGGAACCATCGCTGTAGCTTGCTGTCTCATATGCAGTTTCTGCATGTTGAGAAAGATCAAGGCCAATGCTTTCATCCTCTTCAGATACACGAAGACCGATTGTCTTATCGAGAATCTGAGCGAGAATGTATGTGGCGATGAATGAGTAAGCCACAACAGCAAGTACTGCGACTGCTTGATGGCCCATCAAAGTCCAACCACCCTTGTAGAAGAAGCCGTTGGTGCCAGCAGAGTTAGTCATCTTTGTTGCAAAGAGACCGATTGTGAGAGCTCCCAAGATTCCGCCGATAAGGTGAACGCCAACTACATCGAGAGCATCGTCATAGCCAAACTTTGTCTTAAGACCAGTTGCAAGTGCACAAACCACACCAGCTGCAAAGCCGATTGCAATTGAACCCATTGGGCTTACAAAACCGCAAGCAGGAGTAATTGCTACAAGGCCAGCGACAGCACCTGACGCTGCACCAAGAGTTGTTGCATGTCCGTCGCGAATCTTTTCAGTCAAGATCCACGCAAGGAGTGCAGCACCTGTTGCAGTATTAGTGTTAACGAATGCGAATGCAGAAGTTGTGTTCGCGGCAAGAGCTGATCCTGCGTTGAAGCCGAACCAACCAAACCAGAGAAGACCTGTTCCTAGTAGTACGAATGGAACATTGTGTGGACGCATGCGCTCTTTAGGCCATCCCTTGCGCTTACCAATGACAAGAATGACAGCTAGAGCAGCTGCACCAGCATTTGCGTGAACAACGGTTCCGCCAGCAAAGTCGAGAGCTCCAAGCTTGAAGAGCCATCCGCTAGGTGAGAAAACCCAGTGTGCAACTGGAGCGTAGACAACAACTAACCAAATTGCGCTAAACAAAGTCCATGCGCCAAATTTCAAACGATCTGCTGTTGCACCAGTAATCAGTGCAGGAGTAATAATTGCGAACATCAATTGGAATGCACAAAATACAAGCGGAGGAATGGTGAGTGTTTCAAAACCAGTTCCTTGCTGCCAAATATGATTCAAACCGAATTGGTGGAAATCGCCAATCCATTTTCCTTTTCCGCTAAATGCCAAGCTGTAAACACCGGTAATCCATAGAACGCTGACCACGCCCATGGTTACAAAGTTTTGAGCGAGCATGCCCAATACGTTCTTCCCGCGAACCATTCCGCCGTAGAAGAAGGCCAAGCCTGGTGTCATCAACAGCACCATGGCTGCTGCGACAATAATCCAAGCGGTATCGCCTGAGTTGTAGTTCATATTTACTCCTAATGAGTCGTATGTATCTATATGAGCTCGTATAAGCCAATGAGGAGCTCGCCATTGAGTTCGTGGGGCGAGAATGCCTGCGTTGCGTTACGCCAATAGGCTCAACTGTGTTACAGAAGTGTTAATGCGTGTTACAAAATCAGGCTGAAATGAGCCCCTCGATGTAACTTTGAGCGTCGAAGGGGGCGAAATCGCCCACGCTCTCCCCTGTGCCGATGAATTTAATAGGCGTTCCTGTTACAGATTCGATCGCCAACGCCACCCCGCCTTTAGCCGAGCCATCGAGTTTGGTGAGAATGAGGCCGGTAACTTCCACGGCTTCAAGAAATGTTCTCGCCTGAGCAATTGCGTTTTGGCCGGTTGTGCCATCCACCACGAGCAAAACTTCATCTACAGGAGAAACTTTTTCAATAACGCGACGAATCTTTCCAAGCTCATCCATCAAACCTTGCTTGGTATGTAATCGACCAGCTGTATCAACAATAAAGTAATTGACGTTTTCGCTTTTTGCTCGCGTAACGCCATCAAAGGCAACAGAAGCTGGATCGCCATTTGGTTTTCCTACAACGACGTTGATCTTTAATCGATCACCCCATGTTTGGATTTGTTCGGTAGCTGCTGCTCTAAAAGTATCGGCGGCAGCAATGAGAACTGATGAGCCGCTTTCCTTCAAAGTGTTGGCAAGTTTTGCTGTTGACGTAGTTTTACCTGTTCCATTCACACCAACCACAAGAATTGTTGTTGGGCGATCTGCAAATGTCGCAATGTTTCGCTCGCGAGTTGAGAGTGATTCATGCAGAATCTTGGTGATTGATTCTTCTGGACTCTGACCAACTTTGCGCGCAGCTTCCATGACGCGTGCAGTGAGCGCTGCGCCGAGATCTGCTTCAATCAGCGAAGTTTCGAGTTCCTGCCAATCTGCAGCGGTAAGCGCACTTCCGCCACGCAATTTATTGAAGAGCTTGCTAAAGAGTGCCACGAGAGAACTTTCTAGGCGTCTTGTGGCTCACGCAGGCGTTGCGAAATAACTTCAGAGACGCCATCACCGCGCATTGTTACACCGTAGAGAGCATCCGCAATTTCCATGGTGCGCTTTTGGTGAGTAATAACAATGAGCTGAGACTTCTCGCGTAGCTCCTCGAAAATTCCAAGGAGACGTCCAAGGTTGGTGTCATCCAAGGCGGCTTCAACTTCGTCCATGACATAGAACGGACTTGGACGAGCTTTGAAGATTGCAACAAGCATTGCAACAGCGACTAGCGAACGCTCTCCACCAGAGAGCAATGAGAGACGCTTAACGCGCTTTCCAGGAGGGCGGGCTTCTACATCGACGCCAGTAGTCATCATGTCGTGAGGATTGGTGAGGATCAAACGGCCTTCTCCCCCTGGGAAGAGACGCGAGAAGATTCCCACGAATTCGCGTTCTGTATCGCGATAAGCCTGGGTAAAGATTTCAACGACTTTGTCATCGACTTCCTTGATGATGTCGAGCAAATCCTTCTTCGTCTTCTTCAAATCTTCGAGTTGCTCAGCTAAGTAACGAAGGCGTTCTTCTAGAGCTGAGTACTCTTCAAGAGCAAGTGGGTTAATTTTTCCGAGAGTTGCGAGAGCTTTTTCAGCTTGAGCAAGGCGCTTCTCTTGTTGATCGCGACGATATGGAATCAATTCGCCAGGAACAAAATTGCCTTCTTCATCTTCAACAAATGTTGGGACATCGTTGACAGGACCATATTCATTAACGAGAGTCGCAACATCTACGCCAAGCTCTTCCACAGCGCGCGTCTCGAGTTGCTCGATGCGCATGCGTTGTTCAGCACGAACGATTTCATCACGGTGTACGGAAGAGGTGAGTTGTTCGAGTTCGAGAGTAAGTTCGCGAGACTTGCCACGAACGCTGAGGATTTCTCCATCGCGATCAGTGCGGCCAGCTTCAAGGCGTTGACGTTCTGCCATCGCTTTTTGGATGGAAATTTCAATTTGGATCAGCGCTTCATACGCAGTATCAGCTGTCGCTTGTGCGGTTGCAGCTGCAACAGAACGTTGTTCGCGACGAGTAATTGCACGTTCTGCGCCTTCTCGTTCAGCGCGAGCAGCATCTTCGAGAGCTTGAGCGCGAGCAGCAAGAGCAGTGATGCGCTCTTCCTGTGTACGTAATTCAAGACGAGCTTCAACTTCAGTGGAGCGTGATTGTGAAACGCGAGAACGCAAATCTTCAAGATGTGTGAGATCAGGTTCAGCCGGTGCCTGTTGTGATTGGAATTGTGATTGCGCTGCAGCCAAATCAGATTCATCAGATGTGCGCTGGCCGGTTGCTTCCACAAGTGAGGCTTCCAAGCGATCAACTTCAGCTTGAGCGCTCTTTACATTCTGTCCAGCAACAGCCATCTGCTCTGCCAAACCAGACATACGTGCATCTGAATCATTGAGCTTAGAGAGCGTTGAATCGTATACAGCGGTTGTTGATTCAACATCGCTCTTGAGGCGTGACAATTCGAATGCGAGCTTTTCACATGTTGCACTCTTGTCAGCAAGTGACTCACGAGTGCGTTCAATAAGCGCATTGATTTCAATGGCGCTATTTCCGCCTGCTGATCCACCCTTAACGCGAGTACGGCTTACGACATCGCCATCTTGCGTAACAGCGATAAGCGTTGGATCAAAAGAGAGTACTGATTGAGCTGCATCGAGATCGCGAACTGCGACGTAGCGCGCAAGCAGATGCGACAGCGCAGCATCTAAACCTTCGGAGCGAATAAGAGATGCAAGCGGTGCAACTCCAGCAGGAACAGTGAATGATGCAGATGAAGAACTACCGTCGATGACGAGAAGTTCAGATTGGCCAGCAGATTCACTCTTGAGCAGAGTCAGCGCACTGACTGCAGAACGCATATCGGCAACAACAATGGAATCTGCAAGAGGTCCCAGCGCCGCACCAACTGCTGCTTCCCAACCGGAATCAACAGAAATCAAAGATGAGAGGCGTCCACGAACTTGCGCTCCACTGCGGCCTGACATGATCGCTTCGCCGCCATCGCGATGAAGAAGTGATTCTTCGAGCGCAGCTAAACGAGATGAGAGGCCAGAACGTTCGCGTTGTGCTGTTTGCTCTGAATCTTGGGCCTTTTCAAACTCTGAAATAGCAGCCTGCATCGCGCTCTTAGCTCGCTCATGCTGCGCATCAAGATCTGGTTCAGATGCATCGAGACCTGCGATCTCGCTCTCGAGCAGTGCGAAATCAGATTTGAATTGTTGAAGACGCGCAAGTGCTTCATCGCGTGATGTTGTCAGTCGAGTGATTTCTGCATTCGTTGCATCGATACGTGAGCGAAGTCCATTGATGTGACCTTCTTGGCGAGCTGTTCCTTCACGTTGGTCAGCGATTGCTCGAAGAGCAGCAGATACTTGGTTTTCCTCGGTGGCAAGCAGAGCTTCAAGTTCGCGCAAGCCAGCAGTCACCGCAGCAAGGGAATTTTGGTGTTCCTGAACTTTTGATTGTAATTCTGATTGCTCATGTCGAAGCGTTACAGCTTCTTGATCCATGGCTACTGGATCGCGACCGCTTGCACGGGCCTCTTCGATCTCTTCGGAAAGGAATCGAGAACGCTCAGATGCGAGTGATTGAACTCCACGGAACTTTTCACGTTGGGCAGTCAATTGATAATAATTCTCTTGCGCCTGAACGAGAAGTGGATTCTCGGCAGCGCTAATGCGATCGAGCTCTTCTTCGCGGAAACGAGATTGACGAAGTGCTTGCTCAACTTCGTCGCGGCGCGAGCGAAGAGTTGTTTCGTCGGCAACTTCCATCTCCAACTGAGATTTAAGTTGAATCAGATCATCAGCAAGAAGGCGCAAACGAGAATCGCGAACATCAGATTGAATAGTGGAAGCACGACGTGCAACTTCAGCTTGCTTGCCTAGTGGCTTGAGTTGGCGACGAAGTTCAACAGTGAGGTCTTGGATACGCGCAAGATTGCCTTGCATGGAATCGAGTTTGCGAAGAGCTTTCTCTTTACGCTTGCGGTGCTTAAGCACACCTGCAGCTTCTTCAATGAATGCGCGACGTTCTTCAGGGTTTGCAAGAAGAATTGCATCGAGTTGGCCCTGGCCAACGATGACATGCATCTCTCGACCGATACCGCTATCGCTGAGCAACTCTTGAATGTCGAGCAAGCGAGATGTCTCGCCATTGATTTGATACTCACTTGTTCCGTTGCGGAACAAAATACGCGTGATGGTTACTTCGGTGAAATCAATGGGAAGAGTTTGATCGGTGTTATCAATCGTTACAGAAACTTCAGCACGACCGAGTGGCGCACGACCTGTTGTTCCGGCGAAGATGACATCTTCCATCTTTCCACCGCGCAGAGATTTAGCTCCCTGCTCGCCCATAACCCACGACAGAGCATCGACAACGTTGGATTTACCGGATCCATTTGGACCGACAACGCAGGTAATCCCCCGCTCGAAATTTAATTGAGTATTCGATGCGAAGGATTTGAAGCCTTTGAGGGTCACGCTCTTCAAATACACGAGGAAAACCTATCGGCAAGGTGCTCGCAAAGCCGCCATTTCACCCCCTCTTTAGAGGAGAGAAGCCTTCAGTTCAGGTAGAGGGTTTTTCCGTTATGAACGAGCGTTAATGACGTCGTATGCCAACTTTGCAGCAACTTGTTCTGCTTCGCGTTTACTCTTTCCAGATCCCATAGGAAATTTTTCTCCGGAGAGAATCGCAACGGCGGTAAAACTCTTGTCATGATCGGGACCAGATTCAGAAATTTCATATTCTGGAAGAGTTAAATTTTTGAGAGCAGCAATCTCTTGTAGAGCAGTCTTCCCATCCAATGAGGCCCCTGCTTTGCTCGCCTCATCAATGATCTCCGTGAACCACTTCAAAACAACGTCGGAAGTTTGCGCATATCCATGATGAAGATAAATTGCACCGACCAGAGCTTCCAGCGCATCAGCGAGAATCGAATTCTTTTCCCGGCCGCCTGTTGACTCTTCGCCTTTGCCAATTCGCAAAAACTCGCCGATCTTCAAATCCCGTGCAATATTGGCGAGCGCGCGCGTATTTACTACGCCAGAACGAATAGGAGAGAGCTTGCTTTCATCGAAATCAGGAAAGAGCGCGTAGAGCTGCTCTGTGACAATTAAGCCGAGGACGCTATCGCCGAGAAATTCCAGGCGTTCGTTAGTGGGTAAACCGCCGCTCTCATAAGCAAAGGAACGGTGAGTGAAAGCGAGTTGGAGTAATTCATCCTTAACAGATATACCGAGCGCTCCGGTGAGGGTCTCGTACATATCAGGCGAGCAAGTTTACGTTAAACAGTGAATTAAACAGCGAGAACCTGACGACGGTTATAAGTACCGCAGGTTGGGCATGCTGTGTGCTGCAACTTAGGTTGTTGGCACTGACCGCATGTTGAGAGAGCTGCTGGTGTTGTCTTCCATGCGCTACGACGTGAGCGGGTACGCGAACGGGACATCTTTCGCTTTGGAACTGGCATGATTTAACCCCTTTAATCTGATCACTGTCGAGCTTTACTATTGCTGAACTAGAAGCGAATTATTGCCGAAAGAGCAGAAATTGGGAAATCGGCTTATTTCTGGCCTTGAAGGCCATCCCAACCCTCAAGTCCGGCCCAGCGAATATCGTGCTTTTCGTGGGCATGGTCCTCGGGAAGGTCAGCCATGCGAAGGCCGCAATCTGGGCAGAGCCCCTCACAATGTGGGCTACACAGTGGATTAATCGGTAGCTCCAAAATCAAGGCATCTCGAATCGCAAACTCTAAGTCGATGAAATCGCCATCCATATGGAGATCTTCATCTTCCTCCTCAACATCAATCTCTTTCGCTTTTTTGTGGCTCTTCTTCTCTTTCTCATAACGATAGAGCTCAGTGAATGGTTGTTCGATATCGAGTTCGATGGGTTCAAGACAACGTGTGCAATCTCCCGTGAGTAGTGCCGCAACTGTTCCTGAAGCTAATACGCCCTCGCTCACAGATTGAATGCGCAGATCAACATCGATGGGTTCATCTTTCTCAACACCCAGTACGGGTGTTCCAACGCGTTCATGAACATCAAAGGTGAGTTCGTACTCTTTCATTTCTCCAGCACGACGAGGCAAATCGATGCAATTGAAATAGAAGGGGCCGTGCTCTACATGCATTTCTATTCGCTCAATTCAGATAAAATATGCTTATCTTCAACGCCTTGCAACTTATCGCGCCCGCGTTGAACTACATCGAGAGTCTTATTCAAAATGACTTCAAGAGTTGCTAATCGCGAATCGATATAAGCTTCAATTTCTTCACGCTCTTGCTTAGCTTCTGCATCGACTTCATCCATAATTCTTTGTGCTTCTTTGCGAGCAGCTGCCACGATTTGAGTTTGCTCAACCATTTGAGCAACTTCTTCACGAGCATGAGCAACGAGTTGTTCAGCGCTTACTCGAGCTTCTTCGATTATGGCATCGCGTGTCACTAAAATTTCTTCAGCACTTCCGAGATCTGATGGAAGAGAGATTCGTGCTTGATCTAGAATCTCCAAAAGTTCTCCGCGGTGCACGACACAGCTAGCGGACAGTGGAACTCCGCGCGCTTCTTCAACCATGGTGATAGCGCTCTGCACGCGTTCTGTAACAGTGAATTGGCTAGCTTCGCTCATATCGACCTCTTTTAGATTTTCAGTTATTCGAGAGAGCAGATTTTACGCGCTCTACGAGTTGGGCAGGTACATAACCTGAGATATCGCCATCGTAGGCGGCAATTTCTTTTACGAGTGAAGAGGATAGGAATGAGTGGGCTGGCGCTGTCGACATAAAGAGGGTCTCGACGCCCTTGAGTTGTAAGTTCATTTGGGACATTTGAAGTTCGTAGTCAAAATCGGTAACAGCGCGTAGTCCCTTCACAATTGCTTGAATTTTATTCTCTTCGCAATAATCAACAAGCAATCCAGACCAGGATGCGACAGTCACATTCTTATATTCAGCAGTAACTTCGCGAATCATCTCCATGCGATCATCGACTGTAAAAAGGGATTTCTTCGTCTTGTTCACGAGAACCGCAACAACAACCTCATCGAAGAGCGAGCTTGCGCGCTTAATAATATCGAGGTGCCCAAAAGTGATGGGATCAAAGGATCCGGGGCATACAACTTTCTTCACGGCAAAACGCTAGCAGAGTACCCGCCGTAGAAGATACTCCCCTGTCCGTATGAGCGTACTTTCTCGCACTCCATTCCTTCGGGCCACTCGAAAGGCTTGGATTTAGATGCACGCTCAATCGCGATAATTCCGCGAGGCTGAATTAGCGACCGCTCTTTGATTATTTCTAGAAGTTCGACAATCTCTTCGTTGGAAACATCGTAAGGCGGATCCATAAAAATAATGTCGTAACGAAGTGCGAGATCTGATTCAAGAAATCTTTTCGCGCGATTTTTGAATACTTTAAATGAGCCCGATGCGCTTCCTACAAGCTGAAAATTATTGGATGTTAACTCACTTACTTCTTCTTCAACAGCATGCACAATTTCGGCGCCGCGTGACAGCGCTTCGACTCCCACCGCACCGCTTCCTGCAAAGAGATCGAGAAAATAGAGGTCGGTGAGTGATCCAAATGCAGATTCAAGTGAGGAGAAAACTCCTTCACGTGCGCGATCGGATGTTGGGCGAACTCGTTCATCTTCGGGAGAAAAGAGTTTCTTCCCTTTTGCACTTCCAGCAATGATGCGCATTCTCTAACCCTTATCCAAATATGAGGCAGCTTCTTCTTCGCGAAGTGCTTCGACTTCACGGGCCAATTCTGGCGTACTTTCAAGAAGCGGATCGCCATCAATCATTGTGAGTGCAACAGTGCGAGCTTCATCAATCAACTTCTCGTCACGCAATACACGCAAAAGTCGCAGCTGCGATTGGGTTCCAGATTGAGCTTTTCCTAAAATGTCACCTTCACTTCTCTGCTCAAGATCGATGCGAGAGAGTTCAAATCCATCGAGAGTGCTTGTGACTGCGGTGAGACGTTCGATAGCTGAGGATTCCTCCGCTGCTTCCGTAACAAAGAGACAGAGCCCAGGAACTTTTCCACGGCCTACGCGTCCGCGAAGTTGATGTAATTGTGAAACTCCAAATCGATCGGCATTCATAATCACCATCACAGACGCATTCGGTACATCGACTCCCACTTCAATAACTGTGGTGCTCACAAGAACATCAATTTTCCCATCAGCAAATGCTCGCATCGTTTCATCTTTGAGCTCTGAACTTTGACGACCGTGCAATGGAGCGACTTTCAACCCCTTAAGTGGACCTAACGCCAACGCAGGTGCGAGTTCCTCTACTGCAACGATGGTCTTGGGGTCAGCAGGCTCGTCCAGTGTTACTCCCATCGCAGCAGCCACTTCTCTATCGCGATCGGTGATGACTGATGCGCCTTCCTCGGCTTCAGTGGCAGAAATTCGTGAAGCAACCACGTACGCCTGATGTCCTTTCGCTACCTCCTCGCGTATGCGCTCCCACGCACGGTCTAGGAAGTGTGGCTTGTCGAGCGATGGAATTAAATGTGAAGTGATGAGAGGTCGCCCGGCAGGAAGTTGACGCAAGGTCGAGACATCAAGATCGCCAAAGACTGTCATTGCAACTGTTCGCGGAATCGGGGTTGCAGTCATGACGAGCAAATGAGGAGGAGTCACGGCTTTGCCTCGCAAAGCATCGCGTTGCTCAACACCAAAGCGATGTTGCTCATCGACCACAACCAATCCAAGGTCGTGGAATTCAACTCCTTCACTTAACAGTGCATGAGTACCAATAACAATTCCGGCGCTTCCCGAAGATATTTCTGCAAGCACTTCTCGCTTCGTGGCTGCGCTCATTGATCCAGTGAGCAACGCAACGCGAGTTCCATGTTCACTGCCACCTAAAGTTCCTGCAGCTGCAAGCGGGCCAAGGATTCTATTAATCGTTGAAAAGTGCTGAGTAGCAAGAACTTCTGTGGGAGCTAATAACGCAGCTTGTCCACCGCTATCGACTGTTCCCAACATCGCGCGTAACGCCACAACTGTTTTACCCGATCCCACTTCACCTTGCAACAATCGATGCATCGGATGAGTTTGATTCATGTCAGCTTCGATTTCTCCCGAGACTTCTCGCTGTCCATCGGTGAAAGTAAATGGAAGTTGTGCTTCAAATTCTGCAACTAAGCCGTCGCTCTTAATCGGCCGCGCTGTTGCCGGAAGCGAGCGCATTTGCGATTTGCGTTGTGCAAGTAATAATTGAAGGAGAAGAGCTTCGTCAAAAGTTAAACGCGTACGAGCTCGATCTGCTTCATCCCGAGTTATAGGTTGATGAATCGAATGAAACGCTTCGCTGAGAGTTGGGTAATTAAATTGCTTCAACACTTCCTGCGGAATGGGATCCACAATCTCATCGATAGAGTGCAGAGCGATTTCTATGGATTGCGCGATTTTCCACGATGGCATTTTTGCTGTTGCGGGATATACAGGAATCGCTCGCCCTGCAAAGGCTGCAGTGGCTTCATCTTCGTCGCCACCTTCAGGTAGAATTTCATAATCGGGATGAGAAAGTTGTCGCTTCTTATTGAAAACTCCGACTTTGCCGGCAAACATCCCGCGCATCCCCACTTTGAGTTGCTTCTCTCGCCATGCTTGATTGAAAAAGGTGAGCGACATTTCCGAGCTTCCATCGGTAATGATGACTTCAACAATGATCCGTCCTGGCGCTCTACGAAGGTTGACTTTCTTAATATCGGCAATCACCGTTGCCTCATCGCCCTCTTTTAACTCCGAGATATCGCTGAGCTCACCGCGCATGACATATCGGCGTGGGTAATGTCTGAGCAGATCCCCCGCTGTGGTGTAACCAAAAGCCTTCTCGAAGACCACGGCAGTCTTATCCCCGATGACCGCTTTGAGCGGGGTCTCGAGCGGGGAGCGTGCTGCCGGCTGACTCTTCACGGGAGCAGTCTGCCCGAATTCGCCTTACTGAGCGGCTTTCGGTAACCTACGGGGTCTAGTTTTTTACCAGTTTTCGTTTTCTTGATGAAGGAGTTCCACGTGGCATCCACATGCGATCTATGCGGCAAGGGCCCAAGCTTTGGCAACAACGTTTCGCACTCAATGCGTAAGACACGTCGCCGCTGGAATCCAAATATCCAGAGCATCCGTACATTCATTGGCGGAGTATCAAAGCGCCAGAACGTATGCACATCATGCATGAAGGCAGGAAAAGCAGTCCGTTAATCCGGCTCCTTCGCTCACTCTCTTGATATGAGCACCTCACCGCAACTATTTGCTCATCGCGGTCTGCATCACCCATTCTCTCCACACCCTGAATCATCTTTTGATTCCTATCGCGCTGCTATCGATGCTGGAGCTGATGGCGTTGAGTGCGATATCCGACTAACTCAAGATGGACACCTCGTTGTCTGGCATGACGCGACTTTGGAACGCATAGCCCAATCACCACTTCGCATTTCGCGTTCAACCTTAGATCAACTTCGTGAAGTCTGGCCCATCCTTACTCTTGAAGAGTTGCTGGACTTAACAATCGCAGAGCGAAAGAACATCGCCATCGAAACCAAGCATCCTGTTCGATTTGGGCAACGCGTTGAGCGCGAACTTTCAAAGCTACTCAAGCGAAAGCACGTAGCGATCAAAGCTTCAGGAATCGATATCTACCTCATGTCATTTTCATGGTGGGCGACAAGCTACAACGCTCAAGCGCCTTACATGGCCACGTATTTAGTGCGCTCACGCCGATTGATGTTTCTTGCACGATTTCTTACCGCTGGACTCAATATTGAAATTCTACGAAGCGGTTTCATTCCTTCTGATCCAAGCACGACCCTTGTGTGGACTGTGAATGATGAAGCAGATATTAAATTGTGTAAGTCGTTAGGCGTTCACGTCATCATTACTGATGATCTTCGCCTTGCTCAAAGTGCGTGAATCCTTGATGAGCGATGCGTTGCCCATCCAAAGTAACTCCTACACCTTCCCCTACTTTTCCAATTTCAATCCATCCTTCGGGCAATTGAGAAAAAGTTCCAACAAAGACATGATCTTCTCCCCCATGCAACGAATGAATATCCGTTGCAATCAACTCTGAAGAAATGGCAATGGAAACGCTTGATGCGCTGGCGAGCGACTCAAGTTCGGCAACAAGTCCATCACTGACATCAGTCAAGGAATGCGCAAGAGATGCGTTGAGTTTTTCGATCTTCGAATAATTCACTGTTGGATATCGATGCTCTGATGAGCGTGAATCATTGGCGCCCTGCAGAAGTAGTTCTAAACCGCGCGATGAAGCACCTGGTAAATCTGAGAGAGCAACAACATCCCCTACCTGAGCACCTGAACGAAGAATGGGTTGATCCACTTCCCCATACACGCTTATAGCAATAGTAAGGATTGGTGATCGGGCAAGATCTCCGCCAATCACATGTGCTCCAACTTTTGCTGCTTCCGATTCAATGCCTTCTGCTAATTCTTTAATCTCGTCTTCGGAAAAATTTTCAGGAATAGCAGCAGCGACTAACAAATAGTGCGGGCGACCTCCCATTGCATAAATATCAGCAAGATTAGCTGCGGTGATTTTTCCGCCGATCTCGTGAAGAGATGACCACTCACGTTTGAAATGGACGCCTTCCACTGCCATATCTGTGGCGAGTGCAAGCGCTCCTTTCGGATGCGAAACAACCGCTGCGTCGTCACCAATGCCGACGATCACGCTCTCTGAACGGGCATTGAAGATATCGGCGAGGGCGCGCAGATAGTGCGCTTCGGTACTCATAAATCCCCCTTCAACTCGATGGCTTCACGCTGTAGCCTAGGGTAATCAAGGTGCAGCGAGGCAACTTTAGAATTGATGCAAAAGTTTCGGAAACGAGGAAGAGATGTCCGTTCAGGCATATATTTTGATTCAAACAGAAGTTGGCAAAGCCGACAGCGTTGCGAAAGCCATCTCAGCAATTCCAGGAGTCACTCTCGCTGAAGGCGTTACTGGTCCATACGATGTCATCATGCGCGCTCAGGCGCCAAGCATGGAAGATTTCGGACGAGTGATTCTTTCTAAGGTACAAGCTGTGAGTGGAATTACTCGCACGCTCACCTGCCCTGTTACAACATACGACAATTAATTCGTACTAAGGCAGCGCACTCGCAATAAGTTGAGTGATCAATTCTGTGTAACTCTTGCCTGCTTCTTGCCAAAGTTTTGGGAAGACGGACGTTTCAGTAAATCCTGGCATCGTGTTGATTTCATTAATGACAATCTGGCCATCTGCATAGAAGAAATCCACGCGCGCTAGACCCGCACAACCCAGCGCTGTAAATGCTTGCACTGCGGCGCGTTGAATTGCGGCATAGACATCTGGCGGCAAATCTGTTGGTGATCCGATTGTGGTTGAGCCATCGAGGTACTTCGCATCAAAATCATAGAACTCGTGCTCTCCGAGGATGATAATTTCAGCGAGCGGCGAGGCTGTCGGGACGCCATTGATTTCTAGAACTGCGCATTCAATTTCTCGTCCGACTACGCCAGATTCGATAAGGACTTTTGAATCAAAGCGAAGAGCTTCCACAACTGCTGCGCGAACATCATCAATCTTTTTAACTTTGGTCGTTCCACGGCTTGAACCACCAGATGAGGGTTTTACAAACACTGGGAAAGTCAGAGAGGAGACATCGATTCCCTCAGCAGAGGTGACAACAATTCCCTGCGCAACGTTTAGCCCATGTGATGCGAAAATTGATTTAGCAAAGGACTTGTCCATAGCGACAGCGCTAGCAAGAACACCTGAACCTACATATGGCATTCCCAGCATCTCGCAAAGCCCTTGAAATGTGCCATCTTCCCCATATGGACCATGCAGAATCGGAAAGAGTAAATCCACATTCTCCATCGCCTCTTCGATTAAGACATCCGTGCCTTCAACTATTTCAGGAAGTGTGCCATCCACGATAGAAAGTTCTTGACCTTCATGCGGGAAAACCCATTGCCCATTTTTGGTAATACCGATTAATACTGGCTCAAATCGGCTTCGATCAATTGCGCGAAGAATTCCCCCAGCTGAAACGCAGGAGATTTCATGTTCGCTGCTCTGCCCGCCAGCAACGATTCCTACTCGGATTTTCTTTTGGCTCAATTTAAATCTCTTCTTCAAGAGGCACTGTCATCAAGCGATCAAGAGCTTGGCGAGGAGTGATAGTTCCACGTACAACGTCTGCAACGGCTTCGATGATAGGAACTTCAACACCTACGCGGTGTGCCAACTCCAAAATAGCTGGCGCTGAAGCAACGCCTTCGACAGTCTTTGCAACTTGTGAACGAGTCTTCTCAAGAGATCCAGTGCGCCCTAAAACTTCACCGAATGTACGGTTACGAGAAAGTCCTGAGCCACAGCTCGCGACCAAGTCACCCATGCCAGCAAGTCCGAGATTGGTGAGTGGATCGGCTCCATACGCTTGACCGAATCGAGCGACTTCGCTGAGTCCGCGAGTAATAATCATGGATTGAGTATTTTCACCAAGATCTAATCCAACTGCCATACCTACCGCTAGAGCGATGACGCTCTTTGTGGCACCAGCAAGTTCGCATCCCACTAAATCATGTGAAGGGTAAACGCGGAAATACGGCGTTGTGAAAAGCTCAATGACGAGAGCAGAGATTTGAGAATTGATGGAAGCAGCAACAGCTCCTGCTGGTTGGCGCAAAATCATTTCAGCGGCCAAGTTAGGACCGGTTATAAGTCCAACATTCTCTAGAGATGCTCCAATTTCATTGACAAGAATTTCAGTCATACGAAGATGTGTATCTGCTTCAATACCTTTGAGCGTGCTAATGATGGGTTTTTCGAGAGGGAAGAGATCTTTCCATGCGAGAAGATTTTCGCGAAGACTCTGAGCGGGAATTGCCAATACAAGTGCCTCGCCGAAAGCGAATACTTCATTCACATCCGTTGTTGCGCGGATGGATGAAGGTAGCTGTGCGCCGGGCAAAAATGTATGGTTGGTGTGGTCATTATTGATCTCGTGCACGACTGTTGCGTTTCGGCCCCAAATCAATACTTCTTGACCTGCATCTGCCAGAACTTGAGCAAGCGTGGTGCCCCATGCACCTGAACCCAGGACGCTAACTCGACTCATGTCTGTGATCGCTTCGCTTTCTTATAGTTGCCGGTACGCGGTAGTTCTGATGTGTGAGGATCAAAAATTTCCGCAGGTGCGTATTCTCCCCTAATTTCCTCCAAGAGACGAGTCACTGCCGACATTACATACTCTGTGGCTTCTTTAAGCGCAGCAGGGTCTTCTTCTTGACCCTTCCAGCGCGCAAAATTGAGCGGCTCACCAGCCCATACCGAGACCGGAGTACGTCTCCACAATCTAGGCAATTTTCCATATCGAGGCAGAACTTCTTGCGCACCAAATTGAGCACATGGAATTACAGGGACTTGCGTGATGATCGCAAGTCGAGCGATACCTGTTTTTGCGCGCATCGGCCAAAAGTTTTCATCGCGAGTCAACGTTCCTTCAGGATAGACGCCAAGACAATGGCCAGCTTCAAGAAAAGCAATTGCATGTTGCAAAGCAAAACGTGCATTCTCTGTTTCGCGCTCTACAGGAATCTGTCCAGAGCCAGCGATAATTTTTCCAATAACTGGAACTTTAAAAACTGAAGCTTTTCCAAGAAATCGTGGCGCTCGTCCGCTTTGATAGAGAAATTGAGTAAAGATCAATGGGTCTGCATAGGAAATGTGATTGCTTACAACAATCACTGGCCCACTCTTGGGCAGATTTTCTCTACCCCGCCAATCGCGTTTTGTTATTGCGCTCAAGAGTGGGATAAGAATAAGAGCGCTTAGCTTGAAATAGATATTGGTCCCGAGAGGTCGACCAGTTGGCGCTTCATATTTCATGTAATTAGCCTAATGAGAAAAGAAAAAGAGGGAACCATTTCTGGCTCCCTCTTTTGTGAAGAATTATTTACTTCTTCTTTGCTTTCTTAACAACCTTCTTAGCTGCCTTCTTAACAACCTTCTTAGCTGCCTTCTTTGCAGGAGCCTTCTTAGCTGCCTTCTTGACAACCTTCTTAGCTGCCTTCTTGACAACCTTCTTAGCTGCTGGCTTTGGTGGTACAACCTTTACAGGTGGCTTTGGAGCTGGCTCGAGCTTGCGTGCGCCAGAGATAACTTCCTTGAGAGCCTTTGCAGGAAGGAAACGAACCTTCTTGCTTGCCTTGATCTGGATTGTTTCACCTGTGAATGGGTTGCGGCCCTTACGTGCAGCGCGATCAACCTTCTTGAACTTACCGAAATCGTTAATCATGACATCTTCGCCCTTAGAGATGTTGCGGACGATGCTGTCGAACACGATATCTACAGCGCGAGCTGCTTCCTTCTTTGAATCACCGAAGTGCGGCGCCAAGTAGGCGATGAACTGGGCTTTGTTCATGAATTTTTCCCCTTAAATACGCGTATTTGTTAGACGTTCGTCTAACGTGAGTGAAAATCTACGCATAAATAAAGGGTTTTAACGCATGCGCCTCGGTGTGTCGCGAAAAAATAAAAGTGCGCCTCTCTGATTATTTTCAGAAAAACGCACTTTTTACGCGTGAAAAACTCTCGATGAGTGCTTGAGAGTTATGAGTAATTAACGTGCAGGAAGAGTTTGTGGCTTAAAAGATGGTCGTTTTGCCTCAAAAGCATCAACATCTGCGATGTTTTTGAGAGTTAATCCGATGTCATCAAGCCCTTCCATCAAACGCCAGCGTGTGTAATCGTCAATTTCGAAAGCAATGACTTCACTTCCAAAGCGAACATTCTTGGCATCAAGATCCACAGTGACTTCAAGTGCTGGGTTTGCTTCTACTGCATCCCAGAGAGCTTCGATTTTTTCTTGCGGAATGATCACAGTTAAGAGACCGGCTTTTTGGGAGTTGCCGCGGAAAATATCGGCAAAACGGCTTGAAAGAACTACTTTAAATCCATAGTTCTGAAGCGCCCAAACTGCGTGTTCGCGAGATGACCCTGTACCGAAATCCGCTCCAGCGACAAGGATGGTTGCGCCTTTATGTTGAGGTTGATTCATAACAAAATCAGGATCTACGCGCCATGCAGAGAAGAGACCATCTTCAAAACCGCTCTTCGTTACGCGCTTCAAATAGACAGCAGGAATGATCTGGTCGGTGTCGACGTTGGTACGGCGAAGTGGAAGAACTGTTCCTGTATGCGAAATAAATTTATCCATTGCTCTTAACTCCGCTTCTTAGAGATCTGCCGGTGATGAAAGGGTTCCACGAATTGCAGTTGCTGCAGCAACAAGTGGACTTACAAGGTGAGTACGACCGCCTTTACCTTGGCGACCTTCAAAGTTTCTATTGCTTGTTGACGCTGAACGCTCTCCCACTGCAAGTTGATCGGGGTTCATTCCAAGACACATAGAACAACCTGCCTGGCGCCATTCGGCTCCAAAATCAAGAAAGACTTTGTCTAAACCTTCTGCTTCAGCAGCTAAGCGAACGCGAGCCGAACCAGGCACAACAAGCATGCGCGTAGCAGGAGCAATTTTCTTGCCCTTTAATACATCGGCTGCAGCGCGAAGATCTTCGATGCGACCATTGGTACAAGAACCGAGAAAAACAGTGTCAATCTTGATGTTTTTAAATGGAGTGCCCGCTTCAAGACCCATGTAGACCAATGCGCGCTCTGCTGCTCCGCGATCTTCTGCATCTGCAATATCTGCTGGGTTAGGAACTTTTCCATCCAAAGGTGCGCCTTGACCAGGGTTGGTTCCCCATGTGATGAATGGTGAAATATCTTCAGCTTTAAGCGTGATTTCGTGATCAAATGTGGCATCTGCATCAGATTGGAGAGTCTTCCAATACTCAACAGCTGCATCCCAATCAGCGCCTTGTGGTGCATGGGGCTTGCTCTTGAGATATTCAAAAGTTTTTTCATCTGGAGCAATAAGACCTGCGCGAGCTCCTGCTTCAATAGACATGTTGCAAATCGTCATTCGACCTTCCATGGATAGCGCGCGAATCGCACTTCCACGATATTCAAGAACGTAGCCTTGTCCGCCACCAGTTCCGATTTGAGCAATGATTGCAAGAATGATGTCTTTGGATGTGACGCCTGGCTTCAAAGTACCTTCAACGTTGATGGCCATTGTCTTTGGCTTTGATTGAGGAAGAGTTTGAGTTGCAAGAACATGCTCTACTTGTGACGTTCCGATACCAAATGCAAGTGCGCCGAAGGCTCCGTGGGTTGAGGTATGCGAATCGCCACATACGATTGTCATGCCAGGTTGAGTGATTCCAAGTTGAGGTCCCACAACGTGAACGATGCCTTGGTCGATATCTCCCAATGAGTGAATGCGAATTCCGAACTCTTTCGCGTTATTTCGAAGTGTGTCGATTTGAAGCTTTGATACTGGGTCTGCGATGGGCTTATCAATGTTCAGCGTTGGGGTGTTGTGATCTTCTGTAGCGATGGTGAGATCAGGGCGACGCACTTTGCGACCTGCAAGGCGTAGACCATCAAAAGCTTGTGGACTTGTTACCTCGTGAATTAAATGCAGATCGATGTATAGAAGATCTGGCTCTCCTGCAGCGCTTCGCACCACATGGTCTACCCAAATCTTCTCTGATAACGTCTTTCCCATTGCCGTACCTTTCGTCCCATCTTTTTCGGAGAAAAGTTGCTTCTCACGGATTGAGATGGCAGTATTAGAGTGTGGACAAGAAGAATAGCGGAGTCGGCGTTTTAGATAAAGCCGTAAAGATCCTTGCAACCTTGGAGAGCGGCCCACACTCCCTTTCTGAACTGGTTTCAGCAACGGGAATCGCCCGCCCCACAGCTCACCGCCTCGCAGTTGCTCTTGAATTTCACCGCCTCGTTTCTCGCGACCTCATGGGACGCTTTGTTTTAGGCGCGCGTTCTTCAGAATTGGCTGCTGCAGCAGGTGAAGATCGCCTCCTTGCAATCGCTGCTCCTGCTTTAGGTGCCCTGCGCGATGCGACAGGAGAAAGCGCTCAGCTCTATCGCCGTCAAGGAGATCAACGAATCTGTGTTGCTACCGCTGAACGGATGAGCGGACTTCGCGACTCTGTTCCCGTCGGAACTGTTCTCTCAATGCTTGCAGGTTCTGGCGCACAAATTCTCCTTGCATGGGAAGAGCCAGACAAACTTCATCGTGGATTAATGGGCGCGAAATTCAACGCAGCTTCTCTCTCGGCAGTACGTCGCCGCGGATGGGCGCAATCTATCGGAGAGCGTGAAGCAGGCGTTGCATCTGTATCTGCTCCTGTGCGAGGTCCAAATAATAAAATTATTGCAGCCGTCGGTATCAGTGGTCCGATCGAGAGACTCGGTCGCCAGCCAGGTCGCCTTCATGCAGCACAAGTTGTAGCAACAGCAGCGCGATTGACTGAATATTTAGCGCAATCCAAATAGTTTCGAATAAAAATTAGAAAAGCTCGCCGCGTTATGCAGCGAGCTCTTTTTTGTAGCCCCGAAGGGATTCGAACCCTCGTAGCTGACTTGAGAAGCCAGAGTCCTAGGCCGCTAGACGACGGGGCCCTAGTACATTTTTTTGGTGCTGTTGTGCTGTTGTTCTGATCGATTCATCTCTGAATCTATCGCTGGGGTACCAGGACTCGAACCTAGACAGGCTGAACCAGAATCAGCTGGGCTGCCAATTACCCCATACCCCAATTACTAATTTTTTAGGCTGGCAAAGAATACCCCGTGAAGGGCTTCCCTTCAAAAACGACTTTAAATCAACGCTTGTATGCGTGCCAACGACTTCTCGCGGCCAAGCAACTCCATTGATTCAAAGAGAGGCGGAGAGATATGGCTTCCTGTTACTGCAATTCGAACTGCGCTAAAAGCAATACGTGGTTTCAAGCCCATCTCTTCGATGAGAGCAGTACGCAACACCGCTTCGATGCCATCGTGGCTCCATTCGCTGACGTTTTGTAGACGATCGAAAGCAACAGAGAGAAGTTTCTTTGATTCTGGATCGTTGACCTTAGGAAGTGAATCCGCTTCGACTTCAAAGTGAGCGACAAAGAGGAATTTCAACATTGCTGGAATTTCAGCGAGTGTTGCTACGCGCTCTTGAATGATGGGAAGAGCTTTCTTCAACAGATCAATCTCGTCGGCGCTGCCAGAGATGACTTTGGCATCAGTAAGGAATGGCAGAGATTTCTCAAGGAAGCTCTCGGGAGTAAGCGCGCGAATCTTGTCACCGTTAATCGCTTCAAGTTTCTTCATATCAAAACGTGCGGGACTTGAGTGAACACGCTCAACAGTGAAAAGCTGCGTTAACTCTTCCATCGTTACATCTTCGCGGTCCTCCCCTGGTGACCAACCAAGGAGTGCGAGATAATTACAGATTGCTTCTGGCAAAAATCCGCGTTCGCGATACCAGGCAATAGATACCTCGCCATTTCGTTTTGAAAGTTTGGCGTTATCTTGACCCATTACAAATGGAAGGTGTGCAAACAGTGGGTACTCATCTTCCTTGACGCCCATCGCTTGATAGACGCGAATTTGGCGAGGTGTTGATGAGAGCAAATCTTCGCCACGCAATACGTGAGTCACCTGCATCATGACATCGTCAACCGCAACAGCCAAGGTGTACAGCGGAGAACCATCAGCACGCACTAGGACGAAATCTGGAACGAAGTTATGATCGAATGTCACTTCGCCACGGATGAGATCGGTGAATGTTGTGGAGCCATCAGGCATGCGCATGCGCACAACTGGTTTACGCCCTTCTGCAACATATGCGGCAATCTGATCTGCACTCAGTTCGCGGCAATGTCCGTTATATCCAGGAGCAACATTTGCTTTGCGTTGTGCTTCACGGACAGCTTCAAGTTCTTCAGAGCTGCAATAACAATGATAGGCAAAACCATCAGCCAAGAATTTAGCTGCCCACTTGGCATAAATATCTAAGCGTTGTGATTGTAGATAAGGACCATTTGGTCCACCGACTTCTGGACCCTCATCCCAAGTAAGACCGAGCCATTTGAGAGTATCAATCGCTGCTTGGATGTACTCATCTGTGACGCGTTCGCGGTCGGTATCTTCGATACGGAAGATAAATTTTCCGCCAGTGTGGCGTGCGTAAGCCCAGTCAAAGAGAGCGGTTCGAATATTTCCAACGTGCAGATCTCCTGTTGGAGAAGGGGCAAATCGGACGCGGACGGGGCGATTACTTGGCACGGGCGCTTACCTTATTCGTTAATGTGCCAATGCCTTCGATTGAAACGCTGACTTCTGCACCTTCTGACATGGGACCGATTCCGGATGGTGTTCCGGTGATAATGACATCTCCTGGAAGAAGAGTCATAACCGATGAGACAAAATTAATGATTCGAGGAACGTTGAAAATCATTTGATCCAACGTGGATGATTGCTTTACTTCCCCATTTACGCGAGCTTCAATTTTTTGAGTTCCTGGAGTGAAATCCGTTTCAATCCATGGTCCCAGTGGGCAAAATGTGTCAAACCCTTTTGCGCGGCTCCATTGGCCATCTTTGGTCTGCAAGTCTCTCGCTGTTACATCGTTTGCAATTGTGTAACCAAAGATCACATCATTAACGCGCTCTTGTGGAACATCTTTGCAAATTCTTGAAATAACAATCGCAAGTTCGACTTCGTGATCAATGCGCTCACTCATGCGAGGCCAGTTGATGATTTCGCCAGGTCCAATCACGGAAGTGTTTGGCTTCAAGAAAATAATTGGCTCATCTGGAACAGCTGAATTCATCTCTGCTGCGTGATCGGCATAATTCTTGCCAACACAGACAACTTTGCTTCGAGGTAAAACAGGCGCCAAGAGTCGAACATCTTCAAGAGCAATTTTTGACTCACTGGGAACAATCCCTGTGAAAAGGGGATCTCCTTTGAGGACCAAAATTTGGTCGCTATCGTTGATGACTCCGTAATGAGGGTCGGTACCAAAACCGGTGTCCTGGAGAGCGGAGAATCGAACGATACGCATGGATGAAGTCTATCTGCTCGTTAGAGCTGAGCTTCTTGTGTCGAATCCTCTGTAACGCGTACTGCAAGAACGGTGCCGATTCGATGGCGACGGCCAACAGGGCGTTCGGCTGTTAATTTCCAGCCTCCAGCGCTGATAGAACTTCCTGGAATTGGGACGCGGCCAAGAATTTTTGCAATGAGACCACCAAGTGAATCGACATCTTCACGATCTTCAGCAGAGAATTTAGCATCTGCTAGTTCTTCAAAATCTTCTACATGAAGCCTTGCCGAGACTCGAACAGTATTGGCATCTAACCACTCTGCTTCGGCATCTTCTTTGTCGTATTCGTCAGCGATTTCACCAACAATTTCTTCCAATATATCTTCAATAGTGATGAGGCCTGCTGTGCCGCCGTATTCATCAATCACAACTGCCATGTGGATTTGATCGCGCTGCATCTCTTTTAGGAGTTCAGCAGCCGTCTTAGTTTCTGGCACAAAAGTTGGGAGGCGAATAATCTCAACAACGTTCTCGGTATTTTCTGCTTCACGCTTCTCATGAACTCGACGTGCAAGATCCTTTACGTAAGCAATTCCTACAACATTATCGAGATTCTCATCGATGACGGGTATGCGAGTAAAGCCTGAGCGAAGTGCGAGAGAGAGTCCTTGACGAAGCGTTTTATTGCCTTCGATGTAGACCATATCGGTGCGTGGAACCATGAGTTCGCGAACAAGAGTTTCACCGAGATCGAAAACAGAGTGAATCATTTCGCGTTCAGATTCCTCAACCAATCCACTTTCACTTGCTTGATCTACAAGATCGCGGAGTTCAGCTTCTGAAGTAAAAGGTCCTTGCTTAAATCCTCGGCCAGGTGTCAGTCCGTTGCCAATGGCAATGAGCAAACGAGTAAGGGGTCCAAGTGTGCGCGCAAGAAAATCGGCAACAACCGTTGCAGCAGGAGCCCATTTAAGTGCGTGCTGCTTTCCTAAGGTTCGAGGTCCGACACCCACAACCACATATGAAATAACGACCATCACAACAATGACTGCTGCCATTTGCTCGACATGGTTTCCATCAGCGTGAATAAATGCTTGTCCAACTAATACCGTTGCAGTGAGTTCACATGCTTTGCGTACCAACAACATCACATTGGTGTATTTAGCTGGCTGAGCCAAAACTTTACTCAATCGCTGAGCTAACTTCGGCTTGCGTTCGCCAAGATCCTCAACCCACACGCGCGAAATTGAGCTGAGCGCCGATTCACTTCCCGCCAAGAATCCAGCAAAGAAGAGCAGTGCAATAACAAGGAGAATTCCTAGAGCTGTCATGAAAGAGTCGCTTTCCATTCTGCAAGGCATTCATCTTGAAGTGAGAACATCTCTCGCTCTTCCTCTTTCTCTGCATGGTCGTAGCCGAGGCAATGAAGTACCCCGTGCACCGTAAGAAGTGAGAGCTCGTCATCCAAAGTAGTTTTCATTTGTTTGCGAGCAAATTCAGGGCATAAAACAATATCGCCCACTATTCCTGGACCATCAGAAGCTGAATGGGGCTTCATTTCATCCATGGGAAAGGAGAGAACATCGGTTGGACCAGGCAGATCCATCCATTGAATATGTAGCTCTTCGATGCGATCTTCATCGACCAGGGTGATGGATAGGTCCGAGTCTGGGTGGATTCCCATCTTCTGAAGTGCGAACGCGGCAACTGAAAGAAGTGCGCTCTCATCGCATGAAGATTTAGATTCGTTTAAGAGTTCGATGCCCATTAGCTCCGGCTCCTTGCTCATCCCATTTGCCGTATGCGGTGACAATATCCCCGACAAGACGATTGCGAACAACATCTTCAGCAGTGAGTGTAAGGAAGCAGATATCGTCTACGCCTTCGAGAATATCTTGAACAATCTTTAACCCCGATTGTGTGCCGTGCGGTAAATCCACTTGGGTGACATCACCGGTAATGACCATCTTCGATCCAAAGCCAAGACGAGTGAGGAACATTTTCATCTGCTCGGCAGAAGTATTTTGTGCTTCATCAAGAATGACGAATGCATCATTGAGAGTACGACCGCGCATATATGCCAGCGGAGCGATTTCGATAATTCCAGATGCCATTAAACGAGGAATGGAATCTTGATCAATCATGTCGTGGAGGGCATCAAAAAGAGGGCGTAGATAAGGATCGATTTTCTCTTGCAAAGTACCTGGCAAGAAACCAAGTCGCTCCCCCGCTTCGACAGCTGGTCGAGTCAAAATAATTCGATTTACTTCTTTTGCTTGGAGCGCTTGAATCGCTTTTGCCATCGCAAGATATGTTTTACCAGTTCCGGCTGGACCAAGGCCAAATGTGATGGTGTTTTCGGTAATTGCTTCCACGTAGCGCTTTTGATTTGCTGTCTTTGGGCGAATTGTCTTACCGCGATTACTCAAAATATTGAGCGAGAGAACCTCTGCTGGATGATCAGCAGGTACTCGAGCCACCATCGCAAGAGATTGTTGTACTAATTCAGGAGTGAGTTGTTGACCAGCTCGCAAAATAACAAGGAGCTCAGAAATCAAGCCTTCAAATTTCGACGATTGTTCGGGATCGCCTTTAACAAATATTTCATTCCCTCGCACAGTTATTGCGAGCAATGGAAATGACGATTCCATCTGACGAAGATAGACATCTTGCGGTCCTGTCAGTGCGACCATGGGAATGGCGACCGGGACGGTAATCAGCGCGGGATGATCCATATGGTTGAAATACTACTTTTAACCGGGCGGCCAGGCGAATGGGCGCCCACCTAGAAGGTGGAGATGAGCATGAAAAACCGTTTGACCAGCGCTTTCGCCGGTGTTGAACGCGAGTCGATAGCCGTCTAGCTCCCGTTCATCAGCAATTTGCTGAGCAACGGTGAACATTTCAGCAAGTGTGGTCGGTGCTTGCGCGGCGAGTTCGGCTGCGTTTTCATGATGCCACTTCGGAATAACTAATACGTGTGTTGGCGCTTGAGGAGTGATGTCATTGAAAGCAATCACATCGATTGTTTCAAA
>CANFVU010000006.1 GCA_947450545.1 Actinomycetota bacterium
GAGAGGTCTCTATCCGCGACAAGTGCCACCAATCCACCTGATCGCAACCGTTGTGAAAGAGTTCCCAGCGACCGTGCGCTTGCATCAAGGACTTCCATACCTATCGATTGGCGATAAGCCAAGAACTTGCGGAAAAGCTTCTCTGGTTCAAGGTGTTCGGCAACAGTAACAACGGTGTAACCCAAAGCGCAGAAGTAAGCACCGGCATGGTCCCAATTTCCGGCATGTGGAAGGGAGACGATGCAGCCTTTTCCTTGGTCAACGGGGTCAGTTAAATAGTGAGCATTCTCAGTAACAACATCGCGCTTGATTTTCTCGTTGCTCCATGAGGGCAAACGAAATGTGTCGCACCAATAACGTAGATAGGAACGCATTCCATCACGCACTAAGAGTTCCAAATCATCTGCGTTAAGTTCGGGACGAACGCGTGAATAGTTACTGCGTAAGCGAGCAATTTGTTTTCCATCACGTTTATAGATTGCATCAGCGACTTTACGAGCGAGCCCATATGCTATTTTTTCAGGCAGATGTCGCACCACAAACCAAGCAGCTGCATAACCCCAATAGGTCAACGTTTTCATCGCGAACCTTTATAGACGATTCGCAAACGTTCACATGTGGTGTACAGACTTAAAAGAGCCAGTATCCACATACCAATCGCAAGCGAATATGGAACCGATAAACCGTCGAGCCCAATGGCGAGGAAGGCGATGATCAATCGCTCGGTTCGTTCAGCTATTCCACCGTTGCACTCAATGTCGAGTGACTCAGCGCGCGCTTTGATGTAAGAAACGAGAGATCCAGCGACAAGCGCAGTGAGAACGACGGGAAGAAGTCGATCGCTTTGTTGAGCCAAAAAATACGCAACTGAACCCAACACTGCTGCATCAGTGATTCGATCAAGTGTCGAATCAAGCAACGCTCCCCAGCGGGAGCCTCCACCTGAAAGACGCGCCATGGTGCCATCGAAGAGATCGCTCAGCACAAAAAATATTGTTACAAGAGTTCCGATGAAGAAGTGACCGCGAGAATAAAAGTAGATTGCTGACAGAGTCGAGCCAATAGCTCCAAGTGCGCTCATTCCATTTGCGCTCAAGCCAAGCTTCAGCAACCCTCGACAGACCGGAGTAATAATCCGCGTGACAGGCGCTCTCAAAGACTTCTGCAACATCGGTCTCATCGTAGGCTTCCTTCCTGTGAGCGACCTAATTTCTGTGGCAATTATCGGCAAGTCTGCCGACCAATTGGGTGCGAGCCTTCACATCTCCCCTTCCGCTCTTGAAAGCGCGGATGTTGCCCTCTTTATCGTCAGTGCAGCAGACGGGATAGTTCGAGCTGATATCGATCGGTGGAATCAAGCGCGTGAGCTCTACATCCCCTCTATCGTTGTGATCAGCGAAACCGATACATCCGATTTAGATTTCGATGACATGACGGCGATTGCATCAAAGATGTTAGATCCCGTTGCTACCCGTTATCTTGTTCTTCATTCCGATGAAGGTAATGCAGCAGCGCTCATCGATTTAGTGACGCTTAAAATTATCGATTACTCACACGGTTCACCGGTCATGGTTGATAGCGATCAAGAACATCGGGATCTCGTAGGTGAATATCTCTCTGAGTACGAAGAGAGAATTGAAGAAGCCGGCGAAGATGGATTCGTGCAAGGCTTACTCTTCCCGGCACTCCCGTGGATCAAAGGATCAAGACTTGGATTAGATCAAATAGAAGAACTGGTAAAACTAATTCCAGCCAGCCGCTAAAGCAGCGCGGGTCTCTTGAAGTAATTGCGGAAGAACTTTTGTCTGCCCGATGATCGGCATAAAGTTTGCATCCCCAGCCCAGCGTGGAACAACATGCTGGTGAATATGCGCGGCAACTCCAGCACCTGATACAGCGCCTTGATTCATCCCTAAATTGAATCCATTTGCTCCGGAAACCTTACGAAGAACCTTCATCGCATCAGATGTGAGAGCAGAAATCTCGTTTCTCTCTGACTCTGTTAAGTCGGTGAGGTCTGCAACATGGCGATAGGCGCAAACGAGGAGATGACCCGCGTTATATGGATAAAGATTCATCACAACATAAGCCTCGGCTCCACGAAAAACAATGAGTCCTTCTTCATCGTTCATTTTGGGGACAGCGCAAAATGGACATGGAACTTCATTGCCCGGCAATGGACGATTTTCTCCAGATAGATAGCTCATTCGATGAGGCGCCCAGAGTCTCGACCAACCGTCCGGCATTCCAGCTCCCCCAGCTAAATCAGGGTCTTTGTGCTCAGACATATTAAATCTGCTTGCGGTCTTTTACTGCTGCAAGAACTTCTGCGATTGCTTCAGAGACAGCAATTCCATTCTTCTGTTCGCCATTGCGATAGCGGAACGAAACAGTATTCGCTTTCTGATCTTCTTCGCCAGCAATCAACATGAAAGGAATCTTTTCAAGTTGGGCGTTGCGAATCTTCTTCTGCATGCGTTCATCTGCAGCATCGACATCAACGCGAATACCTTCTTTGCGCATCAATGCAGTGATCTCTTGGAGGTATGGCAAGAATGCATCTGCAACGGGAATGGCACGAACTTGTACTGGCGCGAGCCATGGAGGGAATGCGCCTGCGTAATGCTCGGTGAGCACTCCAAAGAAACGTTCGATTGAACCGAAGAGCGCGCGGTGAATCATTACAGGTTGTTGGCGAGAACCATCGCTGGATTGATATTCCAAATCAAATCGTTGTGGCAATTGAAAGTCCACCTGAATCGTCGACATCTGCCAAGTGCGACCAATTGCATCTTTGGCTTGTACGGAAATCTTCGGACCATAGAACGCGGCGCCACCTGGATCTAGAACCAATTCCAAGTTTTGTTTTTCAGCAGCTAAGCGAAGGGCTTCGGTTGCAGCTTCCCAATCTCGATCTTCGCCCACAGATTTCTCGGGATTGCGAGTTGAAAGCTCAAGATAGAAATCATCGAGTCCGTAATCTCGCAGCAAATTGAGAACGAAAGTGAGGAGTGAATCCAATTCACCAGGCATCTGCTCTTTTGTGCAATAGATGTGCGCATCATCTTGAGTGAAACCACGTGCACGCGTAAGTCCGTGAATAACTCCGGATTTTTCATAGCGATACACAGTTCCAAATTCAAAAAGTCGCAAAGGAAGTTGGCGATATGAACGACTGCTGGACTTGTAAATAAGGTTGTGGAACGGGCAGTTCATAGGCTTCATGTAGTACTTCTGCCCCGCGCGCTTAATGGTTCCATCTGCGTGGAGCTCTTCATCCATCACCATCGGCGGATACATTCCTTCGGAGTACCAATCCAAGTGGCCAGATGTCTCAAAGAGAGCAGCTTTAGTTAAGTGAGGCGAGTAAACAAACTCATAACCTTCTTCTTCATGACGACGTCGCGAATAATCTTCCATCGCACGTCGAACGATTCCACCCTTAGGGTGGAAGACAGCCAAGCCGCTTCCGATTTCATCCGGGAAAGAGAAGAGATCAAGTTCAGTTCCAAGGCGGCGATGGTCGCGCTTCTCCGCTTCGAGCAACATCGCCAAATGAGCATCGAGTTCTTCTTGTGATGGCCAAGCAGTTCCATAAATACGTTGCAGCATTGGGTTCTTTTCAGATCCACGCCAATAAGCAGCAGCGCTGCGCATCAACTTAAAAGCAGGGATGAGTTTTGTCGACGGAAGATGTGGACCACGGCAGAGATCTGACCAAACTGGTTGGCCATCGCGTCCGAGGTTGTCGTAAATCGTAAGTTCGGCTCCGCCAACTTCGACACTGGATTCATCATCGCTTCCGGATTTCAACCCGATGAGTTCACACTTGTAAGGCTCGTCTGCTAATTCCTTGAGCGCATCTGCTTCATTCGTTACACGGCGGCGAAAACGTTGACCGGCTTTAACGATCTTGCGCATGGCGCTCTCCAACTTTTCCAAATCTTCTGGAGTGAAAGGTTTTGCCGGATCGAAGTCGTAATAGAAACCGTCTGTAATAGGAGGTCCGATTCCAAGTTTGGTTTCAGGAAATACTTCTTGTACAGCTTGCGCTAAGACGTGCGCGGTGGAGTGGCGAAGAACAGCCAGCCCCTCAGGAGAGGAGATCGAAACTGATTCAACAGAATCGCCTTCTTTGAGTTCAGTCCACAGATCGCGAAGTTCTCCATTGACTTTACAGACAACAACATCAGAGAGCTCAGCGAAGATATGTGTAGGACGAGTCTCAAGATCGATGCTTTGGCTCGAACCATTGACGTTGACAGATATCTGGGACATGGGTGAAATCTATCAAGAATTGGGCATCGAACGAGAGTTAATGAGAAAGTCAGCGCGTAGCTTCTCTGCTGAAGCCGATATCTGGAATTTTTGAAGCGAACCATCCCCCATATGAAGCTCAGTAACAAGGTCAATCTCGCGCATACTTGAGAGCACATAGAGTCCAGATGCTGATGTGAGCGCCTCCAATGTGATCACTGATTCTTTGACATCCTTAAACCATTCCAAAAGAACACTTCGAACGATGCCAGGCAAGCAACCTGAAACAAGTGATGGAGTTGAGAAATTTCCTTTGTGCTCAACGAGAATGTTCGCTAAACCAGTTTCTACAACTTCACCTCTTTCATTGAGGTAAAGAAGATCATCGCAACCGTTTTGCGCAGCTAAACGCAACCCAAAACTTCCTTCACCATACGATAACGATTTATGACCGGTGAGCGCAGATGCACTGAAGCGGACTTTGGGGGAAATCAAAAGCTTTTGTGGAGTAATTCGAAGTGGCGCCTCTTCGTGAGTCAACAAATATTCCCCATCCGAAAAGAGCGTTATTCGGAAACGACCACGAGCAAAACTTGACGTCGCTTCTGCAAATCTTTCAATATCGCTTCGAAGTTTCGCAGAATTGATCTCTTCAAACTTAAGGTTAGCTGCGCTCTTTAGAAGACGATTGAGATGTCTATCAAGAAAGAAGAGCGTTCCGCGTTCACTCTTAATTGTTTCAAAAATTCCATCTCCACGAAGCCATGGATGGGCGAGAGGTGGCAATACATAATCGCCATCTGGTTGAGCGGAATAGAAATGGTTCACGCCAACCTCCCATCTGCAATCGCCATAAGCCGCGCTGCTTTCAGCTCGGTCTCTTCCCACTCAGACTCCGGAGAACTTCCCCACGTAATTCCCGCGCCCGTTCCAAAATGGATAAAACCATTCTCTCGCCAAAAAGTTCGAATCGCCACCGAAAGCACACCCGTCACTTCGCCATTGCGGCGCTCAATCCATCCAAGAAGCCCACAATAAGGCCCTCGTTTGCTTTCGTGCTCTTCAATAAATTCTCTTGCCGACGATTTAGGTGCACCTGATATCGAACCAGCCGGCAGCACCGCATCAGTGAATTCGCTCCATGAAAAGTTCTTGCGAAGAGTTCCAATGACATCAGAGACCAGATGGAAGAGCCCGGGGTGTTCTTCAACTCCAAGAAGTCTGGAGACTTCAATGCTTCCATCGACACAGATACGACTTAAATCGTTACGAATCAGATCAACGATCATGACGTTCTCAGCACGATCCTTCTCTCCAAAGTCGGCGCTCTTTGAAGTTCCTTTGATAGGACTTGATTTCACTCGCGTCCCCTGTGGCAAACTTTCGAGAGAGAGAAAAAGTTCAGGAGATGCTGAAGCAATCTCAATATGTTCACTCTTGTAGTACGCAGCAAATTTTGAAGGATTGTGAGAAATAATCTTGGAGAAGAGTCCGGACAAACTTTGATCAGATTTCCTCCTCAAGATTCTGCATGCATTGACTTGATAAATGTCACCCCGTGCGATTGCTTCACGAGCTTCGCGAACGTAAGAAACATACCCATTTCGATCCAGGGATGATTTCCATTCAGAAGAATCCGAACTCCACTCACTCTTCGGAAACGGCGCATCCTCCACGTGAGCAAACGAAGTCAGCGTCCAGCGACCCTCATAATCCACTTGGACTGCCCAGAATCCATCACGCTCTAACGATGCCGGGTCATGGGAAATCTCAATAGGGCTTGTGGCAAGGCGATTGCCCATCCAAAAAAGCTCGTCGCCCCGGAAAGATTTCATGTCATAAACCTAAACCACACAGGATTGGCAAGAGCCCTGTCGGGTGCGGTAGATTTCCCCTCTGCTCGAAAGGGCAGCCTCTGCAAAGAGTGTGCGGACGTAGCGCAGTTGGTAGCGCGGAACCTTGCCAAGGTTCAGGTCGCCGGTTCGAACCCGGTCGTCCGCTCTCAGTCGGTTACCCAGCTCAGAAAAATAGATGGTCGGATGGCCGAGAGGCGAGGCTCAGGACTGCAAATCCTGCTACACGGGTTCAAATCCCGTTCCGACCTCCATAATTGCTAATGAGAGGAAAGGTGAAGATCTAATGGTTGATAAGACAGATGGTCCTAACCGCCCTTGGGGTCGCTACGAAGTTTTGCAAGATCTGCCTACTCATAAAGTAAAAGCGATTTGGGTCGATCCAGGAAAACGTTTGTCCTATCAACGCCACCAACACCGCAGCGAACATTGGTACATCGTTTACGGAACAGCCGAAGTTGTTGTCAACGATGTCTCTTCAATTCTTCAATCTGGTGACACCGTTACCGTTCAAGCGAATGAGCTACACCGCATCGGCAACGTCGGCAAAGTACCGATGTGCTTCATCGAAGTTCAGACAGGCACTTACTTTGGCGAAGATGATATTGAGCGTGTTCAGGATGATTATGGACGTGACGACGAAGCTAAATAGTTAGGTTAGAATTTCCGCAGCAAGGATCGTTGGCTCAGCGGTAGAGCACCACATTGACATTGTGGGGGTCACTGGTTCGATCCCAGTACGGTCCACCATTACAAAGTGAGTTGAGGTTTCTCAATCACGAAGACGCAACTCCAATAGACGGTAAATGCAACAAATATCCCGCCATAAATATCCACGAGATAGTGCTGATGTAAAAAGACTGTCGCTGGAAGAATCAGCGCGAACCAGGCCATCAGAATCCAACTTGTCCGCGGTGCTTTAGAGCGCAAACGCCATAAGGCAATAATTGAGATCACGGACCACGTCACATGGTTTGAGGGAAAGCCGTTAAGAGGTTGATCATTGCCATAAACCACATGTACCAAGATCCAATCAAAGGGTGAATTTCCAGGCACCGGAGTGCGTGGAACTTGGGTTTGAAAGAAGAAGTAAGCAACGTCTAGGCAGAGTTGTCCGATGATGATTGCAATTCCGTTTGCAAAGAAAGCTTTTCTACCACCGATCTTCAGGGATAAAAGTGGAACAACGAGGCCGGCTAGTAGGTGGAAACTTAGATACGGGATGACAAAGATTGATACGACCGGAATCCTCTCGTCCAGCCAACCTTTCATGACGAGTGGAGGGTATGAATAGTGAGCTTTATTAAAAAGCTCGTAAGAAATGAAAGCCAAAACAATTCCAAGAAAGACAAGCCAGACTTGAGTATTGGCTTTAGTGAATCTCTTTTGCATATTCACAAAGTACTCCGTGGATTCTTTTTCAGAAAGAGTTAAAAGGTAATCTCTGAACTTTTGACTACCCGGCCAAGCTCCGCAAAAGATCGATTCTTTGCAGCAATAATCTCAGCTGCCGTCTGGTTGGTTGTGTCGAGTGTCGTATGTCCATCGCTAACTAGAGTGACGGTGTATCCAAGTTCGACTCCATTGTTGCTGGTGGCATTCACGCAGTGATCGGTTTGTGCGCCAGTCATAATGACGTGAGTGATTCCTTGGTTACTTAGGACGTCGCCTAAATCTGTACCTTCGAAAGAACTCGGTGCAGTCTTATAGATACGTGGTTCACCTTCTACTGGTTGGAGTTCATCGACAATCTCCCAACCTGGTGAATTGAGAATCAAACCCTCGTCAGAATGTTGAACCCAAATAACGGGAACGTTTTCCTCGCGCGCTTTGGTCACAAGAGAGTTGATGTTTGAAACGACTGCGCTTGTGTTCAGCGCTTCAGCGACAACATCTTTCTGCACATCGATGACTAGCAAAGCTGATTTACTCATACCTGCTCCCCTACTTCTCCCGTGAAACTCAGAGTGCTAACTTACCTGCATGTCCAACGATTTGGCTTTCCTCGACTTCAATAAAGTGGGATTCTCCATTCGATCCCAAGAAGTGATGGCTGCTCGTGAAGCTCACTGGTATGCCAAAACCCCATACAGCATCGCTGTCCTTCGCTATGAGGATGCAAATACGCTTCTTAAAGATAAGCGCCTCTATCAAGGTACTCGCAAGTGGCCTTCGCATTACGGAATAACTGAGGGACTTCTATCCGAGTGGTGGAAAACAATGCTTTTGAGCGTTGAGGGCGCTGATCACCTTCGCTTGCGCAAATTAGCTGGGCCCGCATTCTCTCCAAAGACAATCGAACCGATGACTCCGTTCTTTGCACGATTGGCAAATGAGTTGATCGATGAGTTTTGCGAACGTGGCAGTTGCGAGTTCATGAGCGAATTTGCTGAACCATTTTCTGCTCGCGTTATCACGGAGCTTTTGGGGTTGCCTAAAGATCAATGGAGAACGCTCGCTGATTTTGCAACCGAACTTGGATATGTATTTTCTGTAACGATCGCGAACGACCTTCCAGTCATCGAGCATGGATTGCAAGGCATCATCGATATTTCTCAGAAATTGATTGAAGAGCGCAGAGGTACCGATAAAGATGATTTCGTTGGGACTCTCGTCAAAGCCCACGTGGATGGAGAGCTCATCACAGAAGAGGAATTACTGGGTCTGGTGAGCATGATTGTGTTTGCAGGTTTTGACACAACTCGAAATCAAATTGGATTGGGGATGCAGACTTTTAGCTCATATCCCGATCAATGGGAGAAACTTGCTGATAATCCTGAGTTGGGACGGTTAGCAGTTGAAGAGGTGATGCGCGTTAACCCAACAATCACATGGGTTTCTCGCGAAGCATCTGAAGATATTGAATACAAAGAGCTTCTCATTCCACAAGGGACGACCGTGCATCTACTGACTATTCCAGCAGGTTCAGATCCACGTAAATTTGAAAGTTCCGAGTTCAATATTGAAGCAGAGCGTGCTCCGCATTTTGGTTTTGGCGGCGGAATGCACCATTGCATCGGCCACTATGTTGCTCGTTTAGATATGAAAGAGGCCTTTAAAGCTCTTGCCTCGCGTCTGCCCGATATGCGCGTATCGGCGGATTCAACATATTTGCCGGACAGTGGTAACACTGGACCGACAGCAATGCCGATTACTTTCACCCCAACAAAGAGGCTAACAACTACTGGTTGAGCCAGTAATCGTTGATGTACTTCTCTCCTTCGTCACAGAAGAACGTGACAACGGTTTCGAGATCTAGCTCTTCCTTTAGTGCTTTCGCTGCGAGCATATGGGCACCTGATGAAGGACCAACAAAAATTCCATGTGTACGAGCAAGTCTCCGAGTTTCTTCAACGGCATCGTGAGAGTGGATATGGATGAATCCATCTATCTCTGCGCTATGTCTCTCGATAATTCCTGGGACAAACCCGTCCGATATTCCTTCAATCAAATGCTTCGCGACTTCACCGCATGCAATGGTGCAGGACTCAGAAGGTTCGAGCGCATAACTTTTGCACTGTGGATTAATTTCTTTAAATGCGCTTCCCACTCCGATGAGTGTTCCGCCCGTTCCCACTCCCCCAATCACAAGATCGGGTTTGTTTGGAAGATCCCTCAATATTTCTTGACCTAACCAATCATGGTTCTCTACGACGTTCCATTCTGAATCAAATTGTTGTGGCGCATAAAAACCCGGTTGGCTAGCGATTCGACGGACTTCATCTAAAGCGCTATTCACATGAAAATCTCCGAGAGTGCGAACTTCTGCGCCAAAAGCGCGAGAGATCGCTGTGCGTTCCTGACTCAGACCTTCAGGCATGACAACAAGCATTTTGTAGCCTTTGACTGCAGCAACCATGCTCATCGCATTTCCCGTATTACCGCTACTAGCTTCAACGATGGTGTCACCCGGTTGTAAGAGCCCTTCGGATTCGGCTCTCTCGATCATGTATTTTGCGATGCGCGCTTTAATGGAACCCGATGGGTTGAGATATTCCATTTTGACAAAAATGCCTTCAATGTTGATGAGCGGGGTATTTCCAATCGCATCGAGAATGGTTCTCATGTATGCACGGTACCAATCACGCGAACTCATAGGAAGATAGCAAGTAAAGGGCTATACTTAATTCACTGCAACGAACAACAGATAGTTACAAGACATCTGCGCTGTGGGGTAGGAATCCGGAGGACCCGGGCCAACTAAGAGAGAAGTAAAGGGGTGATTCCGGCGCAGGCCGGATGACGCGGTGGCTAACATCGACCCTTACATTCTTAAACACCTCTCGCAAATGCAACCCGAGCTGTATTGGCTCGATTCAGATCCGCTTGAGCCCCAACCGCACTCACTTCTCGTCGGCGATGTTGTTACCGATCTCTGCGTTGTCGGTGCTGGTTACACAGGTTTGTGGACTGCTCTTATTGCCAAGCAGCGTCATCCAGAACGTGATGTCATCATCATCGAAAAAAAGTGGACGGGCGCTGGAGCATCTGGTCGCAATGGTGGATTTTGCAACACCTCGCTCACTCATGGATTTGCCAATGGATACGCTCGATTCAAAGATGAGATGCCCGTCATTGAACGACTTGGCCGCGAAAATATGGATGCAATTGAAGCAACCATTAAGGAATTCGGAATCGAATGCGATTGGCATCGCACAGGTGAATTACGTGTAGCCGATGCTGAATACATGATCCCTCAACTTGAAGAAGAAGCACGCCTTCGCAATGAATATGGCGATCACGTCGAACTTCTCACTCAAGAAGAGACCCAGGCGCGAATCGCATCACCAACATATAAAGGTGCACTGTGGGATCCAGATGGAACAGCCCTCGTTGATCCAGCTCGTCTGGTCTGGGGCTTGGAAAGAGCTTGCCTCAAACTTGGCGTGAAAATTTATGAAAACTCTGAAGTCCGACGCTTAGAACAAACGAGCGAGGGAATGATTGTTCACTCCCCTTATGGAAGTATCCATGCTCGCAAAGTTGCACTTGCAACAAATGTCTTTCCATCGCTGATTAAGAGTGCACGAAAATATGTTGTGCCTGTCTACGATTTTCAATTGGTGACAGAGCCTCTCACTCCTGAACAACGCGCAGCGATTGGTTGGAATGGTCGCGAAGGCGTCTCAGAATCTCGCAACCAATTTCATTACTACCGGATGACTGCGGATGGAGAAATTCTGTGGGGCGGCTATGACGCTATCTACAACTTCCGTGGCAAGGTTCGTGAAGAGTACGAAACATCTGCCGACACCTATGCCCGACTTGCAGCAGATTTCTTAGAAACTTTTCCTCAGCTCAAAGGAATAAAATTCACTCATGGATGGGGTGGAGCGATTGATACCTGCTCTCGCTTCTCTCCCTTTTGGGGAATGGCGCATAAGGGTCGCGTTGCTTATGTTCTCGGATTTACCGGACTCGGCGTAGCTGCCACTCGATTTGGCGCGGATGTGATGCTCGATCTCCTTGATGACCTCGATACAGAACGCACACGATTAAAAATGGTTCGCAGAAAACCTCTCCCATTTCCCCCTGAACCTTTGCGATGGTTCTTCATTAAACTGACTCAATGGTCCATCTATCGCGCAGATCATCATGAAGGCAAAAGAAATATTTGGCTGCGCTTCCTCGATTCCATTGGCTTAGGTTTCGACTCGTAATCTGCGCTCAATCTCGCCCAATGTCAGGGTTGTGAAGTACTTTTCATTCATTATGAATCGCACCTTGAATACTGTCCCTTTTGTCATCGTGGATTTAGAAACCACCGGTGGCGCGCCTTTTGGAGGCAGTGAGATTACGGAATTCGGCGCGATCAAAGTATGTGGCGGCGAAGTCATTAGCGAATTCACAACTTTCGTGAAACCTGAAGGATCAGTTCCGGTCTTCATTACAGAACTCACGGGAATTACGGATGAGATGCTGCTGGATGCGCCTGATATTTATGAAGTGCTTCCTCAGTTTTTTGAATGGTGCGGTTCTGAGGCAGAGACGGTACTCATTGCCCACAATGCTCCGTTTGACATTAGTTTCCTCAAAGCTGCCGCAGCAAAACTTGAAATCCCGTGGCCCGACTTCGTCATTTTGGATACTGTGAAAATTGCTCGCAACACCATTCCGCGAGATGAAATTCTCAATTACAAACTTTCAACGTTGGCTCAATTTTTTGAAACCGAAGTTCAACCCACCCACAGAGCTCTCGATGATGCGAAAACAACGGTCGAACTTTTCCATCGGTTACTTGGAATTCATGGAAAGAAAGTTCAGACTCTCAAAGATTTACAGACTCTTAAGCGGGGAAAGTAAGAGCAACTTCCTGGGATAACTTTGCCCACGATTCGACAAGTTTCGCAGCAGCGCCTGAATCGATTGCCTGTCGTGCCAAAACGATTCCATTTGCAAACTGTTGCTCAACTGACAAATTGAAATCTGCTTTGAATGCAGCGATGGCAGCTGCCGCGTTGAGCACAACCGCATCCTTTGCAGCACTCTCTTTCCCAGCGAATATTTCCCTCGTGATACGAGCGTTGTGTTCGGCATCGCCACCGACGAGCTCGCTAATGGGAGCGCTCTCAATTCCTAGCGCTGTGGGGTCAAATATTTCGCGTCGTACCTTGCCATCAGAAACTTGGTACACAGTGCTGGTTGTAGACAGTGTTAATTCATCAATTCCATCATCCCCTCGGAATACAAAACCTTCACATCCACGACGTGCCAAGACATCGGCCATCACTTCTTGCATGCGCGGATTTGAAACACCAATGGCGATAGCGATTGGTTTTGCTGGATTTGCTAGCGGACCCAGAATGTTGAAAACACTTGGTTTGCCGAGCTCTTTACGCGCCGGAGCGGCAAAGCGCATTGCAGGGTGGAACTTCGGTGCAAAACAAAAACCAATACCGATGTCGTGAACAATTTTCGCGACGCCTTGTCCGTTGATATTGATATCGATTCCCAACGCTTCCAAGAGATCTGCTGATCCTGATTTAGAAGAAGCCGCTCGATTGCCATGTTTTACAACTCGGGCACCTGCTGCTGTTGTAACAATCGCTGCCGTTGTTGAAATATTGATGGTGTTGAATCCGTCGCCACCCGTGCCGACGATGTCGACTGCTCTATCTGGGATAGTGATAGGCGCTGCAAATCGATACATCTGATCGATCATCGCTGATATTTCTTGGGCCGATTCACCTTTGGCGCTTAACTTAGTGAGGAAGCTTTTGATGCTCTCCACATCGGCGTTGCCTTGGAGAATCTCCCCCATTGCCCAGTGAACTTCAGAAACGGATAGATCACTTCCGGAATCGAGGTTAGTAAAAATGTGAGTCCACGAAAACATGGTCTCCACCTATAGGTATTTAGCGAACAGCAACTGTGCGTGAGCGCAGAAGGTTGGCAGCTTTGTTGGCAAAAGCGAATGGATCGACCGGATGCATAACGACATCATCAGCACGAGACCACGTTGCAAGCCATGAATCGGTTGGGCGGGCTGCAATCAGAAGAACAGGCGGGCAGTTAAAAACTTCATCTTTAAGTTCGCGGGCGATACCCATGCCGCCCTCAGGGTTGGCTTCTCCATCGAGAATAAAGAGATCGACTTTCTTCTTTCCATCGACATATTGGCGAAGAGCTGGCCCGGTCGCGATTTCAACGATTCGATGAGGAGGCAGATCCGTCGCCACTTGGGAGCCAAGAGCCGCCACTATGTGGGCTCTAGTTGTGAGGTCGTGGCTATAGACCACGATGTGAAGCGGGGACAGTGATTCGCTCATAATGGGAAAGTCTAGCCCGCTTGGCTGCGAAAAGAAGCGGCGAAAAATAGTGAATTTACGCGTGATACGTCTCACCCGAAAGAGAGCGCTTTTGGGGACGTGGCGGGCCTTTGGAGTTCGGGTTTTACCCGCCTTTCGGGAATAATCGCCTCGTGAGCACAACTACTGCACCCGCCCAAAACCGCCTCAACCGTCCCAATATGGTTGCTGTCGGCACAATCGTTTGGCTTTCCAGTGAACTGATGTTCTTCGCAGCGCTCTTCGCCATGTACTTCACAACTCGTGCGGTGCAAGGCCCGAACGTCTGGTTGGAATCAACAGGAATGTTGAATGTGAAGTTTGCATCGATCAACACCACCGTCCTTGTCCTGTCTTCAGTGACATGCCAATTCGGAGTTTTCGCTGCTGAACGTTTCCAACTCAAGCGCACTGCTTCTATCTTTAAATTCTCGAAGTGGGGAATGCGCGAATGGTTTGCGCTGACATTCCTTATGGGAGCCTTCTTTATCGGCGGACAAATTTACGAGTATGCAAACTTGGTTCATGAGGGTCTTTCACTCTCGTCTCGTGCATATGGATCAGTTTTCTACATCACCACTGGCTTCCACGGACTTCACGTGACAGGCGGTTTGATTGCATTCCTTATTCTGATGGTTCGCGTAACTAAAGCTCGTCGCTTTGGCCATTCGCAAGCTACTTCAGCAATTGTTGTTTCGTATTACTGGCACTTCGTCGATATCGTGTGGATCGCGCTCTTCTCTGCGATCTACCTGATCAAATAACTGGAGCATCTATTTAATGTCACCTATTTCGCGAGTAAGTAAATATCGCCGTCATAAGTTCGCAGGTCCAGTACTTGTGGTTGCAGCGCTCCTGACAATCGGCTCAGCGTTCTCTATCGCATCAGCGCTTCCCAGCGCTAACAAGATGACAGCTGCGGCAACGACGACTCAAATTGCTGAAGGTAAGAAGATTTTTGCAGCTGGGTGTTCTTCATGCCACGGCTTGAACGCTGAAGGCAGTGGAGTTGCTCCTTCCCTCATCGGTGTTGGCGCTGCTTCTGTTGATTTCCAAGTTGGTACAGGCCGCATGCCTATGGCTGACATGAGCCAACAAGCACAACGTAAGCGCCCTGTTTACAACGCTGAGCAAACAGCTGCGCTCGCTGCTTATGTTGCATCACTAGCACCTGGCCCAAGCACAGTTGATGGCGCGAATTTGAACTACGAGCGCGATGGAAACACTGCTCAAGGTGGCGAACTTTTCCGCACTAACTGCGCAATGTGTCACAACTTTGCGGCGCAAGGTGGAGCGCTCACTCAAGGAAAATATGCACCAACACTTATGGGTGTTGAGCCAAAATATATTTACGAAGCAATGATCACCGGTCCACAATCAATGCCAATCTTCTCCGACAAAACAATTACACCTGCTGAAAAACTTTCTATCATCAAGTGGATTAAAGCGGCGCAAAATGAGCCGGCACTTGGCGGAGCGACAACGGGTCGTGTGGGACCGGTAACAGAAGGTTTGCTTGCTTGGCTACTTGGTTTAGGTTCACTTATCGGCATAGCTGTATGGCTTGCAACGAAGGCGAGATAACGAGATGACACACAACAACGAGATCGAGAAGTTCACCGATCCTGGCCTTCCAGAACATATTCATCGCAAAGCTGATTCAGATGAGCGAGCAGCAAAGAAAGCCGAACGCCAAGTTGCGATTCTCTTTCTTCTCTCTGCAGTAGGAACTGTCCTTGCAATCGGTTCATATATTTTCATGCCTCAAGATATTGTCATCTTCATTCCAATCATGGGCGATCAAAATGCAGCCCAACTCTTCCTCGGCCTTGGAATTGCAATGGCTACCTTCTTCTTGGGAATGGGCGCTGTGCATTGGGCAAAGACTCTGATGCCAGATACCGAAGTCACCGCTGAGCGTCATGAATTTCGTTCTCCTGATGAAGATCGCGAAGCTTTTGTTGCAACCGTTAAGGAGCAAGGTGGAGCAGCTGGCCTCGGTCGCCGCACACTCATTAAGCGCTCTCTTGGTTTAGCAGGCGGACTTGCTGCTCTTACTCCCCTCGTAATGTTGCGCGACTTAGGTCCACAACCAAAGAAGGAACTTGAGAAAACAAGCTGGGAGACAGGCACACGCCTTGTCACCGATCCAGGAGATCGCCCAATCAAACCTTCTGATTTAGAAATCGGCGCTGTTGCTCAAGTTCTCCCAGCTCTTAAGAGCGGTGAAGAGCGCACTCTTGAAAACATTGGTAAAGATGCTGTGCTTCTTATCCGCCTTAACCCAAATGAGTTCAATTTAGATTCTGAGCGCCTCTCATGGACACATGATGGAATCATCGCTTTCTCAAAGATTTGTTCACATATGGGTTGCGCAGTTGCTCTCTACGAACAACAGACAAAACATCTTCTCTGCCCATGTCACCAATCAACATTCGATGTGACTCGTGCAGCAAAAGTAATCTTTGGACCAGCAGCTCGCCCACTTCCACAACTTGCAATCACAGTGGATAGCGAAGGCTATTTAGTTGCTAAACAACCATTCACCGAAGCAGTTGGACCTAGCTATTGGGAGCGTAATACCAAATGAGCCAAAAAGAACGAATCGCTGGCGGAGTAGCAAATTACGTTGACGAGCGCACTGGCGCGGCAGCGTGGCTCAATAAGAACCTGAAGAAGGTCTTCCCTGATCACTGGTCCTTTATGTTGGGCGAAGTAGCGCTCTACTCTTTCGTCATTCTTCTTCTCTCTGGAACTTTCCTGACATTCTGGTTTGATCCATCACAACGCGATGTTATTTACAACGGTTCATACCAACCTCTTCAAAATGTTCAGATGTCTGCAGCATATGCATCGACTCTCCACATTTCATTTGATGTGCGCGGTGGACTTTTGATGCGTCAGATCCATCACTGGGCTGCGCTTCTCTTCATGGCTTCGATCATTGCCCACCTTCTCCGTGTTTTCTTCACTGGCGCTTTCCGCAAGCCTCGTGAAGCGAACTGGTTGATTGGCGTAGGACTTGTCACTCTTGGAATAGTTGAAGGCTTCTTGGGTTACTCACTTCCTGATGACCTTCTTTCAGGTACAGGCATTCGTATCGCTGAAGCGATTCTGCAAGCAATCCCTGTTGTCGGTTCCTACATTGCGTTCTTCGCATTTGGTGGCGCATTCCCTGGCCACGTCTTCATTCCACGCATTTATACCCTGCACGTACTTCTCTTGCCTGGTGCATTCCTTGCACTTATCACCATCCACTTGATGTTGGTTTGGTATCAGAAGCACACCCAATATCCAGGTCCAGGTCGCACAGAGAAGAACGTTGTCGGCTATCCATTGATGCCTGTCTACATGGCAAAAGCTGGCGGATTCTTCGGAATCGTATTTGGAATCACTGCATTCCTCGGCGCTGTTGCGTCAATCAACCCAATTTGGCTTTACGGTCCTTACACACCAGGACAAATTTCTGCAGGATCACAACCTGACTTCTACATGGGATGGCTTGATGGACTTGTTCGCATGTCTCCCCCACTTGAGACTCACTTACTTGGCCACACAATCTCATGGAACATTTTGATTCCAGGTTTGATTGTTCCGGGAATTCTCTTTACAGGTATGGCTCTCTATCCATTTATTGAAAGCTATATCTCTGGCGATAAGCGCGAGCATCATCTTCTTGATCGTCCTCGCAACGTTCCTAATCGCACAGCGCTCGGAGCGATGTCCTTAACATTCATGATGGTTTCTCTCATCAACGGCGGTAACGATCTCATCGCAACGCATTTCCATATGTCGATTAACCAAATCATGTGGATGTCTCGTATCGGTATCTTCGTATTGCCACCGCTTGCATTTGTTATCACCAAGAGAATCTGTCTCTCACTCCAACGCGCAGATCGCGATCTCGTTCTTCATGGACGCGAGACAGGTCGCCTTGTCATGTTGCCTCACGGTGAGTTCGTTGAAGTTCACGAGCCAATCTCTCCTGAGAAAGCATGGACTCTCACTTCTCACGTTCAGCCACAAGCTCTTGGTAATGTCACTGAAGATGCCAACGGAGTTGCTAAGCCAAAAGCGATTCGCAACAAGCTTCGCGCTCGTATGAGCGCAGCGAATGCTGAACAAGCACCTGCTGCGACATTGACTGAAGCGAACGAACTTGAAGGCGGTCACCACTGATTCGTTCAGCAGAGCAACGAGATATCCCCCAGATACTCGCTCTGATCAAGGAGCTTGCTGAATACGAGAAAGCTCCCGAGCAAGCGCAAGCCACTGCTGTAGACCTTGCTGCTGCTCTCTTCGCAGACTCCCCTAAAGTCTTCTGCGAAATGGTGGAAGTTGATGGCGAGATTCTTGGCTTTGCAATCTGGTTTTTGAACTTCAGCACCTGGCAAGGCAAACACGGAATCTATTTAGAAGATCTCTATATTCGCCCGCAATACCGCGGACAAGGCTGGGGCAAAAAGTTACTTCAGCACCTTGCAGCAAAATGTGTTGCAAACGATTGGGGCCGCTTCCAGTGGTGGGTATTAGATTGGAACGAACCATCGATCGAGTTCTACAAAGCTCTAGGCGCTGTCGCAATGGATGAATGGACCGTCTACCGCGTGAGTGGTGAAAGCCTTAAAGAGCTTGGTACCGATTCTTAAAAAGCTTTAGTGGTGATCTGCTCCAGCAGGCAGAGGCTTTTCGTATTCGAGTACAAATCCGAAGATACTGATCATCAAGCCACCCACTGCGATAAGAGTGAGCCACCAACCGATCAGCAAACCTAAACCGGCTGCGCATGCAGAAAGAGCGAGAGGCAACGGCCACCATGAATGTGGTGAGAAGAAGCCCATCTCGCCAGCAGCATCTGCGATTTCACCATTGTCATTATCTTCTGGAAGAACGCCACCAGTGCGCTTTGAGATAAACCAAATATAGAAACCGATGAGGCTTGCAAGACCACCGCTGAGCATGATTGCAGTGATTCCAAGTGCTTCTCCGCCAACCTGCCAATAAATGATTGTCATCACGTAATAGAAAAGGGCGAGACCTGTAAAGAGCTTCCAACCTGCTTTCATAAGTTCTACCTAATTCCTAACCGTTAGTGAAGCTTCTCAATAGGAGTATTTGGGTGATGCAGATCGAATGCTGGGCGTTCTGAGCGAATACGTGGCATCGATAGGAAGTTGTGGCGAGGAGGTGGGCATGATGTTGCCCATTCCAACGACGCCCCGTAACCCCAAGGATCATCGACAGTGACTTTTGGAGCCTTGCGAGTGATCCACATATTGATGAAGAAAGGAGCCATTGAGAGACCCAAGAGAACTGATCCAACAGTGGAGAGCTGATTCATCCAAGTAAAGCCGTCTGTAGGTGCGTAATCAGCGTAACGGCGAGGGAATCCCTTGATGCCAAGCCAATGTTGAACCAAGAATGTCATGTGGAAACCAATAAAGAGAGTCCAGAAGTGAATCTTTCCGAGACGCTCATTGAGCATATGTCCGGTGAACTTAGGCCACCAGAAATAGAAACCACCGAACATCGCAAAGACCACGGTTCCAAAGAGAACGTAGTGGAAGTGGGCGACAACGAAATATGACGCTGATACTGCGAAGTCCATTGGAGGTGAAGCAAGAATAATTCCCGTCAATCCACCGAAGAGGAATGTGATTAAGAAACCAAGAACAAAGAGCATTGGTGTTTCAAATGTGAGCGCACCGCGCCACATTGTTCCGATCCAGTTAAAGAACTTCACACCAGTTGGCACACCGATAAGGAATGTCATGAAGGAGAAGAATGGGAGAAGAACTTGTCCACTGGCGAACATATGGTGGGCCCATACTGAAACAGAGAGAGCAGAGATTGCGATTGTTGCAGCGATCAAACCTTTGTAACCGAAGACTGGCTTGCGAGAGAAGACTGGCAAAATTTCGGTAGCAATTCCAAAGAATGGGAGAGCAAGGATGTACACCTCAGGGTGACCGAAGAACCAGAACAAGTGTTGCCACAACATGGCTCCACCGTTCGCTGGATCGAAGAGATGTGAACCAAAAAGTCGATCTGATTCCAAACCAAGGAAAGCAGCTGCAAGTGGTGGGAATGCAAGAAGAACAAGAATCGAAGTCAGCAATACGTTCCAAGAGAAGATCGACATACGGAACATCGTCATTCCAGGTGCGCGCATTGTGAAAATTGTTGTAATGAAATTAACGCCAGAAAGAATTGTTCCGATACCGCCGAGTGCAAGACCGATGATCCAAAGGTCTCCGCCAACTCCAGGTGAGTATTGTGAATTTGCAAGAGGCGCATAAGCAGTCCAGCCAAACGATGCTGCACCCCCTGGGCTAATAAATCCTGCAAAAGCCATGATGCCGCCGAAGAGGTACATCCAATACGAGAACATATTCAAACGTGGGAATGCTACGTCGGCCGCTCCAATTTGAAGAGGCATGATGACGTTTGCAAAACCAACAAAGAGCGGCGTCGCAAACATCAACAACATGATGGTTCCATGCATTGTGAAAATCTGGTTGTACTGCTCCATGCTAAAGAATTGAAGTCCTGGCGCTGTTAATTCACTGCGCAAAAGGAGAGCAAGAATTCCGCCGATCAAGAACCAGCTAAATGATGTAATGAGGTACATGTAACCGATCGTCTTGTGATCAGTTGAGGTAGCCCACTTTACGAAGAGACGTCCTTTGCTCTCTTTACGAGTTCCCCCAGCGCCGTATGTAGAACTTGGCGCAACTGTTGGCTCTGCGAATGTTGTCATCTTTATGCCACCTTCACTGAGTTGATGTAAGTCTCGTAATCAGCAGGTGAAACAACTTTCACCTTGAAAAGCATTTGTGAGTGCGCGCGGCCGCAGAGAATGTTGCATCGACCAGGGAATTCGCCGATCTTGTTCGCAGTGAATTCAATGTGATTGGTTACACCAGGAAGAGTCTGCATCTGAATCATGAATTCAGGAATCCAGAATCCGTGAACCACATCGTTTGAATCAAGATCAAAATGCACTTTCTCCCCTACTGGTAGAACAAGTACTGGAGTCTGATCTGGAGTTCCAGTCACTGTTGGCTTAGCGGCAGCATCTTCGTAAGTGAACTGCCATGACCATTGAATAGCATTGACGTGAATGGTGTGAGCAGCAGGTGTCTTGTCGATGTGAGTGATCTTGGATTCTGCTTTAGCAGTGTAGAAAAATAGAACTGCAACGATGATAAATGGAATAACGGTGTATGCAACTTCAACAGGAACGTTGTATTGCGTCTGACGAGGGAACTCTTCGTTCTTCTTGCGATGGAAGAAAACCGGCCAGAGAATTAAAATCGCTGTAAATACTCCAACAACACCAGCTGCAATCCATGACCAAATCCACAGCGCGTGGGTGTTCTCATTGACCGAGGAAACATCAGGTGAGAATCCGCCAGAGGCTGATGCTGGGCTTTGAGTGACAATGGTGGCTACGGCGAGTGTGCCGAGAGCGACCATGGTTTTGAGGGCTGATGTGTTCAAGCGCATTGGCCAAGGATACTTCCCGCACTCCCCAGTATTCGCCTCCCACCTCATTCAGGGGTACCGTACCGAGGGTGGTTCCCATCACAGCGTCCTTTACATCCGAAGCCCCACTGCACCCAAGGGCGGCCGAGCTGCTCTCTACCGTTTTTGCCAGTGGATGGGCAGACCCCGCCAAGATTCATATGCCATCCCGAAAAGCTGCCGGGCTCCTTAATGAAGCTCGTGAAACTTTCGCCTCAATTTTCGGCACACGGTCAGATGAGATCTACTTTCTTGGCGAACCATCTCTGGGTTTTCATCTTGGAATCAATGGCCTGCTTCAAGATCACTCCACACTTTTTTACTCTGGAACCGATCGCGCCCCTGTCCATGCCATCGTCGATGGTCGAGTCAATCAAGGCCTAGCGGTTACTACAGATTTCACTTCGCCATCAGGTGAATCAGATGTGCTCGTTTATCAAAGCGTGAATCCCGAAACCGGTATCAAGCAACGCCATCCAGATTTCACGGGGCAGGTTTTCGTTGATAACACTGCTTACGGCGTTCACACTGTTCTGCCAGAAAATTGGTCGACAGCAATCTGGCAATCCCGGTCGTGGCAAGGCCCATCTGGGCTCGGTATTTTTGCTCTTCGCAGCGGTCAATCGTGGAGAAATCCACTTCCCCACAACGATCCCACAAAAGTTCCACAGACATTCTCTTTGCCTTTAGCTTTAGCGAGCACTGTTGCACTTGAAAGTTTCATGAAAGATGAACAATCGTCAAGGGCGAAAATCGCTCACTTGCGATCTATGGCTACTCAATATCTTCAATCAGAAATCGGTGACGTAATAGTTGTTGGCGAGAAGGAAGAAGTTCAGCCATCACTTCTCTCCATCATTGTCGCGGGAGTTGATGCAGAACGAGCGGTCAATGATTTGAGTGATAAAGGTTTTTACGTTGATTCAGGTTCGGCATGCATGAGTTCCAATTTGGCCCCGAGCCATGTGCTTGCTGCAATGGGTTTGCCGACAACGGGCAATATTCGTTTAACACTTCATCCCAATACAACTGAGGAATCCGTCGAAGAGTTGCTTGGACACTTAAAAGCGGTCGTCAACAATCAGAGAAATATCAGCCAATAAGTCGAGGTTGAAGATGTGCGGAAACTTCCCCGGCTGCAGCTGGGCCGTACGCACTCTCAAAGCGAGCCATAAATTCATCTTTAGTGAAGCGATATTCCTGGGTTCCCTTATTTTCTAAACAGTACGTCGCAAGCAGCGAGCCGACTTGTGCACAGCGCTCGTGGGATAACCCCCATGAAAGGCCTGCAAGGAAACCAGATCGGAAATTATCTCCAACACCCGTTGGGTCGATCTTTGAAAGTTCCTGTGGAACTCCAACCGTGACCGTCTCTTTGCCATGTTCTTCTATGCGCGCCCCATTAGCTCCAAGAGTTGTGACACGGATTTGTACTTGGCTATAGAGCTCTTCATCGCTCCATCCAGTTTTCTGCAGTGTGAGAGCCAATTCGTATTCATTAAGGAAAAGGTATTTCGCGCCCTGAATCAGGAGCTTGATTTCTGGGCCATTCATTCGAGCAAGTTGTTGAGAAGGATCTGCAGCAAAAGGAATCTTCAACGCACGTGCGGTTTCTGAATAGCGCACCATAGCTTCGGGATCGTCCGGTGAAATGATGAGCAAATCCAGGGAACCAACTTTTTTCACAATCTCGGATAGCTCAATCTCTCGTGCTTCACTCATTGCCCCAGGAAAGAATGACGCGATCTGATTGTGCTCAAGATCAGTGGTGACCATAAAGGTTGCGGTGTATAGGTTTTCAGAGATTTTTACATGCGATGTGTTCACGCCATGGCGCTTCAACCAAAAATCGTAATCAGGCCAATCTTTACCGACTGCTGCAATCAAAATGGGATCTAATCCCAGCGCACCCATTCCAAAACAAATATTGGCAGCGCACCCTCCACGACGAATTTCAAGTGAATCGACCAGGTAGGACAGTGAGACTGATGTGAGTGCACCTTCAACGATGGAGTCCTTGAAACGACCCTCGAAAGTCATGAGGTGGTCGTTACCGACAGAACCCGCAACACCAATCTTCATGGGTGCAGGGTACTTAATACGATGTGGATTAGAAGCGATTAGTTAAATGAATCGCCACACGCACAAGAACCTTGTGCATTTGGATTATCGATGGTGAAGCCTTGCTTCTCGATAGTGTCAACAAAATCAATGGATGCGCCCATGAGGTATGGGGTGCTCATCTTGTCTGTTACAACTTTGACAGATCCAAATTCTGTAACAGTATCGCCATCGAGTGCGCGATCATCGAAGTAGAGCTGGTAGCGCAAACCTGAACATCCGCCAGGCTGGACAGCAACGCGAAGGCTCAAATCATTGCGGCCTTCTTGTTCAAGGAGAGCGGCGACCTTTACAGCAGCTGCATCGGTAAGCAAGATGCCTGTAGCAGTACTTGTGATGTTGACTTCTGTGGTGCTCATATATCTCTCCGATATCTCAGTGGATAGGTGCCTAAATAATCCTGGTGAAAGGTTACTCCAAAAAGTTTCCTCTTTGGTCGCGCCTCTCGTTCGCCTAGGGGTTCGCCTATTCGTTAGGCTACCTATATGGCTCTTTCTGATCTTCTCTTGCTTGGCCAGGGAGTTGACCTCGCCAGTGAAAGGGGCGTCTCCTGCGACGGTGAGTTGCCATCCCCTAGCGATCCTGCGCTTGTAGAACGCGCCATCGCTGCAAAGAATTCCCTTGGTTCTCGAGCAATGATTTTGGGCCATCATTACCAGCGTGATGAAGTGATTCAATTCGCAGATATCACCGGCGACTCATTCAAGTTGGCTCAAGCAGCAGCTTCTAACCCAAGTGCCGAACTCATCTTTTTCTGTGGCGTGCATTTCATGGCTGAATCAGCCGACATTCTGACAACCGCCTCCCAACAAGTAATCCTTCCTGATTTAGCTGCAGGATGTTCGATGGCGGATATGGCAACGATCACTGCTGTGCGCGATTGTTGGAGCGCTCTTGAAAAGCTTGGCGTTGCATCTCGAACTATTCCTATCACTTATATGAATTCGACCGCAGCCATTAAAGCTTTTACTGGCGAACATGGTGGAACGGTTTGCACCTCATCCAATGCCGAGCGAGCTCTGACGTGGGCTTTTGAAAAGGGCGACAAGATTCTCTTCCTGCCTGATCAACATCTTGGTCGCAATACTGCAGTTCTCAAACTTGGAATCTCTCTTGATGAATGTCAGGTATGGAATCCATGGAAACCCAATGGCGGCTTAACAGACGACCAAATTCGGAGTGCGAAAGTTTTGTTGTGGCGTGGCCATTGCTCAGTGCACGGTCGATTCACAGTCGACAACATCACCGAGATTCGTGCACGAGTAAAGGGTGTTCACGTACTTGTTCATCCAGAATGCCAACACCCCGTTGTATCCCAGGCAGATGTTGTAGGAAGCACTGAATTCATCATTAAGACTGTAGAAAATTCGGCACCTGGTTCGAAGTGGGCTATCGGCACGGAATTGAATTTGGTCCAACGACTTGCAGCTGCCCATAAGGACAAAGAGATCTACTTCCTCGATAAGACGGTTTGCTACTGCTCCACCATGAACCGCATTGACCTGCCCCATCTGGTCTGGTCGATGGAATCTGCTGTCAATGGACGCGTTATCAATCAAATTCGAGTTGATTCTCAGGTCGCCTCTCACGCACGAGTTGCACTAGAGCGAATGCTGGCTCTACCGTAACGACATGACTGAAGATACGAACTCCGGCAAGAAGAACCGCCCGACCCCAAAGCGTAAGGAAGCAGAAGCGTCACGCAAGATCAATGCGCTCGCTCCAGCGACCACTAAAGAAGGCCGCAAGCGTCAAAAAGAACTTGCTCGTGAAAATCGTGCGCAAGCACGTGTTGCTTTTATGCGCGGAGATGAGAACGCACTGCCGTCTCGCGATCGCGGTCCTGCAAAACGTTGGGTTCGCAACTACATCGATTCTCGTCGCACCGTTGGCGAATATTTCATGCCTCTTATTTTCGGCGTACTCGTTCTCACAGTGATCCCAAATAAGTTTGTACAACTTCTCGCTATCTTCGCGATGTATGCAGTTATGTTGTACACCTTTGTCTCAGGATTCTTTATGACTCGAAAGATTCGCAAAGAGGTGGAAGCTCGATTCCCTAATGAACCTACAAAGGGTGTTGGCATGTACGGATTCCTCCGTTCAACTCAGATGCGACGTATGCGCGCACCTGCTCCTCAAGTAAAACGCGGGGACTCTTTCTAAAGAATATTTCCCTTTCGAGGGATACCATTAGCGAAGCGCTCGAGAGGAGTACTTCCATGAGAAGACCGCTTGCTGTTATTGCACTTTCATCGCTCTTGCTATTTCCCATGTCACTCTCCCTCCCTTCGAGTTTCGCTGCAGATCAAAGCCCGGTTGCTGCTGCGCCACAAGCTCAGGATCAAGAACAGGGTCAAGAATCTAACGAGCAGCTCGAGAAAAAACGTCCACGCCACCACGTCGATGAAGATCATGAAAATGGATTTGATTTCGTACAAATTGCTCTCGTCGGCGGAGCCGTTGTTATTGCTGCGGGATTGGCGTACCGCGCAGGCCGTCGCCGCCGCGACGCTTAAATCCTCTCAATCCTTTTAACTCACTCACCTTTCTGCTAACTTTGCGTTGCCCGCAAGGGTGAAGTGAGTCAGAGCGAAGTCCGGTGTAATTCCGGCGCTGTCCCGCAACTGTAAAGATTGATTATCAATCTGAGCCAGGTCGCCTCTTCTCAATTCGATGTATCCGACCTCGGAGGAAGGTCGGGCCACAAAAGGAAGAGATTCCTTTGAAAGCCCACACCTTTCTCCCTCAAAGTTTGAGGGAGTTTTTTTATGCTTAAGAAGTATCTCGTTTTTCTGCCGACCGTTGCCTTGATAGCAGGGTTGGCAAACGTGGCCCCGCAAGCCCAAGCAACATCAACGCCTCATCGAATCGTTTCGTTATCACCTTCTGCGACAGAAGATCTCTTTGCTATCGGAGCTGGTTCGCAAGTGATTGCTGTAGATCAACTATCTAATTTTCCAACAAGCGCACCGGTTTCAAAACTCGACGCTTTCACTCCGAACGTTGAAGCGATTGCTGCGTACAAACCTGATCTCGTTGTTCTCAATTCTGGAGCGACCAAGGCGCAGTCCATTAAAGTTGCTTTAAACAAATTGAAAATCAAAGTCTATTTTGAAACAGCACCTGATGACATCAACGGTGCTTATAAGGAGATTTCTGATCTTGGTTCATTGACTGGTAAAGGGACTGCTGCGAAAGCACTTATTCGCTCTATGAAAGCATCCATCAAGAAGTCCATCACTGCCGCGAAAAGGAAGAGCTCCTTGTCGTTCTATCACGAGCTTGATGACACCCTATATTCAGTGACCTCTGAAACTTTTATTGGCAAGGTTTACAAAGATTTCAATCTCACAAATATCGCGGATGCTGCGGCCAAAGCCGACTCTTATGGATACCCACAATTAACACCGGAATATGTCGTTCAATCAAATCCAGCGCTGATTTTCCTCTCCGATGCGCAATATGGCACAACGGGTGCAAGTGTTGCAGCCCGTCCAGGTTGGTCGAATCTCAAAGCCGTTACCAGCAATCGCGTCATTCCGCTTCCGGAAGACATTCCTTCGCGCTGGGGTCCTCGTTTGGTTGATTTCTATCAATTCGTTTCTACATCTATCCAAAACGTGAATTAGGAAGCGACTCCAATGAACGAGAAGAAGCAAGCAAGCATCGGACAGATCTGGAATTGGAAGATCACTTTTGCCTGCGCGCTTTTTCTCGTTCTTGTTTCCATTCTCGCAATTAGCTTCGGTCCAATCCATTTAGGTTTTATCGATATTGTGAAAACACTGATTGGGATGGACGGGCTACATGGCCAAGATCGAACAGTTCTCCTCGACCTACGACTTCCGCGAATGCTGCTTGCAGCTCTTGTTGGTTGTGCGTTAGCTACTAGTGGCGCTGTCTATCAAACAGTATTTCGCAATCCCCTCGCCGATCCCTATCTCCTTGGAGCAGCGAGCGGCGCAGGCTTGGGAGCTACGATTGCTATTACAAATTCTGGCGGCGACATTTATGGGTTGTTACCAATCTTTTCATTCCTCGGAGCCACGCTCGCAGTGCTGACTTCGTTCTTTATCTCTGGAAAGTTTTTCGCTGAACCCAACACTCTTCTCCTTTCGGGAATTGCAGTTGGCTCCTTTGCTACTGCCGTCCAGACCTACCTCCAACAACGACATAGCAACGCTCTTCGCCCTGTTTACAACTGGATTCTTGGCGAATTAACTGTCGCGAATTGGAGCATTGTTAGTTGGTCATCCATCTACATTCTCTCCTCTATCGCTGTTCTCATTTCTATTTCCAAGAAGCTCGATGGTCTCTTGCTCAGTGATGAAGAGTCTTTCTCTCTTGGAATTGATCCAAATAGATTGCGATTAATTGCTGTGGCAGCAGCAACGCTTGCAACAGCAACTGCGGTATCAGCCTCAGGATTGATTGGATTTGTTGGAATAGTTGTCCCGCATTTAGTTCGTGGTGTTACTCATCGAGTCACCAATAGATCGCTAGCAACCATCGCATTGGCTGGAGCAGCATTCCTTGTTCTTGCAGATTTAGGTGCTCGCAGTGTTCTCTCCCCCGCTGAACTTCCTATCGGAGTCATCACCGCCTTCGTTGGCGCTCCTTTCTTTCTATTTGTACTTCGCTCACGAAGGGTTACTCATTCATGATTAAAGTTTCCGATCTCACCGTCAAGCTTGGCGGCCAAACTATTCTCAATGACATTGAGCTGGAAATCCCCCATGGTCACTGGACATGTTTGGTGGGACCAAATGGTGCAGGCAAAACCACATTCCTAAAAGCGCTGCTCGGTGTACGGGAGTATTCGGGATCGCTTCAAGATAATGGTGTTGAAGTTTTCCGTAATCACAAACGCAATGTTGCTTTCGTCCCCCAACACCCTGAAATCCCACGGGGTATGACCGTTGCAGAATATGTTGCACTTGGACGCTCCAAGATTGAAGGCTGGGGAAATGAATCAGCTGAAAGCCGCTCATTCATCGAAGAAGTACTGATTCAGACCCAGCTGTATGGAATGCACCAACGTCATGTCTCTCAACTATCAGGCGGTGAGATGCAACGCGCACTGATTGCTCGCGCACTCGCCCAAGAACCACAATTGATTCTGCTCGATGAGCCAACATCTGCACTCGATTTGCACCATCAAATTTCAGTCCTCAACAATATTGAAATACTGAAAAGTCGCGGCGTGACAGTTATTTCAACGATGCATGACATTACTTTGGCAGCCATGTATGCCGAGCGCATCGTGGTGATGCATGATGGCAAAGTGCTCTTAGATGGGGCTGCTTCTGATGTTATTCATTCAACCGAGCTTCGCACTGCTTTTGATAACAGAATCAGTGTGTACACATTGGATAGCGGTCGCCCCGTAATTGTTGCTGCGAAGGATGAGTTCGAAAACTAACGAACGTGGGACTCCACAAAAGGAGTCTTCACAACGTCTACATTGCTGACTCTTCCACGCACATCGATCGTGAGTTGATCGCCGATAGCAACGGATGTTGAAAGCAAAGCCAGCGCGATTCCGTTCTTAAGAGTTGGGGAAAATGTTCCGCTTGTTACTTCTCCAACAACATCTCCTGCTTGATTCATAACCTGCATTCCAGCGCGAGGAATTCCCCGGTCCAAAGATTTCAAACCTCGCAAACGACGGGTAAGGCCTGATGCTTTTTGAGCGAGCAGCGCTTGCTTGCCGTGGAAAGATTCCTTATCTAACGAAATCGCCCAGGAAGCACTCGCTTCTAGCGGCGTGATATCGAGTGAGAGTTCATGTCCATGGAGTGGATAAGCCATCTCTGTTCGCAAAGTGTCGCGCGAGCCTAAACCGCAAACACGACCGCCCAGTTGCGAAGCAGCAGCTACGAGCAACTCCCACACGGCACGTGTGGACTCCCATTGAGGAACTACTTCAAATCCAAATTCTCCGGTGTAGCCAGTGCGGCAAAAAATGACTTTGCCTAAATTCTCGTGGCCCGGAATAACAGCTTCTGTAAATTCGGTGTAATCCATATCTACCGAGACACCAATGAGTTCCAAGACTTTCTTCGACAACGGACCTTGGACTGCAAGTACGCCAAATTTCTTATGAATGTTTTCAACAGTTATTCCGGCAGGTGCAGCAGATTGAATAACAGCAAAGACATCACCACAGTTTGCTGCGTTTGGAATAAGAAAGAGATCATCATCCGACTTGCGATAGACAATTAAGTCATCAATGACTCCGCCTGTTTCGTTGCACAAAAGGTTGTATTGAGAACCACCTGTTGAAATTTTGGATAGATCGTTACTGACGATCGAGTTGAGAAATTCCACAGCGCCTGAGCCTTTGATGCTGATTTTGCCAAGGTGGGACACATCGAATAAACCGACTTTTTCACGGACTGCGGCGTGCTCTGCGAGCACTCCTCCAGCCTGCTCTCCGACCATTACCTTGGGATATTCGATAGGCATATCCCATCCGCCAAAATCGGCCATCTTTGCATCAGCGTCAATATGCCATTGGTAGAGCGGTGAGGTGTTTTCCATACTTGAAACTTATCAAATGAATGAGAAGATTCCTCAATGGCAACCCTTAAAGCATCAGATAAGCAAACAGCAGATATTCTCGTTATCGGACTTTCCGCGAAAGATGGAAAGCTCACAATCGAGTCCGGTTCTGCCTCAATTAATTCACGCTCTCTTTTGGCATCCCTCGAAGATATGGGCGCTACAGGTAAAGCCGATGAAGTTCTCAAGATTCCATTTACTTCTCCACGACTGATCGTCACAACCGGTCTTGGTGAAAGTGCTTCTGATTATTCTGGCGAGAAACTTCGCCGCGCAGCAGGTGCTGCTACTCGCTCACTGGGTTCCCACAAATCTGCTGACTTCGCTCTGCCTCACCGCAACACTGCCCAATTCGCAGCGATTGCCGAAGGCGTAGCAATTGGCGCTTACAACTTTACAGATTTCCGTGGAAGCACGATGAAAGATCAAAAAGCCCCACTCTCCTCTGCCACCATTATTTCTAAAATTGGATCAACGGCCGAAGCGAAAGCTGCTTTGAAGCGCGCGGAAATCGTTGCACATTACACACATCTGGTTCGCGATCTTGTTAATACTCCCCCAAGCCATCTCACACCAGCTTCGTTTAGCGAAGATATGAAAAAGCGCGCGACAAAATTGAAACTCAAGAGTGAGATTTACACTCACACCGCTTTGAAGAGTAAGGGTTTTGGTGGAATCACAGGCGTCGGACAAGGTTCTGCAAATCCTCCACGTCTTTTCCATATCTCTTATTCACCAGCGAAGCCAAAAGCTCGCATCGCACTTGTAGGTAAGGGAATTACTTTTGATAGCGGTGGCCTTGCACTAAAGCCAGCTGCCGGTATGGAAGCTATGAAGAGCGATATGGCTGGAGCTGCTGCCATTGTTGCAACGATTCTTGCTGCTGCAGAGTTGAAACTTCCTGTTGCAATTGATGGCTGGGCAGCTCTCGCTGAAAATATGGTGAGCGATACTGCGCAACGTCCTAGCGATGTCATCACAATTTACGGTGGCAAGACAATCGAAGTACTCAACCCTGATGCTGAAGGTCGCCTTGTCATGGCAGATGCACTTGTAAAGGCTCAAGAAGTTGGCACAAAAGCTGGTGGACTCGACGCTTTGATCGATGTTGCAACTCTCACCGGCGCCCAAGGAATTGCTCTCGGAACTCGCACCAGCGCAGTCATGACAAATAATGAAGCTCTCTCTGAAAAGTTCATCGATGCGACACAACTCAGCGGAGAACTTTTCTGGCCAATGCCATTGCCTGAAGAACTCAGAAGCTCCCTTGATTCTCCGATTGCCGATATGGCAAATATTGGCGATCGCCAAGGTGGAATGTTGGTAGCAGGTCTCTTCCTCAAGGAATTTGTCGAACCCACAACTCCGTGGCTCCATCTGGATATCGCCTTCCCTGCCTTCAATGAGCGGGCACCACATGGTTACACCTCAGTAGGGGGAACGGGAGTCGCTCTTCGCTCGATTCTCACCCTTCTCGAGTCGTTTTAGCGCGTAACCCTGTAACTGTTCCCACACTTCTCGATCTCTCTGTGGCATAAAGCCAGCGTGAAATCGTGGCAAGATTGGTCTGTTCGATCGGGCTCTCAAGCCTTGTTCGACCAGACTGAAGGGTGATGGAGTGACTGAGTTTGATGTTCTGATTCTTGGCGGCGGTTCTGGCGGGTATGCGTGTGCGCTGCGTGCCTCTCAACTTGGCCTCAACGTAGCTCTCATCGAGCAAGACAAACTTGGCGGAACATGTCTGCATCGCGGCTGTATACCTACCAAAGCTCTCCTTCACGCAGGTGAAGTTGCAGATAGCACTCGTCACGCTGCTGAATTTGGAGTCAACGCACAACTCAACGGCATCGATATGAACGCTGTTAATTCATATAAAGATGGCGTCATCTCAAAGTTGCATAAAGGTTTACAAGGTCTCGTTAAATCTCGAAACGTCACATATATCGAAGGTCATGGTCGACTTGTTGCTCCTAATGCAATTGAAGTCAACGGCGTTCGTTACACCGGAAAGAACATTGTTCTCGCAACAGGTTCATACCCGCGCACACTTCCAGGACTTGAAATTGATGGTAATCGCATCATCACTAGTGATCAAGCTTTGAACATGAACTACATTCCGAATACTGCAATCGTTCTCGGTGGCGGAGTTATTGGATGCGAATTTGCATCTGTATGGAAATCTTTTGGCGCAGACGTCACCATCGTTGAAGGTCTTCCACGACTTGTTGCACTTGAAGATGAATCATCGAGCAAGCAGCTTGAGCGCGCTTTCCGCAAGCGCGGCATTAAGTTTGAAGTAGGAACTCGTTTCCAATCGGCTACCACAAGCGAGAGCGGCGTAACTGTTACTCTCGAAAACGGAACTCAATTCACAGCCGATGTCTTGCTCGTTGCAGTGGGACGTGGCCCAGTCACAGACAACATTGGTTATCAAGAACAAGGCCTCACCATGGACCGCGGCTACCTCATTGTTGATGACAAGTGCCGCACCAATCTTCCTGGAGTCTTTGCTGTTGGAGACATCATTCCTACTCTCCAACTCGCACACGTCGGGTTTGCTGAAGGAATCCTCGTTGCTGAAGAGATTGCTGGACAAAATCCGCGTCCGATTAACTATGACGGTGTTCCACGCGTTACATACTCAGATCCAGAAGTTGCATCCGTTGGTCTCACAACTGCAGTTGCGAAAGAACGTGGACATGACGTTGTAGAACTCAATTACGACCTCGCTGGAAACGGAAAAGCAAATATTCTCAAGACAGCTGGCTCAGTAAAGCTTGTTGCGGAGAAGAACGGTCCGGTTCTAGGAATTCATATGGTCGGAGCGCGCGTCGGTGAACTTCTTGCTGAAGCACAACTTATTTTCAACTGGGAAGCAGAAGCTTCTGATGTTGCACAATTGATTCACGCCCACCCAACACTTTCTGAAGCTGTTGGCGAAGCACATCTGGCACTTGCAGGAAAACCTCTTCACGCACACGGTTAAAACTAGTAAATAGGAGTAGCAATGACATTCTCAGTAACGATGCCTGCACTTGGTGAAAGCGTCACCGAAGGCACAGTCACGCGCTGGCTTAAGTCAGAAGGCGAAACCGTTGCGATTGATGAGCCACTTCTTGAAGTGTCGACCGACAAAGTTGATACCGAGATTCCTTCACCTGTTGCAGGTGTTGTTCAAAAGATTGTTGTCGCAGTGGATTCCACTGTTGCAGTCGGTGCTGAATTAGCAATCATTGCTGAATCTGGAAGTAGTTCACAACCACAAGCAGCAGCACCAGTTGTCTCTGCACCAACACCACCTCCTCCTCCAGCACCTGTAACTCCACCGCCAGCACCGGCTCCCGTAACTCCCCCACCAGCACCTGCAGCACCTGCAGCACCTGCAGCACCTGCAGCTTCATCTGCTGGCGTTGTTGTCACGATGCCTGCTCTCGGTGAATCAGTTACTGAAGGAACTGTCACGCGTTGGTTGAAGAACGTTGGCGATCTTATTTCGGTAGATGAACCGCTTCTTGAAGTTTCTACAGATAAAGTCGATACAGAAATTCCTTCACCAGCTGCAGGAACAATTCTTGCTATCGATGTTCCCGTTGATTCCACTGTTCCCGTTGGCGCGCGACTCGCATTGATTGGCTCATCCGGAAGCGTGGCTCCAGCGCCAGTTGCTCCAGCTCCTGTAGCACCAGCTCCTGTAGCACCAGCTCCAGTGGCTCCTGCACCAGTGGCACCAGCCCCTGTTGCACCAGCTCCAGCTCAACCTGTTGCAGTAAGTGCAACCTCTGATGCTTATGTCACTCCTATTGTTCGCAAACTTGCTGCAGAAAATGGCGTTGATCTTTCACGCATTCAAGGCACGGGTGTTGGCGGAAGAATTCGTAAGGAAGATGTTCTTGCTGCTGCAGTTCGACCAGCAACTCCTGTAGCTGCTGCTCCTGCCGCAACCGCTCCATCTGCTGCAAAGCCAGCTGCTGTTGCAGTCTCTCCACTTCGTGGCACGACTGTTCAGATGTCTCGCCTTCGTAAAGTTATCGCTGAGCGAATGGTTGAATCCCTTCAGGTCAGCGCACAACTAACAACAGTTGTTGAAGTTGATGTCACTCGCATTGCACGTTTGCGCGATAAGTCCAAGCAATCATTTGAAGAGCGCGAAGGAGTGAAACTTTCCTTCCTTCCATTCTTTGCTGTGGCTGTTTGTGAAGCTCTCAAGCAACACCCTGTTCTCAATTCATCTGTGACTGGTGATCAAATTACCTATCATGGCGCTGAGCACCTTGGCGTAGCAGTAGATACTGAAAAGGGTCTGCTTGTTCCTGTCATCCGCGATGCTGGAGATCTCAACATGGGTGGCATTGCTCGTCGCATTGCAGATGTTGCAGAACGTACTCGCACTAACAAGATCACGCCGGATGAACTCGGTGGCGGAACATTTACTCTTACAAATACCGGAAGCCGTGGAGCTCTCTTCGATACGCCAATCATCAATCAACCTCAGGTTGCGATTCTTGGTCTTGGTGCCGTCGTGAAGCGCCCAGTCGTTGTGAAGTCCGAAGATGGCGGAGAAACAATTGCTATTCGTTCCATGGTGTATCTCGCACTCTCATACGATCACCGAATCGTTGATGGTGCTGATGCAGCACGCTTCCTTGTCACTTTGAAAGAACGCCTCGAAGCAGGTCAATTCGAATCTGATTTAGGACTCTAATTCATGTTGCCTCCACAAAGAATTGCTCTCACTGGCGCATCAGGCCTCATTGGTAGCGCTCTTGTCGGTCACTTAAAGAGTGAGGGACATACGGTTCAACGTTTGGTGCGCCGTGCAGCGGTGGCTCCTGATGAGATTTCTTGGGATCCAAAAGCGGGAACAGTTGATCTTGCAGCTCTTGAAGGAGTGAATGCGGTTATTCATCTGGCAGGTGCAGGAGTTGGCGATCACCGCTGGACATCAAAATATCGTTCAGAGATTCTTAACTCTCGCCTTTTGGGCACAACTGCCATCGCTAATGCTGTTGCTCAAGTGAAACCACAAACTTTTATTTCAGCAAGTGCCATTGGTTTTTATGGAGAGACTGGCAATCGCGCAGTTGTAGAAACTGATCGCGCAGGAGATGACTTCCTCGCTGCAGTTTGTCGCGAATGGGAAGGTGCGGCAAATCTTGCAGGTGACGTTCGCACTGTAAAAATTCGTACCGGTCTTGTTTTGGATCCAACAGGTGGCGCACTTGGCCGCATGCTTCCACTCTTCAAATTTGGTTTGGGTGGAAAACTTGGATCAGGACGTCAATGGTGGTCATGGATTACCTTGCATGATCAAATTCGCGCAATTTGTCACTTGCTCGAATCAAAGATTGATGGGCCAGTAAATCTCACTTCGCCAAATCCAGTCACAAATCAGGAGTTCACATCAGCTCTTGCTCGCGCGCTGCATCGTCCAGCTTTGCTTCCCGCTCCTGCACTTGCACTCAAGATTGCGCTGGGAGGATTTTCAACTGAAATTCTTGGTTCGAAGAAAGTTTTGCCTCAGGCGCTACTTGATGATGGTTTCACTTTTGATTACCCACACGTCATCGACGCGTTGGCTCAACTCGTCGAATAATTTCTTCAGCAGCAATTCGCCCTGACTCCATAGCTCCTTGTTGAGATGGATAGGTGCAGTGGTCCCCTGCTATATACAACCCGCCTTCAATGTGTTGCTTTGAATACAGCGCTTTCCCAGGGTTGTGAAATGGTAAAGATTGCTTGATCTCGTACTTAGCAAGTAACTGCCAATCGTGGGTCGAAATCTTCCAGATTTTCGCAAGCTCACGCCGAACATCGCTCTCTGACACCGACGCAAGAGTTGTCGACGAGAGCAGCGTTGAACCGGCTGGAGCGTAAGAAGGCAGTAATTCAGAAAGGACGAGTGAATTAATGACTGCTCCAGATTTTTGAACAGCTAATAAATCCGAGCTCTCAAGTGACCCAGATGTGACGTGATACCAAGTTTGTGAGGGCAACATTTCGGGAACAGAGCGTCCATGAATCAATTGATGGGCAGTTGTTGGATCAGTTGCAACGATTATGAAATCCGCTTCAATTTTTCCGGAATTGGTGAGGACAAAACCATCTTGGACTTCTTGTACAAGAGTTTCGTATTGAATTGATGGAATCATTCCCGCGAGCAACGTGGAGAATATTCCGACACCGTGTGCTGGAAGACCCGGCCTGCCAGAAATAAACGAACGCAAAATCTTTTGAGCAGCGCTCGATGAGACTGTTGCTGGTTCAGTGAGAAAAACTCCTCGCAAAAATGGTTCAAGAACGTTTGCAAAGAGAACAGGAAAGCGCGTTGCCGCATCGCCAAGATTCTGGTTTCCCGAAACCCGTGAATTGAGAAAACCTAAAAGAGCAATCTTCTCTTTCAAGGATCCTGGCGCGCTGATAGCTGTAGAGATTGTTAAGCGCTTTTCGTTATCTCCATCTACGATTCTGAAACCAGCAGGCAGAGATCGAAATTCGCAATGGCGAATTAAATCTGTTGCTACTACTTCTGGATATTTTGGATTGATAACTTGAAACCCATGATCCAAAACAAAACCATCGATGTAATCACTTTTAACGCGACCGCCTGGACGATCAGAACCTTCAAGAACAACAACATCTAAGTCAGCGCTTTGCAAATATCTCGCTGCAGTTAATCCAGCTAGCCCTGCGCCAACGATGACAACGTCGTGCTTCATCGAATAGAAGCCTCGCGAGCTTGATCGATAAGTAGAGCTACATCAAGAGCATCCTGAATAGAAACTGGCATCACGCCACTTCCCCTGATTGCTTGTGCAACTTCAGTGTAGAACTGCGTGTAATCCCCAGGAACTGCTGCGTATGGTGTGACGTCATCTCCGCGGTGAAGGGCTGCTGGCGTTGAGGTATCAACTGTCCAGCCACCGATCTCGGGATTCGTTCCGGCACGAAGAAGCGGTTCTTGCTTATCTAAATCAGTGATGACGAGAGCACCTTTGTCGCCCATGAGTCGTATGCGAGGGCCTGGTGCACCAACAATTGCAGAAGCTGACAAGTAAGAATCGACACCAGAGTCATGACGCAAAACGATGACAACATCATCGTCAGACAATCCTCTAATGGAACGCACAGAAGAATGAACCAACTTTGCAGGTCCAAACCAATCTAAGACCAACGAAATGAGATGCGGTTGGAGGTCGAGTAAATTTCCGCCGCCGTCGGCTGCTGAGGATCGCTCTCTCCATGATTGCGGGTTAGCTTCTTCGCGAAAGCGTTCGAAGCGGGAATCGATTCGGAAAATATTTCCTAGTGCACCCTCTTTAATTGCTTTCTTAATAGTGAGTGCATCGCTATCCCAACGACGATTAAAGAATGTCGTGAGCAACGATCCTGTTTCATGAGCCACATCGGCGATTGATTTCGCTTCAGCATAAGTACGGCCCATTGGTTTATCGACGACGACAGCGACGCCTGCACGTAATCCGGCAATCGCTTCAGAAGCATGTGCAACATTCGCACTTGCGACCACAAGCAGATCGAGGCCTTGTGCCAACAACTCATCGATACTCTCAAAAGCAACTGCGTTAGGAAAATCGCTCTTAAGCTGTTCTACGCGTTCTGGGTTTTTTGTCGTAGCTCCGACTACATCAAAGCCTGCTGCGCGAAGGAAGGGACCATGAAAATATCGACCAGCTAGCCCGTAGCCGGAGATTCCAGCGCGCAAAGGTTTGTGATTCATATTTTTCGATTACTTTGATTCGTTTGCGAGTTTGGAAGGCCACCAGATCTTTGGCCCGATCACATGCACTAATGCAGGCACGAGAATCGAACGTACAACCAATGTGTCGAGGAGAACACCGAAGGCAACAGCGAATGCGATTTCTGCAAGCGCAACAAGCGGAAGGACGCCCAAAACAGTAAATGTAGCTGCAAGAACGATACCTGCAGAGGTAATAACGCCACCGGTAACAGTCACTCCCTTTGTGACACCAGCGCGAGTACCAATCTTCAACGATTCCTCACGAACGCGAGTCATCAAGAAGATGTTGTAATCGATTCCCAGTGCCACCAAGAAAATAAAGGTGAAGAGTGGGAATCCCGTGTCAGCACCAGCGAATTTGAAGATGTGATTGAAGACCACTGCGGATACTCCGAGAGTCGCAACAAAAGACACGATAACTGTCACAAGTAAGATTGCCGCAGCAAAAATGCTTCGCAAGAGGAAGCCCAAGATAATTGCAATCAAAATCAGAACGATTGGTATGACGAGATTTCGATCGTGGGCTGATGCCACATCAACGTCGTAGAAGGTGGCGCTGATGCCACCAACGAGAGCTGCAGAATCAATCGCATGCACAGCTTTTCGAATCGTTGGAACGAGTTCGCGTCCAGCTGCGGAATCTGCAGGAACGGAGAGCGTTGCATCCAAAACAACGTTGCCATTCACAACTTTCACAGGAGGAAGGGGTTGTCCAGGAACAATCTGTCCATTCACTTCTGGAGTTACCGATGAGATTCCTTTAAGTGAAGAGAGCGCTGTCGATACTTCAGCTGATTTGCTCTGGCTCACCAAAATCTGAGTTGGTTGGCTTTGTCCACCAGGGAAATGCTTTAGGAGAAGCTCTTGTCCCACCAAAGAATCTGGATGGGTGGTAAATCCTTCTGTAGTGGAAATTCCTGTCGCTTTCAGCGTTGTAATCAAGCTGGCGAAAATCAACAGAATAACTGTTGTGATAATTGCAAACTTCTTTGGGCTCTTGGCAGTTGCATGGGCAACTTTTGACCAAATACCGGTGAGCTTTTCATCATGATCATCGTGACGAGGAATCTTTGGCCAGAAAATCCAGCGTCCAAAAACTACAAGGAGAGCGGGAAGCAAAGTGAGGACAGTAAACATAGAGCTCACGATTCCAATTGCTCCCACTGGTCCAAGACCACGAGAGTTCTTCAGCTGACAGAGCAAAAGTACAAGCAGACCAATGGTTACAGTGCTTCCGGAAGCAACGATTGGCTCAACGACCCCGCGCCATGCTTTCTTCATCGCCTCATAGCGAGAATCATGCAAATGGAGCTCTTCTCGATAGCGAGCGATAAGCAGCAGCGCGTAATCCGTTGCAGCTCCAATCACCAGAACAGAAAGAATTCCCTGCGATTGACCGTCGAGAGTGATGACATCGTGCTTGGCAAGAACATAAATGATTCCTCCTGCAAGTGATTCAGCAATAAGTGCTGTGAAGAGAGGCAAAATCCATAAGACTGGGGAGCGATACACAACAATCAAAATAACTGCCACTACAACCACGGTGGTAAGAAGAAGGGTCGAGTCGATTCCACCAAAAGCTCCGAAGAGATCGGCGAAGAGTGCTGCGAACCCAGTGACGTGTGAAGTAAATCCTTGTGCTTTAGCAAATTCACCCGTGTAGTAACGAATGGAATCCACGACCGCTGGAAGAGCGGGTTTCTTATTAGAAAGTTGTGAACCAGCATTTGTGTTGTCGAAAGGCACATTTGCTAGAAGCGCTTTGCCATCCTGAGATGGGAATGCATAGATCTTTTCGCCAGCAGTTAGGTAATCGCCGATTGTCTTATCGACGCCAGCAATAGCTTTGCCATCTTTTGTCACAAGGGGCTGATTAGCAATAGTTGAGAAGAAAACGTTTGTTGCGACAACTTTCTCCTGAGATACATCGCCTTCGAAGAGAACGAGTGCAGGAAGATTCTTATTCGCATTCACGGTAAACGCTTTATAAGCATCGGAGAACTTTTGTGCCTCAACATGAGCAGGCAAGAAGTCAGCGTTGTCATTCTTTTGAACTGATGAGAGGTTGCCAAAAAGAGGCCCGACGACTCCTGATATACCCAACCAAGCGATGATGGTGATGATGGCAAACCAGAGCGGCTTACGAGCTTTAACTTTGCTAACTGTTGACACGTTTAGACCTATTTCTCCGTGAGGTGGCGGCCCTAATGGGCTATTCGACCTGCCGAGTTTAGCCTCCACCTCACTCCCAAAGGCGAAGGAGAAGGTGGGCGCTCAAGGATGTAATGGGCTTCACTTTCGATTTAGCCCTCCCTCACTTCCCTATTAGGCTTCACGCGTGGGACCAACTATTTCTGGGGCAACGATCGCCCTCACGCGCCAAGGCTTGGTGGATTACCAAATCGCTTTGGAGAGCCAACGTCGTATTCATGACGAGGTAGCTGCCGGTAGCCGTCCCAATACTTTGATTCTCCTTGAACATCCATCGGTCTACACCGCAGGTCGACGCACGGAAGCGCATGAAAGACCTCTCGATGGAACACCCGTGATTGATGTGGATCGCGGTGGAAAGATCACCTGGCATGGTGAAGGGCAACTCGTGGGTTATCCGATTGTTCGATTGAAAAATCGCAACGAAGTCGTTGGGTTTGTACGTGAAATTGAATCGGGACTTATCAAAGTTGTTGAAGAGTTTGGCATTAAAGGCGAACAATATTGTGATCGTTCAGGCGTCTGGCTTCGTGATGAGAAAGGCGATCGCAAAATTGCGGCAATCGGCATTCGTGTTGCCAAAGGCGTGACCATGCATGGCTTTGCTCTCAACGTGAATCCAGATATGAGTGGCTTTAACAGAATCGTTCCTTGCGGTTTGATAGATACATCTGTGACCTCCATGGCAATCGAACTCGGTCGAAACATTTCTATCGAAGAAGTTGCTCCCGTTGTTGAAAAATATATGTACGAGTCGTTATCACGAGTTGCGGAGTTCATTGAGCTATGACCATTGCACCAGAAGGCCGCAAGCTACTTCGCATCGAAGCCCGAAACGCTGCGGTACCCATTGAAAGAAAACCTGAGTGGATCAAAACTCGTGCCCATATGGGACCTGAGTACACACAGTTGCGTTCACTTGTTTCAAAAGAAGGTCTGCACACGGTCTGCCAAGAAGCTGCCTGTCCAAATATCTTTGAATGTTGGGAAGATAAAGAGGCGACATTCTTAATCGGTGGAGAACGATGCACTCGCCGCTGCGATTTCTGCAATATCGATACTGGCAAACCAGAACCCGTTGATATGGATGAACCTCGCCGTGTTGCTGAATCTGTTCAAACTATGGGATTGAAATACGCAACTATCACCGGTGTTACACGTGATGACCTAGAAGATGAAGGAACCTGGCTTTACTCCGAGACGATTCGCAAAGTTCATGAGTTAAATCCCGGAACTGGCGTAGAAATGCTCGCTCCAGATTTCAGCGGCAAGCCAGAACTGCTCAATATTGTCTTTGAATCCCGCCCAGAGGTTTTTGCGCATAATCTTGAAACAGTCCCCCGTATTTTCAAAGAAATCCGTCCAGCTTTCCGATACGACCGCTCATTGGATGTCATCAACCAAGCTCGCAATTTTGGATTGATCACTAAATCTAATTTGATTCTTGGAATGGGCGAAGAACGTTCTGAGGTCTCACAAGCGCTACAAGATCTCCACAACGCAGGTTGCGACCTAATCACCATCACTCAATATTTGCGTCCAACATCAATGCACCACCCGGTTGTGCGTTGGGTTAAACCACAAGAATTCGTTGAGCTGGCACAAGAAGCAGAAGAGATTGGTTTCTCTGGTGTCATGAGTGGACCATTGGTGCGTTCCAGTTATCGTGCTGGTCGTTTGTACAAGCAAGCTCAAGAGAAGCGCGCACTTACCAATGGCTGAGTTGGTTTACCCACCTGTTGTTGCAGCATTTAGGGGCGCGTGGAAAGCGCTCGGAATTCGTTTTACTTTCGTGGGCGATGAAAACATCCCGGCACATGGCGGTGCTGTTCTCGCATCCAATCACATCAGCTATTTAGATTTTGCACTCATCGGAACACCTGCTGCTCCAAAGAAGCGCTACATCCGATTCATGGCGAAGAAAGAAATTTTCGACAATAAACTTGCAGGACCATTAATGCGTGCGATGAAGCATATAAGCGTTGATCGAGATAAGGGTTCTACCTCCCTCGTTGCCGCCATGCGAGCACTCCGAGCTGGAGAGCTTGTTGGAATATTTCCCGAAGCCACAATTTCATTAAGTTGGGAAGTAAAGGAATTGAAATCTGGTGCCGTGCGATTAGCTCAAGGCGCCGGAGTTCCAATCATTCCTGTCGCGCTGTGGGGCAGCCATCGCATTCTTACCAAAGCTCACAAACCTTCCCTTGGCAGAAAGCGAATCGCAATTTATATCGCCTACGGTGAGCCATATATGGTTGCTAAAGATGCTGATGTAGCTCAAGAAGAGGTGCGACTTCACGAGAAAATCAGCTCACTTTTACACTCCATCCAAGAGAATTACCCTGACTCCCCTGTCGGAGAATGGTGGGGCCCAAAGCGTTTGGGTGGCACCGCTCCAACACTCGAGGAAGCAGCTATTCAGAACGCCCAACGTAAAGCAGATCGTGCAGCAAAAAAGAGCAACAAGAAGAAAGAGAGTAACTAACGATGTTCGGACGCAAGAAGAAGGAAAAGTCAGCCGGAGGCGGACAACTTCAAGTTATTCGTGATGCATTTGCTCTTGTACGCAAAGAGAATCCCAGCGCACTCATCTACATGGCTGTGGCTTTTGTAGCAGCTCTTGTATTGGGAATCATTGTTGGCTCAGCTGCAGGGCATCCTGTCTACTTTGCAATTCTCTTTATTCCAATCGGAATTTTGGTTGCATTCTTCCTCTTCACTCGATTTGCTAACTCTGCTGCATTCTCATCCATCGAAGGTCAACTCGGTGCAGGTGCAAGTGTTCTCATGGGAATTCGCAAAGGATTCACCACAACTCCTGCTGTCTCTGTTAATCGCAACCAAGATATGGTTCATCGCAGCGTTGGTCGCGCCGGAATTATTCTCGTAGGCGAAGGTGGTTTTGCTGTACGCCAGATGCTCAATGATGAACGCAAGAAGTCAGAACGTTTTGTTCCAGGTGTTCCTGTTCATGAAATTATTGTCGGAGACGAACAAGGCCAAGTTTCTATTCGCAAACTTCAAAAGACTATGAAGAAGTTGCCAAAGAAATTATCGCCAAACCAACTTCGCGAAGTTCGTGCTCGCCTGAAAGCAGTCGGCGGAATGGCTATGCCAATTCCAAAGGGTCCAATGCCAACTCGCGCTCCGAAGAATCCTGGGCGCTAACCAACTTTCTTATAAAACTTCACGACGATTGATCTCGTCACGATGTCATGTATCGATCTTCCGTTGTGTCGAAAAATTGCTGGCAGAACAAGAATGATGAAGAGCGTACGAAGAAGCACTCGTGGAATTGAAAGATTACTTCCGTCCACGATGTCGATAACTTTTAATCGAGCAGCCATCTGACCAAACGATGCTCCCTGCAAAGCTGTGAGCAGTGAGATCTCAAGAAAGAGAATACCGAGCTGCAGAAAGAAGCGCTTCGACAGATCATGCGGTTCAATGGCATTGGCCAAGAGCCATGCTCCCAGATTGTCGAGGAATAAGGCCCACAAACGACGGCCCATTGGGGCTTCTTTGAACATAGAGGAAGCGTATCTGAGGGAACTCTCGACTCCCCCTTGAGGTTGGGAAACATATTCGTAACATTCAAGATACCCCCCTTTCACAGGCTCCACATACTCTTTCGCCATCAAGGACCCGTCGATGCGTCCGGATATATCCGATGTACCCGATATTTTCTGCAGAAAATAAACAACAGGAGACACATGTTTAAGAACTCAACTGAAATCTTTGATTTCATCAAGAAGAACGATGTGAAGTTGGTTGATATCCGCTTCATTGATCTTCCAGGTATTCAACACCACTTCAACGTCCCAGTTGAATCTTTCGACGAAGCTGTCTTCACAGATGGTTTGATGTTCGATGGTTCATCTATCCGTGGATTCCAATCCATTCACGAATCAGATATGAAGTTGCTTCCAGTTCCTGGATCAGCATTCGTAGATCCATACCGCAAAGAGAAGACACTCGTCATCCTCTTCTCAGTTCACAACCCAATCGACAACTCTCCTTATTCACGCGATCCTCGCGGCGTAGTAGGCAAAGCAGTTGAGTATCTCAAGTCAACTGGTATTGCAGATACAGCCTTCTTCGCACCAGAAGCAGAGTTCTATGTTTTTGATGAAGTGAACTTCTCAACTTCACAAAATGCATCACACCACTTCATCGATTCCATCGAAGGCGCATGGAACACTGGCGCCGCGCTTGAGGCAGATGGTTCTGCTAACCGCGGTTACAAGACTCGTTACAAGGGTGGATATTTCCCAGTCTCCCCAACTGATCAACTCGCAGATATTCGCGATGAGATGGTTATGAAGCTTGGCGAAGTTGGACTTCTTGTTGAGCGTTCACACCACGAAGTGGGAACTGCAGGACAGATGGAAATCAATTACCGCTTCTCAGATATTCAACAAGCTGGCGATGATGTTATGAAGTTCAAGTACATCATCAAGAACACTGCTTGGGAAAATGGCAAGACTGCAACATTCATGCCAAAGCCTCTCTTCGGAGATAACGGCTCAGGTATGCACGTTCACCAATCACTCTGGAAAGATGGCAAGCCACTCTTCTTCGAAGCTGGAACATACGGCGATCTTTCAGATATGGCACGTTGGTATATCGGTGGTCTTTTGAAGCACGCACCATCACTCCTTGCTTTCACTAACCCAACAGTGAATTCATACCACCGCCTCGTTCCTGGTTATGAAGCACCAGTAAACCTTGTTTACTCAGCTCGTAACCGTTCAGCGTGTATACGTATTCCGATCACTGGAAGCAATCCAAAGGCAAAGCGCATCGAGTTCCGTTGTCCAGATCCATCATCCAACCCTTACCTCGCATTTGCTGCGATGTTGATGGCTGGCCTCGATGGAATTCAGAACAAGATCGAGCCACCAAAGCCTGTCGATAAGGATCTCTATGAACTCGAAGGCGAAGAGGCAGCTGCAATTCCTCAGGTTCCTGGTTCGCTTTCAGAGGTTCTCGACAATCTCGAAAAGGATCACGAGTACCTCACACGCGGTGGAGTATTCACAAAGGATCTCATCGAAACTTGGATCCAATACAAGCGCGCGAATGAAGTTGATTATGTTCGCCTGCGTCCACATCCAGCTGAGTTCGAGCTCTATTACGATATCTAAAATCTAGTAAACGATCCGTCCCCGTTTAAAAAAGCCCCGCTGGATTTACCAGCGGGGCTTTTTGACGTCTTCGTGAATTAATTATTTGTTGGGAATCCTAAATTCACTCCGCCGTGACTTGGATCTAACCAACGACTGGTAACGACTTTGCCTCGCGTAAAGAAGTGCACACCTTCCGTTCCGTGTGCATGAGAATCTCCGAATAACGATTTCTTCCAGCCTCCAAATGAGTAGTAGGCCATCGGCACAGGAATTGGAACATTGATTCCCACCATTCCAACTTCAACTTCATTTTGGAATCGACGGGCCGCTCCCCCATCGTTAGTGAAGATCGCTGTGCCATTTCCATACATGTGGCTGTTGACGAGATGAAGCGCTTCGTCATAACTCTTCGCTCTAATCACCGAGAGAACTGGACCGAAAATCTCTTCTTTGTAAATCTTCATTGAAGGCATGACATTGTCGATCAAGGTAGGCCCAAGGAAGAAGCCATTTCCATCGACTTTAAGAGTGCGGCCATCAACAACTACTGTGCCGCCTTCTGCTTCACCCGCATCGATATAGCTCGCGACTTTATCGCGATGAACTTTTGTGACAAGAGGACCCATATCGCAGCCCTTTGTTCCATCTCCCACAACGATCTTTGCCATGCGCTCTGCAATCTTCTTCACAAGTGCATCTGCGACGGGCTCAACGGCAACGAGTGCGGAGATTGCCATGCAACGCTCACCTGCTGAACCAAATCCAGCATTAACAGCTGAATCTGCTGCGAGATCTAAATCTGCATCAGGCAGAACGATCATGTGGTTCTTAGCGCCACCAAGTGCTTGAACGCGCTTGCCGTTTTTTGTTCCGGTTTCGTACACATATTGAGCAATCGGAGTCGAGCCGACAAATGAAACCGATTTAATTCCTGGATGCTCAAGCAAACCGTCGACTGCGACTTTATCTCCATGAAGGACATTGAATACGCCATCAGGCAAACCAGCATCCTTAAGAAGCTGTGCCATAAACATGGTCGCGCTGGGATCCTTCTCTGATGGCTTAACGATGACGGTATTTCCCGTTGCAAGAGCAATCGGAAAGAACCACATTGGAACCATCGCTGGGAAATTAAATGGAGAGATGATTGCGACGGGTCCAAGAGGCTGACGAATCGAATAGACATCGACACCTGTTGAAACTTCTTCAGAAAATCCACCTTTGAGAAGATGTGGAATTCCACAGGCAAACTCAACAACTTCAAGTCCGCGAACAACTTCTCCTTGCGCATCACTTAAAACTTTTCCGTGCTCGGCCGTAATGAGAGCGGCAATCTTCTCTTTATTTGCATTCATCAACTCTCTAAATGCAAAGAGAACTTGGGTGCGCTTTGTCAGAGAACTATGGCGCCATGAAGCAAAAGCTTCTGTTGCCACGTTCACTGCGTGATCAATAACTTCTGGAGTTGCAAAATCAACGTGCGCTGTTACTTCCCCTGTCGCTGGGTTGAATACTTCGCCATGCCGTTCTGTTTTTCCGGTATAAAGCGATCCATTAATCCAGTGCTTAATCTCATTTCTTTGGCCCATGGCTCCACGGTACTTGATTCGGGCGTTAGCTTCTATCCTTTACTGAATTGTCTCTGTAGGATTCGAGCACGACGAAAGGGAATATATGTCTTCTGAAAAAGGCGCCAAAGTTTTTGCTGATGACCGAAAGTATGTCTTTCACTCATGGTCTGCGCAGGCCCAAATATCCCCTATCCCCGTTGAATCAGGCCTCGGCTCATACTTCTGGGATTTCGATGGCAAGAAATATCTGGACTTCTCATGCCAACTGGTTTTCACAAATATTGGTCACCAGCATCCCAAAGTTCTTCAAGCCATCAAGGATCAAGCAGATATTCTGACAACTGTCGCTCCACAACATGCCAACGAAGCCCGCAACGGCGCAGCACAAAGAATCGTCGAGCTGGCAGGTGGAGATTTCCAAAAGGTTTTCTTTACCAACGCAGGCGCAGATGGAATCGAGAATGCAGTGCGTATGGCTCGATTGCACACTGGTAAAAATAAGATCTTCTCGACCTACCGTTCCTACCACGGTAATACTGGCTCAGCAATTAATGCGACCGGAGATCCTCGGCGCTTCCCCAATGAGTTCGCTCATGGTCATGTTCATTTTTGGGGTCCATATCTCTATCGCTCATCATTCTGGGCGACAACGGAGCAAGAAGAGTGTGAACGTGCTCTCGCACATTTAGAACAAACAATTATTTTCGAAGGTCCACATACGATTGCTGCAATTCTTCTCGAATCAGTCCCAGGGACAGCTGGTGTTCTCGTTCCACCAAAGGGATATCTCGAAGGCGTACGCGCGCTCTGCGACAAATATGGAATTCTCTGGATTGCCGATGAAGTAATGGCTGGATTCGGTCGAACAGGAAAATGGTTTGCCTATCAACACGCAAATGTTCAACCAGATCTCATTGTATTTGCTAAAGGCGTTACATCCGGATATCTACCTCTCGGTGGCGTAGTAATTAGCGCCAAGATTGTTGAAACATTTAATGACAGAGTCTTTCCAGGCGGTCTTACATATTCAGGTCACCCGCTTGCGTGTGCAACAGCTAATGCGACCATCGATGCCATGAAAGATGAAAAGATGGTTGAGAATGCAGCGATGATTGGTGAAAAAGTGATCGCGCCTGCACTTGTTGAGCTTGCAAAGAAACATCCGATGATTGGTGATGTACGTGGGCAAGGAGTTTTCTGGAGCCTTGATCTTGTGACGAATCGTGCGACTCGTGAACCGATGGCACCATACGGAGCTTCCAGTCCTGCGATGAATGAAATTGTTGCTGAATGCAAGAAGAACGGTTTGATGCCATTCAATAACTTCAATCGCATTCACCTTAATCCACCATGCAATATCTCAGTTGAGGATACAAAACTGGGCTTAGATATTTTGGATAAGGCTTTCACTGCAATGGCTCATCACTACAAGGGTTAGTTTGCTACCCTCATTCCATGAATAGCCTTTTGCACGTCTCAGCGATCACTTTTGGCATCCAAGCTTTCGTTACGCTTTTTGTCATTCTTGATCCTCCAGGAGCTATTCCAATCTTTCTCTCGCTCGTTTCTGGAAAGAAGCCAAAGGAACGGATCCACTTAGCGTGGCAAGGCGCAGCTTCTTCCCTCATCATCATTGTTGTATTTGCGCTCTTTGGGCAAGTGATTCTCAATTATTTGCATATCTCCCTCAATGCTCTGCAAGGCGCTGGCGGACTCCTTCTATTCCTCATTTCGATGGAACTTTTAACAGGTAAAGGTTCTGAAGAATCTGCGACGAAGAATGTCAACGTAGCAATGGTGCCGCTAGGCACTCCAATTTTGGCAGGACCCGGTGCAATTGTGACCACCATGCTTTATGTGCAGTATGCCCACTCCTCAGCTGCAAAGCTCTCCCTTGCAGGTGCAATCATTGCTGTGCACATTGTTATTGGATTGACTCTGATGTTCTCAACGAAAATCCTTGGCATCATTAAAGATTCCGGCGTCACTCTTGTGGCAAGAGTTGCTGGATTACTCGTCGCAGCGATTGCTGTTGAGATGATGGTCCAATCGATTAAAGGATTCTTTAACCTCGTATAGCGAGATACATCAATCCAACGATTACGATCGCAATTCCCATCCAACTATTGAGTGATAGTGAATTGCCGAGTACTACTACTGCTAGCAAAGTCGCGGTCGCTGGTTCTGCTAAGACCAAAGTGGAAGCGGTACTCGAATGGACTCTCTTTAAACCATATGCATAGAAGGTATAGCCCAAGCCCGTGGTGAAAATACCAAGCCATAAAATGAGGCTTGCGCCTTTTATAGTAAAGATCCAATGGGTTCCTGCAACAAAGCAGAATGGAAAGACTAAGAGCGCAGCAAGAGAGAAAACACCGGCAGCAAGTCGAGTCGGTTCAATTCCAGCATTCAGTGCTCTGCGACTTGTGACGTTAAAGAATGCGAAACCAAGACCAGCAATAAGCGCGAGGAGCACTCCAAGAGCGTTGAAGCCTTTATCGCTATGTTGAGTATTGAGAAGTGCTATTCCAAGGGTGGTGATGATGGTTGCAATGAACCAGACGCGCGTAGGTTTTTCTCGCACTAACACATAGGCCACGATTCCCGTAAAAATGGGTGCGCTTCCCAGTGCAGTAAGAGTTGCAATAGGCACTCCTGTCAGTTTCACAGAAGAAAAAAATGAGAGTTGATAAATTGCAATTCCAACCCCTGAAATCCACAGATCCTTCTTCGGAAAAGGGATGTGCGTTGCTGGCGCTGATGCTCGTGAAACTAGCAGAAGAGTCAGAGCGCCAATAAAAAGTCTCGTACTCGCAACAGCAAGTGGAGAAACGCCTTTTGCAAGAAGGGTTTGCGAGGTCCCTGTGGTTCCAAAACAGATTCCAGCACCCAAAATTGCTAAGGCACCTAATTTGTGATGGTTCGATGTACTCACAACTCAAAGGTACCCTAGGGCAGTGATTGCAACCCAAAGTTTAGAACTTCGCGCAGCGGCGAGACTTCTCGTCAGCGATGTAACGGTTCGCATCAATCATGGTGATCGCGTTGGTTTCGTAGGTCGAAATGGTGCAGGCAAATCCACTCTCTGCAAAGTTCTCGCTGGCGAAACTATGCCTGCTGGAGGGCAAGTAAATCGCACTGGAACAATTGGCTATCTCCCCCAAGATCCTCGTACAGGAGATCAAGAAGATAGCGTCATCAACCGTATTCTCTCAGCGCGCGGTTTGGATCAAATCGTTGCTCGAATGCGCAAAGCAGAAGATGCTATGGCTACAGCGACTCCCGAGGAGTTAGAAAAAGCTCTCGACCGCTATTCAGCTGTTGATGCAGAATTTCAAAGCGCTGGTGGGTATGCAGCGTCCTCTGAAGCAGAATCTATTCTCACAAATTTGGGAATTCCCGAGCGACTCTTTGAAGAGACACTAGAAGCACTGAGCGGTGGGCAGCGTCGCCGCGTTGAACTTGCTCGAATTCTCTTCAGCGGCGCAGACACTCTCTTGCTCGATGAGCCGACAAACCACTTGGATGCCGAATCCATTATCTGGTTACGCGAATATCTGATGAAATATAGCGGCGGGCTCGTCATCATCTCTCACGATGTCAATTTGATTGAAACAGTTGTCAACAAAGTTTTCTATATTGACGCCAATCGCAATGTTATTGATGTCTACAACATGGGATGGAAAAAGTACCTCTTGCAGCGCGAGCAAGATGAACATCGCCGTAAGAAAGAACGCGCCAATGCCGAAAAGAAAGCTGCGATTTTGGCGAAACAGGGCGAGAAAATGCGCGCCAAGGCTTCAAAAGCGAAAGCTGCACAAGGCATGCTGCGTCGCGCTGATCAACTTCTTTCTGGTCTTGAAGATGTCCGCGTCAAGGATAAAGTTGCAAAACTTCGCTTCCCTACCCCAGCGCCGTGTGGCAAGACACCGTTGACTGCTGAAGCTCTATCTAAGTCTTATGGTTCACTTGAAGTATTCACCGATGTTGATCTTGCGATTGATCGTGGATCTCGCGTCGTGATCCTTGGTCTTAACGGCGCAGGTAAAACAACGCTTCTTAAAATCCTTGCTGGAGTGAGCGAATCCGATACGGGCTCTGTGAATCCCGGTCATGGATTGAAAATCGGTTACTACGCCCAAGAACACGAATCACTCGATTTCGAGCGCACAGTTCTTGAAAACATGATGTCATCTGGGTCCGATATCAAAGAGCAACAAGCTCGCCAAGTTCTAGGTTCATTCCTCTTTGTCGGCGATGATGTTGATAAATATGTAAAAGTTCTAAGCGGTGGAGAGAGAACACGCTTAGCTCTAGCAACTCTTGTCGTTGGTGAAGCAAATGTGTTGATGCTCGATGAACCCACGAACAACTTGGACCCTGCATCGCGCGATGAAATCCTCGGTGCACTCACCGAATATCAAGGCGCCGTCATTCTTGTATCTCACGATGAAGGCGCAGTGCGCGCGCTTAAACCAGAACGAGTATTGCTACTGCCTGACGGAGATGAAGATCTTTGGAACGACGAATACTTGGATTTGATTTCGCTCGAATAGAAATTAAGCGCGAAGAGCTTGTGCAAGCTCTCTGAAATCTTCAACCAAAATATCAATCTCTCTCTGCCCGTGAGCCAGTGAAATCAACCATTGTTCATCGAGTCCTGGAGGCGTGATGATTCCACGGTTAAGCGACCAGAGCCACGAGAGCTCAGCAACTTTGAAATCCGTAGCTTTGTAATCGCGATAGTTGCGAACAGGATTAATCGACCAGGTAATACAACCCTTGATACCAAAACCAACAGTATGCGCTGGGAGTTGGTACTCATCGATAATTTCCGAGATTCGCTCAAGAGCTTGCATGTTGAGTGCTTCTGCTCCAGCTAGCGCTTCAGGTGTACAAATTTTATCGATTGCACGAACACCTGCCATAGCAAGTGGATTTCCATTAAATGTTCCAAAGTGCGCCATGCGATTATCAACAACTGCCTGCATGATTTCGCGCTTTCCACCAAAAGCTGCAAGTGGAAGTCCGCCACCGATTGATTTTGCAAGTGCGATGAGATCAGGCTTCACACCGATTCTCTGAGCTGCACCGTGCGGTCCTGCAGTAAGTCCGGTCTTCACTTCATCAAAAATAAGGATGATTCCAAATTTGTCGCAGAGGTCGCGAACTGATTGTAAATAACCTTCATCAGGGAGAACGATTGCAAGATTTTCCAAGACAGGTTCAACGATAAAGCATGCGATATCGGAAGAGTGGGCTTGGAAAGTGCGTTCCAGTGCTTCAAGATCATTAAAAGGAACCACGTGCACAACGCCTACACTCGCTCCATCAGGAACAACGGGAGTTGGGTTATCTGCGGGACCAGCTTTATCCAAAGATGGTTTAGCAGAAACTGTCAGCGGATCATATGAACCGTGATAGCCGCCTTCGACTTTGACGATTGCATCCTTACCCGAGAAAGCTTTTGCTGTACGAACTGCGTACATTGTTGCTTCAGTTCCAGAGTTCGCGAATCGAACCATGTCGATTGAGAAGCGCTTACAAATTCTCTCCGCTGCATCACGAGAAATAGGTGATGGCGTTACAAAGAGCATGCCAACTTCGAGCGCTGCCTTAGTTTCGGCAACCACTTCTGGGTTCAAATGGCCAGCTAGCATCGCGCCGAAGCCCATGGACAAATCGAGGAGCTCGCGCCCATCAACATCGGTCATCCAAGCACCCTTAGCTGAGGTGATGGCGATTGGATATGGGTCCCAATGCTGGAAGCTGGAGACGACGCCTTGCGGCAAAGTCTTCTTTGAAATTTCGAATTCGAGTCCGGAGCCAAGTGTTGAGGCTTTAAATCGATCCCACTCGGCTGCGAGTAGTTCGTCGATGCGTAACTCTGAAAGTGGAAGTGGATCCTTGCTAAGTTTTCTAAAAGCTTGCGTTTCTAGCGTTGGTTGACTTTGGCGAAACATTTTTTAATAGCACCGAGAACTTTCGGCGTTTACCGAAATACGATGCGATCTCCCTTAAAAGTTTGGCGCAATTGCTCATTACTGCAAAAGCGTTAAGGAGAAGGTAGCAGAGGCGTTGCACATTTGCACCTCTCCCGCGTGCGAAGCCGGCGTTTTATGCCGCTTTTAGACTTTTTTTGAGAATTGTTCAATTTCGTTCGCAATAATGGAAGAATACATTTATGTGCCGATTAATGGGGTTTACAGCAACGCGTGAGCAATCCATCGCGGATATTGCTGGTTCGCATTTTGAAGAATTTTCTCTACTGGCCGATCGACACAAGGATGGTTGGGGTATTTCAACTGATGCCCTCCTTGAAAAAGAAGTGACGCCAGCACGTCAAAGCGCTGAGTATGAAAAAGTGATTCACCAATCGGAGAGCGCAGCTCTTCTTCATTTTCGATTCGCATCTACAGGAATCAATATTCAAGAATCCAATAGCCATCCATTTATGCGAGATGGGATCTCTTTTATCCATAATGGAACAATCAAACCCGCAACTACAGTAGATGAGTTTGTTGCACCCGATCTTCTTGAGCAGATGACAGGAACAACCGATAGCGAAAGATATTTTCTAGCCATCATGACTGCGCTTCGAACTCATTCACTTCCAGATGCAGTTGTGCAAACGGTTCGCAAGATTAAATCGACTGGGAATTTCTCCAGTCTCAACGCAATGGTCCTCTCCCCTGATTTCTATATTGTTGTGGCCGAACATGACAACACGAGAATTCCCAAGGATGAGCCGCTGGATTATTACCGCCTTTCATACAGTGAGAAGAACGATGGCCTTGTGGTTGCCTCCTCGGGATGGGATCAGACGGGCTGGGTTGAAATCCCTAACCACACCATGATGGTGGTCGATCGAAGCACGTTACAGAAGGATTTCGTCCAAATTTAGTTTTTCGCTAGAGTTCGCATAGGTCACGAGTATCGATATCAAGCCCCGGCTTATCGATCGGCAACCCTCCTCCTTAATCGGAATCGCGGTGGGGTGCTCCGGGTGAAGACCTGGCCAGAAAATCTGGCAAGCGCGTTCTACCTTGAAGTAAATGCGTCCTTGATTAAGTAGGAGGATAGAAAATGAAGAAAATCTCAATCGCTGCCGCCCTCGCTGCTGCAGCAATCTCAGCATCAACACTTGCACCAGCGCAAGCTGCACTCCCAACTCTCACAGCAGGTGTTCTCACAATCGGCACAGATGATCCAGCGTATGGACCATGGTTTGATAGCAATACTCCTTCAAATGGAAAAGGCTACGAATCTGCAGTGGCTTATGCAGTTGCAAAGCAACTTGGTTACCCAGCATCAAAAGTGAAGTGGGTCAAAGCTTCATTCAATAGCGTGATTCAGCCTGGTAAGAAGTCATTTGATTTCGATATCAACCAAATCTCAATCACAGCTGAACGCGCAAAGGTTGTCGACTTCTCGACTGGTTACTACGACGTTGCCCAAGCA
>CANFVU010000007.1 GCA_947450545.1 Actinomycetota bacterium
GATGCTGTAACTCTTGGCGTGCAGGATTACTTCACTGCATACAAGGCAAATGGTCACCAAGCTGAAATCCAGAAGTTCATGGACTTCTTGTACCAGCCAGCTAACTACGCTGAATTCCTCAAGGCTGCAGGCGGATTCATTCCTGCAACAAAGTCTGCAGGTGCTGTAGCTGCTAAGGATCCTGCTCTTGCTCCATTCATTGCGCTGCTTCCAAAGGCGATCTTCTACCCAGGAGATATCGCTTCATGGCCTGCAGTCAAGGGCGCTCTTCAACAATCAGTTGGTCTTGCTGTAACAGGTAACCCAACAAAGGTTATGAATGATCTCCAAAAGAAAGCTGAAGCTGCTAAGTAATTAGCAGATAACACAACTACATGACAACGGGATCAATTCGCAGAGGTCGCTTCGGCGCACTTCCGTGGATTGGTCCCGCTGTTCTTTTAATTTTGGTGATGGTTGTATGGCCAGCCATCGAAATGATTCGCACATCGCTTCACGAAATTGATCAGACAGGTATCGCAAAAGGTTGGAACGGAATTTCTAATTACCGTTCCCTTATTCATAATCCCGATCTCCCGCAAACTCTTGTACGCACCCTTCTTTGGGTAAGCGTTGTTGTAGTGGCGACAGTGTTGATATCTCTACCGGTCGCACAAATTCTTCACGGTAAATTTGTCGGACGTAAATTTGTTCGTTACGCAATCATTGTTCCGTGGGCAGCATCCGTTGTTATGACTGCAACCATTTGGCGTTGGATGCTCGATGGATTTTATGGAATCTTCAATCGCATTCTCCAAGATCTTGGAATCTTGAAAGAGCCACTGGATTGGCTCGGTAATCCAAACTCAGCATTTGCTTTTCTCATGGTTGTCGCAATTTTCGTATCAGTACCTTTTACAACATATGTCATTCTTGCCGGTCTCACCACGGTTCCTGACGATATTCTCGAAGCGGGCGCAATCGATGGTGCGAACGGATGGAAACGTTATAAGGAGATTATTTTCCCTCTCCTTCGCCCAGCACTCCTTGTCTCTGCAGTCATCAATCTCATCAACGTCTTTAACTCATTCCCAATCATCTGGGCGATGACAGGCGGCGGCCCTGGTTATTCCACTGATACAACAACCACTTTGGCCTACAAAATTAGCTTCCGCGACCAAGATATTGGTCAATCTGCTGCAATGGCTACCGTTAACTTCATCATCATTCTCTTCTTTATCTCGATCTTCCTAAAAGTTTCTAACTGGCGGGAGGCAAGCGAATGACAATGGCTGGCTCTTCCACCAAGCGCTTTACGGGACGCAAAGTCTCACTCACCATTTCGGGTTGGGTGATCGGAGCAGTCTTTATCCTGCCGTACCTCTATATGTTGATCACCGCTTTAAAGCCAAAAGCTGAAATCACAAAGATTCCTATTGATTACCTTCCCTCCAAGTGGAGTTGGGACAATTTCACAGAGGTGTGGCACGTCATTCCACTCGCTGGTTATCTGAAGTCTTCGTTCTTCGTTGCATTCTCTGCAACAGTGCTCGTTTTAATTTTCGCTGTGCCTGCTGCTTATTACGTTGCTCGCAATAAGTTCCGCGGGCGTACCGCGTTCTTAATGCTCGTTCTCATCACCCAAATGTTCTCCCCTACTGCTCTCGTCGTTGGAATTTTCCGCGAGATGATCAAGTTCCACCTCGTTGATACATATTTCTCTCTGATTTTGATTTACGGCGCATTCAATATGGCTTTCTCCATTTGGATTCTCTCCTCATTCTTCGCATCGATTCCTGTTGATATCGAAGAAGCGGCATGGATTGATGGAGCATCGCGCTTTGGAACGCTTCGCCGCGTCATTCTGCCGTTGGCTCTCCCTGGTTTAGTCACAGCTTTTATCTTTACCTTCATTGCTGCGTGGAATGAATATGTCATCGCACTCACGTTGATGTCATCCCCAGAACGCGAGCCTCTGACTGTTGGTTTAACTTCGTTGATTGGCCAATACCAAATTCAATGGAACTTCCTCTTTGCTGGCTCCCTGATCGCAATCATTCCTGTCGTCATTCTCTTTGCTGCTATTGAAAAATATCTCGTCGGAGGCCTTACTGCCGGCTCCGTAAAGTGAGTATCTAGCAATGAGTAAACAAGATCGCCTCAATAAAATCCTCGAACTTGTCGTCGAGCGAGGTTCTGTAGAAGTTGAGGAAGCAGCGTCGATTCTCGATGTCTCTCCAGCAACCATTCGCCGCGATTTTGATGCACTTGCTGCGCGCCAGCTCCTCAATCGCACACACGGAGGCGCATCTGCCACTGGTGGTTCATTTAATCTTCCATTGACCTATCGCGTTGCGAAAGATGATGAGATCAAAAAACGTATCGCTGCTGTTGCTGCAACGATGGTGAAACGCAACCAAGTTGTGGGTATCAACGGTGGAACAACGGCAACTGAAGTAGCTCGCGCACTTGCTGCATCCCCTGAATTTGCACCCGGATCAGATACAGAACGTCCACCGCTCACTGTTGTTACGAATGCACTCAACATCGCAACCGAACTCACTGTTCGCCACCAGATTCGTATCGTCGTTACCGGTGGCGTTGCTCGCGCACAGTCATACGAGCTCACTGGACCTTTTGCAGAATCAGTTCTCGAAGAAGTGATTATCGATGTTGCATTCCTTGGTGTTGAAGGTTTACATCCTGACACTGGAGCTGCTGCAGCTTATGAGGATGAAGCTCGCGTCAATCAGATGATTGCCTCGCGCGCTAAAAAAGTTGTGGTCGTCGCTGATTCATCAAAATTTACAAAGCGCTCTTTTGCTGCCATCAAACCATTTAGCGAAATTGATGTCATCATCACCGATAGCGGAATCGACTCTGAAGTACGCAGAACTCTTGAAGCTCAAGGCGTTGAAATCGTTATTGCTTAAACGACCATCCACATTGGATTTTCAAAGCGCTTAGAGAACGCAGCTAACCATTCGGCAGCTAACGCACCATCAATGCTTCGATGATCCACTGACAAAGTGAAGTTAATGACTGTTGCAGGAACGATTTGATCGTCCTTCACAACTGGCTTCTTTTTCGCAGCTCCCACAGCCAAAATCATTGATTGTGGCGGGTTAATGATGGCGTAGAACTCATCTGTGCCGTACATACCGAGATTGGTTACAGAGATCGTTCCGCCTTGAATTTCATCTTGCTTGAGTTTTCCTTCACGTGCGCGGCCGAAGAGATCGCCAGTGGATTTCGCTAAATCATCCAAGCGGAATTTCTCAACACCGCGAACTACGGGAGTAATAAGCCCATTGTCGGTTGCTACTGCCACTGCAATATCGACAGTGTTGAAGAACTGCATCGCTTCATCGCCCCAAATGCAATTCGCTTTCGGAACATCTGCGTAAGCAGCAGCCACTGTCTTGAGAATCAAATCTGTCACAGAAACCTTGGTCGTGGTCCATTCGTTGAGCTTCTTTCGAAGTTCAAGGAAATCATCTGCGATAAGAGACGCTGAGAGATAGAAATGCGGGACTGTCGTTTTGCTCTCGGTTAAACGGCGAGCAATCGCTTTGCGCATACGTGAATGTGGAACTGCTTCAGAAGGATTGCTTGAAAGAACCGGTGCTGAAGTACGTGATGCACCACTTCCTTGCGCTGCATAGACATCTGCTTTGACGATTCGTCCGTTGGGTCCAGTTCCAGAAATCGAATTAACATCCACGCCAAGTTCGCGAGCCAGTTTGCGCGCAATCGGGCTGACAAATACTCGACCGGTGCGAACAGGAGTTGCCTCAACAACTACAGCGGGGACCGCAACGGGTGCAGGTGCTGCGACTGGTGCAGGTGCTGCGACTGGTGCAGCAGCAGAAATAGTTGTGCCAGCTAATAATTTATCGATCTCTGAAGCATCTTCACCTGTCGCAAGAAGCACAGCGATGGGAAGTCCAACTTGAGCATTCTTTCCTTCTGCAACGAGATACTTTCCAAGAATTCCTGCAGTTTCAGCAGGAACTTCGACGAGCGCTTTCTCGGTTTCAACTTCAGCAAGAGGCTGACCAACATCGAATGCATCGCCCTCTTTAACAAGCCATTTCGAGAGAATCGCTTCAGTTGCATCTGCCAGCAGCGCTGGCATTCTCATCATCGAAGCCATTATTTGCCGCCTTTATTGCTCTTCAGAGCGCGAAGACCTTCAACAACTTCTTCGACTCCAGCAATTGCAGCGCGTTCCAAAACCTTGGAAATGCTTGGTGAAGCTTCTTTGCCTGTTACGCGTTGAACAGGTTGATCCAAGTAATCAAAGAATCGGCGTTGAATTTCATCAGAGAGCCAAGCGCCATACCCTGTGCCTCGGGCACCTTGCTCAACAATCACCACGTTATTGGTCTTCTTGATACTCGCACCAATGGTCTCCCAATCGATGCTTGCGCGATCGAGCCAACGAAGATCGATGAGATCAGCGTTCATACCAAGTTCGTTGAGAGCTGCTTCTGTCTTGCGAACCATAGAGAGATATGAAATGACAGTTGCTTCATCTCCCACTCGTGCCAAACGCGCTTTGCCAAGTGGCAAGTAATAATCAAAGTTCTCTGGAACTTCCTCTTGCTCTTGATAGAGATCAACATGTTCAAGAACGAGTACAGGATCGTTGAGAGCGAGTGCAGTATTCATCAAGCCGATATATTCGGCAGCAGATGATGGTGCAACAATTCTCCAACCAGGTTGCATTGCTACAACTCCAGCAGGATCCATAAGGTGTTGTGAACCGTATCCACTTCCCATCGCAACTTTGGTACGAAGCACAACTGGAATGTCATGAGTTCCACCGAACATGTGGCGAGCTTTACCAATCTGGTTAAAGATTTGGTCAGCAGCTACCCACATAAAGTCCGCATACATAAATTCAATAACAGGACGGAATCGTCCATCCATTGCCATTCCACCACCAAGACCTGCGAATGCATTTTCGCTGATTGGTGTTCCAAGAATGCGACCTGGGTACTTCGCAGCAAGCCCCTTGGTCGCACCGTTGGTACCACCGTTAAGACGGTGAATATCTTCACCCAAAATAACAATACGAGGATCTGTCTCCATGCGACGATCAAGAACTGATGCAACAGCATCTGCATACTTCATTGTTGTTTTCGCTGCGATGGTTGATGGCTCAGCGAATGCAAGACCATTGAGTTCAGATCCATCTCCGCGAATTCCCACATCAACGAATGATTTATCAGGCCACAAAGCAAGCTTAATACGGCGCTTTCCTGCCTTTTCTGGGTCTTCTTCAAAGATCTGGGCTGCAGCAAGAGCACATGCATCGACTGCTTGTTGGCGGACTGATGCAATGCCTTCATCATCAATTAAACCAAGGTTCTTCATCTCACTAGCTAGGCGAAGCAATGGATCGCGTTCTTTCCATTCAGCTTCTTCTTCCTTGGTGCGATAACCAAATGCGCTTCCAGGGAATGGTCCGCTCTGGTGGAAGTAGCGATATACATCGGCTTCAATAATTGTTGGTCCGCCACCGTTGCGCATAATCTCATTTGCTTCAACCATTGCAAGGTGAACAGCGAGAGGATCCATTCCATCGACAAACCATGATGGAATTGCGAAACCAGAACCACGTGCAGATAGACGAGGTTCGCCTGTTACTTCATTGATATGTGTCGAAACTGCATAGCGGTTGTTTTCGATAAAGAAACAGAGTGGTAATTTCCACGCAGATGCTAAGTTCATTGATTCCAAAACTGAACCAATATTTACTGCGCCATCTCCAAAATATGTAACCGAAACATTGTTTGTACCCGCGCGAGATTGTGCGTATGCATTACCTGCAGCAAGTGGAGCTCCTCCTCCAACAATCGCATTTGTTCCTAGCGCGCCTGCGTCGAGCCATTGAAGGTGCATCGAACCACCACGGCCACCGCAATATCCTTGAGCAAGTCCCAAAATTTCTGCCATCGTGCGTTGCACAACTTCTTGAATTGCAGGCGTGATGAGATTGTTAACGTCTAAACGATTCCCCGAAACGTGATTTAAAACTTTTGCTAAAAATTGGTGGTGGCCGCGGTGCGAACCGTTGACGCCATCTCCACTATTGAGGCTATATGCCGAACCAATTGCGCCACCTTCTTGACCGATGGAGCTGTGAACTGGTCCATGAACTAAACCTTCAGTGGCAAGAGTGAGCAAGATTTCTTCAAAGGCGCGAATGATGTGGCCTTGTCCCAACAGTGTTTCAAGAAGTTGGGGATCAGCAGCTGCCCAATCCTCCGGAGTTGTCCGAAGTTCGATCCAAGGCTTACTTGGAGAGAGGGGATTGCGAATGGCCATGCTGGTACTCCTCGACGCTGGGGTTCCCAACTTTAGAGTCGATTGCATCCAATCACAAGAAAAAGTAGGTAACAACCTGGTAATAATGGGAAAAATACTCTACTTTGTATCCAATTGGTATCCAATTGGTATCCAATTGGTATCCAATCAGCACCAATGCAGGCTCATTCAATGGAGAGGAACGCTCATGGCACTTCCCGGTTTACGCGGCACTGAGCACATCGGATTTACTGTTCCCGATCTCGATGAAGCCGAACGATTTTTCGTCGACATCATTGGGTGCGAAAAAGTGTATTCACTCGGACCTTTCAAAAACGATGACAACGACTGGATGCAAGAACATATGAATGTGCACCCTCGCACAATCATGAAAGAGCTGCGATTCTTTCGTTGCAAGTACGGTCCTAACTTTGAAATTTTCCAGTATGTCGCAGTGGATGGGCAGCAACGTCAACCACTAAATAGCGATATCGGTGGACACCATCTCGCTTTTTATGTTGATGATTTTGATCTTGCTTACCAATATCTTCTGGATAATGGCGTTCGCGTTTTAGGCGAACCAACTTTTAGCAAAAGTCATAGCGAAGGCCAACGTTGGGTCTACTTCCTTACTCCATGGGGAATGCAATGTGAACTTGTAAGTTTCCCTAACGGAAAAGCGTATGAGAAAGATGCACCAGTAAAACTCTGGCATCCAGCTCATCCGGATAAGTAAGCGCATTCATGGTTCTCGTTTCCGATAATGATTCTGCAACGTCACATGCGATTGCAGATGACCTCAAAGAGAAAATTCTCGCTGGTAAATACAAGCCAGGTGCTCGACTCATTCAAGATGAGTTAGCTATTGAATTTAAAGCAAGTCGCTCCCCTATTCGCGAAGCTCTACGCATGTTGGAAGCTGATGGTTTAGTAACAATCAAAACGCACTCAGGGGCGTGGATTACTGAACTCAACTTTGCTGAATTTGAAGAGCTTTATCAAATACGTGAACGTGTTGAGCCACTTATGCTTCGCTTGAGTATTCCGCACCTCACCACAAAGTTGATCAAAGAACTCGAAGCCACTTTAGAAAAACTCAATGAAGCCACATCTGTTGAGCAATTCCTCAAGCTCGACCGCGAATTTCATCTGCTCACTTACGAAGGTGCAATCACTTCATATTTGGGCGAAATTGTTCAGCGCATGTGGAACACAACCCAGCCATATCGCCGCCGCTATAGCCAGATTTTGGAGCGTGAACACTTCACTTCAGCCCATCTTGAGCACACTCTCTTAATGAAAGCGATCAAGCGAGCAGATCTCGATGATGCTGAGCGAATCCTTTACGGTCACATTCGTCGCACACGATTAGAACTTCAAGAGCAAGCTGAATAGAAAATTCGGTATTAAGGAATAATCTTTTCAGCGCGTAAGCGATCGAAGAGATTGGTGAATGAATCAAAGGTGACATTCACATCTTTAAATCCAGCGCGACGAGATTTACCCATATCTGCAAAAGTTTCTACTTGGCGACCGAGGTCAGCATCTGTGTGCCACCAGGAAGCAAGGTGAGTAGCTTTGAAATCTTGCAGACCATGTTTTGCAACAATCTTGGCCCACACTTCATCAGCATCGCCCATACGTGGTTCAAGTGGTGAAGTCTGTGCTGGATATCCAGGATCTTCCAAACCAAAGTAAGTAGCGATGTGTTTCCACAATTGACGCCAACGGAAAACATCTCCATTAACAGTATTAAACGCTTGGTTTTTCGCTGCTGGTGCTGTTGCAGACCAGACAGCGTGACGAGCAAGAATGCTCGCGTCAGTTACATCTGTAACGCCATTGAATTGTTCTGTTGAGCCAGGGAATGTAAACGGACGACCTGTCTCTTTGCAGATGCTTGCGTAAATTGCGAGAGTCACGCCCATGTTCATGACGTTTCCAAGTGCGTAGCCGATCATTGTGTGAGGGCGGTGCACAGACCATGAGAAGTTTCGCTCTGCAGCGTGCTTGAAGAGAATATCTTCTTGAACGTAATAGAAGTTATCGATTGGCAGACGCTCTTGGCTTTCGCGGAAAGGCGTATCCATTGGGGTTGAGGCATATGCTTCGAAGGGCCCGAGGTAGTGCTTCAGGCCTGTGATCAAAACAGCGTGTTCAAGGGATTTGGTCTGGCGCATCGCTGAAAGGGTATTTTCAAGCATTGCACCGTTTACAGCGCAGTTTTCAGCTTCAGTGTTCTGGCGGGACCATGTGCAGAAGAAGAGATGTGAAATAGGAAGGCCATCAATCGCCTTTTCGACGCTTGCTTGATCAAGAACGTCGGCATAAACGTGATTAACGCCGGGGATTGTGATGCCAGGTTTGCGCGATAGGCCATGAACTTTCCAGCCATCTGCCAATAAAACTTGTGCGATGTTATTTCCTGCAATGCCGGTGACACCGACAATGAGAGCCTCTTTTGCCATGATGAATCCCTTCCGTTGGGGGGAATGTTAGGTGAGACTGTACGAAATGACAATAGATTGGGATAAGAGTGGTGATTCAGAGGAAAGTGTTCGTTCACACTTGACACTCAATCGGGGCGGTGTTTCACTTAACTCGCTTTATTTTTCTACTCCTACGTCTCAAGGAAGCGGCCATGGGAAGACTTTCAGGTAAATCAGTCATCATTTCTGGTGCAGGCAGCGGCATTGGCCGCGGATTCGCGCAAGCTCTTGCTGCTGAAGGTGCAAAAGTTGGCGTTCTCGATCTCAATGAGAGCGCTGCTCAAACTGTTACAGATGCAATTAATAAATCTGGCGGAACTGCAATGGCACTTCAAGCCAACGTTGCCAAGCGCGCTGAAGTTCGCGCAGCTTTCGAAAAATTTGTTGCATGGGCAGGGCAGCTCGATGTGCTCTTTAATAACGCTGGCTTCAATAAGCCAATGCCACTTCTTGAAGTAACAGAAGATAACTGGCATGCAATTATGGATGTCAACGGACTTGGTGTGTTGATTGGAATCCAAGAAGGTGCAAAGTTAATGATTCCTAATAAGTCAGGGAAAATTATTAACACTGCATCGATTGCCGGTCGTCAAGGCTATCCATCATTTGCTCCCTATTGCGCGAGTAAATTTGCAGTCAATGCGTTGACGCAAGCAGGTGCTCGTGGATTAGCTGAGCACAACATCACTGTTAATTCATTCGCACCGGGCGTTGTCGCAACACCTTTGTGGGATGGGTTAAATAAGGATTTATACGCAATGGGAGAAGCAAAAACTCCCGACTCTGCCATGGATGAATTCGGTGCAGGAATTCTTAAAGGCCATGCTGCAGCTCCAGAAGAATTGGCGGGGACAGCGGTCTTTCTCGCTAGCAAAGATTCTGACTATATGACCGGCCAAACAATAATGATCGATGGTGGGATGGTGCTCCTCTAATGAAAGCTCTTCAATTTATGTCTCCAAATGTTATGGCAGTAAATAACATTGACATTCCAAAGATTGCAGAAGATGAAGTCCTTTTGGCAAGCCGTTCTGTAGGTATTTGTCACTCAGATATCGAGCTTCTTGAAGGTCGCTACATCATTCCTTTCAAGTACCCAGTAATCCCAGGCCACGAATGGGCCGCAGAGGTTATGGAAGTCGGTAAGAAAGTTACGACTCTCAAAGCTGGCGATCGCGTTGTTGGCGAATGCGTTATTGGCCAAGAACACTTCGGTTTCAGCATCAGCGGTGCTATGGCAGATTTCTTTATTGCAAAAGCTGATTGGTTGCACAAGATTCCAGAAAATCTTTCTTACACGCAAGGCGCACTTGTAGAACCATTTAGCTGTGGTTACTACGCAACTGTTCGCGCAGATAACCTCGATGGTAGCGACACTGTTGTTGTATTCGGTGCTGGTCCAATTGGTCTTGGTGTTATCGCAGCAAGTGCTGCAAAGCGCGCACGCGTCATTGTTGTCGAGCCTTCAGCTGCACGTGCACAAGTTGCACTCGGACTTGGCGCAGAAGATGTTGTCGACCCAACAAAGGGTTCTGTTGCAGATCAGGTTATGGCGCTCACCCAGGGACAGGGTGCATCAGTTGTTATTGATGCGAGCGGTCGCCCAGATGCAATGGCAGCAACTCTTGAAGTTGCTGGTTTCCGTGCACGCGTTGTCATCATCGGCATCAGCGTTGGTGGAAGTGCCCCAACACAAATGGGTCTCATTCAATCGAAGGAGCTCCAAGTACGCGGAATCATTGGTTCTCCAGGGGTATGGCCACAAACCATCAAATTCCTTGCTCGCACAAATATCGATCTCTCGAAGCTTGTTACATCTAGTTTTGACATTGCTGAAGCGAACTTGGCTTATGACAAAGTGCTTACCGACAAGAGCCAAATTAAAGTTCACGTCACCAACAGCAAGTCATGAGCACGATGAAAGCAGCGGTTCTTCACGCCCTGAATGATCTTCGCATTGAAGATGTAGCGGTCCCTACCTGTGGCGACAATGATGTTCTGATCAAAGTTGCGTATAACGGAATCTGCGGAACGGATGCCTACGAATTTGCTAAGGGCACGATGTTGGTGCCTTTGGAAAAACCACATCCCAACAGCAAACATCAAGGTGCAACAATCCTTGGTCATGAATTTGTTGGAACAGTCGTTGAAGCAGGTAAAAACGTTGCAGGTATGAAAGGTAAGCGCGTTGCGTGCGGAGCGGGAGTCTCCTGTGGAGATTGCAAACGCTGCAAAGAGGGTCGTCCAAACTTGTGTGCGCATTACTACACGCTTGGACTAAGTATCGACGGAGGTCTTGCTGAATTTGTTAAAGCGCCTGCAAATATTTGCGTAGAAATTCCAGCAAACGTTTCGATGAAAAACGCAGCACTTGCTCAGCCGCTTGCAGTTGCTATTCACGGCGTCCGACGCTCTGGTGTTAAATCTGGAGACCGCGTATTTCTTTTGGGAGCGGGAGCTATCGGAGCATTTGCATGCGTTGCTCTCAAGAATCTTGGAGTCGATGTCACGGTTGCGGATATTTCACAAGATCGTTTGGATGTAATTCACCAACTTGGAATCACACAAACTCTTCTCATCGATCGTGATGCCACACCAGAACAACTCAAAGCTCAATTCGGCGGCCAAGCTGATGTTGTTTTCGAAACGTCTGGAGTTCCGGGAGGCGTTGAAAAATGTATCGCTCTCACTCTCTCAGGTGGAACAGCGATGCTCTTGGGGCTCAATAAAACCCCTCAACCAGTGGTTTTCTCAGACCCAGTCTTGCGTGAAGTAACGATGCAGACGACGGTTGCTCACGTCTGCCATGACGATATGCCAGAAGCTCTCGCTTTACTTGCTGATGAGGCAATTGCTGCGCTCCTCACGGGTGAAGTATTTCCACTTGAAAAAACTCAAGCTGCTTTGGAATTACTCCTCAGCGGAACATCCAGCGGCAAAATCTTGATTGGTAGTGAGTAATGCATGTATTAATTGTTGGTGCAGGAAAGATGGGCTCTGCAATTGCTAAAGAGCTCGCAGCAGATGGCGTAACCACCACAATGTGGAATCGCACTTCTGAAAAACTCGATGCACTTAAGAGTGAAATTTCCTCGCCATCATTTAGTACGTCCACGGATCTCACATCATCAGTTGCTGCCGCTGACATCATCATCACGCTTTTAACTTCTGGAAAGATAGTCGAAGAAGTTTTACTTGCTCCTGGGTTGTTGGATGCATGTAAGAAAAGTGCAATCATCGTTGATATGAGCACAAGCGGAGTTGATACCCCGCATATTCTCAATAAAGCAATCACAGCTGCAGGACTTCGATTTGTTGATGCACCAGTTTCTGGAAGCATGGCGACGATTGCATCTCACCAACTCCTGGTTATGGCCAGCGGTGAAGCGAGCGCAATTGACGAAGTCACTCCAGTCTTGATGAAGTTCTCTAAGAAAGTTGCCAACCTCGGTGCTGCAGGAAATGGCCAAGTTATGAAGTTGGCCGTCAACCTCATTGTGCATTCACTCAGCGCTGCGATTGCAGAATCCCTAGCAATTGCTACTAAAGGCGGCATTGCAATTGAGAGCGCGTATGACATCTTGGAAGAGAGCGTCGTTGCCGCTCCATTCCTCAAATACAAGCGCGGAGCATTTACCAACCCTGAATCTCCTGTAGCGATGCGCATCGATACCGTCGTGAAGGATATGAACCTCATTGCTGCTCTCGGCGATCAGCTTGGCTTGCCGCTGGTGGCGACCCCAGCTGTCCTCCAGGCCTATACGGAGGCCGTGACCCAGGGCTTGGCCGACCGGGATATGGCCCGCCTGCTGGAGATTTTCCAGAAGTAAGCCTACTTTTACGCTCAAAAACCGTTATAGAAGCGTTATCGAAGCGTTATAGAAAACCCTTGTGAACACCTCAGGGCGTCTGTACAGTCTCACTTCACAGGCCGCCCGTGAAAGGTGAACATGAGCTCAACGCAGGTTCGAGAAGTAAAACGCTCTGCGCGTTTACAGATTTCTCGTGGCATGAAGACTGTTCTCGCTGGAACAATCATTTTGTATATCGCCAGCGCTCTTCTTGCACCTACTAGCGTCTCCAAAGTTGCTCAAATGGGAATGCTCCCATTCGCTGCATGTTTGGCAATCGTTGGACTTGGACAAACTCTTGTTATTCAACAAGGCGGTATCGATCTTTCAGTTGCAGGCGCTGTCTCTCTCACTGTTGTTATCGTGACATGGGGACCTGATCGCCACGACAATCGATTGATTCCTGCTGTTATCGCTGCATTTGCTGCTGCAATCATTACTGGATTTATCAACGGTGCGCTGATCACTAAGACAAAGCTCAACTCCATTGTTGCAACCCTTGGTGTTAACTCACTTCTCTACGGCGTCATGATGGCTCTCTCAGGTGGAAGCCCACGTCGTACAACAGAACGTCTTTCACATTTCACCAATGACAAAATCTTTGGTCTGCCACATTCAATTTACTTTGGAATCATCTGCGCAATCGTCGTTACCATTCTTGTAAAGCGCACTGTTATTGGACGCCGCTTTGAAGCTGTTGGTGCAAATCCTCGCGCAGCACTTGCTACTGGTCTCAAAGTTGGTCGTTACCAAGTTGGCGCATATGTCATGGCTCAAATTCTTTATTGCATCGCTGGTGTAGTTCTCGGTGGAGTTATTTCCCAACCTACTGCTTACCAAGGCGATGATTACGTTCTCCCTTCAGTTGCAATTGTTGTTCTCGGTGGTACATCACTTCTTGGTGGTCGCGGATTCCCTGCAGCATCAGCACTTGCAGCGCTCTTCTTAAAGCAGCTCGATATGTTCGTGCTCTCACTCGGTGTGCCTTACGGCGTTCGCACACTCGTTATCTCGATTTCATTAATGGTTGGTATCGCACTCTATGCGGTGAATTGGCGATCAATTCGCTCCAAAGTCGGTGTGAAAACGAAAGAGGAAAGGCAGCTACAAGCAGCCTAAAACAATAGGTTTCGGCGGTCGCAAGATAGTCGAATAGTGCGTCAACATATGCCGCACAACTAGGAAAGGAAATAACTTGATACGCTTCAAATCTCGAGCCGCTGTAGTCGCGAGTGTCATCAGCGTTGCAGCTTTAACAATTGCAACTAGCGTTGTCGCTTCTTCTTCAAGTAGTGCTGCAGGCGTACCTTCATGGTGCGGCCCTAAGAAAATTACAATGGGATTCACTGATGGTTTCGGTGGAAACTCATGGCGTCTAGTAACAACAGCTGCTGTACGCGAAGAAGTTAAGCTCTGCCCAAGCGTTACAAAGCTTTACTACGCAGATGGACAAGGCAAGACAGATAAGGCAATTTCAGATATCAAAGGAATGGTTGCTAAGGGCGTAAAGGCTCTCGTTGTATTCCCAGATGCTGGCCAAGCAATGCTTCCTGCTCTTCGTTCAGCATATAAGGCTGGCGTTGTAACAGTTCCATACCGCGTATGGGCTGGCGGAACTGCTGGTAAGGATTACAACCTATTCGTAGGATCAGATTTCGTTCTTGCTGGAAAGCTTTGGGGCGAATGGATTAAGAAGAACCTTCCAAACGGTGGAAACATCCTTCGTATCTCAGGCCCAGCTGGTAACAGCCAAGGTGCAGATGAGTCAAAGGGACTTGCACAGGTTCTCGGAAATGATCCAAAGTACAAGTTCATTGGTGCTGACCCATTCGAAGTTACAGGCTGGGATCCAGGCAAGACACAAGAAGTTCTAACAGCTGCTATTGCTAAGTATCCAAACATCGATGTAATCACATCTGACTTTGGTCCTTCAATGGTTTCAGCTCTACAAGCTGCTGTGTCATCTGGCTGGAAGGTTCCTGCAATTGCAACATCAGACGGAAACGTTCTCGGTTGCTTCTACCAGGATAACAAGGCAACACAACCTAACTTCAAGATGATGACAATCTCAACACAGAACGATCACTCACGTTTGGCAACAGACTGGGCGATTGCTCTTGCAACCGGCGGAAAGACTCCAAAGGAAAAGGCATATCCATCAACATTGTTCGAAGATTCAGTATCTGGCAAGCCATCAGCTGTCCAGTGCCGTAAGGATCTTCCAGGAGACGTTTACCTCTCTGCAAAGATGTCTGGAGATGCTCAAGCTAAGTTGAAGACCAACTAAGCGACAGTAAGTAGGACAAGAAATCAGATTGGCTGCTGCAAAGTAGCCAATCTGATTTTCCACTGTAAGGGCCGTAATAAATAAAGTTAGAAATTAAGAAATAATTAAGAAATAAGGTGAAACAAGTGTCACGTTCTCCACTGATCCTTTCAAATATCTCCAAGAGCTTCGCTGGTGTTGCTGCTCTGCGCGATGTATCCCTGGAAGTGAAAGAAGGAGAAATCCACGCCCTCCTCGGAGAGAATGGCGCAGGCAAGTCCACGCTGATGAATATTGCTTCTGGAACTCTTCAACCAGATAGCGGAACAATTGAAATTAATGGCGAGAAGATTGATGTTCTCTCCCCTCACCTTGCAACATCTCACGGCTTAGCGATTGTTCACCAACATCCAGCCGTCCTCCCAGATCTCTCTATTGAAGAGAACATTCGAATTTCTGTACCAGAAGAGTTCTTACTCTCTGAAGGCAGCCCTGCTGCAACTATGCGCAAAATTCTTGATGACTTTGGTTTTACAGTTTCGATTAAAGATCGCGTAGAAAATCTCACCATTGCTCAACAACATCTTCTCGATCTTGCTAAAGCATTCGCAGTTAATCCAAAAGTTTTGATTCTCGATGAGCCAACAGCTCCACTTGGACAAGAATCCGTTGAAATTCTCTTTGATCGCGTTAAGAAAATTGCTCAATCTGGCACTTCAGTTGTTTACATCACCCACCGCTTAGCTGAAGTTCGGGAACTTGCAAACCGCGTAACAGTTCTTCGCGATGGCAAGTGGCGCGGCGTGAAAGCAATCGCAGATATTTCAGATGACGAGATCATGACAATGATCGTGGGCCGCGAACTTGAATCAACATTCCCACCTAAGCACGGCAGCAAGAGCAGCGACAAGCAGTTCTTCAAAGTCTCAGATATTTCTGGTGGCGAGTTCCAAAACGTCTCTCTCACTGCAAATAAAGGTGAAATCGTAGGTATTGCAGGTGTTGTGGGTAATGGCCAGAGCCAACTTCTTCGCGCGATCGCAGGCTTAGATAAATTCTCCGGAACGATTGAAATTAATGGCGAGCCAATTACCGGCAAGCAACTCCTAAACAAAGCTGCATATATGCCATCAGATCGCCACGGCGAAGGTTTAATGATGACGCTCTCAGTTCGCGAAAACGCAGCCGTGAATGCGCTCAATAAATTAACAAGTGGAATCTTTGTAAGCCGCAAGAAAGAGACTGATGTAGTTCATTCATCGCTCACTGCTCTTGAAGTAAAAGCTCCATCAATGGATGCAGATGTTTCATCTCTCTCTGGCGGTAACCAGCAAAAGATTGTTATGTCTCGCTCATTGCTTGCTGATCCAGTTTTGATTATTGCCGATGAACCAACCCAAGGAGTTGACGTTGGTGCTCGTGCTGAAATTTATAAGATCTTGCGCGAAGTTGCTGAAAATGGAATTCCCGTCATCGTTAACTCTTCTGACTCAAAGGAACTTGAAGGACTCTGCGATCGCGTCTACGTCATGTCTCGCGGCCACATCGTCGAGACTCTTGAAGGCGAAAACATCACTGAGACGAAGATGGTGGCAGCGGCAATTAGCTCCACCAAGCTCAAGAAAGAAGATGGTCCATCGGTTTCCGAGAAAACACTTCGTCGTCGCAAGATTCTTCGCTCGGATGGACTCCCACCAACCGTTCTACTTGGCATGATCGGTCTCCTTGCGATGTTTATTTACTCCAAGAACCACCTCTACTTCGGTTCGTACAACATCAATGCTGTTCTTGGGCTTGGTACAGGTCTTGGATTTATCGCTCTTGGTCAGACAATCGTTTTGATGACGGGAGGCATCGACTTATCTGTCGGCCCCGCATCTGGTGTGCTCTTATGCGTCGGCTCATTCTTTATTAACGATGGTAAATCGGCGCCGATCATCATTATCGGTTTCGTGCTCATGATTATCGTTGCGATTCTCATCGGAATCGTGAACGGTTCTCTCATCAGATTCGCTCATTTCACGCCTGTAGCAGGCACTTTGACGGTCTATATCGCGCTTATCGGTATTGGTTTCTTGCTCCGTCCAGCACCTGGCGGATATTTCAATGCGACTATCACCGACCTCTTGCTCGCAAAGATTGGTCCAATTCCTTACACATTCATTATTTTGGCTGGCGCAGCAGTGGTCTTCGAGCTACTTCTTCGTCGCACTAACTGGGGTGTTCGCCTTCGCGCTTCTGGTTCCAATGAAGAGTCAGCTCGTCGCTTGGGTATCAACATCAATCGCACCATCATCGGCGCATATATTGCCTCGGCACTTTTTGCGGCTGCTGGCGCAGTCATCATCATGGGGCTTATTGGTCTTGGTGACCCTGCACAAGGCACCACATACACTCTTCAATCTGTGACCGCTGTAGTTCTCGGCGGTACATCGCTACTTGGTGGACGCGGTTCATTTATTGGAAGCTTGCTCGGTTCAGTCTTGATGGTTCAAGTATTGAATGCTTGCGTATTCCTCAACCTTTCACAGACATGGCAATACCTCTTCCAAGGATTGCTCATCGTCTTTGCTGCAATTTCATATTCACTAACACGATCAGGAGGAAAGAAATGAAGGCTGCTCGCTTCCACGGACAGAAAGATATTCGCGTAGAAGAAGTTGCGCGACCAGGGGCGCCTCGTCCAGATGAAGTTGTTGTAGAACCGCTCTATTGCGGAATCTGCGGAACCGATCTTCACGAATATATGGTTGGTGCAATCGTTACACCAACAAAACCTCACCCACTCACAGGCGTTACTAACCCACAAATTTTGGGTCACGAATTTTCTGCACGCATCATCGAAATCGGCGCTGATGTCACCACAGTAAAAGTTGGAGATCGCGTTGCAATCATGCCTGCGATTGTGTGTGGCAAGTGCGATCCATGTCGCACAGGTCGCGGACATCTCTGCGAACTCTTTGCTTGCACAGGTCTCAGCGCAGAAACTGGTGGACTTGGTGAGATTGCAACACTCAAGGAGTACCAAGTTGCAAAACTTCCTGATTCAATCTCAGATATTGCTGGCGCAGTCGTAGAACCAGCGGCTGTGGCTGCTTATGGCGTCGATCGATTGAATATGAAGGGCGGCGATGTCGTTCTCGTCACCGGCGCTGGCCCAATCGGAGCGCTCAGTGCTTTGTATGCAAGTGCAATTGGTGCATCACAAGTAATTATCTCTGAACCAAATCCATACCGCGCAGCATTTGCAAAGACTCTTAATCTGGGTCCAGTTATCGATCCAACAAAGCAGAATTTGCATGATGAAATCATGAAAGCAACAGATGGCCACGGCATCGATGTTGCAGTTGAAGCATCTGGCTCAACACCGGGCCTCACAGCATGTATTGATGAGACTCGCCGTAGCGGGCGTATTGTTCAAACTGGTCTTCACACAAAGCCAGCAACAATCGATGCGATGAAGCTCTCTGAAAAAGATATTTCACTTATTGGATCATGGTGCTACTTGATCACAGATTGGCCACGCATTATTCGTTTGGCCGCTGCTGGTAAGTACCCAATCGAGAAAGTTGTCACAGCAACAATCGATATCGATGATGTTGTGTCAAAGGGATTTGAAGTTCTTACAGATCCAAATGGAAACCAGATGAAAGTCCTGGTTAAAGTTAAAAAGTAATTTAGCTAGTAAGAATAAAACCCCCGCTCTCAATGACGAGAGCGGGGGTTTTTAATCTCTTCGATTATTTATTGAAGAGTGGTTTGAATGAGCTAAGTGGTGGACGGTTCTTCAGATATTCCGCCACAGCAGCTTCGCGCTCTTCCTTCTTGTAGTAATCCCATTGGATCAATTCAAGTGCGAGTCCATCTGGATCGCTGAAGTAGCACCAACGCCAACCAGCAAGTGGACCTTCATCGACAACGTTGACATCGCTATTGAAGACAACGCCATGAGATTCCAGTTCTTTCTTCGTTGCATAAATATCATCAACTTCGAAACAGACGTGAGCTGCGCCAAGATGGTTATTCGCCACTGGCTTGCCTGTTGTGTCTGCGCGAGGTGAGTATTCGATCAATTCGAAAGTGGTTGTGTCATCTACCCAAAGGGAGACTTGGCGAAGCTTGGCATTCGGGACGCCGACGCCCTTGGATAGTTCAGGCCCCTCAAACCAACCCGTTGGTTCGTTTTGGAATTGGAAGCCCATAATGTCGTGGTAAAAATAGATGGAACGGTCCAAGTCGCTGCAAATAAGCCCGACATGGTGCACGTAATTCATCTTCATAGATCTCCTCCTTGAGCCTATTAGGTAGGCCAAACGATACGCCTCTGTTTTAGGGGTGTACAGTCCCCCTAAACACTGGCATACTTACCCATCGGTATTAATAAGCGAGGAGACGCCGTGTTTGACCCAATGGAGAACCTAGGCCCACGCCTAAAGACCATTCGTCTTGCCAGCGAAAAATCCCTTCGCGAAGTGGCTCGCAGACTCGATGTCTCGCCATCTTTTCTTTCACAAATTGAAAACGGAAAATCCCAACCATCTGTTGCAACGTTGTACGCACTTGCCAGATTGCTTGGCGTACCTGTTGATACTCTTTTTGCTCCCACTTTTGATGGCGCTGCACCACTCACTCCCGTAGATGAAGAGATAATTAATCGTTCTTTGATTCAACACCCAACAGATGCATGGGATGAAGGTGGTGCCCGCGTATCGCTGATAAACCCACAAAATCGCAGTGTTTTAACGATGGATACAGGTGTTCGTTGGGAACGTTTAGCTGCGACTCATGAAGCAGATATCAACTTTATGGAGATCATCTACGAGCCAGGTGCGGGTTCAAATGCCAATGGCGAATTGATTCAACATGATGGTTATGAATATGGCTACGCACTTGATGGAGAAATCGAAGTCACCATTGGCGATAGCGTTCTCAATCTTTCAAAGAATCAATCGATCGGTTTTGACTCCTCCATCCCTCACCGCTTCAGAAACACTGGCACTGTGACCTTCCGTGGCATCTGGTTTGTCCATGGCTGCCACCCAGCTAAGTAACCCTTTCGCTTAAAACCCTTGACTTACGCTCAACGCTCCTGTTAACTAGTAGCGAACACTCCGCACGAATCATGCGGGGCTTTGTACACAAAGGAGCGTGCGGTGGCTATTCCAACATTTGGTTTTAATGGGGTCGACTGGGAAGAGCGCGTTGATTTCGATCGATTGCGCAATGAACGTCTCAATCGCCTAAAAGCCACTCTTGAAGCATCCGATCTCGGTGCAGTACTTACTTTTGATTTCCACAATATTCGATACATGACATCGACACATATCGGAACATGGGCAATGGATAAGTTGATTCGCTTCTCCATCCTTCCACGTGGCGGTGAGCCAGTTCTTTGGGATTTTGGTTCAGCTGCAAAGCACCACACACTTCAAAATACATGGCTTGATCGCGCACATGCCGAAGCAAGTGCAAGTGGTCGCGAACCACATCACGATGCAAAACCAATCGTTGGATCTCGCGCAGGTATCTCAACACTTCGTGGTGCAATTAGTCCTAACGCAGGTCAAGCTGAAAAAGTTGCTGACAAAATTTATGAAATTCTTAAAATTTACGGTTTAGATAAAGCACCTCTTGGTGTCGACATCATTGAGCCACCAGTTCTCTTCGCTCTTCAAAAGAAAGGCATCACAGTTGTTGATGGCCAACAAGTATTTCTAGAAGCACGTCGCATCAAGACAAAGGATGAAATCACTCTTCTTACATCAGCCGCAACAATGGTTGATGCTGCTTACGACCGCCTTTATGAATTCCTTCGTCCAGGTGTTCGCGAAAATGAAGCTGTCGGACTTGTAGCTAATTCTTTGTACAGCATGGGATCTGAACACGTTGAAGGTGTGAACGCTATTTCTGGCGAGCGCTGCTCCCCGCATCCACACGTATTTAGCGATCGCATCTTGCGCCCTGGAGATCCAGCATTCTTCGATATCTTGCACAGCTTCAACGGATATCGCACGTGTTACTACCGTACATTCGCTATTGGAAGCGCATCACCTGCACAACGCGATGCATACAAGATTTGCCGCGAATACATGGACAAGGCAATTGCACTTGTTAAGCCGGGTGCTACTACTGCTGATATTTGTGCAGTATGGCCTGCAGCTGAAGAGTTCGGTTTTGCCAATGAAGAAGCTGCTTTCGCTCTTCAATACGGCCACGGAGTCGGGCTATCCATCTGGGAACGCCCAATCTTTAGCCGCATGATTTCATTTGATCATCCTGAAACGCTTGAAGAAGGAATGGTTTTTGCGCTCGAAACATACTGGCCTGCGAAGGACGGTTGGGGAGCAGCTCGTATTGAAGAAGAAGTTGTTGTTACTGCAACAGGCTGCGAAGTTATTACTAAGTTCCCTGCTGAAGAACTTCTCGTTGCTGGTCAGCGTTATTTCACAACCGGCGGATTCCTCAACACGACTCGTGATTCACAATCTCATTTCAACACCGATACTTTCAATCACATCGGTAACGGTGGTAAGTAGTGGATCTCGGAAATGGTTACGGACATTTAACGTACTCAACTCTTGTTCACCCGGGGGATACCTGGGCAGATATGAAGAATTCTCTTCAGACATATTTGCCTGGAGTGAAAGCAAAGATCTCACCAGATAAGCCAATGGGCGTTTCGCTTCGCCTCTCTGGTTCATCTGTAGAAACCTTGCTTGCAAATCCTGCAGAGCGCACATGGCTCAAAGAATTTCTCATCAAAGAGAATTTATATGTCTTTACTGTTAACGCATTTCCTTATGGACCATTTAAGAATCAAATTGTAAAAGCCGAAGTGTACGAACCTGATTGGACAACTGAACAACGCACGAAGTACACAATGAATATTGCTGACATTCTTGCTGAAGTTACAGGCAAAGATGTTGAGCCAACCATTCAGACTGCTCCTCTTGCTTTCCGTCCAAAAGTGACAACAGCTGCGTATGAAGATTCCTTTAATCAAAATATTTATCGCGTTATCGCCCACTTGATGAATCTTGAAATTCGCACAGGGCGTCGCGTGAAGCTCGCTGTCGAACCAGAACCATTCTGTTTCCTCGAGACTATCCCGGAGACTGTCGATTGGTTCAACAACAAGATTTACACCTTTGAAGCTGCATTAGCGATCTCCAAGATCTCTGGACAGCCACTTAGTGAATGTTTCGGCGCGACCCGTCGCTACCTTGGTGTTGTCCTTGATATCTGCCATCAGAGCGTTGAATTTGAAAATATCGCCGATGATATTCATGCGCTCAACAACTCATGTATTCCAATCTTCAAGCTTCAAGAAGCTGCAGCACTTCAGGTCGGAGTCGTTACCCCTGAAATCGTTGCAGAGCTCAAGAAGTACACAGGGACGATCTACTTGAGCCAGACAACACAGCTCAAAGATGGTGTGCTGAAGCGCTACTTGAATCTCGAAGAGGCGATTGAGGAATATGAACAAGATCCTTCAGGAACGCGTGAGTGGCGTACCCACTTCCACGTACCTGTCTTCTTGAAGGATCTTGGACCGTTCCAAACAACTCGTGGCGGTATCGATGCAGCTCTCAAAGAGCATGCGAAGAATCCACTCTCGAATCACTTAGAGATTGAGACCTACACGTGGGATGTATTGCCAGATCACCTCAAAACTGGCGACATTTCAGAGTATGTCATTCGTGAACTTGAATACGTTCGCGATGAACTCGGCCGCCAGATTGAAGCTCTTTAAATTTTAAGTAACTTTTAAAAAGTTACTTCTTCTTCCAATCAGCTGATCCTGAATCGAATGTTGTGTAGGTGTATGGGTTCTCATTGAGCTTTGTCTCTGGAACCTCTGGATGCATTCCTGCTTCCCAAACATCTGCTCCCATTGTTGATTGCAAGTATTCGACTGTCTCGCTAACGGCTTTCTTCGCAGCAGCAAGCTTTGAATCGACAAGCTTGTGGTTCTGCTTAACGATCTTGCCATCTACTACGACAGTGTGAACATCTCCGCGTTGCGCTTGCATAACGATGTGGCCATAAGGATTAAGAATTGGGAACATCACTGGTGAATCATCGTTCTTTACGAGAACAACGTCTCCGCGCTTTCCAACCTCAAGTGAGCCAATCTTGCTATCCATCTTGAGCGCGCGGCTACCGCCACGAGTTGCCCAATCAACAGCTTCTTCACAACGCATATGGAGAGCTGAAACCGTCTCTTTTTTGGAGTGTGCTTCAAGGTGTTCGCGTGAGCGGTCTGCGCCAACAGTTGTGCGCATTGCTGAGAACAAGTCTCCGCTCCACCAAACGCTTGTATCCATTGAAAGTGATACTTGAATATCGTGCTGACGTAGCTTCCAGGTTGGGGGGTATCCCTGACCAGCGCTCTGCTCTGATTCTGTAGATACTGAAACATTTCCGCCAGTTGCAGCGATGCGGTTGTATGAATCATCGCTCAAAGTTGCAGCATGGACGTAAACAGTATTGTCGTTCATGAATCCGTTTTCATACATCAAGCGAATTCCATCGTCATTTGTTGCGCCCCACACGCCTGCGTGTGTAGTGACAGCGACGCCAAGTTCGCGAGCAACTTCAAAAGCAGCTTTTTCAGGGAATGTTGGATCTCCAGGAATATCAAATGCCATCTGGAATCCGAGCATGTCACCTTTGCCATCGATGCGGCGTTTAATGAAATCTTTAAATTCAGATTTAGCAGACCATTCCCATGGACCAGCTTGGATATTTCCGTAAGCAAGTACGAAACGTCCAGGAACAGCTTCGAGTGCATCAACCGCTGCATCTGCGTGTTCGATTGTCTGCAAACCATGGGACCAGTCCACAACCGTTGTGACACCAGCATCGATTGCCTCAACAGCAGCGAGCAAGTTTCCTGCGTAAATATCTTGTGGGCGGAAAGATTTTCCATGTGAAAGGTAGTACCAAACGAAATATTGGGAGAGCGTCCAGTCTGCTCCATAACCGCGCATTGCTGTCTGCCACATGTGTCGGTGTGTATCAATCATGCCTGGCATGATGATTCCCCCTGATGCATCAATAATTTGAGCGTCTGCAGGCCCTTGGATGTTATGCCCTACTTCTTTAATAACTCCATCAATGATCAGAACATCCGCATCGCGAAGAAGCGTATGTGAATTATCCATTGTGAGGACGATTCCGTTTTTGAAAAGTACTGGTCGATTCGTAGCGCTCATTGCATCCTCTTCGTTGAGTAAGGGGTGGACATTGGCGATTAGTATCCGCCCGCCAATTAGCTCTGTCAAGGGTCACTTCATTTAGCGTTAAGTAACACTTCCCTAACTTCCCTCTTTCAGTTACTCTGCTGCGAGCGAATTATGAAAGGTGGCTGCTGTGTCAGATAAGAAGCGGGCAATAGTTCTGGGGGGGACCCAGGGCATCGGTAAAGAGATTGTGAAGTTTCTAGCCGCACGCGGTGAAGACGTGATTCTGACAGGACGCACTCCAGAGAGCACTGCTGCTGCTGTCGCAGAGATTGGCATGGGCGTCACTGGCATCGCACTTGATCTTTCAGAACCTAAAACAATTGCAGCTGCCCTGAAAGATATTCCTTCAATCGATCACATTGTCATCAGCGCAATTGAACGCGACGCAAATCAACTTAAGAGTTATGACATCGATCGTGCGCTTCGTTTAGTCACACTTAAGCTTGTTGGGTACACAGAAGTTGTGCACCAGCTTTCAAATCGAATTACACCTGAAGGTTCTGTTGTTTTATTTGGTGGTCTAGCAATGGAACGCCCTTATCCAGGAAGCACAACTGTTTCGACAGTTAATGGTGGTGTAACTGGTTTAGTTCGCTCGATGGCAATCGAACTCGCACCCACACGCGTAAATGCTGTGCATCCCGGCATCATTGGAGATAGCCCGTATTGGGCGGACAAAGATAATTCACGCGTTGTTGAGCGGACTCCACTTGGCCGACTAGTAACGATGCAAGAAATCGTCGGAGCAACAGCATTTTTGCTTGATAATCATGGAATAAATGGAATTAACCTCGCCGTTGACGGCGGATGGCTCATTAAGTAAGGGGAGATCAATGTATTTCATCACTCGCATCGATAAGTCAAAAGCTGTCGAGCCAGAAGTTTTTCATGGTCACTCAAAAGGTTTCACTCGTCAAGAGTTAGTCGATCGCACTGTGGGTTCTCCACACACAGACCTTTCTGCAAGTTGGATTGAACCTAATGGCCAAATAGATGCGGTTCTTCATTCATACGAATTCAGCATGTATGTCTTGAGTGGTGAAGTCACTATTTACATGATGGGCGAGAAAGTCACACTCAAAGCAGACCACTGCGTATTGGTTCCAATCGGTACAACATATTCATTAAAAGCTGGAGCAGAAGGTGCACATTGGTTGCAATGCAGCGCTCCAGGTTCTGTAGAACGTCCACGTCGCAAAGATACATATTTCACTGGTGAAACACTTGTTTCAGGTTCTGGCGTTGAATTAGATCTTCGCGATCCACGTAACCAACGTGCTTTTAAGTTTGATCCTGCATCGATGAATCTCAATAACCTTGCTGTTGGTTCAAAAGTTTCTGACCCAACTGTCTCCGCAAGTATGGCGACTGCTTTGCTTGCATACAGCGGTATTGGTGTTCGCATGCTTGTCGATCAACGTGTTCATGCAAAACTCCACACGATGTTTATCGTGGATTACCAACCAACAGCTATTGCTCATCCCCATGATCACCCATTTGAAGAGACCTACACATTCACTCACGGCGAAACGATTGGTCTCATCGAAGGCAAGGAATACACATTCGTTCCCGGAGATGTTCTGTGGTGTGGTGTGGGATCAGATCACGGTTTCCAAAATAAGACAGATGGTTTGGTTCGCTGGATTGAAACTCAATCTCCGCAACCTCCGATCCAGCATTCCTACCGATTCATGCGCGATTGGGAGTATCTCGACCAAAAGCTCGGTGAGGGCCATTCCCACTAGTTCGACCTGAAATCATGCGGAACGTTAGTTAACATCTTTATAACAATGTTCAGTATTGCTTGACACCTGGTCATATCTGCAGAAGTATCCACTTACGTTTATTTGAGGGATTGGCTCTCAAATATTGTAAGGAGGAAAAGTGATCCAAAGTAAGAGCAGTTTACGACGCAGTGCTGCATTGGGAGTTTTAGCCCTGGCAGGATCACTCGTCCTAGGAACATCCGCATCACAAGCTGCTGCAAAGCAGATCAATATTGCTTACCTTTCATACGCTGTTGCTAACAGTTATGACGGACCAATGCTTGCAGCTGCTCGCGCAATTGCAGATGCAAACGGTGCGAAGGTAACAGTATTTGATGCTGGTAACGATCCAAAAGTTCAATACACACAACTTCAGAATGTGATCAGCTCTGGCAAGTACCAGGGTGTTATCACTCAACCAATTTTCGGTGCAGGTCTTGCGCCACTCGTTGCAAAAGCGATTGCAGCAAAGATTAAAGTTGTAAATATCGACCAGATCTTGGGCGCTGACTACACAACTGATCAATCACAAGTTAAGGGTCTCTCTGCAAACGTTGTCTTCTTCCCATCAAAGATCGGAACACAACTTGGGCAGCAAGTTATTGCTGCATGTAAGTCAAAGAACCTCACAACTTGCAAAGTTGGATACATCTACAGCATCAAGGCATCAACACTTGACGTTGCAATCAACAAGGGCTTCTCAGATGCAATCGCTGGTTCTGCGGCTTCAGTAGTTGCTGAAGGTGAATCATTCTTCACACCAAGCATTGCTCTTGGCGCAGTTCAGAACATGCTTCAAGCTCACCCAGATATCAACGTAATCGTTGCTGCGGACCAAGGAATTCAAGGCGCTGTACAAGCACTTGATGGAGCAAAGCTCACAGGTTCAGTTCTTCTCGTTGGTTTCGGTGGAAGCGCAACTGCAGTTGCAGGCGTTAAGGCTGGAACATGGTTCTCTGATGTAGCTCAAGCACCTGCTTCAGAAGGTTCACTTGGAATGCAAGCACTTATTAAGGCAATCAAGACCGGCAAGGTCACTGGTGCTCTTAATCCTGTAGCTGCACTTCCAGATCACGGAGTTATCACAAAGGCGAACGCAAGTAAGTTCACCGGAGAATGGCTTGGTTAATAGGCGTTAAACGCTTATAACAAACCGGGACTAGAGAAAGCGACTCCACCAAGACATGACGAAGCAAGCAGGCGACTTAACAGTTGTCGGTGTGTCGAAAAGTTTTGGTGGAGTTGCTGCTCTCACAGATGTTTCAATCACAGTAAAGCAAGGTGAAGTTCATTCACTCGTCGGAGAAAATGGCGCCGGCAAATCCACTTTAGGAAAAATTATTTCAGGGTTGCTGCTCCCAGATAGTGGCCAGATTCAAATTTCCGGAGAGAGCGTCTCCTTCCGATCACCGCGTGAAGCACTTGCTCACGGCATAGTCACCATCGCTCAAGAACTCGCAATCGTCCCTGGTTTAACTGTCGCAGAAAATGTTTTGCTCGGAGATGAACCGAAAAAAGTTGGATTCATTAAGAGAAAGAAACTTCGCAAAGATTTCGCTGCTCTCGCAAAACGAGTTGGCTTCGAATTTGAACCGGACACAGTTGCTGGATCACTCAGTGTTGCTGAACAACAGAAAATTGAAATCCTTCGCGCACTAAGTCGCAATGCATCAATCATCATTATGGATGAGCCGACTGCTGCTCTCTCGCGACAAGAAGCAGAAGCGCTTCACAAAGTTATTTGTGACTTATCAAAAGCCGGTACTACAGTAATTCTTGTTTCTCACTTCCTTTCGGAAGTCCTTGAACTTTCAGACACAATCTCTGTACTTCGCGATGGCCACCTTGTTAAAACAATGCCCGCGGCGCAGTCCAATCAAGAAGAGCTCATCGAATTGATGTTGGGTCGTTCTCTCGGCGCGATTTACCCAACAAAGATTTTCCCTCACTACACAGCGCCCACAGTTCTCTTCGTCAATAACCTTTGCGCTGGCGGGGTTTCAAATGCGTGGCTTTCAGTTCGCGCTGGTGAAATTCTGGGGGTGGCAGGCCTTGTCGGTTCAGGCCGTAGCGAGCTAGCGCGAGCGATTTTTAAAGATTCAAAAATTCACTCCGGAAGCATTGAAATCAATGGTGTTCGCATCACGGGTAAGAATCCTCTCGCTGCGTTGCAACGTGGAATCTCACTCCTGCCAGAATCACGCAAAGAGCTAGGTCTTCTTCTTGAACGAAGCATCAAAGAGAACATCACACTCTCCAGTCTTGATCGCTGGAGTAAGTTTGGAATCATCTCCCGACGACGTGAGAATCAAGTTGTTGCAAAGATTCTTGAAAAAGTTCTCGTTAAATCAGCAGGCGTTCGCCAAAAAGTTTCTCATCTATCGGGTGGCAATCAGCAGAAAGTTCTGCTCGCTCGCACACTGATGAGCAGTCCTCGTGTTCTCATCGTTGATGAGCCAACTCGCGGCGTTGATGTGGGTTCAAAGCGCGCGATCTATGACTTACTTACCGAATTAGCTGCTGACGGACTCGCAATTATTGCTATCTCTAGCGATCTAGAAGAAGTCCTCGGTATCGCTCATCGCGTGATAGTTATTCGCGGAGGCAAGATTGTTTCAGAACTTTCTGGTCGCGCAATGACAGAGCACGCAGTTTTAGAAGCAGCATTTACAGGAACTAAGTAGAAGAGGGAAAAATGAGCACAGATACTGCGAAGAGTTGGAATCGTTACCTTCCACCTGCATTACGATCATGGCGCGACGCAGGCATCATCCTTCCTTTTGCGATTCTCTTCGTCACTCTCTCCATCACGAGCCAGCCATTCTTACGAAAGACCAATCTTCTTAATATTCTCGATCAGCAATCAGCAATTCTGATTATTGCAGCGGCTGGCGCTCTTATTTTGGTCTCTGGTGCGATTGATCTATCAGTAGGTGCTACCTACGCACTTGCTGGCTGCGTTTCTGCGCAATATGCAATCAAGCATTCAGTGCTCTCTGCTGTCATTGTTGGACTAGCTCTCGGGCTTTTGGTCGGAATTGTTAATGGAATTATCGTCGCAATTTTCAAAATCAATTCTTTGATTGCAACTCTTGCGATGTCATTCGTTATCGGTGGTCTTGGTGCCAAAATAACAAAGGGCAATCTCATCATGCTCACCGAGAAACCTGAGTATGGAAAAATCGCACAATCCACGTGGCTCGGAGTTTCTTCTTCAATTTGGTTGATGGTTGGCGTAATCGTTGTTCTTGGTTTCCTTCTCACCCGCACTACAACCGGTCGATACATGATTGCATCAGGCGGTAATGCGCAAGCAGCTCGCCTCGCAGGTATTCGAGTAAGCCTCATCCGCATCATTGCATTTGGAATTAGCGGAATGGCTGCTGCACTTGCTGGAATTATTGATGCGTCTCGAGTTCTCAGTGCATCTGCTCAACTCGGTGGCACCCTAGCGTTCACAGTCCTTGCAGGAATTGTCGTCGGTGGAACATCAATTGCTGGCGGACAGGGCTCTGTATGGAGAACTGTTTTCGGTGTTCTCTTCATCGCACTTATCGGCAACGGTTTCGATCTCCTTGGAATCGATCCGCTCTATCACCAGATTGCTCTTGGCCTTATCCTGCTCGTTGCCGTTGGCCTCGATGCATGGGGCAATAACAAGCGCCGTTAATTAAATATTTATGTAAGCCTTGAGCAAGTTGAGTTGATGCTCCATTTGCTCAGGAAGTTTCTCGCCGATTGTTGCAAACCACTCTTCGATAAGAGGAATCTCTTCCTGCCACTCCAAAGTTTGTACTCTGCTCGCTTCTGCAACATCCGCTTCGCTGACAGGTATACCAACTGTGTCGAGAGCACCAGGTGAAGGCACAAATCCCAATGGTGTTGCATCAGCTGAAGTATTTCCCTCAACTTGTTCGATCGCCCATTTGATGACGCGCATGTTCTCGCCAAAGCCAGGCCATAAGAAACGTCCATCTGCTCCACGGCGAAACCAATTCACATAGAAAATTTTTGGAAGTTTTGATGCTTCGGTTCTCTTTCCGATACTCAACCAATGTTTGATGTAATCCCCTACGTGGTAACCAATGAAGGGAAGCATCGCAAATGGATCGCGTCGCACAACACCAACTTGTCCAGTTGCTGCAGCTGTTGTTTCAGATGAGAGAGTCGCTCCCATAAAGACTCCGTGTTCCCAATTTCGGGATTGAACAACGAGAGGAATGGTTGTCTTACGTCGACCACCGAAGAAAATTGCAGATATTGGAACACCTGCTGGGTCATCCCACTCGTCAGCAATGATTGGGCATTGGCTTGCAGGCGTACAAAAACGTGAGTTCGCATGTGAGGAAAGCTCACCATTTTCAGGCGTCCAATCACGATGTTTCCAATCAGTGAGGTGTGCAGGGGGAATTTCAGTCATTCCTTCCCACCAAATATCGCCATCGTCGGTCAGGGCAACATTGGTGAAGATGCTGTTGCCCTTCTCGATTGTGCGCATCGCATTAGCGTTTGTTGACCATCCTGTCCCAGGTGCAACGCCAAAGAAACCATTCTCTGGATTCATCGCATACAAGCGACCATCATCACCAAAGCGCATCCATGCGATGTCATCGCCTAGCGTTTCAACTTTCCAACCGGGAAGTTTTGAATCCAACATCGCTAGGTTTGTTTTACCGCAAGCAGAAGGAAAGGCTGCAGCAACAAAATGAACTTTGTTTTTAGGAGTAGTAACTTTCAGAATCAACATATGTTCTGCAAGCCATCCTTCATCGCGGCCAATTACGGACGCGATGCGAAGTGAATAACATTTCTTACCTAAGAGCGCGTTTCCGCCGTATCCGGATCCAAAAGACCAAATCATGCGATCTTCGGGAAATTGAGAAATATATTTTGTTTCATTGCAAGGCCAAGCAACATCAACTTGCCCATCATTCAATGGCGCTCCGACAGAATGCAGTGCCTTTACAAACTCACCGCGATTTTGCAACGCTTCGAGAACTTCAGATCCCATGCGAGTCATGATGTGCATTGAAATCACAACGTAAGCGCTATCTGTAATCTGGACACCAAATTTTGGATCTTTAGAATTTATTGGGCCCATGCAAAATGGGATGACATACATTGTTCGATTCTTCATTGAGCCTCTGTACAACTCGGTCATCAACTTCTTCATCTCATCTGGCGCCATCCAATTATTTGTTGGGCCAGCATCGTCTTTATCGATTGAGCAAATGAATGTGCGATCTTCTACGCGAGCGACATCTGTTGGATCCGATGCGCACCAAAAAGAATTGGGCTTCTTCTCTAAACGAACCAGCGTTCCGGCATCAACAAGCTCTGAAGTCAGCTGCTCCCACTCGGCTTTTGATCCATCACAAATGCGCACATCTTTTGCGCCGGTGAGGGAGTGGATCTCATCGATCCAGGTTGATAGAGCGGCAAGTGTTAAACCGTCGATGGCAGAAACCGTCACATGAACTCCTTTGTTAATGCGTTTTCTGATAGTAACCAACGCTTAACTTGGTGTTAAGTGATACTTAAGAGTAGATATGGTGAATTGGGGCACAAAGGGGTAATTACGCTCAAAGGCGTTACTCTCAAGGCGTGAAAACCCCTCAGAAGCCCGAAAATGAGCGTTCTGTGGCTTGGTATGGGCCGCTCGCCTTCACTGTTGGCGCCCTCACGGCGCTCCAATCCCGCGCGAATGGTCGCTTGGCCGTCCACCTCAATAACGGCATCCTGGCCGGGCTCGTCTCCAACCTCACTGGTTGGGTCTTCCTCTTTCTCATCGTCGCGCTCTCGCCGAAAGATCGCGAAGCTTTTACGCGCACTCTTCGAGCTACCCGTCATCGCCAAATTAAATTTTGGGAAGTTCTCGGCGGATTTGGCGGAGCATTCTTCCTCGCCGTACAAAGTTCGAGCGTTCCGGTTATCGGTATCGCTCTCTTCACCATTGGTTTAGTTGCAGGACAAACTTCGTCCTCGTTGTTGGTCGACAAACTTGGCATTTCACCAAGCGGTAAAAAACCAATTACATTGATGCGAATCATTACTGCGCTGCTTACTGTCACTGGCGTTTCCATTGCAGTGTTACCGAAACTTTCGCAAGGCACTTTCGATGCAGTTTATGTTGTTCTTGCACTCATCATTGGTGTGATCGTTGCATTCCAACAAGCAATCAACGGTCGTCTCAACGTTATCGTGCAACGGCCGCTCGTCACAGCATGGTTTAACTTTGCAGCTGGCACGGCGCTGCTTCTCGTGTTCCTTGCAATCAATCTATTTCTCGGTGGAAAAATCGGATCATTCCCCGCCAACCCATTGATGTATACCGGTGGAATCATCGGGCTCATCTTTATTGCAATCTCTGCTTACACAATCAAAGAGCTCGGCGTACTCAACTTCATTATGTTTAGCGTTGCAGGGCAGGTTGTAACGGCACTTCTCGTTGACGCAATTGCTCCAGCAAAAAATGCTCGGCTCAGCGTATGGGTAATTATTGGAACGGTGATTACATTTATCTCGGTATCAATACCGAAAATTCACGAATTAGTTACGAAGAAAAAGGCTTAACCTTCTTCTGTACCTGAAGCACCTTCAGCAGCTTCGTGGCCAGATGTTCCTTCAGCGCCACCAGGTGCAGCAGCAATGGATGGCTTTCCAACTAGTGTTGGAGCAGTCGATGTAAGGCTTGATGGCTTTGCGATTTTCGCCGAACCTTCATCGTCGCCACCGCGAAGCAGCGCGAAAGCACCAGCGATAACTACAAGCGCGACCAAGAGAACTGCAGCTAACTTCTTATTCATATCGACTCCTCTAAAAGGTGTGGAAATTCTACGGCTTAGCGCTTAGGAGCTGCCTTGTGGCGAGGCTTCTTTGCAGCAACTTTTTTGCCGCCCTTTGCTTTCGCGCGAGGAGCAGCTTTTCCGCTTGACGTCTTTTTACGAACGCCGGCTTTGCCTCCGCGCTTTACATCGGGATCGAATGCATTGGTACGAAACGGTTTCTTCTCACTCGTTTCAGAACTCTTTGCAAATCGCTCTGCACGATCATTATCGCGAGCTTTCTTCACTGCAGCTTTTGCAGGAGATAACTTACGAGCGCCAGGCTTACCAGGCTTTGTGCCCTTTGGAACATTGAACTTATCTGGCTTTACATACTTTGGCTTGCTGACGCGGTCGCGACGCTTTTGCTCGGACTCATCAACAATGCGAAGTACTTCGCGCTTCTCCACCAATGGCTTGTAAACGCGCTCTTCTTTTTTGAATGCAGGTTTCTTTGCAACTGGCTTTTCAAAAGCTGGCTTCTCGAATTTACGAGCTGGCTTATCAAAGCTCTTTTCAAACTTCTTCTTCTCAGAAAACGGTTTTGAGTAATCAGGTTTTGTATAAACCTTCTTCTCGTATTCGCGCTTTGGAGCTTCGCGGTCTTGGCGTGAAGTAAATCCACCATCGCGGTCGCGCTTTGGGCGATCCGAGAATTCTTTCTTTGGCGCGCGATCTGATGATCCACGCTTTGGGAAATCTCCAGGGCGATCACTACGTGGTCGATCTGAGCGAGGACGATCATTGCTACGGCCACGAGATCCGCCGCCACGTTCATTACGACGAGGTGAAGGCTCGCTTACAACAACTGGAATACCTGATGGCTCTTGAGCGCCTGTAATCGAAACTAAATCATCATGCATCGGATGAACAAAAGTCTCCTTCAGCTTCACACCAGCGCGGATAGCAAGGCCAAAGATGCCTTTCTTCTGCTTATGTGTTCCGATTGAAACAACTGTTCCTGATGCTCCCGCACGCGCTGTGCGACCAGCACGGTGCAAGTAATCCTTATGGTCTTGTGGTGGATCGACGTGAACGACAAGTGAAACGTCATCTACGTGAATACCGCGCGCTGCTACATCGGTTGCAATCAACGCAGTGGAATGTCCAAGTTTGAAGCCTTCAAGCACACGCGTGCGTTGAGATTGAGTCTTTCCTCCATGCAATACAGCTGCAGCAACACCTTGCTCGCGCAATTTATCGGCAAGCTTGTCTGCGCCATGCTTGGTCTTCACGAACATAATCGTGCGACCTTCACGAGCAGCGATCTGTTGCAAAATCTGGTCACGATCACGTTGTTCAACGATCAAAACGTGGTGCTCCATATTTCCTGCAGTGGACTTCTCGTTCTCAAGAGAATGTGTCACAGGGTTCTTCAAGAAGCGACGAACAAGAGCATCCACATCGCGATCCAAAGTCGCAGAGAACAACAAGCGTTGGCCATCTGGGGGAGTTAAATTCAAAATTTGTGTGACGATTGGAAGGAATCCCATATCCGCCATCTGATCAGCTTCATCCAAAATTGTGATTTCAATATCGTCCAAGACCATGTACTTCTTCTTAAGGAGATCTTCTAAACGACCAGGAGTTGCAACAATGATTGGAACGCCGCGCTTAAGTGCAGCTTGTTGAGTTGTGTATGACATTCCACCTGCAACAACTTGTGAATTCAATCCAACTGTTCGCGCAAGTGGCGCAATAACTTCACTGATCTGGACTGCAAGCTCGCGTGTTGGAGCAAGTACTAAACCAAGTGGGCGACCAGGAGCAGCTTTCTTTCCTGCTAATCGAGTCATCATTGCTAATCCGAATGCAAGTGTCTTTCCTGAACCGGTTTGTCCACGACCAAGAACATCGCGACCTGCAATTGCTTCAGGCAAAGTAGCTTTTTGAATAGGGAATGGAGCTGTCTTGCCCTCTTCAGCCAAGGCGGCAATAAGAGCAGGGTGAACACCTAAAGATTTAAACGTCATGAAACTAGTACCAATCGAGAGTTGCTTTATAGAACAAGCGTGTCCCGATTCGATTCATCTATTTAGAATTCGATTACTGATTTTCTAGAAATCAGAAAAGACTCGCAAGTAATGCAATACCTAATTGTAACTTACTTAATTGAGGCTCTTCGCCACTGCGCATATTCATCAGCAATCGGATCACTTACGCGTGGAAGTGCATGTCCGATCGCACATTCAAGCAATAAATCTGCAAATTCTGGATTACGTGCAAGTACAGGGCCATGTAAATATGTACCAAACACATTGCCTACAACAGCACCATCAACGCCTGACGTTCCATTTCCCATGCCTGTAATTACACCTCCCAACGGTGTAATTCCACCAGCGAGATTCGTTTCTCCGCCATGATTTTCAAATCCTGTAAGAGTCACGCCCACAACATCCGATTCAATAGCGATATCTCCAACAAATCGAGATGCACCTGGAACAGTTTCCATATCAATCACGCCTAAACCATTTTGTTTTACTCCACCTGCAAAATATGAGTTCCCCAAAATCTGGAATCCAGCACACACTGCAAGAACAACGCAATCCTTAAAATCAAAACCGCGAAGTGCTTCACACGATAAAACTTGTGCAGCATCTTCGGCGCCGCCTAACAGATAAATATCACCATCACCAGGAACTACATCCCGATAAGAAATATCCACCACATCCGCACTTATTCCATTCAACCCTGCGCGATACGCCAATACATCTGCATTTCCTCGGTCGCCATATGTACCGAGCAACTCATTATGGATTCGAACTATTTTCATAGCCCACGCACTAACAAACCATGAAAAGCGGTATATGCCGCGAGCACTTCAACATCTCCAGAAAACTTCGTAATAGCCCCGCTAAATTCAGAAACTAATTCATTTTCCACACCTTGCACATGCAAGCGATACGAGAGATCCATTCCTCGCTCACCTGTCACCACAACTCGCTTGCCTCTCAAAGATGAGAAATCCACATCCCACAACCACGATGTATCGATTCCATCCACTTCGCGCGCATTCAAAATCAAAATGACAGAACCACCGGAAACCCCGCGAAGCGCTTCACGCCACGACGCAGGATTCTTCGTCAATCGAATCGCACAATCAGCGTTTCCAAATTTTCGTGAAACTTTACGTTCCAACGTCGATGTATCCACTTCATGCCACGGCACACCAAATAATTCAGCTGTCACATTTGCAAGAATTTCATTTCTCACAGCAGCGCTGGTCCCATCAAACTTCTTATCCGAGAAGTGATTGCTCAGCCCACACCCACATGAGTAGAGCCCACCAATCCAATCCAAATACGCACCACACGCAGGACAAACCGCTCCATCCGGGTGCTTTCCTGCTGCGCCGCCAAAAGAAACCTTCACGCTCTTCGCGGCGTCACTCACTACATAATTCAAGAACGGATCATCCACATCCACGACAATCGTGGCGCTTGTCTTTGATGCCATCTCTTTCCATCGATCCGCCACACGTTTTACTTCATGCATTCGGTGAAGCTGATCGCGCGTGAGATTCAGTAACAAAATCGCAGCAGGATTACTCGCAGCGGCAACCAAGGGCAAATGCAGCTCATCTACTTCAAGCACTGCATATTCACTCTTACTCATCAACGCACTTGCAACACCACGTGACAAGTTAGATCCTGACTTTGATGTCGTAACGCTGCCCGCTGTCGCCATAAACCCGGCCAACGCTCGAGTCGTAGAAGTCTTTCCATTTGTCGCTGAAACCAAAATAACTTTACGACCACGTGCCAAGAGTGAAATGGCATTAGGGCAGAGAATCAGTAGTACGCGTCCAGCAATCGTCTCACCTGACTTCTTCAGCAATACCTGCGACAAGAGAGCAGCCAACCTGGCCACCACCATCGCAACTTGAAGTCGAAGCTGATTCATCTATTCAGGAAAGACCGTATTAACAACGACGTTAGGAAATTCTTTGTTGTACTTCGCCTTGCCACCCAAACCTGGAATCTCCAGCAAGACAGCCACAGAATCAATCACACCGCCACATCGCTCAATCAACTTCGATGCCGCTTTCAAAGTTCCACCGGTCGCAAGAACGTCATCCAACAAAAGAACTCGTTCACCTTTGAGGACTGCATCCTGATGAATCTCCAACGTATCCACCCCGTACTCAAGTCCATATGACTCGCTATGAGTTAAATAAGGAAGCTTTCCCGACTTACGGATTGGCACAAAACCCTTGCCTGCATATCCCGCCACAGCGGCTGCCAAAATGAATCCTCGCGCTTCGATTCCCGCAACCAATTCAAAGTTTTCAGAATATGACGCGATCTCTTCCACCACGGATGCAAATGCTTCAGCATCCTTAAGCATTGGTGTGACATCTTTAAAGATGATCCCTGGGCTAGGAAAATCAGGCACTATTCGTATCAACGAGAGTGCGTTGGCCAAGGATGAGTTCATGCCATGAGTTTACTAAGCCTTTTTGTATCCCGACGGACACTTGGGGTTCACCCCAGAGACCTTCTTTACGACTTTTCCCTTCACACAATTGAAAACAATGATTTTTCGTGGAGCCGTTGGCCTCACCTGCGAGACATCCTTCGAAGGCGACGTAGAAGCCGTAGGCGTCGGTGATGCTGACGGTACGGCAGCGGAATTGAATAATTTCAATTTGATTGTTGGGGCAGAGAAATGAAAACCTGATGCTTGGAAATAATAGAAATCATCTTTCAGGTTAACGCTGGTCGCCACAGTCTGTTCAATTCCATCCGATGACGTCACGGACACGGTCGCCTTGACTGGGGCATCGGAGAGATTAAATATGCATCGTGCCGTATCAGCTCTTATCTGTAAGGAATAGAGTCCTTGGAATTCACTTCCATCGGTTGTGAAATGTGGAGCAGCTACTTGGTAACTTAAAGACTGATCCGCGCTGTTATACGTTGGAGGTCCAGACATATAAGAAGTTGCATTCGTATTTACAAACCCAGCTATCCCATTATTTCCACTCGCCATTGCTGTTTTGACAAGGCATTTAAGCGCTTGATCTCCTGCGGTTGCAACAGCTTGGTCTTTTGTAATATTTCGGACAGACCACACCGTTGGCATAGCAACGGCTTTATCTTTTAAGAATGGAAGCCAGTTGAGAAAACCGTTGTATGTATAAGTTCCTCTTACCGGTGCGAATGTTGATACAAAAGGCTTTGAGTATTTTTGCAAAGCTTCAATGGACTGAACACCCCAGGAATCTTGCAGTAATTTTGTTGGTGCATCTTTAGCGGCAACAACTCCCATAGCTACTGGAACTTGGCTTGGCTTCCCGCTTATTTCTACAACATAGTTTCGGTTACCAACATCTTTGCTAACAATTGTTCCTCCATTTAGCCGGCCGTGGAGCCATCCATAAAAGGTCTGATTAAGGCGCAGCGTTAAAGAAAAAGATACGTCTCGTGGCATGGGGACAGGTTTGCCACAAATTCCAATCTCCATCACGATGCATTCAGAATTCCGGCTCAATGCTTCTGGATCAAATCCATTTGGGGTTAGTTGTGCAACTCGTGGGGTGTAACTTCCTTTGACCAACTCCACTGCATTTATAGAAGCCAAAAATCCTGGGTCGAAATATGACCCACTCCCATCTAGATTATGAGTGAATCGATCAATGACATAAACATTTATTGCATAGTCAATTGTTCCGGCACTATTTGTAATTTTAGGGAACTGCACAACACTTGGTGTGCTTCCATTTGGCGCCTGAGCACCAGGATTACCCTTAAATACCAACTCCTGAGCGGCAGGAAAATATTTTTGATTTTTGTATTCAATCTTTTCGCCGGATGAAGTTGTTGCGACCACATCCTGAATGCAGTTTTTTTCATTGGCGTCATGGCAGAAACCGAGATTAGCGACCATTGAGACTTGGTGACCGATGCATTCCTCTTCACTCTTGCATAAAGGCGTCGCATCTCTTAGTGGCACATCTTCTTTGTTCAAGTACGAAGGTGTCTCGCCAGCCAAATTCCCGAAATCTCCAAAAATTGCACCGAGTGTTGCGCCGGTAGCTAAGCCGGGGTTCTCCTGTTGTAACTGCGGCCATGGATCAAACTGCTCATCGGGTGTTGATGCGGCTATTGCGGGTGCTGTTGAAATTAAGGCTAAGGCTACGACTACGGCAAAGCGTTTAACTCTCACAAGGGAAAGATACCTTCGTCAGTAAAAGATATAGATGTAAATAGTGGTCAAACAAATGGAGCCTCAGGCCGGGATTGAACCGGCGACCTGTCCATTACGAGTGGACTGCTCTACCACTGAGCCACTGAGGCCTAACTTGCAAAGCAATGAAGCCTTAAGAAATCTGCACAACTCCTGCATGGTTCTGAAGAACCACAGAGACGATTCCAAGTTCACCATCATTTGTTGATGGATCTACGAACTCAACATCGATGTCACCGAGGTGGCCTGATACATCTCCGCCAACCCACTCATCGATTGTGTTCTTTGTTCCCGCAATAACAATCTTTTCAATTCGAGACTTTGCTGATCCATCTGCACTTGGGTGATCTGTTGTCATCCATTGAATAAAGAATGGAAGTTGTTCATTGTGCAACAACTCTTTGATGCCTAGTTGCTTCCACTTTAAATCTGTTCCATCTGGACGGCGGCGATGACCTTCAACAGCTTCGCGACCAATTCGTGATTCGAGAGGTGAAATATCTTTTGTCGCTAGGACCCATGACAACCATCCGCCACCCTCATTAGCTTTTTGAGAGACAGCTTTACCAAATGGTGTCTGCTCTGCAGCCGGGTGATCAAGTGCGCACACAACTTCGATGTATTGGCCACCTACGAGAGGCGCTGTGAAGTTACGTGTTCCAAAACGAGGATGAATTCCACCATCAACGAAGGCTGTTCCGATTTGAGAACCGATTCGCTGGACGACATCTGAAATCTGGTCGTGAGTCGTGGCATAAGAGACATGGTCTAAACGCATAGGGAAATTCTGCACCATAAAATGGGGTGTCCCGACCACCATAAAATCCGCAGGAGGCAGGTAGTTCCAGCCCAGCCCGCGTATAAATCGGGAACCTTGCCTTAAACCCCGGCCCTGAGGCTCACCATAAGAGCTTCGAGAGTCAACAACGGCGCGGCATTTCGCGCCAATCTCGCCCGCGCATCCATCACCGCATCAATCTTGGCAATGATTTTGGTCTTCTCGGCATCGCTACCCGCACCCACTAATTGATCGCGATACTTCACTGCAATATCCAACAAAATCGTATCCAAGGTGTCATGCACCATCCGCGTCTGTCGAGACTTCTGTCCCTTTTCCAATTCCTTAATCGCCTTCGATCCGCCCGCCGTCAACTTCGAACCTTGCTGGCCCCACGCCTCTTTCGCTTTGCGAATCTCTTCATCATTTAACTCTTCTGCAACCGCTTCGGCGCCACTCTTTGCAAGCTCCACGATCTTTGCAGCTGCAGCAAACGCCCCCGCCACATCTTTAATTTCAAATGGTAATTTCAAAATCTCTGCCGACGTTGTCACACTCAACGATGCTGGTGCCACAAATGCCAACACCCGCACACGCGAACGAATCGTCCCAATGACGTCAACATCCGATGGTGCACACAAAATCCACACCGTCCGAAGCCCCGGCTCTTCAATTGCTTTCAACAACGCATTCGCTGCCGAATCGGTCAATCGCTCAGCACTCTCCAAAATCACAACTCGATAATTCGCAGTCGATGGACTCCACGATGCGCGTTGCACAAGTTCGCGCACATCATCAATCTTGATTGACAAACCATCTGTCTTAATTAATTCCAAATCGCCATGCGATCCCGCAAGTACCGTTGTGCAATCCGCGCACGCACCACAACCCACATCACGACATAACAACGATGCAGCAAATGCCAACGCAGCTTCCTCGCGACCAAATCCCGTAAACAACCAGGCATGTGTCATCTCTTGTGATTCCGACGCATCATTTGCGGCAGCTTTCGCAGCCCCCTTCATCACAGGCACTGCCTGCTTCTGGCCGACTAACGCATCAAAAACGGACAATTACTTCGCCTTCTTCGCAATATTCATCTTCAACAACGGCAGCGCCGAAACGCGCTCCACAATCGCCGCATGAATCACTTCCACACTCTGCTGCGCATCAATCACCGCATATCGATCCGGATCGACCGCCGCCAAATTCAAAAACTCATTCCGCACTCGCTCATGAAACGCCAGTGGCTCTTCCTCTAAACGATCCTTCGACGTCAATCGCCCAATGCCCACCTCGGCAGGCAGATCCAAAATAATCGTCAACGTCGGAGTCAACTGCTCCGTCGCCCACCGACTAATTCGCGCCACCTCAGATGGTTGCAACACACGCCCCGCACCTTGATATGCAATCGATGAATCCAAATAACGATCCGTAATCACAACCGATCCCGCATCTAACGCCGGACGAATCAACGAATACACATGGTGCGCACGATCCGCCGCATACATCAACGCCTCCGCGCGCGGTGAAATATGTCCCGTCTCATTCGCCAACAAAATCTTGCGAAGCTCAACACCTAAATCAGTTCCACCAGGCTCACGCGTCAACACGACAGTCTCACCAATGGATTCCAAATACTCTTTCAACATCTTCGACTGCGTCGACTTACCCGAACCTTCACCACCTTCAAAAGAGATAAAGACTCCCGAATGTGTCGCCCCGGTTATTCCCCCGAGCTCACCGCGAAATGCCATCGCAATATCCGACCACAACGAAACATTGGGACGATCCTTCATGCGACGGTAAGAAACAACTCCCACCACCACACCAATGATTCCCGCACCAAACATCGTAAATGCCGCACCGTTATACGAGACCGAGAAATTCGAAACCTTAAATGTATGTCGACCCACCGCAGCTGCCACAGCCGGTGCGATTGCCAAAACTCCGACCAACGAAATACGAATCAACGATTGCACGAAAGCAAATGTGCGCCCACGTACTTCATCCTCAACTTCAAGCCCCAACATCGTGAAGCCAGTGACCCACGAAAGCCCCGCAAATGCCCCTAAAACAACCACAATAAACAAGGCCAAGACCAAGTTAGTAACAAGTGCCAATAACAATAAGAAAACAGACGAAATCGTCAGCGACGCACCAAAAATACGACGACGCGAGAATTGCCCAAAGATCTTTGGTCCCAAGGAGATTCCCAAAGCAAGACCAAGGAATACCGCACCAAACAAGATTCCATACGCAGCATCACCCGCCTGCAGATCCCCAACAAAAGTACGCGCCAATCCAATAACTGCACCCGCCGCAAAGAACGCACCAAGCATTCCAAAAATCAGCCCCGATATAACTTGATTGCTCCGTACAAATTTAAAGCCCTCAAACAAACTTCGCCCAATATTGTCACTCTTCGTCTTTGAATCCGCAGCGCCCTTTGGCAACATCTTCAACGTATAAACAATCCACGCCGTATACAAAAACGAAATCGCATCCACATACAACGCCAAATCCGCCGGCGTAAAGAACTTCGTGTGCTTCAACCCCGCACCCGCAATAGCAATCAACGCAAAGACCACCGACGCCACCGGCGCACTTCCATACGACGCCAACAACGTTACCTGGTTCGCCGACTCCAATTTATTCTTCGGCACCAAATTCGGCACCGACGCTTCCTTCGCGGGCGACCAAAACAACGTCACCGCTTCCACTAAAACAGTGGCGGTATATAACCAAAGATAATTTCCAACAATCGGAATCGATGCATACAAACCAAATCGCAAAATATCGCAGACAATCATCAAACGCCTACGATCAAATCGATCAGCGATCACACCAGCAATCGGCCCCAAGAAAACCGCCGGCAACAAACGCACAATAAAAACACCCGCAATAGCAAAGTTCGCCTTCTTATAATCCGATCCCGCTAGCTCCTGCGCCAATGCAGTCGTGGCCAACAATCCAAGCCAATCCCCAAACGAGGAGAAGGCCATCGAGTTCCACAGCTTCCTAAAAGCCGGAATCGACAACACACTCCTGGAATCCGCCTGCGCGGGGGCGCCGGGATATGGCATCTGCTGAGACATAAGGGGGAGTCTATCGGTGCTCAAAACAGGGCATTTTCAGCCTATTTTGAGCCCTCTAGCTACTTTTTAACGGTGACAGTGACGGTCTTGGTTGTATTGCCTACCTTGATCGTCAGCTTGTATATGCCTGGCTTAGCAAACTTCAAAGCTGGCAAAGTCACGTTGCCTTTCGATTGAGTTGTCGTTGAAGAGACTTGATAACTCTTTCCATCGGCACCCTTAATTGTCACAACAACTTTTGATCCCTTAGCCACAGCTGGCAAAGTGAGGGCAAAAGTCTTCGAAGCACTTATCGAAACAGCAGTGGAAGGTTTCGCCGCTGAGACAGAAATTGAAGCCTTCGATGTTGATGGCAACACAGTCGCACCAGAACTCTTTGGCAATGCACTTGGAATTGGTTTACTTGGTGAAGGCAGCGGCTGAGGAGTTGCACTTGGTACAACTGGCAAAACAATTCCGGTTGGTTCTGGAGATGGATTTGCAAATGGTGTTGGAGAGTTGCGAATGACCGGAGTCATCACCGGCGATGGGGTCGTTGATGGGGAAGGTGTTGGTGTTGGAGATTCAGAGACAACTGGAGCAGGTGCACCTCCGCCACCGCCACCAAGTGCAGCCAAAATTGTGAATGGGCGAGATACAGAAGTACTTGCATAACTTGAGGTAGCAACTGAAGTTGCGGTCACTGTACAAGAACCTGTGGCACTGAGATTAATGCTTGCAGTGCCTGAAGTATTTTGTGTTACAGAACAATTTCCTGATGCAGTGAAATTAATAGTAATTCCAGAGACCGCAGTAGTTGCCGAGACTGTAAATGGACCAGGCAAATTCTTATCGGCGATTGCTGAGAAAGTAATTGCTGGTGTTGCTTTAGTGATGTTGAAAGTTTTATTTGCTGTCGCGGCGTCATAAGTTGAAGTAGCAGGGGATGTTGCTGTGACAGTACAAGTACCCACTGCGTTCGCAATAATTCCTATCGCAGAGTCGTATGTACATGCATTAGCTGGATTGCTCGTAACTGTGATGGTGACGACTCCACCTGATGCAACAGAAGCAGATACTGATTGGTTAGATCCAACAGCCATATTGGCTAGCGTTGTTGGAGTCCATGTCACTGTATTTGCAGTCAAACTCGCTGCTGAAACAGTTGCGGATGATGATGCTGGAGATACATCAGAAGTACCAACAATATTGGTAGCAGTGACAGTTGCTGTATATGTTCCTGCAATAACTCCAGTAAATGTTGTGGTGGTTCCGCCCGTAACTGACTTTGATGCATTGCCGGCAGCATTTGTACTGTTAACAACGCTGACAGTGTAAGAAGTGATTGTGCTGCCATTATCTGCCGGAGCGCTCCAGGTGGCAGTCAGCGTCGTTCCGCTTGCAGAGAATGTTGGTGCAGTAGGAGCTGATGGCTTTGATGGGACAATAGCAGTCGCAAAAGATGCAGAAGCAGAACTTCCAAGACTGTTGATTGCAACAATTGTGTAGTTCAACGTACTACCGGCAGCAAGACCTGTAAAAGTTTTACTAGTGGCAGCTGGATCTGAAATGGTTGTGTCTACTCCACCAACAGAAATTTTGTAACCTGTTAGTGGAAGTCCGCCAGTATTAGTTGGAGCTCCCCAAATCAACGCAACTTGTCCAACGCCTGCAGTTGCAGATGTAATCGTTGGTTTAGCTGGTACAGATTTTGCAACGAACGTAACGGGATCGGATTCGACAAGCGCGCCAGTGTTATCAACTGCAGTCACCGAAATTGAATACGATGCTCCGCCAGATAAGCTGTCGATATTGATTTGGCACGGTGAAGCAATGCAACCTACCGGTGAAGTTTGGGTTGTAATTCCCCCTGTGGTCGCTTTTGCATAATATGTAATTGCGCCAGTAACTTTTGAAAAACTTACTTGTACTGAAGCAGCATCGACTGAATAAGGCGAGATCGAGGCACTCGAGACAGTTACCCCTGACGGCTTGGGCATGGTTGCCCAAGCCGCGGCGAGACCAATAGTTGCAAGAGTTAGGGCGATAATTGAAGTTATAAATTTTTTCATTTACCCCTTAGACCGTCCGATTCTGTCGTACGGCAACTTGTCCAGGCGAAGGGGGCGTAAATGCCGTGTTGTAGCCCGACAGGACCATCAAATCTGTGGCTCCGGTTGGATTAATTGGAATCACTTTAATCTTCCACTGTATGGAGGAATCAAGTTGTAGTCCGTAGTTTCCATCGGAATCTGTGGATGTAATAACTGCTACAGCATCGTTATCAGACGTTTCAGTTGAAGGAAGTGCATAAATAACAGCGCCTGAAACAGCTGTGCCATTATGTGTAACGGTTCCGATGACATTTCCTTGAGCAAGCGTCATGGTCAATGTTGATCCAACCATGTTAGCGCCAGTACATGTATTGCTTGCATTGGTTGTCACAGTTACAGAATCACTCGAATCCGCTTGTAGGTAGCAAACGCTTTGAGCGCCTGGCTTCCCTGGACCTGGCCATGCAGTAATTCTGTAGTACTTAGTTCCTGGAAGGGAAAGACTTGCTCGACCTTGATCATCGAGACCGTAGCCACCCACCCATCCAATCCAATTTCCAGAAATGTCTACTTGCTCAACATTCACCCAGCCCCACTTATCAGTCACACCGCTCTTTGCGTTGATAACCAAGTTGAGATTTGGTGCTGCCAATTTGAAACTTTGATTGTTGACGCTTGAGAATGCAAGTCCTGCACCAGAAACACCATCATATGTTTTCGCTGCATATTGACTCTTCATATTCCATGGAGCATCTACTTGAACAGCAAATGCTGTGGAAGTATCAACGATATTAAATGTTGCGACACCACTTGAATCAGTGTTGCTTCCACCAATCCATTGCTTGTTACCGCCCACGACACTGAATATCTGCACCCAAGCACCTTGCCCGATATTTGAGTCATCAGGTTTCTTCACCTGAATAGTCGTATTCGGCGCTGGCATCGTGATTGTGATTGGTGAGCTTATGTCGCTACCCACATAATCTGATGTCGTACTCAAATCAACGGATGGAACATTCACGCAAGGGGTAGTGACTTGCGAGGATGCACAATTCACTCTAACCACTGCACTTGATCCCCATGGTGGGTCAATCCAGATCCACAGATTTTGCGTGCCTGTTAATCCGCCGCCAAAACCGCTCTTAATCGCAGCTTTATCCACGAATACTGAAACTTTTCCGTTGGAATCACTATTTCCATATGTATTCCAAGGACCTAGTCCAATTCCGAATCCTGCATTTTGAATTGGATGTCCATCTTTATCTACGAGACGAACTGTGAGGTTCGGTGCACGTAATCCGAGCACGACTCCACCTGAATTTGTCGCACATCCAGAGACATTGGAAATCGTATTTGAAGATGTCACAGTCAATGAACAACGTGCACTTCTCGCCAATCCCGAAACATTCCATGGAACGTTCGCTTCTAGCTGGTAATTACCAGCAGAGAGCGCCATACCAAATTGACCTTGTGAGTTGGTATTAGATCCATAATTACCAAGCCAATCGCCTGTATCAGCATTAATTGGATTAACCCAACTATTTGCGACAGATGATCCATCCGGCTTTTGCACAACACCCGTTACAGATGGAGTTGCAAGATGTACCGGGAAAATTCCAGAAGAGTTCTTAGAAACCGGTGCTGCATTGAATGTGTCACTCAGTGCAACAATCGAAGTATTCGATCCATCAACGACAGCTGTGTAAGCATGACGAGTGGATGTCGTACTTCCGTTCCAAGGGGCATTAACCGTGACGGTGTATACGTGACCAGCTGTTGGGGCATTAAGAGCAACAAATCCATTGCGATCTGTTGAACCTCCGCCAATCCAAACGTTATCGGTTGCATCAAATAATTCAACCCATGTGTATGGGACCAAGGAATTATTAACTGGATCAGTTACTTCCATTTTCACATTTGGTGTAGCAAGTGAAACAGAATCAGCGAATGTGGTGCCGGCACCGATAAGCGTTGCTACTTCTGACGATGTATATCTCTTAAAGAGTGATGCATACGAACTCGAGTAATCAGCATTTCCATTAACTTCAACGCGGACGTTAAATGACTTATCTGGAAGTGCTGAAAGCCCATCAAGGTTGAATCGAGCGTAGCCGTTGGAATCTGTTCCAGAGCCACCGATCCATCCAAAGTTGTCTTTATCTAGGTTCACCCAAAGATTTCTCGCTGGTGATCCATTAGCCATCACGCGGATAGTGATATTTGGAGCTACAAGACGCAGATCGACAGATCCACCGCCATGCATAAAACCTGCTCCTTCGATGGCAGATTTACCTTGATATGTGGCCATTGAGAAGTTGCTTGATCCATTCGGAGCGACTTGAAGTTGCGAATCAGAGGCAAAGTCTGTGGTCCCAACGGTGTACCCAGTTGGAGCTGACATTGCCCAATTTCCATTTTGATCTGTATTCGCGCAAATCCATGGGCTCTTTGACGAAATATTAACGAATAGGCAGACACGAGCATTTGCGAGCGCAGTTGCACCCGTTGGATCCAGAACTCGGCCAGACCAGGTTGGTGACTTCAATTTAATCTTGAATGCAGACGTTGTAAGACCAGCAGTTTGGGCAGCGCCTTCTACGCTCGTATTTCCATTTGCTGCGACAACAACGTTACCTATGAGATCGCTGTTACCCATGTTTGTAACATTCCACGGTGCGCGTGCATAGATTGAATACGATCCTTGAGGAAGTGACATTGCCCAACTTCCGTCAGCATGTGAACCAACAGAGTAATCCCACATTTCTTGACCAGTTGAATTGTCTACAGGAACAATTTGTGCATCGCGAACGGCAACTCCTGGTGTAGTTGTATCAACAACAGTTCCGACAAGTCCTGCTGTGCCAAGTTTCAAAACATAAACACCGCTTGAATTTGGCGTGACACCTGTGACTGCACCTGTGAATGAAGAGCCGCTTGCTGTGACACTTACGGAATAGATCTTCTTAGAAGCGGTTGGTTCTGAACCATCTCCTGGAGGGTTGACTACAAAATCATATGTCCCAGCGCTTGTGAGGTTTACTCCACCGATTCCACTCCAACCAGTACCACTCCAATCAATCCAGTTACCATTCTTACGAATTTCAATTCCGATATTTTGGAGATTTGTATTTCCAGTTGCGGTTTGGACTGCAACTTTCAAAGTTGGAGCATTAAGACGAATTTCTCCAAAATCTTTTGACAAAGTATTTGGATCTGTAACGGCGAATGAATCTGTATTTGTCACCGAGACGTCCGAGCGACCTTCCGGCTGTAAACGCAAGCGATATGTTCCAGCTGCTTCTACGCGCATGCTGAAATATCCATCTTGGTTGACGTTGGCCCAGTTATTGGACCAATTCCAGTTAACTCCATCACCAGCAAGTTTCTGGAGGTTGACGTTCATCCAGATGTTATTTCCATTGCTCCAAGGGACTCCCGCAGCATCAAGGACTCGTCCAGAAATATTCGCACTAGCAGGCGATACGACATAACGCCCACTATCTTGAGAAACTGCCGAACCTAGGGCTTGAGGATCATTTCCAACAGTGAACGAAGTAACTGCACCCGCTTCAACTTTCACGATGTACTGCTTAGTTGTAAGTCCTACTATAGATGCAGCGCCTTGCGGAGGATTGACGGTTAGTAGATATTGGCCATTTCCTAGAGCGGCGCTTGTTAATCCTGGATTGCTTGCATTGAGATCCATGTTTTGAATCCAATGACGTGCACCATAAATATCGTCAAACATCTCAACAGTCACCCAACCATTACTTAGTGGTGTTGCGGGACTCGTGAGTGGATTTACAACTGTAAGTTTGAGATTTGGCGTCGCAAGATTCGCGTTGATCACTTGTGAATCAGCTGGTGAGTTACTGTTATAACTAACTTTTAGTGGGCCTGTTGTTACATCGAAAGGTTCGATGAAGCTCTGGGAATAATCATTGAACCCGATTGGGTTCAAGGAAACGCGATATCGCCCAGCCTCTGTGATGTTGTAACGAACCACTCCTTGTGACCAGCCGCCATCTTGAGAATAATCCCAGAAATTCTTGACAGAGTTCCACTTAAAGAGCGTTGATTGAATCCATTGACCGTTTGCAAATGAGATTGCACCACCAGTTGGTGTCTTCACATTAAGGGTTACATTTGGCACAGATGGTGCAAGTTTGAAAACGCCGTCACTCTCTGCTGTCACTCCTGTAATAGAAGCAACACCAGAACTATTCACGGTAACTTCATATGTCTTGGTTGCAAAACCAAGTGAGCTGTCAGGGCGCACATTTAAGCGATATGTCCCTTGAGGCATGTTGAAATTCACTTTGCCCTGCTGGTTAAAGCCCATGCCTTCACAGTTGCCCCCAGAAGTTGGGCAATAATCCACTGACCCCGCGGTCAATGGCGTTGAAGAGTTTGCTGGATCTACGATCTGTAGGCGCAGGTTTGGCTGCTTTGGCGAGATGAGATAAACATCGCCGTCCTTATTGACCGTCTCCTGGAATGTTGCTACCGAAGTGGTTGCGTTATATGTGAGGTGATAGTTGGAGAGTGCGTAAACACCGCTTTGATCGTTTACTCGAATCAAATACTTGCCGGTGCTGAGAGATACACCCGATGTACCAGTCCATCCACCACCGTCAAAGCAACTCTGAATGTTCCAACTGTTATCAGTAGGGCACACTTGAATATTCGATTGAGTCAACATTGTAGACGGATCTAGCGGATCGACGATCTTAAATTTCAAACTTGATAGTCCAATTGGAAGTGGATAAAAACCGGAAGAGTTTTTAGCAATAGTGGTATTAGATGCATCTTTGACAACCACTGAAGATCCACTAACTACAACAGAATAAGAAATTGCAGCTAAATCAGAATTTCCAAATGGACTGAGGGTTAACTTGTACGTTCCGTCTGGAACTTGAATCCCACCTTGGAGTGTTGCTGAATTGAAATTTCCCCAGAAACAATTGCCTTCGTTTCCACCGCCGAGGTCAATACACATACGGGCATCAATCCATTGAGTTTGGAGTTCAATCCCAGATGGATGACTTACAACAAAGGGAATATTTACTGAATTAAGCGAAACGTGATAACTGCCATCACCATCAAGTGCAATCACATTATTGGCTTCATCTTTAAGTGTGAAAGTGCTTCCAGAAACCGTCAAAGTAAAGTTTGAGTTACTTGCATCATCACGATTCGGACTAAGTGAAATTGAATATGTTCCGTCCGTAAATGCAGACTTCTCCCACGAAGCGTTGCCGTCGGTGGAAGCAATATTGCCCATATCCGTCTTTGTTGAGTTGCGATTAACTTGAATGTTCGCAGCTTCCAAAGTAGAGGTGCCACTCTTCACCACTTTGAGTTTAAGCAAAGCGCTATCGGCTGGCTTAGAAAGATTAAATTCGAATGGCTTTGTTGCGGAATAACCGCTCTGTGTGAGTGACCAATTTCCGCTTGAATCTTGGTAAATATTGCGCACAAAAGCCGGGTTTGTGCCGCTTCCCGTTGGAGTGAAGATAACTTGGTACTTTCCAGCAATATTTCCCGCTACTGAGGCATAGAAAGTTCCATTGGAAGTCATGCCCGAATTTGATCGTGCAATTTGTGGGTCCGCTGCAGGGTTTCCACTTGAAGGATCTTCACGAACAACGCGCACGTTGTAATGCGTTCCTGAAGGCAATGTGTATGAAGTGCCATCTGTGTTCTTGAGATGTCCAACCAATGTATTTGTGCGCAACTTAAATTGATAGATGCCAGCACCAGTTGGTGAATACACAGAAGTGAATTGGGCATCCGAATAGAAAGTAGGAGTTTGTGATCCCGCTGCTCCGCTTACTTTCATTCCATAGCGCCACGCGAATGTCGCACTATTTGTTGCACGTGAATCAGGAGCAATTGTCGCAAAGTAACTGGTGCTCGTGCTCAAGGCTGTTGGTAAATAAACACCAAATGCGCCACTTCGCAATGACCAATAACAGTTACCATTATTTTGAGTACCAAGAAGTGGATCTACGGATGGCAAACAGAACCATGTGTGATTCTCTGCTGCAGTCCCATCGTTGTTAAGCAACTCAACTTTAAGGTTCGCCTGCTTGAGATTGATGTTGTACGTGCCATCTGCAACTGCTGACAATCCTGCATCAGCCATCGCGACAGCATCAGTCATATTCCCTGAAGGTGGCGTGACCTGAAGTTGCATCCAATTCACATATCGACTGATGGTAAATGTAGCCACACCATTCGCACCTGTAGTAACAACCGGTGAGAAAAATTCATCAACCGCGTCATACGTCAACATCTGAACGAGCGCACCACTCATCAAATTACCGCTGTGATCGCGCACCACAACCGTCTTCGTGACCGTTCCCGCCGCTTGCGCACTTCCCATTCCCACTCCGGGCAGTACCGTTTGGAAAATTCCTATCAACAAAGAAAAGACAGCAAGCTTTGAAATCGATGCGCGTTTTAACATGAAGCCATCCTATTTTTTACCCCAAACAGGGCGGTAGAAGTGACCAGTCCATTCTTGTTTCCTCAACAGAGTCCACTCAGCACTCACCGTAAAACAAAGTTCTATTTATGCAGGAATGGAGAAAAAGTTCGCCTTCTTATAATCCGATCCCGCTAACTCCTGCGCCAATGCAGTCGTGGCCAACAATCCAAGCCAATCCCCAAAAGAGGAGAAGGCCATCGAGTTCCACAGCTTCCTAAAAGCCGGAATCGACAACACGCTCCTGGAATCCGCCTGTGCCGGGGCGCCGGGATATGGCATCTGCTGAGACATAAGGGGGAGTCTATCCGCACCCCACTGACACGTCTTGGTCTAAATATGACGCTTATCCACATCGATTCTGTACAAAATCAAATTGATTCTGTAC